>NZ_JBHULX010000003.1:0-292107 GCF_042684685.1 Aquimarina hainanensis | reverse complement strand
TTGCACTCTTTCTCTTCACACAAATCATCTTAATTTAGGGGCTTAATCTAAAATTAAAACTCACTTTTTATAAAAATTTCATCTTGGGGGAAATGAAACATATAATTCTTAATTATGGTGTAAAGATAGTCTTTTTTTTTATTCCACCAAACAAAAAATGTATTTTATCTAAAAAAACTACAATTAAACGTCATTTTTTAACAAAAAACCATGTAAAGTAAGAAAAATACTACTTTTTATATATTGAATTATTCATACATATCTCCATAGTATTGTACCAAATTCATAAATAATTCTTTTAAAAATTGTGTTTAAAGAAAAAAAAGTACTTCAATTTAAACTATTCCCTATTAAAAAAGTCTAAACTAAAAATCGTACTTTAACTTATTAAACAAATTTACTTTTGGAGTATCGTAATGAAAAACAATTATTAGAAGCATTACAAACGGATCATTCAATGCACTCCGCTTTTTCCCATTTAGTTACTTTGTACAAACAAAGGTTATATTGGCATATTAGAAATATGGTGAAGAATCACGATGATACTGATGATGTTTTACAAAATGTATTCATTAAAGTATATCACAACATTAAAAAGTTCAAAGGAGATAGTAAATTATATTCATGGTTGTATAGAATTGCTACGAATGAATCCCTTACTTTTTTAAACAAAAAAGCGAAAAAACTTAATATTTCTAATGAAGAGTTGCACCTTCAATTAGCACAGAACCTAGAATCAGATGTATATTATGACGGAGACGAAATACAATTAAAATTACAAAAAGCAATTGCAACACTCCCGCAAAAGCAGCAACAAGTATTCAATATGAAATACTTTCAGGAATTAAAGTATAAAGAAATTTCCGAAATTTTGGAAACCAGTGAAGGAGCTCTAAAAGCTTCTTATCATATCGCTTCAAAAAAAATAGAAACTTTCTTACGTAATCATTAAACCTTTCTTATAATATCTTGTCTAATTTATAGTGAAAAACAAAAAACAACATACCAATACAAATCCTTTTAAAGTTCCTAAAAACTACTTTGAAGAGTTTGACACGAAGCTTTTTGATGCTATCGAGCATCAACAGTCGAATGAAATACCAATAGATCTTTCTACCGGATTCAAAACTCCTGAAACATACTTTGACACTTTAGAAAATAAAATTTTAAATACAGTAACAGCTACTCCAAAAAAGACGAAGGTCATATCTTTGTTCTCAAAAAGAAAAATCTTCTTATTTAGTAGTATTGCCGCTATGATAGCATTACTAATAACTATTTATACAAATAATAATCCCAAAGAAACTATAAATTCATTAGATATTGCAGATATTCAAAATTATTTATTAGAAGATGTCATAGATATAAGCTACACAGATATTGCAGAGATGATTGATGATACTGATGAAATTAGTTTTATTGAAGAACTGCAAATTAATGATGAATCATTAATTGAATACCTTTCTGAGGAAGAATTAGACGATGATAACATCTATCTGGATTAGCAGAAACTTATATATTAAATTGATTAACAAAAATCTATCTGACTCCTAAAACAACCCTATAAACACATGAAAAATAATATTATACTCCTTTGTTTTTCTTTCTTTTTGACCATAGGATCTTATGCTCAAAAAGGATATAAAGAAAAAATAAAATCGATGAAAATCGCGCACATTACGCAAGCTTTAGATCTTACCACGAATGAAGCGCAAAAGTTTTGGCCTGTTTACAATGAACACGAACAATCTATGGAAAAGCTAAGACGTGAAATAAATACTATCCACAGAAAAAATCAGCAACAATCAATAGAATCTCTGGATGAGGAAACGGCAAATAACATTGTAACTAAGTATATCAGCTTAGAAGAACAAAAATTTGCTGCTAGACAGAAAATGATGAAAGAATTACGCCCCATTCTGACCAGTAAAAAAATTGTCTTATTAATTAAAGCAGAAAGGGACTTCCACAGACGATTAATGCAAGAATTAAAGCATCGAAGACGAAAACCTAGATAACATCATCAAGCACATATTTAGTCCTCTATTGTAAAGACATATGAGGCAAGTCCAATATCATCCAATGAAATTACTATAAAATAGTTAGACATCAGTGCGAATGCATTTAAACCTCACTCAACAAACAAATATGTGCTTAACAACTTTTACAAATAATATTTCTTATTCAAAGGATAGCTTAGCAATTCTCCCCTTCCCTGCTGCATATGCAATAGTATCCGTTATAAATCGAAGCGTATAAAAGGAAGCATCGCTAATTGTTTTCCAACTTTTTCCTCCATCACCAGATACCGATATTCCCTTAAAGCCTACTGCTATAACCCCTTTTCCTTCAGAGTTAGGAATATAACGCACACAACTTCTATACCCGGGACCTTCTCCATCGGCCACCAATGTCCACGTATTTCCTCCATCTTTAGTCACTACTTTGTTTTTTTGATTAGTATCAGGAGTTGTGTAATCTCCTCCATATATAATTCCTGTATTCCTATCATAAAAATCTAAAGAATAGCCTCCTTTAGTTGGTATTCCCTGAGTAATTGGCGTATCAAAAACGCTCCAGTGCCCCCCTTTGTCAGAAGAATGATACACTCTGGAAGCTCCTCCTCCTGAGAGGATCCATACCTGATCATCTATAATGCTGATATTTCCATTACTAGCTGCAAATGCTGCTTCTCCTTCTACAGCTTTAGGAAATACCTCGCAAGAAACTTTTCTCCAGCTTTGTCCTCCATCTCTGGTAATAATAACTGATAAACACTTATCTGTAGGGTCTCCAATAGCGATCCCCTCTTTGTCATTCCAAAAAGCCATTGCATCATAAAATGCCTTTGGATGTTCTTCCTTATAGACCAATGATGCTTCTCCTGTTTTCTTAGACAGCTTATACAATAAGGCAGGTGATTCAATACTCAAAATAAAAAAATCTTCTTTTGTTGCCGCAATGGCTCTAAAATGTAGCTTTTTCCCCTTCCAGGAAATGGATTTATGATAACTTTTTACTCTTTCTTCCTTATCAAAAGAAATAAAACCGTACTTCCCTTCTGTTCCTGCATAGATAAGCCCTCTGGAATCTATTGTTATCGCACGAATACTAATGGAATCTTCTAATACTGTTTCTATAGAAACGGAAGAAAAAGTATGTTCCGTTTTTTTACTTTGTGCTGTTATTCCTTCAATACTAACACTACACATAATTAAAAACACTATATAATATCTCATCTCCTACGATTTTAAAAAACAACTATAATTTCAGTTATAAAGAGCGCCTTTGAATCTTTTTTTCTTTCTTTTAAACGATTCTCTATAATTTTTTCTAAATATAATATTATTTAAAACACAAAAAACTACCTTTGTCGCCCTTTAAGAAAATAACAATGAGACTACATAGAAATCTTGTTTTTGCCGTTATCGACGGATTACATGAAATATTTAATGAAGAAGAATATGCTGATAAAATAGTTCAAAAATTGCTAAAACGCGATAAGCGATGGGGAGCAAGAGATCGAAGTTTTATTGCAGAAACCGTTTATGAAATCGTTCGCTGGAAAAGATTATATGCAGAAATAGCAGAAGTAAAAGAGCCTTACTCCAGAGAAAATCTATGGCGTATTTTTGCTGTCTGGGCTACATTACGAGGAATTACACTTCCTGACTGGAAACAAATAGCTCCAACACCTACCAGAAGAATCAAAGGAAAATTTGATGAGCTGAGTAAGATCAGAAAATATCGGGAATCAATTCCTGATTGGTTAGACACCTTAGGAGAAACGGAATTAAAAGGTAAAT
Organism: Aquimarina hainanensis; assembly: GCF_042684685.1. Classification (NCBI taxonomy): domain Bacteria; kingdom Pseudomonadati; phylum Bacteroidota; class Flavobacteriia; order Flavobacteriales; family Flavobacteriaceae; genus Aquimarina; species Aquimarina hainanensis. The sequence continues at coordinate 288,301 of NZ_JBHULX010000003.1, read as the reverse complement.
GGGAAAAGGAAATAGCTGCCCTCAATAAACAAGCTCCTGTCGTTCTTAGAGCCAATACCTTAGTCGGTGATAAAAAGAAAGTAAGAAGTTTATTAGAAGATGAACTTATAGATACAGAGTTTATCAAAACATATCCTGATGCATTACAGCTAACAGAACGTGCAAATGTGTTTTCTACACAAGCTTTTAAAAATGGTTTTTTTGAAGTTCAGGATGCCTCTTCTCAATTAGTAGCTGCATTTCTGGATGTAAAACCAGGACAGCGAGTAGTCGATACCTGTGCTGGTGCCGGAGGAAAATCATTACATCTTGCCGCCCTCATGGAAAACAAAGGTCAGATTATTTCCATGGATATCTATGGCAATAAGCTAAAAGAATTAAAAAGGCGCGCCCGAAGAGCAAAAGCTCATAATATAGAAACAAGGGTGATCGAATCTAGTAAAGACATAAAAAAACTCATCGGTAAAGCGGATCGTGTTTTAATCGACGCCCCCTGTAGTGGATTAGGGGTACTCAGACGTAACCCTGATGCTAAGTGGAAATTACAACCTGAATTCTTAGATACCATCAGACAAACACAAAAAGAGATTCTAAGTAGTTATTCCAGAATGGTTAAACCTGGAGGAAAATTAGTCTATGCGACATGCTCTGTTTTGCCCTCAGAAAATGAAAAACAAGTCAAAAACTTTTTGCAATCCGAAGCAGGAGAACACTTCTCTTTTGTCTCGGATAAAAAAATACTTTCTCATGAATCCGGATTTGATGGATTTTATATGGCACTTCTAACCAAAAAAGAATAGACTATAGAAGATTACAACTATCGTCTTATTAAGGTGCTATTATTTTAAATAACTACCATATAACATTTGCCCCCTTTTTCAGGGGGCTTTTTTATACGGTATCAGGTGTTTTATGAAAAGTGTACTGCTCTTAATTTTGCTTCAAAATAAAAACAGTATTATGAAATCACTAAACGCACTTATCATCCTCTGGTTTGTTATTCAAACTCTATTAGCCTGTTTCTTTTATTTTTCTTCGGAGAAAGAAGCCACTTTTTTATTCTGGATAATGGTTCCTTTTATGATTATTAATTGCTTAGGGATTCTTTTTTTACAATTCAATCAAACCAAAATTGGAGCCTGGATGATACTTATTAGCAGTGCCCCATTTGTACCTGCCGGATTAATTGGAGTCTTAGGAGCTAGAAAAATATTAGATCAATTAAAAGAAGAAGAATTATTAAAATCACTATCATAAACATGAATCCTGTAAAACAATATTTTTTAAAGAAAAAACTCACAAATCAACAAGCAATCTTGGGCGTTGTAGCTCTAGTACTCGGAGCTGGAATTTTTATGTTATCTGGGCAACCTTCGCTAATTGGCTTAGCAACTCTTTTTCTGGTGATGAGTTTTGCCAATAAAAGTCTAAAAGTTGTACAAGTATTTCCCAAATATATTGAATTTAAAAAAGGGCTTATCGCTTCTAAGACAATGATTCCGTATGATACTATCAAATCAGTACTAATAGAGAAAAAAGTATTCATAATCTACTATAAAACCAATAATAATAAAGAGAAAAAATTTAAGTTTCATAAAGTATTATTAGAAGATAAAGACTTGAAAGAAGTAATCTCATTATTACAGGAAAACATACCTCAATCTGAGAAAAATCAAATTGAAAACACTGTAAATAGTTAAATCGTTCGACCAAATACAATCCACGCTATTTTTAATTGTTAAAAATAGCGTGGATAACTCTTTTATTATCCCTGTTAATATGATATTAATTTGTTTTAAAAAGAGTAAATTTGCGGCAAATTAAACAATTCAAACATCGAGGTATGATTCATTTCTTCGGAAACTCAAAAGAAAAAGTATTTGCTGTTCAATCGGCTTCGGAAATCACTCCTGAAAATAGTACAAAATTGACCTGGTTATTTGGGAACCAGCCAAAAATATCTGCAGCGTCTATTGACGCTTTTTTTGTTGGTCCCCGCGCAGCAATGATAACTCCCTGGAGTACAAATGCTGTAGAAATAACTCAGAATATGGGAATTGATGGAATTATACGAATTGAAGAATTTCAGGCTGTAGAAAAAGATTTTGAAGACTATGATCCGATGTTGTCTCAGAAGTACAGTAACCTACATCAGGATATCTATACGATCGATATCTCACCGGAAGCAATTTTAGAAATTGATGATATTGCTGCGTATAATACACAAGAAGGGTTAGCACTAAGTGATGAAGAAATAGAATACCTGGAAGATGTCGCTAAAAAAATAGGTCGAAAATTAACCGACTCAGAAGTCTTCGGGTTTTCTCAGGTAAACTCAGAACATTGTAGACATAAAATATTCAACGGTACTTTTATTATTGATGGAGACGAAAAACCGACTTCTTTATTCAAACTGATAAAAAAGACATCTGAAACAAATCCTAATGATATTGTATCAGCTTATAAGGATAATGTAGCTTTTATAAAAGGACCCAGAGTTACTCAGTTTGCTCCAAAAAGTGCTGATAAACCTGATTATTACGAAGAAAAAGAGTTTGATAGTGTTATTTCTTTAAAAGCCGAAACACATAATTTTCCGACCACCGTAGAACCATTTAATGGGGCTGCAACTGGTTCTGGAGGAGAAATCAGGGACCGTTTAGCCGGAGGAAAAGGATCTTTACCACTAGCAGGAACTGCTGTATATATGACCTCCTATTCCCGATTAGAAGAAAACCGCCCATGGGAGCAAGCTGTAGAAGAAAGAAAATGGCTATATCAGACCCCTATGGATATTCTTATCAAAGCCTCTAATGGAGCTTCTGATTTTGGAAATAAATTCGGACAGCCCCTCATTACAGGATCTGTATTGACATTTGAGCATGAAGAGGATGCCCGCAAACTAGGGTTTGATAAAGTAATCATGCAAGCGGGAGGTATCGGATATGGGAAAGCAGAACAAGCCATAAAAGAAGCACCAGAATCCGGGGATAAGATTGTAATACTCGGAGGAGAAAACTACCGTATCGGAATGGGAGGTGCCGCCGTATCCTCAGCAGATACCGGAGAGTTTAGTACTGGAATCGAATTAAACGCTATCCAGCGATCTAATCCGGAAATGCAGAAAAGAGCCGCAAATGCTATCCGGGGAATGGTAGAAAGTGATGTTAATCAAATTGTCTCCATACACGATCACGGAGCCGGAGGACACTTAAATTGTTTATCCGAACTCGTAGAAGAAACCGGAGGTAAAATTGATTTGGATAAACTGCCTGTCGGAGATCCTACACTCTCTGCAAAAGAGATCATCGGAAATGAATCTCAAGAACGTATGGGGCTGGTCATTGGTCAAAAAGATATAGATACCCTACAACGAATTGCTGACAGAGAACGCTCTCCAATGTATCAGGTAGGAGATGTAACCGGGGATCACAGATTTACATTCGAATCAGCTACAAAAGGAGACAAACCAATGGATCTGGAGCTAGATGATATGTTTGGTAGTTCTCCTAAAACCATTATGAAAGACATAACAGTCGCTTATAACTATAAAGACATTACCTATACTAATGAGAACTTCCAGCACTATCTAGAGCAAGTTCTACAATTAGAAGCTGTCGCTTGTAAAGATTGGTTAACTAATAAAGTAGACCGTTGTGTTGGTGGAAAAGTAGCCAAACAACAATGTGTAGGACCTCTACAAATCCCTTTAAATAACTGTGGGGTAATGGCTTTGGATTACAACAGCCAAGAAGGGATTGCAACCAGTATTGGGCACTCTCCTATCTCAGGGCTTATCAATCCAAAAGCTGGAAGCAAAAACTCTATAGCAGAAGCACTGACCAATATTGTCTGGGCGCCTCTAAAAGATGGGTTACAATCTGTTTCCTTATCAGCGAACTGGATGTGGCCTTGTAAAAACGAAGGAGAGGATGCCAGACTATATGAAGCTGTAAAAGCAATTTCTGATTTTGCCATAGAACTGGGAATCAATGTTCCTACAGGAAAAGACTCCTTGTCGATGAAACAAAAATACCCGAATGAAGAAGTTATTTCTCCGGGAACTGTTATCATTTCAGCTGCTGCAAATTGTAATGATATCAATAAAGTAGTTGAACCTGTATTACAAAAAGATCAGGGAGCTATTTATTATATCAACTTATCTCAGGAATCTCATAAACTAGGAGGATCTTCTTTTGCACAAGTATTAAATAAAATTGGATCGGAAGCTCCTGGTATACAAGATGCTGCTTTTTTCAAGAATACCTTTAATACAATACAAGAATTAATAAAAGATGACAAAATTGTAGCAGGACATGATGTTGCTTCAGGAGGGTTAATCACTACATTATTAGAACTTTGTTTTGCAAATGTTAACATAGGAGCAACATTAGATTTATCAACACTTGAGGAAAAAGATACTACGAAACTTTTATTTGCTGAAAATGCAGGAATTGTTTTCCAAAGTGCTGCAGGAGAAAATATAGAAACTATTCTTCAGAAAAAAGGTATTACATTCCATAAAATAGGAAATGTTACCTCTGAGGCATCCTTAGTCATTAAAAATCAAAAAGATGCACTCAACCTGGATATTGTCTCTCTTCGTCAAATCTGGTATAAAACCTCTCTCCTATTGGACAGAAAGCAAACTGCTAATGGATTAGCTGAAGATCGTTTTAACAATTATTACCAACAGCCATTACAATTCGATTTCCCTGTTAATTTTACAGGAAAAAAACCCGTAATTGCCACCAGTAAGAAAAGACCAAAAGCCGCCATTATCAGAGAAAAAGGAAGTAACTCTGAAAGAGAAATGGCCAATGCGATGTACTTAGCTGGCTTCGATGTAAAGGACGTACATATGACAGATCTTATTTCAGGAAGAGAAACTCTGGAAGACATTCAATTCATTGGAGCTGTTGGAGGATTCTCGAATAGTGATGTTCTTGGCTCTGCAAAGGGATGGGCAGGTGCTTTCTTGTATAACGAAAAAGCAAAAACAGCCTTAGATAACTTTTTCAAAAGAGAAGATACCTTATCTGTAGGAATATGTAACGGGTGTCAGCTCTTTGTAGAATTAGGATTGATAAATCCTGATCATGAAGAAAAACCGAAAATGCTTCATAATGATTCCAAAAAGCACGAAAGTGCCTTTACCTCTGTTAAGGTACAAGAAAACAATTCTGTGATGCTATCCTCTCTGGCAGGAAGTACCCTGGGAGTATGGATATCTCATGGAGAAGGAAAGTTTCATTTCCCATTAGAAGAAAACCAATATAACATCGTTGCTAAATATGGATACGAAGGATATCCATCAAACCCTAATGGTTCTGATTACAATACAGCTATGCTAACAGATACCAGTGGGCGACATCTAGTAATGATGCCTCATATAGAACGATCAATTTTCCAGTGGAATTGGGCAAATTACCCAAAAAACAGAAAAGACGAAGTGTCTCCATGGCTCGAAGCATTTGTAAATGCCAAAGTGTGGATTGAGAAAAGGCAAGAGGAATAAACTGAGCTACAGAGGAATAAAAATAAGCTTTAAAATTATAGGATTTTCTCTGATTTTTCAGATTAAAAAATTCGAAACAAAATCGGCAATTAACCAAAGGAGTTATTAAAAAATAGCTCCTTTTTTTATATATTAGATTGTTTTTTTAAGATTTATTTATATTTTGCGAAACTATGCACGCATAATACTTTAAAACAAATTATGACTAAGATTACCAGATTATTCGATTTTCCGCATTACCAATTAGCAAAATACAACCTAAAGGAAGCTTTAGTTACAAAGTATAATGATAAATGGGTTGCTACCTCCACCCAAGAATATATAGAAAAAGCAAATCAAATAAGCAGAGGTTTATTGCGCTTAGGAGTAAAACCAAATGACAAGATTGCTATTATCTCTACTAATAACCGAACCGAATGGAATATTGTTGATATCGGTATTTTACAGATAGGAGCACAAGATGTTCCCATTTACCCTACCATTTCTCAGGAAGATTATGAATACGTATTAAATCATTCAGAATCCAAATACTGTTTTGTTTCTGATAAAGAAGTATTCGACAAAGTAAACAATATCAAAAAGAATGTCCCCTCACTACAGGAAGTATATTCATTTACAGAAATTGAAGGTTGCTCCAATTGGGATACAGTATTAGAGCTTGGTAAAGACGATAGCAACCAGGGAGAAGTAGACGCGCTTATGGCAGCCGTAAAAGAAGATGATATTGCTACCATTATATACACTTCTGGTACTACCGGAAGACCTAAAGGTGTACTATTGAGCCATAAAAACATTGTCAGTAATGCCTTAAACAGCTCCTGTAGATTTCCTATCACTGAAGGACAAGCTAAATCATTAAGTTTTCTACCTGTATGTCATATTTATGAACGCATGTTATTGTACTTATATCAATACCGTGGGGTTTCTATTTATTTTGCTGAATCTATAGAAACAATTAGTGATAACCTGAAAGAGGTACAACCAGATGTAATGACGGCAGTTCCCCGTCTTTTGGAAAAAGTCTATGATAAAATTATAGCGAAAGGAACGGATCTCACCGGAGTTAAAAAAGCTTTGTTTTTCTGGGCGGTAAACCTGGGATTACAATACAAACCTTATAAGGCTAACGGATGGTTATATGAGAAAAAGCTAGGTCTTGCTAGAAAATTGATTTTCAGTAAATGGCAAGAAGCACTTGGTGGTAACTTAAAAATCATTGCTTCTGGTAGTGCTGCATTACAACCCAGATTAGCACGTGTATTCAATGCAGCAGGTATTGCAGTAATGGAAGGATACGGGCTCACAGAAACCTCTCCGGTTATCTCTGTAAATGACCTGAGAGATAATGGATTCAAAATAGGAACCGTAGGAAAGTTAATTCCCGAAACTGAAGTCAAAATTGCAGAAGACGGAGAAATCCTGATAAAAGGACCTCAGGTAATGCAGGGATATTACAAAGACCCGGAAAAGACAAATGAAGTCTTAAAAAATGGATATTTCCATACCGGAGATATCGGAGAAGTAGATAGTGAAGGATTCCTTAGAATCACCGACCGAAAAAAGGAAATGTTCAAAACATCCGGAGGAAAATACGTTGCTCCACAGGTTATAGAAAACATGATGAAACAATCGCGTTTTATAGAGCAGGTTATGGTGATCGGAGAAGGAGAAAAAATGCCGGCAGCTTTTATTCAACCAAACTTTGAATTTCTAGAAGATTGGGCAGAACGAAAAGGACTTGATATCGGAAATTCTAAAGAAGATTTTATTACAAACCAAACTGTTATTGATCGTTATCAGGAAGAAGTAGATCACTATAATGAAAAATTTGGAAAATGGGAACGAATTAAAAGATTCGAATTAACCCCTGAAGAATGGAGTATCGATGCAGGACACCTCACTCCTACTATGAAATTAAAAAGGCGTGTCATAAAGGAAAAGTACAAGGCGCTGTACATCAAGATCTATGGTGACAATACTATCTAGTCACGAACAACATCTAGTTTATTTTTAACTATAATTTAACAAACTCCCTAATAATCAGGGAGTTTTTTTATTAAATTAGTAGTATTCACCCAATATTTTTTATTTTTCTCTTATTTTAAAAGAAATTTATTATGCATGCATAATAAATTTTAGTATATTTACCCTATAATAAAGTTATTGAATGAGAGAAAAAACAATTGACTATGTACTTCGTGCAACTTGGATGTCTGTAGCTAAAATGTATAACGAAGAAGCCAGCAAAAAAGGAAGTACAATGGCCACTGGGTTTGCATTAATCAGTATTGACCCGGAAAATGGGACTCCTTCCACCTCATTAGGTCCAAAAATGGGCATGGAAGCTACCAGTCTATCAAGAACGCTTAAAACCATGGAAGAAAAAGGGCTGATCTACCGAAAAAAAAACCCACAAGATGGTCGTGGCGTATTGATCTACCTCACTCAATTTGGTTTGGAAATGAGAGAGTTTTCCAAAGAAGTAGTTTTTGCTTTTGACAACGCTGTAAAAGAACATATAGCCCCAGAAAAATTAGAAATATTCTTGGAAGTTTTTCAATCAATTAATGATTTGATCGCTTCTAAAAAAATATACACAAAATAAAAATCGTAACATAGTAACAACTCGTAGTTAGAAATGAAAAGAACTATAAAAAAAGTAGCAGTTATCGGTTCAGGGATTATGGGATCGGGAATTGCCTGTCATTTTGCTAATATCGGAGTAGAAGTCTTATTGCTAGACATTGTACCCCGAGAATTAAATGAAAAAGAAAAGAGCAAAGGATTGTCTTTATCTGATAAAGTAGTCCGTAACCGATTAGTTAATGATGCACTTACAGCTTCATTAAAATCGAAACCCTCCCCTATTTATCACAAAAAATTTGCCAGTCGAATTACTACAGGTAATTTAGAAGACGATATCGCAAAAGTAGGAGACGTTGACTGGATTATAGAAGTAGTTGTTGAACGATTAGATATAAAAAAACAGGTTTTTGAGACCTTAGAGAAACACAGAAAGCCCGGAACCCTCATTACATCGAACACTTCAGGGATTCCTATTAAATTTATGAGTGAAGGAAGAAGCGACGACTTCCAAAAACACTTTTGTGGTACTCACTTCTTTAACCCTCCTAGATACCTGAAGCTTTTCGAAATTATTCCAGGACCTCAAACCTCAGAAGAAGTACTTTCATTTCTTAATGGATATGGAGAACAATATCTGGGAAAAACCTCAGTTGTCGCAAAAGACACGCCTGCATTTATAGGGAACAGAATTGGAATTTTCAGTATTATGAGTTTATTCCATATGGTTAAGGATATGGGACTAACCATAGAAGAAGTTGATAAATTAACCGGTCCTGTTATTGGTCGTCCAAAATCGGCTACATTTAGAACTGTAGATGTTGTAGGACTTGATACATTAGTACATGTTGCCAATGGTATTGCAGAAAACTGTCCTGATGATGAACGCCATACTCTATTTTCTCTTCCTGGTTTTATAGGAACTATGATGGAAAACAAATGGCTAGGAAGCAAAACAAAGCAAGGTTTCTATAAGAAAAGTGTAACAGAAGACGGAAAAAAAGAAATCCTTTCTCTCGACCTGGACACCTTGGAATATCGCAGCAAAAAAAGAGCCTCATTTGCTACGCTAGAGTTGACAAAAACTATTGATGCTGTTATAGATAGATTCAAAGTACTGGTTACCGGAAAAGACAAAGCAGGAGAGTTTTACAGAAAAACCTTTGCTGCACTTTTTGCATATGTATCCAATAGAATTCCTGAGATTACAGATGAGCTTTATAAGATAGATGACGCTATGAAAGCTGGATTTGGATGGGAACACGGACCATTTCAGATATGGGATGCTATCGGGGTAGAAAAAGGGTTAGACATCATGAAAGCAGAAGGATATGAAGCTGCCGGATGGATTAATGATATGATTACTTCTGGAAATACTTCTTTTTATTCCGTAAAAGAAGGAGCTACTTATTTCTATGATATCCCATCTAAAAAACAGACAAAAGTTCCTGGTCAAGATGCCTTTATCATACTTGATAATATTCGAGAATCTTCTGCTGTATTCAAAAATAGCGGAGTTGTTGTTGAAGATCTGGGAGATGGAATTCTCAATGTGGAGTTCCAGAGTAAAATGAACTCTATAGGAGGAGACGTTCTTGCCGGATTAAACAAAGCAATTGATATTGCTGAGAAAGATTTTCAAGGGTTAGTAGTAGGAAATCAGGGAGCGAATTTCTCCGTCGGAGCCAATATCGCCATGATATTTATGATGGCTGTAGAACAAGAGTACGATGAGTTAAATATGGCCGTAAAATACTTTCAGGATAGCTGCATGAGACTTAGGTATTCTTCAATTCCAACCATTGTTGCTCCTCATGGAATGACTCTCGGAGGCGGATGTGAAATGACGTTACATGCTGATAAAGTAGTTGCGGCGGCAGAAAGTTATATCGGATTGGTAGAATTCGGTGTAGGAGTTATCCCGGGAGGAGGAGGATCTAAAGAAATGGCCTTAAGAGCCGCTGATACTTTCCAGAAAAACGATGTAGAACTAAACCGCCTTCAGGAGCACTTCCTGACTATAGGAATGGCAAAAGTTTCTACCTCTGCATATGAGGCATATGATACGAATATCCTCCAACATGGGAAAGATATCGTCGTGGTCAATAAAAACCGACAGATTGCTACCGCTAAAGCATATGCCAAACTAATGGCTGAGCAGGGATATACACAGCCCGTACGAAGAAAAGATGTAAAAGTATTAGGTAAACAAGCCCTGGGAATGTTCCTGGTAGGAACTGATTCTATGGAGGCAGGAAAATACATATCAGAACACGATAAAAAGATCGCGAATAAACTTGCGTATGTGATGGCTGGAGGAGATCTGTCAGAAGCATCCCTGGTATCCGAACAATATTTATTAGACCTAGAGCGAGAAGCTTTCTTATCGCTAACGACAGAGCGTAAAACCTTAGAACGTATTGAGCATATGCTTAAGAAAGGAAAGCCGCTACGTAACTAATAAACTTTGTTTTTTTAACAACCTCTAAAATCTATTTTCAAAAATGAAAACAGCATATATAGTAAAAGCATATAGAACAGCAGTAGGGAAAGCCCCCAGAGGAGTCTTTAGATTCAAAAGACCAGATGAATTAGCTGCTGAAACTATCGAACATATGATGAAAGAATTACCAAATCTGGACAAAACCAGAATTGATGATGTCATCGTCGGAAATGCTATGCCAGAAGCAGAGCAAGGACTGAATGTCGCCCGATTAATATCACTTATGGGGCTAAAAGTAGAAGATGTTCCTGGAGTAACCGTCAACAGATACTGTGCTTCCGGGATTGAGACTATTGGAATGGCTACCGCAAAAATTCAATCAGGAATGGCAGATTGTATCATTGCCGGAGGTGCAGAAAGCATGTCTTATATTCCAATGGGAGGATATAAACCGACTCCTGATTATTCGGTAGCAGCTGCCGGAAATGAAGATTACTACTGGGGTATGGGACTTACCGCAGAAGCTGTCGCAAATCAGTTCAAGGTTTCGAGAGAAGATCAGGATGAATTTGCCTACAATTCTCACATGAAAGCCTTAAAAGCCCAGGCAGAAGATCGTTTTAAAGATCAAATTGTCCCCATTACCGTAGATCAGGTATATGTTGATGAGAATGGTAAAAAGGTATCAAAATCGTATACGGTAACCAAAGACGAAGGACCCCGAGCAGGAACCAGTACAGAAGTGCTTGCCAAACTAAGACCTGTATTTGCTGCTGGAGGTAGTGTTACCGCCGGAAACTCTTCTCAGATGAGTGATGGAGCTGCTTTCGTATTAGTAATGAGCGAAGAGATGGTAAAAGAACTTAATATAGAACCAATTGCCAGGCTTGTCAATTATGCAGCTGCCGGAGTAGAACCCAGAATTATGGGGATAGGTCCTGTAAAAGCGATCCCTAAAGTATTAAAGCAGGCCGGATTACAGCAAAACGATGTAGACCTGATAGAATTGAATGAAGCTTTTGCTTCTCAATCACTCGCTGTTATGAGGGAGTTAGACCTCAATCAGGAAATTGTCAATGTTAATGGAGGAGCCATCGCATTAGGACACCCACTTGGTTGTACAGGTGCAAAGTTATCTGTTCAGTTATTTGATGAAATGAGAAAAAGAAACATGCAAGGAAAGTACGGAATGGTTACTATGTGTGTAGGAACAGGTCAGGGAGCGGCTGGAGTATATGAGTTTTTGAACTAAAACAACCTCAGTCAGCCAATAATTCTATTTACAACACTAATAGATTCTCAGGAATCTATACTAAAAAAATTAAATACCATGAGTACAACAAAAAAAGATATTCTAAGAGGAGGGCAATTCCTTGTAAAAGAAACAAATTGCGAAGACGTATTTACGCCTGAAGATTTTTCTGAAGAGCAACGAATGATGCGTGACAGTGCCAAAGAGTTTGTAGACAGAGAACTATGGGCACACTGGGAGCGTTTTGAGAAAAAAGACTACGCTTTTACTGAAGAGTGTATGCGAAAAGCCGGAGAACTAGGGCTCCTTGGAGTTGCTGTTCCTGAAGCTTACGGAGGTCTAGGAATGGGATTTGTTTCAACCATGCTGGTCTGCGATTATATATCTGGTGCTACAGGATCTTTTAGTACCGCATTTGGCGCCCATACAGGTATTGGGACCATGCCAATTACTTTATATGGAAATGAAGAACAAAAAAGCAAATATGTTCCAAAATTAGCCAGTGGAGAATGGTTTGGAGCTTACTGTCTGACAGAACCGGGAGCAGGATCTGATGCCAACTCCGGAAAAACAAAGGCTGTACTTTCTGATGATGGATCTCACTATCTTATTTCTGGTCAAAAAATGTGGATCTCCAATGCAGGGTTTTGCAATCTGTTTATTGTATTTGCCAGAATAGAAGACGATAAAAATATCACCGGGTTTATTGTAGAAAATGATCCTTCTAATGGAATCTCTCTCGGAGATGAAGAAAAGAAACTGGGAATACACTCCTCCTCTACCCGACAAGTATTTTTTAGCAATACAAAAGTCCCGGTAGAAAACATGCTTTCAGAAAGAGGAAATGGTTTTAAAATTGCCATGAATGCCCTGAATGTAGGACGTATAAAACTAGCCGCTGCATGTCTTGATGCCCAACGAAGAATTATTGATGAGGCAACTAAATATGCCAACGAACGAATTCAATTCAAAACTCCAATCATGAATTTCGGTGCTATTAAGGCAAAAATTGCAGAAATGGCGACCAACGCATACGCTGATGAATCTGCATGCTATAGAGCTGCCAAAAATATCGAAGATCGTATTGCTATCAGACAAGAAGAAGGAAACTCTCATCAGGAAGCTGAATTAAAAGGAGTAGAAGAATACGCTATTGAATGTTCAATTCTCAAAGTAGCTGTATCCGAAGACGTACAAAACTGTACAGATGAAGGGATTCAGATTTTTGGAGGAATGGGGTTTTCTGCAGATACCCCTATGGAGTCTGCCTGGAGAGATGCCCGTATCTCTAGAATATATGAAGGAACTAATGAAATCAACAGAATGCTCTCTATCGGGATGCTTATAAAAAAAGCAATGAAAGGTCATGTAGATCTTTTAAATCCTGCCATGAAAGTAGCCGATGAACTAACAGGAATTCCTTCTTTTGACACCCCTGACTACAGTGCTCTTTTCTCTATGGAAAAAGAATTGATCGGGAAACTAAAGAAAGTATTCTTAATGGTTGCAGGAGCTGCAATTCAGAAATACGGTCCGCAACTAGAAGAACACCAACAGCTTCTTTTAGCAGCTTCTGATATTTTGATTGAAATATACATGGCAGAATCTACTATTTTGAGAACAGAGAAAAATGCCAAACGAAATGGAGAAGATTCTCAAAAGGTACAAATTGCCATGGCACAGTTATACCTTTATAATGCAGTAGATACGATTACTCAAAAAGCCAAAGAAGGCATCGTATCTTTTGCTGAAGGAGACGAGCAACGTATGATGCTAATGGGATTAAAACGCTTTACCAAATACCCTACACATCCTAACATTGTCGAATTACGAAAATGTATTGCAGATAGTGTAGCAAAGGAAAATGGATACCACTTTTCATAGCAGATAATCAGTTATAAAAAGCTTTTAATTCTAAATTTCGAAAGCGGTCATTACTTTAATTATAAAAGTAAAGATCGCTTTTTTATTTTTGTACTACAGAAACCTTCTATTTATGCTAAAAAAAACAGCACTTATTCTCATTATTGCCAGCCTTTTTGCCTGTAAAGAAAGAACCACTCATACTACTTTTTCCCTTATTGCTCAATCAGACCAGGAAACCTACAAAAAAGTTGATCATCAACTCAGGGATATAAAAAAAGCAATTATTGCCCCGGATATAGACGGATCAAAAAATGATCCTATCTGGAACAACACCCAATGGTATGCTATTGATCAAAAATGGTCAGGAGCAGCGTATTCCTTCTCTGACTTTTTTGCCCGGTATAAAATGAGTTGGACCTCGGAAGCATTATACCTTTTGGTGGAGATCAAAGATGATACCCTTATCAATAAACACACCTATACTCCAGAGGGAAATGATTATATCCAACTATTTATTGATCAGGATAATTCTGGAGGAAAATTCCCTGAACAACATAATATTTTTAATTATACCATTACGCCTGACGGTAATGTAATCGGTTTTGATCCTAAAGGGGCACTTCTTTTCTACAATCATCATGTACAATCCCAGAAAAACTCCTTTAATGATGTAACTACCTGGGAATTTAAGATTACGATATATGATCAATCTTATAAAGAAAACGGTGTCAATGATCAGGTCATATTGCAAAAAGATCAAAAATTAGGTTTTATGATCGCATATAACGATGTAGACACCTCATCGGACACTTCCAAAATTGGCTCTGTCTTTATTTATGAAGAAGAATACCAATCCTTAAAAAACAACGCAAACACCTTTGGAACTCTTGTATTAAAGGAATAACTCATTATTCCCCCTATTAATAAATAGTAAGTACCTGTCAATTTATTTTATTAGGGAAGGTGAGGCTTTTTCGCATATCAATTCCCCATGATCTCTTTATGTATTTTACACATGATTTAGTATAAACTTATCTGTGACCTGTGTATTCATATGGTCTATATACAATAGAAGAAATTAATTAACGTCCTAACCTATCTTTTAATCTTGTCATTGCTTTTGTCATTTGTCCTTCTACTGTTTTTACGGAGATATTTAGTTGCTCTGCTACCTCTTTATACCTCAGTCCCTGAAATTTAGCCAACACAAAAACATGCTTACATTTTGGAGGGAGGTTTTCTATTTCCGCATGTACATCTTTTATCCGTTTCTGAATGTATTCATCATCTTCTTCTATAAAGACATCCAACACTTCCATTTTTGTTTGATCGATAAAGCTTAATTCATTCCTTCTTTTTTTATATGAATCAACAAATTCATAATAACACGACTTATATAAATAACTTTTTAAAGAAGTTTTTACCTTAAGTTTTTTCCTGTTTTTCCAGACACTCAACATCACATTCTGAACAATGTCTTCTGCCTGTGCCCGCTCTTTTGTATATCCTAGCACATACAAACATAACTCATTGTAATACAGATCATAAATATGCCTATACACAAACTCATTTCCTTTTTTTAATTCTTCTATTTGGGTATTATTTTCTATGAGTAGTATGTTTTTTTAATAGCTAAAATTTAACGCTAGATTAACAAAAAGTCACGGCAAATTTAAATAAATATTAAAATTTTTAACTAAAAAATAAGGGTATTGAAAAAATTAACAGTCTTAGCTATAAATATAGACAATTATTAACAATGGAAAAAGGGAAAGATTTAGAAATAAATCAAATAATAAAATACCTCAACGGAGAATTATCTGAGGAGGAGACAGCCCTGTTTAATACCTGGTTAAAAGAAAAAGAAAATCGAGAATTATTTAAACAATATGCCGTTACTGATCACTATGTTCAATTAGGGAAAAATGATTTTGATAAAGACAAAGCTTTTTCCAACTTCATACAAAAGAAAAATAATACCCGAGGGTTTATTTCCAGACTTGGTCAGTACACCAAATATGCTGCTGCAATTGTTGGAATTGCTTTTTGCACAACCTTCTTTACTGATAAAACAGAATTAAAGCTTGAAGATATTACTACAGAAATAAGCTTAGAGCTTAGCGATGGTAGTGTCAGTATGATCAAAGTCGAAGATACTTTTAAAGAAATCAAAGACGAAAATGGAATGACGGTAAGTGTACAAAAAGGAAGCAAACTTACCTACCAGCAGCAAAATGAACTAGAGGAAGTGATTATTAACACATTAAGAGTTCCTAAAGGCAGAAAACTACAAATTGAATTATCAGATGGAACCATTGTACATATCAATGCCGGATCGACATTGACATTCCCTTCTAGTTTTATAGCTGGTACTACCAGAAAAGTATCTCTGGAAGGAGAAGCTTATTTTAAGGTTGCCAAAAATCCTGAAGATGCATTCATTGTAGCTACTAACGGAATTAATACAGAAGTATTCGGTACGGAATTTAATGTTTCTTCATATGCGAATGATTCTTTTTCTGAAGTGGTATTAATAGAAGGAAGTGTTGGTGTGTTTAAAGACAAAGAGCGTTTTGATCAACATACAGATAAACGACTTTCTCCTAATCAAAAAGCAAGGATTAGTAGTGTTGGAAAAAAGATCAAAATCAGCCAAGTAGATGTTAGCCAATATATTGCATGGATTGATAATATCCTACTATTCAAAAATGAAAGTTTCGAAAATATCATGAAAAAACTGGAACGTTCGTATGATGTAGAGATCACTATCAATAATGAAACTATTAAAAAGGAAAAATTCACAGGGCAATTTGATACAGAAAGTATTGAAAATGTTTTAAATACTTTTAGAAGTAACACCCTGTTTAGCTACGAAATAAAGGAAAACCAGATAATAATTAACCCATAAAAAAACAAAAAAAGAAAGGATGCATGAAAAAAAATTGACATAAAAGAAAAAAATCGAGAAATGCTGCAACATTCCTCGATTTAGAAAAATTGTAATTTAATAACGGTTCAAAATCATTAAATCATATTAAAAATATGAAAAAAAATAGACAGAATTACACTAGAAGTGTAATTAAATCTAAACTCAGTTTAAAAATGAGGCTAACAGTACTACTCCTGTTTGTGTCGCTTTTAAGAATAAATGCCAGCTCTTATTCGCAAAACACCCGAATAAGCATGGATATCAACAATATAAGTGTTGAAAAAGTTTTTGACTTAATTAAGAAAAAAACAGAATTCAAAATTTTTTATAAAAATTCTGAAGTAAATCTTAAAAGAAAAATCACCTTAAAAGCCAGAAAGCAAAAAATAGGATATATTTTAGACAAAGCGCTAAAAAACACGAATATTTCTTATAAAATAGTAGATAAACAAATCGTACTATTCAAAAGCAATATTAATGATAGAGAAATACAAAATCGATTAAAAGAAATTCAAGATCTAATCGAGATCAAAGGACAGGTAGTTGATAAAAACGGCTCCCCTATCCCAGGTACCACCGTAAGTATCGAAGGAACTTCAAAAGGGGTAGTTACTGATTTTGACGGGATGTTTGTAATAAAAGTAAACAAAGCCAATGTGTTAGTTATAGAAAACCTTGGTTTTGAAACCCAGAAGATTACAATCACCAATCAAAAGAAGTTAAAAGTTGTTTTAAAAGAATCTGTAGAGGCACTTGATGAAGTAATCATTACAGATGGTTATAAAAAAATCGACCGTCGCTTATTTACCGGAGCAGCCACTCGTTTAAAATTAGAAGATGTAAAAATAGATGGAGTGTCTGATGCTTCTAGAATGCTAGAAGGAAAAGATGCCGGAGTTGTGGTAGATAACGTTTCTGGTTCTTTTGGAGCTTCTCCAAGAATTCGAATTCGTGGTAATACTTCTATTAATGGTAATAACAATCCTATTTGGGTAGTCGATGGAGTAATCCTGGAAGACAATGTAGAATTAAATCAGGATGATCTTTCTTCAGGAGATATCAATTCTCTTATCGGATCCTCTAGTGCTGGGATCAACCCGGATGATATTGAATCTTTCTCCATTCTAAAAGATGCTTCTGCTACCGCTTTGTACGGAGCCAGAGCTAAAAACGGGGTAATTGTAATTACCACTAAAAATGGTAAAAAAGGACAGATGAGAATCAACTACAACAGTAGTTTCTCTCATAGATTACGTCCTCGATATAATAACTTTAATGTACTAAACTCTCAGCAGGAATTATCTGTATATGCAGAACTGGTTAATAAAGGATTAATCGATCTAACCACTGCTCAGCGTGCTGAATCTTACGGAGTAATTGGGAAGTACTATAACCTGAGAGCTACGAATGAAGCCCCTGTTGGTCCTAACGGAGAATTAGACAATGATTATTTCAGAAGGTATCAAACAGCAAACACCGATTGGTTTAAAACATTATTTAATGACCTTTCTATACAACAAAATCACTCTTTAAACATTTCTGGAGGTAGTGATGATGCTGTATACTTCTTTTCTTTAAGTTACTTAAATGATGAAGGACAGACGATCGGAGATGAGGTACAACGCTATACCGCCAGACTAAATACTAAATTTAATCTATCAGATAAACTTACATTAGGAACCTCTATTGTAGGAAGCATCAGAGATCAGAGAGCTCCGGGAACAAATGACAGAGAATTAAATTCTATTACAGGAGAATTCGAAAGGGAATTTGACATCAACCCATTTAGCTTTTCTCTGACTAATAGTAGAAGTGTAACTCCTTATGACGCAAATGGAAACCTGGAATTCTTCAGAAAGAACTATGCACCGTTCAATATCATCCACGAACTAAGAAATAATTTCATTGATATTGATGTTACGGATATTACATTCCAGACCGATCTGAACTATCAGATAAAAGACAATCTTTCATTTAGTTCCACTTTTAACTATAGAAAGGCAATTACACAACGGGAGCATATAATTGGAGACAACTCGAATCAAGCAGAAGCTTATCGGGCTGATGACGGTGTCTTAATCAATATCAACCCGTTTTTATATCAGGATCAGGATAATCCCAGAAGACCTCGATATTCTATCTTACCAGAAGGTGGATTAAATATTTATAATGAAGATGTATTAGATTATGCATACCTTAGAAATGCTATTACCTGGAACCCAAAATTAAATGACAATAATATTTTTTCATTTCTATTAGGGCAAGAGGTTAAATCTACCACCAGACAAAGTAGAGAATATACAGGTTTTGGTATCTCATATGATAATGGATATATTGTAAATACCAACCCAGACGCTATTGACCAATTAACAGATAGCAGAGATCAATACTTTGGCATTAGAAATTTTAGAGATCGTTTTGTAGGTTTCTTCTTTAATGCAGGATATAGCTTAAAGAACAAATATACCTTAAACGGAACGTTACGATATGATGGATCTAACTTACAAGGATCCAGCAGTAAAGCACGTTATTTAACCAACTATAACATTAGTGGGGCATGGAATATTCATAAAGAAGATTTCTTGTATGCGGATTGGATAAACAATCTTAAGTTAAAAGCTACGTATGGACTATCAGGAGGAAGAGGACCATTAACCAGTGCCTCTTTGGATCTAAGAGCTCGTGTACCATTGCGCCCACAAGACGTAGAAAGTGTAATAGGAATCAGATCCCTAGAGAATAATGATTTGACCTTTGAAAAACTAAAAGAATTTAGTACTGGTCTTGAATTTGGGTTCTTTAATAACCGAATCGCTGGTGAAATCGGATACTACAAACGTAATTCTTTTGACCTTATAGGGCTGATCAAGACCAGTGGAGTCGGAGGAGAAGCCTTTAAAACAGGAAACTATGCAGATTTAAAAGTTGATGGGTATGAATTTGCACTGTCAACGGTAAATATTAAAACGCCTAAATTCTCATGGACTACTAATTTTAATGTAGGATATAATACAGAAAAAATTACAGAACTTCGTTTTAATCCTAGGTTAGTAGATTTAATAACTTCGACAGGAGCTCCTTTTACAGGAAGAGAAATTTCTGCCCTATATTCTACCAGATTTGCCGGATTAAATGAATTTGGAATCCCAACATTCTTTGACGCTGATAATAATCGGGTAACCAATATCAACTTACAGGATAGAGAAGATATCGAGAAAATATTAAAGTATGAAGGACCAACACAACCAAGAGGAGCAGGTGGATTAACCAATACCTTTACCTTTGGAGACTTTACATTAGCCGCTAATATTTCTTTTAAATTTGATTATAAAATCAGATTGAACAGCAATTTTGACTCTAGATACACTGATTTTAACTCTTTACCTCAAGAATTAATCAACAGATGGTCACTTCCTGGTGATGAAAATACCACAAACATTCCTGCTATTCTCGATAGAAGAATTACCAGAGATATTTTAAGAAATGACAACGCATATGACCTGTATAATAACAGTGATATCAGAGTTGCCGACGGTACATATGCCAGAATGCGATCGATTGCACTAGGATATACTGTTCCTAAAAGTTATGCTCAGAAGCTAGGATTGTCATCTGCGAAAGTACGTGTACAAGGAGAGAACTTATTCTTATTGTATTCTGATGATAAGCTACAAGGACAGGATCCTGAATTCTTTAATACAGGAGGTGCTGCACTACCATTAGCTAAGACGATTACAGTATCTCTAAATGTTGGATTCTAAAAAGAAAAATTATGAAAAAACATACAATATATTCATATATACTCCCTCTCTTTCTTTCTATCGCTTTTGTTAGTTGTGATAGTTATTTGGAAGAGTCTCCAGATGATCGTCTGGAATTAAATACCCTAGACAAAGCCGCCAAGGTAGTAGCAGATTCATACTCACAAGCAAGTTTTCTCTTTACTGAAACATATACAGACCTTGCTGGTCCTACCGGAAATCCAGATGGAAATGGTATTGTACAAGATACCGGAGGAAATATAATAACAAATCAGGACCGACAATTATACAAATGGGAAGAAGTTAATGATATCTTTCAGGAAACCCCAACTTTTTACTGGGATCGATCTTATGCTGCTATTGCTCAAACAAATGAAGTATTAGCAATTATTGACAACCTAGAAGGAGAACAAGACAAAAAAAATGCAATTAAAGGAGAAGCTTTACTATCAAGAGCATACCATCATTTTATGTTAGTTAATATTTTTGGTTTACATTATGATCAAAATGCAGCTACAAATCTTGGGGTACCATATATCACATCTCCTGAAACTGAATTTTTACCTTCCTATACCCGTAATACCGTAAAAGAAGTATATGATTTAGTAGAAAAAGATTTATTGGAAGGATTATCTTTAATCAACGATAAATTCTTTATCGGAACTAAAAAATATCATTTTACCAAAAAAGCGGCATTAGCATTTGCTTCCAGGTTTTATTTATGGAAAAAAGATTATGCGAATTGCAAAAAATACAGCGATTTATTTTTTGATGGATCACCAGCTACTTATATCAAAGATTATACTCAAATAACAGGTGCTAACTTTCAGGAAACTGCGAATAAGCACGAAGACCCTTCTGATCCTAGTAATCTATTGGTTATTCAAAAGTTTAGCCTCTACACCAGAGTTAATCGAGGGTTCAGGCTAACTAGTAATCAACTTTCTGAGGTATATCAAAATCAATTAGGAATAAATGATATTAGAGATGATTTGTTTGGAACTATAGGATCTAATGGGATATATCTGCCCAGAATTTGGGAATATACCTTTAGAGAAAACTTAAGCTCTAACAGTGTTCGTCCTTACCATATCGAAGTAGTATTAAAAGGAGAAGAAGTCTTATTTAACAGAGCTGAAGCGAATTTATTTTTAGGGAATCAGGATGCTGCTTTATCTGATATTAATATAATCGCAGAAAATAGATACAGAGGGCAAACCTATACCAATATAGCTGCCATTACCAGTTATTATGACGCTACTGATGAAACAGAAGGTATGTTACGCCTTATTTTGGATGAACGAAAAAAAGAATTTTGGTTCCATGGATTACGATGGTTCGATATAAAAAGGCATAACATACCTGTTACCCATATTCTTCCTGTTAGTGAAGGTGGAGAAACAGTAGAATTACCTGCCAATGATCTGAGAAGAGCCGTGCAAATACCAAGAGATGCTATC
Source organism: Aquimarina hainanensis (assembly GCF_042684685.1). Taxonomy (NCBI): domain Bacteria; kingdom Pseudomonadati; phylum Bacteroidota; class Flavobacteriia; order Flavobacteriales; family Flavobacteriaceae; genus Aquimarina; species Aquimarina hainanensis. The sequence goes on along the minus strand of NZ_JBHULX010000003.1, from coordinate 266,489 downwards.
TCTTTTGGATTAACACCTAATCCTCGATAAAATATTGCTAATTATGAAAACACATATTATGTCATTACAAAAAATAGTATTTTTCGTTCTTTGTGTTACTGCCATTCTGGGATGTACACGAGAAGAAACAATACAACCTGTAGACCTGTTTGAAGAAATAGAATCTACGGATCCTCTAGATGTTTATTTAAAAGAAGAATTCAGAGACCCTTATGGTTCTGTAATCATTTATAAATTTATAGACCGATATATCGATCAGCGATATAAGGCTGTCCCACCTAAAAAAGAAGTCGTTAAGCCTATTGCCGAATTGATTAAACAAGCCTGGATAGAGCCTTATAATCAAGCCTCTGATCAGGGAGAAGCTTTTCTTAAAAAGTTTTTTCCTGGAGAAATTGTAATTCTGGGATCTCCCCTTTTTAATGGAGATGGAACAATTGTATTAGGAACAGCTGATTCCGGTGTACGAGTAACCCTTACTCAGGCTAATAATTACGCTCCTGGAAACAATGCCTGGATAATACAAACATTTCATACACTCCACCATGAATTTGCACATATTATTGATCAGAATTTTAACTTCGACATAGAAGCCTTTTATCAAATTTCTGGAGATGATTATACCTCTAATGGTACTTGGTTCTCTATAACAGAAAATGACGCTATTACTCGTGGAATGGTTACCCCATACGGAACATCAGCTGTAGGGGAAGATTTTGCAGAATTAATTGCTACGATTATTACTACTACCCCAGAAGAGTTTGATGAGAAATACATTACTCCCGAAGACTGTACAGGAGAAGGACAAGATTGTCTGGATAGAAACAAAGGAAGAGAGCGAATCAAACAAAAGTATGATGTCGTAGTAAAATATATGAGTGAAGATGTTGGAATTGATCTTATAAAGCTAAGAGACGAATTTTTGAAAAGTATTAACTAGTGAAATTTTCACGTTATAAAGTAAAAAAAATGATAAAAAACTTTAAAACATATACACTTCTTATTATTTCACTATGCTTTTTTGCTTGTAGTGATGATAATGACGTAGCGCCACTATTCGATTCTGATATTGATACTCGTGTGGCAGCACAACTAGATAGCTATAAAAAGACCTTGGTATCTTCTGAATTTGGATGGAAAGTAGCATACCAACCAGAAGATAACACTGGGATATATAATATCTTTTTAAAATTTAATGAAGATGATACGGTAGAGATTGTATCCGATGTTAATAATGGAGAGGGAGACCTTCCCTCAACCTTTCGCGTGGGCGTTGGACACTTCCCGGAATTAATATTCGAGAACTCCACTGTTTTTCACGATTTATTCTTAGGGCGTGACTTTGGTTTAGGCGCAGAATTCGAATTCTTATTTGATGATGTTACAGAAAATAAAGTAACATTAAAAAGTAAGACCGATCAGGGAGATGAAAAATCAAAAATTTCCCTAATCAAAGCAACCGCAGAAGATAAAGAAGCTATTAAATCATTACAAGGATTAGATAATAGAATAAAAGACGGACATGAAACCTCTCTTTATTTCCGAAGTATCATCGTTAAGAACAGTGCAGATGAAAATATACTAACTGGTTCTTTCACCTTCGACAGTTTTTCTAGAGTTGCTACTATCTCTTACTTAGGTGCAGGAAATGTTATCGAAACAAAAGAATACCCTATAATCATTACTAAAGATGGGTTTAATTTTATCACTCCATTAGAAGTAGCTGGACAAAGTATACATACTTTTACATATGATGCGGCTGATAATATATTTGTATCTGCCGATGGAGACTTGAATAGTATCATTACTCATAGTATAACACCTGGTCTTTTATATTTCCCAGCTGTTAATACCTTTAAGGATGATTTTAAGTTTTATATATATTTTGATAACACCTCAGCTAATTATTTACAAAGCACATCAGATGAATTTCTTAACCTTGGATTAGCCAGTTCTTTTAATAGGTTAGATATTAGATTTGATGATGCTGCAAATGGAGGGATTTCCTATTTCCAGTTTAGAATGAATGATGGAAGTCAGACCTTTGTAATATTCACTACTGAAATAGTAGAGAACGAGCGATTTATATTTAATTTTCAGCAAATCGTGGGAGATCCAACTCCTATCAATAACATGCTTGGAGTATTATTTAATCCACAAGGATTTTATATAGAAAAAACGAATGAAAGCAGGTTTACAAATAACCCATCATACTTGTTGACAAATGCTGCAAATCCTAGTTTTAGATTTTCTGTATACGGAATATAATTAGTAACACAATAGGGCTTTCTTTCCCTAAGGAAAGCCCTGTTATTTAAAGCGAAACATTGATGAAAACTTATGTTGAAACTGAACTGAACACTATATCAATGATACTGATAATAAGAGTGGAATAATTGCCATAGAAATAGAATCCATATACACACATACTCAACTCTCATTTTGCTGTTTATTATAACACAAGCCCAACAAGTATATATTCTATTTAGTTAACCAATCTGTTATTACGTATACTAGCTTTAGATACCCCCAGAGTGGAGAATTCAAAAGAATTCTCCACTTTTTTATTTTTTATCATACCTTCAATAAATTCAGGAAACCTTTTATGATCTTATAAAAATGTTAACAAAACCCACATATTAATTCAATTTAATTAAATTGTGCGATTAATTATTCACAAAATGAAAACTGTATTTCTTAGTATTTTCCTGATATCGCCCCTATTGTTAACCGCTCAAACAGATAGCAGACTATATGATATTATAGATCAAGTATCCGCTAAGCGTATAGAAAGCGATATCAAAACACTCGCAGGATTTGGAACCAGAAATACCTTTAGTGATACCCTATCTGATACCAGAGGTATCGGAGCTGCCCGAAGATGGATTAAAAAAGAATTCGAAAAGACAGCTGCCTTATGCAATAACTGCCTGGAGGTTTTTTATCAAAAAGATCTGGTGACCACTGATATGGGAAAAAGAGTTCCCAAAGATGCCTGGGTGGTTAATGTTTTAGCAATTCAGAGAGGTAGCAAATACCCCAATCGCTATATTATCATGAGTGGAGATATCGACTCCAGAGCCAGTGATACGATGGACTATACCACAGATGCTCCCGGAGCCAATGACAATGCTAGTGGTATGGCTGGCACATTAGAAGCAGCCAGGGTGTTATCCAGGTATACTTTCGAGAATAGTATTATCTATGTCGGATTATCCGGAGAAGAACAAGGATTGTTTGGAGGAGCGGGCTTAGCCCGGTATGCCCAAAAGAATAACTGGGAGATTATAGGCATCCTGAACAATGATATGATCGGTAATATTAAAGGAGTCGATGGAGTCATTGACAATCGTTCCTTTAGAATTTTTTCAGAACCAACAGACCCGACAGATTCCGAGTCCAAAAGAAAAAAACGACGATTCTATGGAGGTGAAGTTGATGGAATCTCCAGGCAACTCGCCCGCTATGTACACAACAATGTCAAAATGTATATGCCGGAAATGAACCCTATGATGATCTACCGACTGGATCGATTCGGAAGAGGAGGTCACCACAGACCGTTTAATGATCTCGGGTATGCAGGAATTCGTATCATGGAAGCCCATGAGAACTATACACAACAACATCAAGACATCCGTACAGAAAACGGTATCCAATACGGCGATGTGGTCGAGCATGTCAATTTTGAATATGCTGCTAAGCTAACTGCAGTCAATGCCATCAACCTCGCCTCTTTGGCCTGGGCACCTCCGGTTCCTGAAAATGTACAAATAGGAGGGATTGTAGCCCCCGCAGCAAAATTCAAATGGACCAAAAGTACCGATCCCGCTATTGCCGGATATAAAATATACTGGAGAGATACCACCTCCCCTACCTGGGATCATCACAAATTTGTAGGAAATGTAGATCAGTATACCCTAAAGGGAATTGTTATTGATAACTATTTCTTTGGCATCGCTGCTGTTGCTAAAAATGGATTTGAAAGTCCGGTAGTATTCCCTTCAGAAACTTTTTAAATAAATAATCCCTCTCTAATAAATACGAATACATGAAAAAAGTTTTACAACTTATTTTTTTCTTTGTTTTTACCCTAACGGTAAAAGCACAAACCCATCTTTTTAATCATTCAGAGCAGCAATTCTCGCGTCAGGATACGCTAAGAGGAAGCATTACTCCCGAAAGAGCATGGTGGGATCTCACCTATTACCACCTAGCGATAGCAGTAGATCCGGATCGGAAATCAATCAAAGGAAAAAATACGATTGCTTATAAGGTACTGGCTCCTAGCAATCGCATGCAGATTGATTTACAACCCCCTTTACACATTGAAAAAGTAACCCAGAACGAACAGGAACTCAACGTCGTATCAGAGGGAAATGCGCATTTTGTAACACTCCCTGAAAAACAAAAGAAAGGCAACCTTAATACTATCGTAGTGCATTATAGCGGGACACCGAAGGAAGCAGTCCGGGCTCCCTGGGATGGTGGAATTTCATGGAAGAAAGATGCCAATAACAACCATTTTATAGCCTCTTCCTGTCAGGGTCTTGGTGCCAGTGTCTGGTGGCCAAATAAAGATCATATGTACGATGAAGTAGATAGTCTGCTTATCAGCGTTACTGTTCCTAAAAACCTGGTAAACGTATCTAATGGAAGACTGAGAAAAGTAGAAGAACATCCCAATAAAACCAAAACCTATCATTGGTTTGTCAATAACCCGATCAATAACTACGGGGTTAATATTAACATAGGAGACTATGTCCATTTTGGCGAAAAATACGAAGGCGAGAAAGGAACCTTAGATATGGATTACTACGTATTGAGGGATCATCTCGACAAAGCAAAAAAACAGTTCAAAGACGCTCCTAAGATGATGAAAGCATTCGAACATTGGTTTGGTCCATATCCTTTTTATGAAGACAGTTTTAAGCTCGTAGAAGTTCCCTACCTGGGGATGGAACATCAAAGCTCTGTTACCTATGGAAATAAATATCAAAACGGGTATCTGGGAACTGACTTATCAGGTACCGGATGGGGGTTAAAGTTTGACTTTATCATTATCCACGAAGCTGGTCATGAATGGTTTGCCAATAACATTACCAATAAAGATATTGCAGATATGTGGGTTCATGAAAGTTTTACAGCCTATTCAGAAAATATTTTTCTGGACTATTACTATGGAAAAAAAGCCGCTTCCGAATATGTGATTGGCACCCGAAAATCCATCAGAAATGACCGTCCTATTATCGGTGCCTATAATGTCAATCACGAAGGCTCCGGTGATATGTATTACAAAGGAGCCAATATGCTGCATACACTACGACAACTGGTAGATAATGATGAACAGTGGAGAGCCATTCTTCGCAAAATAAATAAGACCTTTTATCATCAGACTGTTACCACCACCCAAATTGAAAATTTCCTGAGTAAAGAAACCAAGATCGACCTGTGTGCTTTTTTTAATCAATACCTCAGAGATACCAGAATCCCGCTGCTCGAATATAAAATTAACGAAGGACAGCTATCCTATCGATACACCCGTATTGTAGCTGATTTTGATATGCCGATACGCATTCATATCGGGGATCGTGTGAAGTGGATTCAACCTTCTGCTCAGTGGAATACCTTACCTATCAAAGAAGATCAAATACAAATAGACCCTAACTTCTATATAGACACTAAAAAAATATAATAGTAGATCAAATACACAAACCATGTTTATAAGAACCCTTTTCACCCTTCTTTTTATTTGTTCTCTGGGAGCAAATGCACAAAAAAAGAAAAAAGAAAGCAACCCGGATAAGTGGGATGTTGCTCATCCCGGAGAAGCTTTTAATTATCAAACACATTCTTTTAGTACGGATGAAGGAACCTGGATGAATCTCGATGTCAGCCCTGATGGAAAGACCATTGTTTTTGATATGTTGGGAGACATCTATACCATTCCTGTTTCCGGAGGAAAAGCCACTCCCCTTCGCACGGGAATTCCCTTCGAAATCCAACCTCAATTTAGCCCGGATGGGACAAAAATATCTTTTACCAGTGATGCCGGAGGGGGAGATAATATTTGGATTATGAACGCAGATGGCAGCCATGCCAAACAAATCACCAAGGAACAATTCCGCTTGTTAAACAATGCCGTATGGACCCCGGACGGGCACTACCTCATCGCCCGAAAACACTTCACTTCTCAGCGCTCTATGGGAGCTGGAGAACTGTGGCAATATCATATCACCGGGGGTAGTGGAACACAGCTAACCAAACGAAAAAATGACCAGCAAGATGTAAATGAACCTTGCATATCTCCGGATGGCAGGTATCTGTATTACAGTGAAGACATGTATCCCGGAGGATATTTTCAATATAACAAAGACCCGAATAAACAAATTTATGTGATTAAAAGGTATGATTTCAAAACTGGGAAAACAATTACCATTACAGGGGGACCCGGAGGGGCTGCACGTCCTGAGGTATCCCCCGACGGAAAAAAACTAGCTTTTACCAAACGTGTTCGTACCAAAACCGTTTTGTACATTCACGATCTGGAAACCGGAGAAGAATGGCCGATATACGACCAATTAGATAAAGACCAGCAAGAAGCCTGGGCTATTTTTGGAGTATATCCAAATTACAGCTGGATTCCTGCCACTGAAGACCTCATCTTCTGGGCAGCAGGGAAACTACACAGAATCAATATCCGTACACAAAAAGCCACAATCATTCCGTTTCAGGTTGATGCGGCTATAAAAATAGCAGAAACCATTCATTATGATAGCCCTGTAGCCCCCAAGACTGTAGATGCCAAAGTCATTCGCAATATTACTACTGCTCCAGACGGAACATCCATTGCATTCAGTGCATTAGGTCATATCTGGATCAAAACACTCCCCAAAGGCAATCCGAAACGATTGACCAACAGTGCTGACTTCGAATTCGAACCGAGTTTCTCCCCGGATGGAAAATCAGTAATCTATGTGAGCTGGAATGATGAACAACTGGGAAGCATTTACACCGTTCCTATCACCGGAGGAACTCCCACAAAACTTTCTACTGAAAAAGGAATTTTCAGAACACCAGTATTCAATGCCACACAAACAAAAATACTTTACAAAAAAGAGAGCGGTAATAATGACCAGGGACGTAGTTTTACAAAAAAAGCAGGTATCTACCTTCAATCCTTAAGCGGAGGACACCCTAAGCGAATCAGTAAAGAAGGAGAATACCCTACTTTTTCTAAAGATGAAAAGAGAATTTTCTATCAGACCGGAGGAACCTATTTCGGGAGTTTGACTAAAAAACTTCACTCTGTCAATATTGACGGGTTTGATCAAAAAACGCATATCACTTCCAAATATGCAAACAGGTTGGTTCCCAGTCCTGACAATAAGTGGATTGCTTTTACCCATCTCCATAAAGCTTATCTCGCTCCCCTGGTCTTAAATGGAAAGGAAATTAATATCGATCCTAAATCCACTGTAGTTCCTGTTACACAGATTGCAGCAGATGCCGGAATAAACCTGCACTGGTCTACCGATAGCAAAACAGTATACTGGAGTCTTGGAGATACCTATTTTTCGAATCCGGTACACAGCCGATTTACTTTCCTGAAAGGTTCTCCTGAGAAAGTAGGTCCTCCAACTCAAAAAGGAATCGATATCAAACTATCATACACCCCGGACACTCCTACCGGAAGAATTGCTTTTACCCATGCTCGGATTATTACTATGGAGAACGAAGAAGTAATAGAAGATGGAACCATTCTTATTCACGGAAATAAAATCGAAAAAATTGGTCCCACGGCAGAAGTATCCCTTCCCGAGGGAACTAAGGTATACGATAGTCAGGGAAAAACGATCATGCCGGGAATTGTAGATGCACATGCTCATGTAGGAGCCTTCAGATATGGACTGACTACCCAAAAACACTGGCAGTTATATGCCAATCTTGCATTTGGAGTAACCACAGCGCACGATCCTTCTGCCAATACGGAAACCGTCTTTACCATTTCTGAATTGATCAAAAGCGGAGCCATGGTTGGTCCCCGTCTCTACTCCACCGGGTTTATACTTTATGGAGCTGATGGAGATTTCAAAGCTGTTATTAACTCTCTGGAGGATGCCAGATCTTCCATACGCAGAACTGCTGCTTTTGGTGCCAAATCTGTAAAAAGCTATAACCAGCCCAGAAGAGAACAGCGACAACAAGTAATTCAGGCCGCCAGAGAACAAAAAATTAATGTTGTTCCTGAAGGAGGTTCTACTTTTTATCACAATATGACAATGATTATGGACGGACATACCGGTATTGAACACAACATTCCGGTAACCAAAGTCTATAAAGATGTAAAAGAATTGTGGAAACACAGCAAAACCGGTTATACCCCTACATTGATTGTCAACTATGGGGGAATGAACGGAGAGTATTATTTCTATCAAAAAGAGAACATCTGGGAAAATGAAAAATTATTAAAGTACACCCCAAGAGCTTTAGTAGATGCCCGTGCCAGACACCGTACTATGGTACCGGATGAAGAATACGAAAACGGTCATATTCTCGTATCAAAAACCACCACAGCATTAGCCAATGAAGGAGTGAAGGTCAACCTGGGAGCACATGGTCAATTACAGGGATTAGGAGCACATTGGGAATTGTGGATGTTGCATCAGGGAGGTATGAGCAATCATCAGGCATTACAGGCTGCGACTATTAATGGGGCTCGTTACATAGGCGCAGGAAATGACATCGGCTCTCTAAAAGAAGGTAAACTGGCAGATCTCATCGTATTGGACAAAAACCCATTGGAACATATCAGAAATACAGTCTCTGTACGATATACCATGGTCAATGGAAGACTTTATGACACAGAAACCATGCATGAAATTGGAAATCATCCCAAAGAAAGAACACAGTTCTGGTGGGAAAATATTCGCTATAATACCGCATTCCCCTGGCACGAAACTTCTCATAGTTTTAGCCGAGGAAATTGCGGATGCCATGTAGGACATCACTAACCATAACAGTTATTGTTTGAATAATACAGAAAATTATACATCGTTGGGCTACGGTCTATTTTTATGCTGAAACCGAGCAGAAAAAGAACATTTTGTTCCGGTAAATTCAAATAATAAATGGTATTAAAATCAAAGCAGTATGAAAAATAAATTAGCACTCTTACTCAGCTGTATCAGCATTTCCCTGTTTTCTCAGGAAATACATGTTCCTGTAGATACGACTGTCGTAAGTACACATACTCTGACCGTAAAAGGAACCCAGTTCCCTTACACAGCCATTACAGGATTCCAACCCGTATGGGATAAAAAAGGAACCCCTATCGCTTCCTTATTTTATACCTATTACAAACGAAGCGATATTAAAAATGATGAAAACAGACCCTTGCTCATCTCTTTTAATGGAGGACCTGGCTCTGCTTCCGTATGGATGCATATTGCCTATACCGGTCCTCAAATTTTAAAAATTGATGAAGAAGGATTTCCGGTACAACCGTATGGTATCAAGCCTAATCCTAATTCCATCTTAGATGTTGCTGATATTGTATTCGTCAATCCGGTCAATACGGGGTATTCCAGAATGCTCCCTGATCAGGAAGGAAAAATGCCCGACAACGCTTTATTTTTTGGCGTCAATGCAGATATTGAATATCTGGCGGGATGGGTCAATACGTTTGTCACCCGATATAACCGATGGAAATCACCCAAGTATCTGATAGGAGAAAGTTACGGAACCACCCGGGTATCTGGTTTGGCAGGCGCATTACAAAACAAGCACTGGATGTACCTCAACGGAGTTATTCTGGTATCCCCTACAGAAATAGGCTTTCAATTCGACGGAGCTGTAGAGACTGCCAACCGACTGCCTTATTACACTGCTGCAGCCTGGTATCACAAAGCACTCCCTCTTGCCTTACAGCAAAAAGATCTCACGGCTTTACTCCCCGAAGTAGAAAACTACACCATCAATCAATTACTTCCTGCCATCGCCAGAGGAGGATCTCTGGATCCTGCTACCAAAAAGGAAGTCATCAAAAAAATGGCGTATTACTCCGGCTTGTCGGAGCACCTTATTGAACAACACAACCTGGAGGTTCCCAAACGTTTTTTCTGGAAAGAACTACTTCGTAACCGGGAAGGGTACACTATTGGTCGGCTCGATTCCAGATACAAAGGAATGGATATCAAAGAAGCAGGAGATTCTCCGGATTACAACAGCGAGCTCACCTCCTGGCTTCATGCTTTTACGCCGGCTATTAATTACTATATCCGCGAGCAGCTCAATTTCAAAACAGACCTCAGTTATAATATGTTTGGTCCGGTACATCCCTGGGACAGAACCCGGAACAACAGTGGAAAAAGCCTTCGTGCAGCCATGGCTAAAAACCCCAACCTGCATACCCTTATCCAATCCGGATATTACGATGGAGCCACCACCTACTTTAATGCCAAATATATCATGTGGCAATTAAACATTAACGGGAAACTAACCGACCGGTTACACTTCAAAGGATATCGTAGCGGTCATATGATGTATCTGAGGAATGAAGACCTGATTCAGGCCAATGAAGACCTGAGAAATTTTATAGAAACTTCTACGACTAATATCCATATAGGATCAAAATATTAGTCATTATGAACAGTATATTAAAAATTAAACCATTAGGGTTTCCGTGGGAGACCAGCGATCCTTTTTTATTCTGTGCCTATCACGAAGACAGGTACCCAGAAGGAAATCAGGAATTAGGTCCCGCTGTCTCTCTGGAAGGACGAATTATCGGTCAGGATTTTGAAAAAAAAGATGGATGGAGAATGTATCACGGTAGTAAAGTACCGGGATTTCCGGCACATCCGCACCGAGGTTTTGAAACCGTAACTATTGTCCAGAAAGGATTGGTAGATCATTCCGATTCCTTAGGAGCTGCCGGGCGATTCGGAAATGGTGATGCCCAATGGATGACCGCAGGAAAAGGTATCTTACATGCAGAGATGTTCCCTTTACTCAATCAGGATACGGTCAATCCATTTCTGTTATTTCAGATATGGCTGAACCTGCCCAAAGCGCATAAAATGGTGACTCCGCATTTCAAGATGCTGTGGAATGAAACCATTCCTGAGCAAGTCGTAACAGATGAAAACGGGAAACAGGTATTCCTAAAAATGTATGCCGGTTCCATGCAGGAAACAGCCCCTGCTCCCCCACCAGATTCCTGGGGCGCAGATGCTGATAATGAAGTGGCAATATGGACAATACACATGGAAGCTAACAGTAGCTACACATTCCCTATAGCGACTGAAGGTGTAAACAGATCTCTTTATTTTTATGAAGGAGATACACTCCATAGCGAAGGGTATGAAATTCCGGTTGACCATCGTATTATTACCAATCCGGTAAACTCATTGACCATCACGAATGGGAATACAAAAGCAAAACTATTATTGTTACAGGGAAAACCAATTGACGAACCTGTAGCCAAGCATGGTCCCTTTGTGATGAATACCATGGAAGAAATCAGACAGGCAATGGCTGATTACCAGCAAACACAATACGGAGGATGGCCCTGGGCTACTTATGAGCATGTACACGATCGGGAGAAAGGACGATTTGCACAATTTGCCGATGGTACCATAGAAATAAAGTAACTCTTTCTAACATAATTAATATAGATACGCACTAAAAAGAAACGTTTAGTGCGTATTGTTTTTCTCCCCTTTGTGTCTCCTGTCTTCGGTATATGATTTTATTCACGAACGGTAACATTTTACTCCGCTATAACATACATAATTGGCATGATACATCTATTGTGATGAAATGCTCGACTGCGATTCATCTACTCTGTATTTATTCGCATACCTGACATAACCAAAAAACATTCATTATGACGTGTTCATTCAATTACAGTATCGACGTACATTTCTTTTCCTATTTTTTGCTATGAAATCAATTTTAAAACATCTTTACGTGTTATCTTGGGGCACTTTCACGCTTTCTTTCTATTCCTGTAATAATTGTGATAACCCTTTTAATTTTGTTACAGAGCAATCAGCCAAAAAAGAGACAGAGGCATCGTATTATAAGCCTCATGATCACATGGAGTATTTCCTGATCGAAAAATTTGATACGATTAAACTATTTTATAAAAAACAACAGCTTCTGCGGGTAGTCCGAAACAAGTGGTATAATCCCAGTGAGGCATATGATAGTTTTTATGGTGCTACGGAAATAGGATATGCCATCGATGATCAAACATTTACTGTAACCGGGATAAAAGGGTTCGAGCAGGGAGGATATAACGCTTTTACGAAGGTGGACCCTATATACATCTATAAAAGATCCTATCTGCGATACCAGGATTCAGGAGAACTTGAAGTCCATTACAGAAACGGAAATTACAATGGATATGGAATGGGTTGTTTTCCTTCGCCTACTGCCTATCAGGAAGACTTACTAAAAATGGATATCCTGCTTAGTAAAGCTAATTTCCCGGTAACGGATTTTCCTGCTCCCTTACCTTTATTTACTGCTTCTCCCTATTCATATGCACTTAGACCTGTACAAGATACCTTACGGATTTACAACACGTACAACCGCAACGATTACGAGATCTTAACTCCCTATGATGATGCTCCTCGTTTTGCCTACCTACGTACGATCAAACGTATAAAAGAAGACAACCGTACCCGGTATTTAGCTCAAATTAAATTTGAAGATCAAAGCAGCATACAATACATCGACCTAAAAGAGGTTCAGAATGTAGCGTATCTTATGACACCTCCACTGCGATTTGTAACCGCCAGTACCTTGCATATACGAGACCCTTATGATAATGCTATCATCGCTAAAGTTCCGTATGGAAAGCAAGTAACCATTAAAAGTATACTCAGTCATGAAGTAAAGTACATCGACAACAAACCTGGTTTTTGGGTCTATGTGATTTATAAAAAAACACCTGACAAAACCGATTGGATATACGGGAAGGTATTTAGTGGTTACTTATCCGTTCATCAACCTCCCATACGAAAAAAAATAATGCATAAAACCTGATTTTATTTTAGAGAAATCCATTTTGTAATCTATTCGATTCGTTCTATCAATCTGCCTTTTCAAAGACCACTTACTACCAATACGATACTTTTATGAAAAATACGACTCTCATTCATTATTTACTGGTTTTCAGTGTTTTTAATATAAAAACACCTCAAAATGTAGTATCTTTATGGAAGCACCGTAACTTTTGATCATTCATATCCCAAATGATACCGCATGGCACCTAGAAAATCACTTTTCCTACCCCTCCTTATTCTCATTGCGCTATTGGGAGGTGTTGTCTCATGCTCCAAAGAACAAGTCCTTACAAAAGAAGAAGCGAACTGGCTGCACACCAATGATTCTATAAAAATAGCACTGTTTCCGTATTATCCTCCTTATCAATTTATCAATGACCATGGAGATGTCGAAGGAATTCTTATCGAATACCTGGAACACATAGAAGACAAACTGGGATATACTTTTGATAAAGTCCCCTATACCAGCTGGACAGCACTGATGGAAGATGTCAAAGATCAAAAAATAGAGGTGGTTCTGGAAATGCAAAAAACCAAGGGACGAATGAAATACCTTCGTTTTACCGAAGAGTTGTTTCGCTCTCCTTTTGTCCTGATTGGTCGTGACGACATTCCGGAGGGAACTACCCTGGAAGATCTGAAAGACAAGAAAATCATTGTTCCGGATGAGTTTTCCATAGAAGATCACATTCGCAGAAACTACCCATATCTCGATGTGACCACATTTCCGGATGACCTGAGCTGCCTGCGTCAGATACAGGAAGGAAACTACGACCTCTTTATTGGTCCAAAAGCAGTAGTACACTACCTGACCAAGGCTAATAATCTGGACAAAACCAAGGTGATCTCTCAGATGGATCATAGCTATGCTCCCGGAATTGCCGTCAATAAGGGGAATCCCCTGTTAAATGCAATTATATCCAAAGCTTCAAAAAGTATTAGCTATCAGGAAAAGCAAGAAATTGTAGACAACTGGCTGTATAAGATTGTAAAACCTTTCTATAAGAAGAATATCTTTTGGGTCATACTGTCCGTTGCTATTTCCAGCCTGCTTATCTCTATATTACTCATCAATTTCTATCTCAAATTCAAAATCAAGCAAAAAACCAAGGAGTTGCAACACGCCAAAGAAGTTGCCGAGGAGAGCAATCATCTCAAAACAGCCTTTATCAATAACATCTCTCATGAGGTACGCACCCCGATGAATGGGATTATCGGTTTTTCTCAGTTTCTCAGTGATCCACAGCTAACAACTGCCGAAAAAGAAAAATGCATCAAGGTGATCTCGAACTGCAGCAAGCAACTCATGAATATCATTGATGATATTCTGGAACTTTCACGCCTGGAAACCAAACAGGTCAAAATCATGAAGGAAGAAACCAATCTTTCTCATATACTCATGTCCTTATTTTCTGTTTTTAATCACAAAGCCCATCAAAAAAACATCCAACTCCTGCTGGAGAATAAATTGCGAAATGATGAGGATAAAATATTAATCGATAAGGCCAAATTGATTAAAACCCTGAATGACTTATTGGATAATGCTATCAAGTTTACAGAAGAAGGAACCATTACGATCTTTTCCAAGGTCGAAAAGGAGCAATTAATCATCAGTATTCAGGATACAGGAATTGGTGTGGAACCGGGAGATCAGGAAATTATATTTCAAAATTTTTCTCAGGTAGAAAAAGAAGTATCCAAGCGATTTGGAGGATTGGGGCTAGGGTTATCCATTGCTCAAAAAAACGTACAGCTCATGAAAGGAACAATTTCGTTCTCTTCTAAGGTAGGAGAAGGTTCCATATTTACTATTACCCTGCCACACACCCCCTTACTTCCCGGAGTGAAACAATTCCATGCAGAGAATACTCATATTATTGATGCAAAACCCGACCGGCATATTATTCTCATTGCAGAAGACGGGGATATTAATTTTCTGTTACTCAAAACATTGCTCACCAAGATGAAACATTGTAATTTTTTAATACACAGAGCTAAAAACGGGAAGGAAGCTGTCGATATTTGTCGCGAAAATGACAACATCCATTTGGTATTGATGGATATTAAAATGCCGGTAATGGATGGCTATGATGCCACCAAAATGATCAAAAGAATTCGTCCTGACCTTCCTATTATCGCCCAGACTGCCTACTCTACAGTAGAAGATATCCAAAGAGCCATGGAAGCCGGCTGTGACGATTTCGTATCCAAACCCATCGATCATAAGATTCTAAAGCCAATCATTCGAAAATATTTTTAGTAGTTTTGATGGCTAACCATGGATATAATGCTTCAACACTACTTTAGGGATTTTCTGTCCAGCCCTTGTTTATTCACCAAAGAGGTTCCCTTTGATTTTGCATTATTTGACTTTTCCCCTTTACCTGCTACCTACCCTCCACCCACTGCGACTACGTTGGTAATTCCCCCTAATGAAGTACTAGGAAAGCGGGTAGAACAGCTCTTCGAATATTATATCAGCTGCCACCCCCATTATACCCTCATTGCCAAAAACATACAGGTATTTCGTCAAAAAATTACCATTGGAGAACTCGACTTTCTCCTCCTGGATACACATACAGATACGGTTCTTCATGTAGAATTGGTCTATAAATTCTATATTTATGATACGACTGTCAGGCATTCGCATCCCTTAGCCAACTGGATCGGTCCCAACAGAAAAGATGCCTTGTTAGAAAAAACAGAAAAACTGCTACAGAAACAATTACCCCTGCTATACAAAGAAGAAACCAGGAGTCACTTCATTTCCCTGGGGATTGACCCTTCCATGATCCGGCAACAAGTTTGTTATTTTGCACAGCTATTCCCTCCCTTATCTGCTCCTTCTTATTCTTCTCCTTATATACACCCTGATGCTATTCAGGGACATTGGATTTCCTATTCTACATTTCTATCAGTAGCCTATCACCATGCTAGCTATTATATTCCCTCAAAAAAAGACTGGATCTGTCAGCCCACTGCCCAGACCCCTTGGTATTCCTATCAAATCGCCAAGGAGTTAATACAAGCCCAGATAGACCAACAAAAAGCACCTATGGTCTGGATCAAAAGACCCAATACCCCTCCTGCCAAACTATTTATTGCATGGTGGTTTCCTTACTAACTTGTTAAAAATAAATCAATTAACTCAATAAAATCATTAATTTTTAATACATTTTTAACATAAAAAAACAAGAAAACAGCAAGAATCCTTTGTAGTTTTGTATATCCCTACTTTTACGATTCGTATACATAATAGCATTATTATGACTGTTCTGGTCAATATTAACCGATTATCCTCTAAGGAATAATCACAATGCTATAACCTATGAAAACGCACCTACTCCCATTGCTATTGGCTACCAGCCTATTAACTCCAACAATTACTGCCATCGCTGTTCCCTCTGACACCTGTGCTTCTACTGTTATTCAGGAAGAAAGAAAACTTTCTCCCGAAGAAGAAAAAGCCCGTGGATTGGATGTAATGGCGAATCAGATCGTAGAAAATATCGAAGAGATAGACCTGAGAAAGGTAGCCCGCTCTCCTATATTCGAAACCAGTTATGGATTCCGGTGGAAAATGTTTAATGTAAAAACCGGACATTTTTATACCATTAAAGTCAACAAGAACTTTGCGCTTATTTCAGTCAGAGATAGTAAAAACAACCCGCTTTAGGAAGATAGTTTTTTTAGGACTTCTTCATAACCGTCTAAGTATTCCCAATAAATAATGCGGTCATATGCATACTTAATCAGGATAAAACGCTCGCTAACAGATAAGATACGATCAACAGCGACCAGTTTCTTTGAAGGGGTTTCTACCGCTACCGCTTCGGTAATCTCTTGATTTCTGGCATCAAATCCGTGTAGAATGGTGTGATTTTGTAACGTGAGTTCTATAAATTTCATATATAATTACTTTTTGAAAACTACTTCGGGATCAATGCCTGAAGTCATATCGAATATACGCATTCAGGGGAAACTCCAAGTGCTTAGATGCATAAAAAATATACTCTGCAAGACGAATCATACGATACTAAGATTGCATACGTCTGTATGACGCTCCATCAAGCTAATCATTAGTAATCGGAAGATGAATTCTTCCTCATCGCTCTAAGCAAGGAGTCTCTGCAATAATGATATACTTCCCTTCCCGTACATCTTAATCCTGTTCCTTAGAATTCTTATGAAGATCAAAAAGCATCCTGACAATTACCCCAGGAGATAAACATATATTTATCAGACTGTTCAGGGATTATTTCTCCCCTGTCACTTTCATTAACATCAGTTTAAGAATATTTCATTTTCAATTTAGTTACTTTATGCTATATATCAATTATCATTTAGTACTTATCGATGAAAAACATACGCTTTTTATTACTATTGTTTTGTACAACTTCCTTAGTTTCTCAGGAATTCTCTATGGACATTTTACGGGAAATGACTCCCAGAAATATTGGTCCCGGAGGAATGAGTGGACGGGTAACTGCCATAGATGTTGTAACAACAAATCCCGATATTATCTATGCGGGTACTGCATCCGGGGGATTGTGGAAATCCACCTCGGGAGGAACTACCTGGGTTCCTATTTTTGAAAAAGAAGCCACGGCATCCATTGGAGCTGTAGCTATCCAGCAATCCAACCCTTCGGTCATCTGGGTAGGTACCGGAGAAGGAAACCCCAGAAACAGCCTGAATGGGGGATATGGAATCTATCGTTCTTTAGACGGGGGAAAACACTGGAAACTTATGGGGTTGGAGAAAACACGACACATTCATCGGGTTATTATAGACCCGACCAATCCGGATGTGGTTTATGTCGCTGCTATCGGATCTCCCTGGGGGGCGCATGAAGAACGCGGCGTTTATAAGACGACTGACGGAGGAGCCACCTGGAAGAAAATTCTATCCGGAAACCTAAAAACCGGAGCTGCTGATTTGGTAATGGACCCCAGCAATCCCAATAAATTAATCGCTGCCTTGTGGGAACACAAGCGAGATCCCTGGTTTTTTAAATCAGGAGGAGCAGGTTCCGGATTGTTTATTACACATGACGGAGGAGCTACCTGGCAAGAAAAAACAGCAACGGACGGCTTACCCGAAGGACCTCTGGGAAGAATCGGGATCGCCATTGCTCCCAGTAATCCGGAAATCATCTATGCCTTGATAGAAGCCAAAAAGAATGCCTTATATAAATCAACAGACGGGGGATTTCACTGGACAAAAGTCAATGATAAAAACGGTATAGGAAATCGCCCTTTCTATTATTCGGAGATCTACGTAGATCCACAAAATGAAAACAGATTATATACCATATTCACCTATGTAAATGTCTCGGAAGACGGCGGAAAAAACTTTGAGCAACTCATGCCTGCTTACGGAGTATCTAACGGGGTACACCCGGATCACCATGCCTGGTGGATCCATCCTGATGACGGGAGTTTTATGATCGATGGGAATGACGGAGGTCTAAACATAACCCGGGATCGCGGAAAAAGCTGGCGCTTTATCGGCAATCTCCCGGTGGCTCAGTTTTATCACATTAATGTAGATAATGAATTCCCCTATAATGTTTATGGAGGTATGCAGGACAACGGAAGCTGGAGAGGTCCTGCATATGTATGGAAAGCACAGGGAATCCGCAATTCTTACTGGCAGGAAATCTCATTCGGAGACGGTTTTGATGTCATTCCGGATAAAGATGATTCCCGATATGGGTGGTCGATGAGTCAGCAAGGGTTCGTCAGCCGTTATGACTGGCAAACCGGAAACAACTATACTGTTCGCCCTACGCACCCTGATCCGACGGTAGTATTGCGATTCAACTGGAATGCGGCTATTAATATCGATCCTTTTGATAATAGTACCATTTATTTTGGTAGCCAGTTCGTACATAAAAGTACCGACAAAGGACTTACCTGGACCCTGATTTCTCCGGATCTTACCACCAATAATCCGGAAAAACAAAAACAATCCGAAAGCGGAGGGCTTACCATGGATGCTACCGGAGCAGAAAACCATTGTACTATTTTAGTGATCGAGCCCTCTCCTATCGAAAAAAATCTCTTATGGGTCGGTACGGATGACGGTCGGGTACACCTGAGTCAGGATGGAGGTACACACTGGAATGATGTCTCTAAAAACATTAAAGGACTCCCTGAAGGAAGCTGGATTGCTCAGATCAAAGCCTCTAATAAAAATAAAGGAGAAGCCTTGCTGGTGGCTAATGACTACCGCAGATTTAATTATACTCCTTATGCCTACAGAACCACGGATTTTGGAAAAAGCTGGCAGCGCATTGTCGCGACAGGAGATACACAAAGCTATGCCCTGAGCATCGTAGAAGATCCTGTCGAAAGCAACTTATTGTTTCTCGGTACGGACGATGGCTTATACATCTCTCTGGATGCCGGAAATTCCTGGACCAAATGGACCCGGGGGTTCCCAACTGTATCGGTAAAAGATTTGGTGATTCACCCCAGAGAGCACGATTTGATTATTGGAACTTTTGGTAGAGCTGCCTGGGTACTAGACAATATTCGCCCGCTACGTGCTATTGCCAAAAACAATCGGGTACTGGCACAAAAAATCCATGCATTCCAACCCGCTACTTCCTACCTAGCTGCTTATCAGCAACCCACAGGAAGCCGATTCGGAGGAGATGCCCTTTATAACGGAACCAACAGAGCCAGAGGGGCTCATATCCCCTACTACCTTCAGGTACAAAAGAAAGAGAAAAAAACAGCCAAAAAGGAAACTGAAACTGCGGCAGAAAGCGAAGCAGCTGAAAAAAATAAAATTACCTGGGACAGTCTTACGGTACAGTTCTATGATCAGGATCGACTTATCCGGACGCTGAAACAAAAAACACCGGATTCTTCAGGAATTCATCAAATAACTTGGTATCTCAATGAAAAGGGAGTGGATCGCCCTTCCCGAAAAATCAGAAAAAACAAACGAGAGCCCGGAGGGGTAACGGTGAAACCCGGTACCTACAAGGTGGTACTGACCTATGGAGATCAGCAATCAACAACACAGATCACCGTCAAAAATGACCCCAGAATTCCCAACTCGGCAGCACATACAGCAGCAGTATATACCGCTGCAAAGGAAGTCGAGCAATTGACACAACTGGCAGCAGACGCTGTGAGACAACTTGTGGAGAGCAAAGAAATTGCCACTACGTTTCAGCAAAAGCTTCAAAAAGAAGATAAAACGAAGTACAAGGAGCAGATCAAAGCTGCCCAGGAAACCAGTAAAGCCATTGATTCCCTCATTGCTTTATATATCGGAAAAGAAGATAAACGTCAGGGAATCACCCGGAACCCGGAGGTTTCCGTCATGCAGCGTATCGGAACTGCCAGCTGGTATACCGGCAGCAGAAAAAGTGGTATCACTGCTACAGAACGACAGCTGATACAACAAGCCAAAGATGCCTTATCAACTGCATTGACGAAGACCAATACCTTCTTTACAGACAGCTGGGGACCTTATCAAAAAAGTATGGAAGCAATAACGCTCTCTCCTTTTAAAGAAATTAAATCATTCCAACTCAAATAACAATTCATATGAAAACGCACGTTTTATATAGTCTGTGCTTCCTCGCGCTGGCATCCTGTAAACAGGAAGCCGAAAAAAAAGCAGAAAGCACTCCTGAACCTGTCAAAATTGCTCAGTATTCCATCGAGCAGTTTATGGACAATGAAAATGCCTTTGCCAATGGATTTTCCAAGGACAAATCCAAGGTATTAATGACCAGTAACCGATCTGGTATTTATAATATGTACACCACGGCCGCCAGCGGAGGGGAATTTACACCAGTCACCCAATCGGACAGTGCCTCTGTTTTCGGGATTTCCTATTTCCCGAATGACGACAGAATCTTATTCCGTATGGATGGAAACGGGGATGAAATCTTCAAGCTGTTTGTCAAAGACAGTGCGGGGATCAAGCGACTAACCCCCGAAAAAAATGTCAGAGCACTTTTTAGAGGTTGGGCAAAAGACGGAAAGAGTTTTTTCTACGGCAGTAATGAAAGGGATGCTAAATTCATGGACCACTATGAGATGCAGGTATCGGATTTCTCCTCTAAAATGATCTATAAGAATGAAGACGGGATGGATTTCTCGGGGATGTCCGACGATCGTCGCTATGTCGTTCTCAGAAAAGCCATCAATACCAATGACAATAACCTGTATGTGGTGGATACACAAACCAATAAAAAGGTACAGATCAATGATACACTAAGTGCCAATGGGGCACAGGATTTCTCTCCCGACGGGAAGTATTTCTACTATACCACGGATCACGATGCTGAATTCAAATACCTGATGAAATACGAACTGGCTACAGGAAAAAAAGAAAAAGTACTGGCTAAGGATTGGGATATTACGGCTTTTTATTTTACCCGAAACGGAAAATACCAGGTATTGTTTACCAATGAAGATGCCAAAACCCATATGGAAGTAATCGAAGTGAGTAGCAACCAGCCAATCGAGTTTCCGGCGATTAAGAATAAGAGCATTAATTCTGCGCGTTTCTCCCGGGATGAATCCATGGCACTACTCAATATTTCTGGCTCTAATACTCCTACCAATGTATACAGCTATGACATCGCTGCCAAAAAGCACCATCAGCTTACAGATGTGTTAAACAAAGACATCAATGCAGACGACCTGGTTGCTTCTCAGGTGGTTCGTTTTCCATCTTTCGACGGGTTGGAAATCCCTGCAATTTACTACCTGCCCAAGCAGGCATCTGCTACACAAAAGGTTCCTGCACTGGTATGGGTACACGGAGGTCCCGGAGGGCAATCCAGACAAGGGTTCAGATCTGCAATCCAGTACCTGGTCAATCACGGCTATGCCATCTTAGCGGTGAACAACCGGGGAAGCAGCGGTTATGGAAAGAGCTTTTTTAAAATGGATGACAGAAACCATGGCGACAAAGATCTGAAAGACTGCATCGCCGGAAAAAACTGGCTGGCACAGCAAGCACAAATCGATGCCGGTAAGATTGGAATCATCGGAGGGTCCTATGGAGGATATATGACCATGGCAGCGCTGACCTATGCCCCTAATGAGTTCGAAGTGGGAGTTAATATTTACGGGGTAACCAATTGGCTACGTACCTTAAAAAGTATTCCTCCCTGGTGGGAATCTTTTAAACAGGCATTATATACAGAAATGGGAGATCCCAATACGGCAGATTCTGTTCGTCTCAAAAAGATTTCCCCTTTATTCCATACACAGCATGTAAAGAAACCATTAATGGTATTACAGGGAGCCAAAGACCCGAGAGTACTTAAGATCGAATCCGATGAAATTGTCGAAGGAGTAAAGAAAAATGGCATTCCGGTAGAATATGTATTATTCGAAGATGAAGGACATGGTTTTGTCAAAAAAGAAAACCAGATCAAGGCTTATAAACGTATTAAAACGTTTCTGGACACCTATCTAAAGGCTACGCCAGATACAACGGCTCAGCATACTGAAGCAAGTAGGTAATACCACAGAATTAATTCTCCTAAAAACGGGCGATAGTATAAATGCTACCGCCTGTTTTTTTATTATTCTCTCATAGCAATTCCTCTCTAAACGCTGTTATCCCCTCTTTTCTAATAAGCATGGCGATGCTATACAGCATGTGATAAAACATCGTATGTATCGCTCCGTCGAACTTCTTTATGAGGGACTCCTCTATCGTATTTAACAAATATTTATGATCCCCTACAGCTGTTTGGAACGTTTTGTTTCCTAATTAATTTGAAAGAGCCTCAGGTAGCAAAAATTGTTAGAAGGGCTAGTGCAAAGTCCGGTATCTTACGAAAAATAACCCCGCAAATGTTAAGGCATTCTTTTGCCACTCATCTTTTAGAAGACGGAACAGATATTAGATACATTCAAACTCTGTTGGGACATAGTAGCACAAAAACAACCAAAATTTACACACAAGTTGCTCTAAATAATTTTAAATCAATTAGAAATCCGTTAGATTTGGGAAAAATATAATGGAAATATGTGTACCGGTACACATATCCAATTGTTAGCGGTAATTACGTAACCTTAAGAGCAACTACTAAGTGAATAAGTATTGAATCGTTGTATAAAATTGATTAAACTTCCCTCCATTATTACTTTTATCAACAAGGTATGCTGTCACAAAATCACTTAATTCTTTTTCAGTCAATTCAGGATCAAGAAATGGTTCAATTACTTTATTTCTCATATCAATAAGTTTATCAATATTTAATTCCAACTTTTGAATTGTTATATCAACAAATTTGTCTTTTCTATCTGCTGGAATAATATGTCCGTCAAATGTATATTTGAATTTCGTTTCACAATCATCATCTAAGGGAGATACTAATCTTTCATCAAACCAATTCCCTTTAGAATTCCCACAATGTAGTGGCTCCCCCTTACCAACATTTCTTTGACAAGAACATAGCATATTTCCGTATTCTAACTGTAATTCAGGAAATTTGTTATCTTCTTGAGGTTTGAAATGCTCTATATGATAATCACTCTTAATAAGTTTTCTTTCACAATAACAACAGATATATCCTTGCTCACTTAACAATGAATTATATACTTTTTGCTTCTCGGGATTTTGAAGATCATTATAAGTAGGCTTCCAATTTTCATTTTCCAAACTCTTCCAATCTTTAAATTCTTGAGGTTCGGAACTCTTTATAATATGCTTCATTTACCAATAATTTCTCTTCTCTTTATTAGTACTTCAGCCTTAGTTAATTCAGAATCAACACCAATTTGATTGGTTAATTTATTTAACTTAGTTTTAGCCTCTTTCAATTGCCCTTCCTGAATCAATTTAAATAATTGATGAATTTCATTTTTAATTTTCTTAGGTCTTGCATCCACATTTAACAAATCTTCTAGAATTCTATCCGTATTTTTACCATAGGAATCCATTGCTTTACTGTAGGACAATTCATTTTTAATATTTTCTAAAAGAAAGATTTTCTCTGGTTGAACATGACTTAATACTTGAGGAGAATGAGTTGAAAATACGAACTGACAATTCGGGAATAATTTCGTCAATTTTGGAATCATTATTCTCTGCCAACTTGGATGCAAATGAAGGTCGATCTCATCAATCAATATGATACCATCTCCTTCTAAGGGATTTACATTTCCTGGATTTGCTATCGCTAACCTTCTTGCTATATCCCCTACAAGAGCAATAAGATTCTTTTCACCGTCCGAAAGCTGATCCAAATTTATTGTAACTCCTTCCTTATCAACAAGCATGTGAGGTCTAGGTAATCTCTTAACTCGTATATTGCTATAATTAGGTACGAATTCCTCGATAGCATGAGTTACATACTTTAATTCACGTCCTTCACTTCTTGTTGCTCTATCTTGTCTTTCAGCATCATTAGAGACAATATTATTTATAGATTCTATTAGATCAAAAGCTACTTTATGTAACTTCTCTTTATCTTTTATTCGTATTGGATTAAACTCTCGGAAAACTCTTTCAATTTCCTCTTTTCCTTTATTACTCATCCACCACAAGCTCAGTAAAATTGCAAAGGATAAGGCATCCCAAACGAATCTTACAACTTGTTTTTGAATATCTCTCGACTCTTCTTCATAAAAGAACTCTTCTAATTGA
Source organism: Aquimarina hainanensis (assembly GCF_042684685.1). Lineage (NCBI taxonomy): Bacteria > Pseudomonadati > Bacteroidota > Flavobacteriia > Flavobacteriales > Flavobacteriaceae > Aquimarina > Aquimarina hainanensis. The sequence goes on along the minus strand of NZ_JBHULX010000003.1, from coordinate 241,776 downwards.
TGAAAAATCTTTTCAATAGCTGATGTAGGAAATGCTCTTGGATCAATTAAATCATCTTTTCTTGATTCGGTTAAAGCTCCCATTTTATGGAGAAGATATTCGATATCATGAAGAATTCTATCTATTGGATGTCTTCCTTTTATTCTACGACCAGATAAATGCAATAATTCTCCTAACTCACGAAATAGATATCTAGGCTCTTCATAAATAGAATCATCTTTTTGAAACCGATTTAAAAAGTATTTAAACTCGCTTTTATCCATTTCGTCATCAACGGATAAATTTTCAATATCTCTTAGAAGTCTTCTTGTCTTTCTTTTAACCCAAGTTTTATTTCTTATAATCCACTTCTGCCTAGATCCAACTCTTTCATTTAGAATATCATCTTGAAGTCTAAACCATTCAAAAAAAGATTGATAGTTTGTTTTACCGCCGAGCGAATTTTCATATACATCTAGAATATACATGCCCTCCTTACCTGAGATTTCAGGAGCAATATTATTTACTATTCTATCAACAGGATAATATACGACTACTGGTAAAGTCGATTCACTAGAGAGTTTATCTTGAAAATAATGTGCTAAATCAGTTGCTCCTACTAAATCAGATTTCTCGTTACTTGTTGTACCTAAAGCGGACTTAACCAATGTCCAATCAAAATTCATTTCTTTTTCTTCTACAAGAATCTGAATACTAGAATATTTAGTTCCTATTCTGATATCAGAATCAGAAATTCTTTGACCAGAGGCATTAACTCTTTGAATTCGATTTACTAACCAAGATAATGAAGTAGCTAAAGCATCTAGAACTGTTGACTTACCAGCTCCATTTACACCTACCAATACATTAATATCATTTGACAAATCGAAAGATTCATCCTTAATGCTTCTAAAGTTTTTTATATGTATTTTCTGTATTTTCATTTAGTCATTTCTCTGTAGAAATCAATAACTCTCGAATATCAACTTTTAAAAATTTTGAAATTTCAAATAAGGTTTCAACTGAAGGTTGAACTTCATTAGTACACCATCTTGAAACAGTAGATTCTGTTTTCCCTAAATGACTTGCTAACTCCTTATTATTAGTATTCTTTTCCGCAAGAACAGATTTGATTCTATTTAAGTTTTGTTTCGCCACAATGTTAATTTATTGACTTCTGGTGTAAATATAAGAGTTCTAAAATTGTGCCAAAATCACAATTTATTATATTTTCATGCATATTAATTTTGTTTTAAACACTATTTATTGTATTTTTATAGCAATAAATAATAGTCATGACGCAAAAAAAGAAAATTACAAAAAAGGGGGAAAGACGATTAAAAGTGATCTCAAAAGCGTTCCGAAGAGACTATAATAGGTATGTTACCTTTCCAGAAATAAAATTAAGTGGAAAATGGCTTAAAGAAATAGGATTTAATTGTGGGCAATTTGTAATTGTAAGCCATAAAAAAAATAAAATAACTATTACCTTACAAAAAGAAAATGAATCTAAAAAATGAAAAACTACCGCTAACAAGGTATAAAGCAAATAGGGCGTTCGGTGATTTCCGAAAGTTTTGTACTTTTAGCAATCACGCCAAAACAAAGTTTTGACGTTTAAGAAAATATAAAAGTAAAAACGTTTGTTTTGGCTTAGTGCAAACTCGAAAGGTCAGTTCCTTTTCCTGCCCTACTTGCCTTATACTAGACGTTAGCTATAATTAAAAATGAAAATAAACGTATTGATTTTATTCTTATTAGTATTTTTTTCTTGTAAAAAGGATTGTTCGCTTAGTTTTGAAATTATTGATACTAAATTTTCAAATCCTTTTGTTTCAGGACAAAATGAAACTCTAAGAATAATTGACAACATTGATTATGATAGGTATCAATTAGTAAATGTAAATGAGTCTGAAATACCATACATAATGAGAATTATTAAAACTCAAATTCTTTCAAATAATAAAGCTACTGAAAGAATGAAAAAAAATATTTGTAATTATGGTGTTCAAATTGCTGGATTTTATGATATTAAAGACAAAACAAAAAAGATATACTTAAATTTTTTATTTGGCTTCAGATTTAATGAATCAGAAGATGAAATGTTGATTGATCATAATGGAGAAGAAACTAAATATATGATAGTACATGATGGAGGTGATGATTTTTTTCAAGCAATTATAGATACAAGAAAAAATACTTTTCATATAATTTATATTAATGGAGAAGCATAAAACTATAGCTAACAAAACCTAAACTGCATTAAAACGCAGCTTAGCCAAACCGTTGTACTCAATTGCTAATTAGAATTCAAGATGGGAATATTTAAGAACATATTTAAAAAGAATAAATCAATACCTGAGTTTGACTTTATTGAAACATATGAGCACAAAGACAAATATTTTTCAAGAATAAAAAAATGGAATTGGATTAACTCTGAACAAATTTCAATATTAGAAAAAGATGAAAAAGGAAAAATAAAAATGACAACAATGGATTACTGGTATCAAGAAATGTTTCTTGACGCTAATGGACAGATTACTATAGCAGAATATTTAAGTGTTTTAGTAAAGCAATTTCAAGATAGTAAAATGGAAATTCCTACTGATTTAGATAAATTTATGACTGAGACACTTTGGAGTTTGAAAAATGACTTAAAGGCTATAGAATTTACCGATTCAAGAGTTCAATTAAAAGCTGAATATAAAGACCCTATTGTAAAATCATAACTGAGTACAACAACACCTAAACTGCATTAAAACGCAGCTTAGCCAAAACGTTGTACACAATACCGAAAATCATTTTGAAAAATAAAAATCGAATTGAAGAGGACTTTATTGAGAGTTGGAATTTAATTGAGAAATTCTATCAAGAATATCCTGATGATAGTCGCCCGTTCACAAATGATGCCCTTAGATTGATAAAAGAAATGAGAAACTGTAATCTTGATAAAGAATTAAGAGCTGGTCAATCTCTATGGTTTTTCCTTTTATCAAGAAACAGATGGCATGGTTTGGACAAAGAACCACATATTAGAATTACTTTTCTAGGAAAAAATAAGATGAATATCAAGTCAAATTTTCATGGAGAAGAAATAAGCAAAGAGTCTGAGGTAAATTACAGTGGATATTTAAAAAAAATGATTGATAAATTATTAGAACAAGAAATAATCCTGAATGAATACGAAGATGATGACCTCGATGCGTTTTTTGCTTCTATTGATACTGACTGATTAATGTTAGTTAGAATTAAAAAAACTGTGTACAACAACATATATGTGATCATAGCAACTAAGTGATCAATCAATTGGTTCTTGTATTTTTGGTAAGGTGCAATGCTTGCAGAAAGTTAAAGTTAGCAATCAATGCACAAAAAAAATCGAAAAGCAAGGTAACAATTTGCTCTGCTACGACACATATATTAAACGTTGTGCTTAATTACTAAACAAAGAACAGATATTATGACTAAAATTCATGAAGACATAAAAAAAATATGCTTCTTCTGTTCTAAACCAATAGAAGATAAAAAAACTTTAGAGCATATAATCCCAAATAGCTTATTAGGTAAATTAGGAATAAAAGAAGTAGAATTAAAGGGAGAAGGAGCTTTCCAATACAGTAGAATAAAAGTTCCAGCTCATAGTTCTTGTAACAGCGGTTTTGGTAGTGAATATGAAAATAGAATCATTGAATTACTTGACAATCCAAAACAACTTTATATTGATTTAAAAACTGAAGAATCAGGAATATCAATGAGATATGGACCTGATGAATCATTGACAATGCTTATATCAACTTGGCTATCTAAAATTTATTATGGTCTATTTTATAATGATTACTTGAAATTAGGAGAGTCTGAATATACTAAAACTGCAAAGAACATAATAGAGAGTGATAACTTTAAAATGGTACAAAAAGCATATCAAGATGGTGTAGGCTTTTGTATTCCTTCTAGTTTATATGTTTTTACTTCAAAAAATGAAAATTTTGATTTAAGAACTATGATTTATCCACAAACAATTCTAATGAAAGTTAAATCTTTAACTATGATTTTATGTATTGGTGACGGTTTTTTAACAAAAAACTACTTAAGCAATGGAATATTAGAAGATTATAGAGAATTCTTGGCTACAGAAGAAAAAAGAGAATCAAGATTTTCAGTTCATCTTTATGGATTAGCTGAAATTACTTCATTAAGAATGCATATTCCAAAAGAACCATCTTTTATTTATTCAAAACAACAGAAAGAAATTATAAATATGAGTTTAACAACAGGAGTAAGTAATCCTGACGAATATTATAAAGTTGACGAAGTCTCAATTATGAAAAAAAGGGATGAAATATTAAAAGAATTTGGTGTAAAAATGAAATAAACTAAGCACAACAAGGTATAAAAAACATAGGGCTGTTTTGGCTTTCCCAAAGGTCTGTGTTTATTTACAAAGTCGCCAAATATAAAATTTGGCGTTTACAAAAAATGATAAATGCAAAATATTTATATTTGGCTTAGTACCAATCCGAAACGTATCACTTATTACCTGCCCTACGTTTCTTATACGAGACCGTTAGCAAATATTAATAATGAAAATTAACATAATTTTAATCGCATTTTTATTTCTTGTAAGCTGTAAAAATAGGTCTTTAAAAAAAATGAACGAAATTTAAGAAATGACTATGAGTCTATTAAGGATATAGAGTTAAAAATTAAAAACGGTTCTTGGGAGGAAAAGAAATTTACTTTTGTAGATGATACAATTACATCTATACCAAATTCTATTTCTAAATTTAAAAAAATACATACTCTTGAACTGTATAACAATAAAATTGAAAGACTACCAGATTCAATAGGAAGTTTGAGAGAATTACAATATTTAACTTTAGACAATAATAATTTATCTGAATTACCCGAAACTATAGGTAATTTAAATAAGTTGTTTTATTTAAGTTTAAACAAAAACAAACTAAGAGAGTTACCCAATTCGATAGGTCAACTTAAAAAATTGTTGAGTTTAAAACTTGATGAAAATGATATTTCGAAAATAAACGATTCCTTATGCCAACTATCCAAATTGCAAGATTTACACCTTAATTTTAACAAAATAAAAAACTTACCCAAATCTATAGGTTCTTTAAAAAATCTTGAGACGTTAGGATTACAATCTAATTATCTTACAAAATTACCTAGTTCAATAAAGTCATTAGAAAAATTAAAAGTATTAAGAATTAGTGAAAATGTTTTTAATAAGTTGGATTTTTCAATTTGGGAAATAAAAAATTTAAAAACGCTTTATGCTTCACAAAATAAAATACGAGAATTATTAATCCCAAAGCATATTTCTTCTAATTTAGAAGAGTTGTTTCTTGATTATAATGAATTAATTCATTTGCCCGAAGCTATAGATAACATAAAAAACCTTAAATATATGGATATAAGCAATAATAAATTATATGATTTGCCAAATTCAATCTCAAACTTAGAAAGGTTGGAAGAGTTAATTTTAAGTAATAATAAATTCGAATATTTCCCGAGGTGTTTAGCTAATTTAAAAAAACTTAAGAGTTTAGGATTGGGTGATAATAACCTATCAGAAATACCTCTCTTAATTGAGAATTTATCTAATTTGGAAATATTGAATCTGATGTATAACAAATTAACTAAGTTACCTAAGTCTATTTCTAAATTAAAAAAACTAAAAAAGTTATACTTAACAGGTAATAATTTTTCAAAATCGGAAATTGAAAATATAAAAGAATGGCTGCCTGATTGTAGGATAGTATTTGCTAAATAGTTTTTTTGCCTTTATATCCTTTAGAAATAAATAAACGATATTGAAATTAGAGTATTTTATGAAAATATTTATTGTTTTTAGGCTAAAAAGGATTTTAACAATTGATTTTCAATAGTGAGATTAACAACAATTAACTCGCTAATTTAGAGGAAATTTAATGACTCATTAAAAATCTAGAACATTTGCTAACACCACCTAAACTGCATTAAAACGCAGCTTAGCCAAAACGTTGTAATTAATAGGAGAAAACTTAAAATGATAAAAAAACTTAAATATTTTCTATTCACACTATTTTTTTTATTTGCAATAATTAGTTGTAAAATTAGTAATGACGATAAATATATGAGTGCTCACGTTATAAAAACTAATACGCCAAGCGATATTGAAAATATACAGGCTCGCCTTAATTATTATGCAAAATATTCAGGAACAACAGTAATAACAGAAGTGAAGTTTGATAGTATATATATCAAAATTGATAATTTATTTGATAAAACATTATTAAAATCATTACTAGAAAATAATGGCACAGGTAAAATAAAAGGCTCTGGATCAAATATTTTTATAAATGACAGTACTGATTTTCAAATTATACGAAATCAATCTAGAAAAAATATATCCATGAATAATTCTTCGTTAAACATAGTATTTAATGACCGAAAATTACTATCTAAATTCTCCTCAGAGAATTTAAAAAAACAAGTGAAGTTTATGATTGGAGATAGTGTCATTGCAAATCCACTTGTTCAGTATAAAATAGACAATGGAATTTTTGGTATGTCTTTTTCTGTATATTCAAATTTTGATGGTGCTATTGTAGCTTCTATACTATCACATAAATACTCTTATTTACCAAAAACTGATTATATAAGTAGTACTTTAACATATAAAAACGAATTACTTAGTGAAGGTATATTGAATAAATATAATGAAATTAGGTCAAATCATATTCTTCTTAATCATATAGCCAGTGATATTAATAATAGAACGGAAGAAGTAAGAAATAAACCACTTAATGAACCTATAAAGGAACTTTATCCTAAGTCTCTGAATAATGTATATTTTGTACTTAAAAAAATTGATAGAAATAACGCTTGTGATTTTATAATGGATTCAGAATTTAAAAATGTTAGTGAAATTGAAAATTTCATTAAGAAACTACACTCTATCACAATATCATATCATGAAGCGATTAAAAATAATTTAGAAATTTCAAAATCTAAATTGCTTTTTCAAAAATCACTTGAAGAACTATACCCCTTAACCGACAATTTCATTCAATAATTTAAATTAGAATTCAATACTAATTACAACACGGTATAAAATTAATTGCTAGCATAGGCTGATTATTTACAAAAATCCTAACGGTCTTTTTATTTGTGATTTATTTACTAAATTTCGTATTTAAACCTCGCAACTAATCTTATACAAAACGTTGGGCACAATTAGATAATAATGAAAAAATATGACCTTCATAAAGATGATTTCACAAAACTCCATTTTGAGTTAAAAGCACTAGCGCCCTATTTTCAACGTAATAAAGAGAAAGCTTCAAAGCCACATCGACACAGTTTTTTTCAAATACTATGGTTTAAAAACAGTGGGAATCATTATATCGATTATGAAGTGGTGAAACACCCTGCAAATACATTGTTTTTAATCAATCGAAATCAGGTACATTATTTCTGTCCCGATTCTAACAATGAAGGTTACCTCTTCCATTTCAACGATTCTTTCATCTCTAACCTTAGCTTAGAATTGCTTTCAAGGTTTACCATTTCAATTTTTAACGAAATCGGAGATCCTCACATTTTTTTAGGAGAAACAGATACGAAGATTATTGAAAGTATATCTTGTGATTTGCTTCAAGAACTTGAAGAAGAAAAAGCAAACTACCAACAAATAGCTATTCATCAATTCATAAGTCTTCTCTACCATATTGAGCGAATCAAAAAGAACTCTCTTTCGTTTAATGTAGATACAAATTCTGACTTTTCAAAGGTTGTTAAATTCAAACAACTCATCATTGAAAATGTAGACCAAAACCTGGGGATTCAAGATTACTCAGATCGCCTAGGTATATCTTCAAAGCATTTAACCAAACTAACAAAACAGTATACCTCATTAACCCCCGCAAACCTTATTAAGGAACTAAAAATATTGGAGGCAAAGCGAATGCTCTCCAGTCAAAACATTTCTATAAAAGAGGTTGCTTATAGTTTAGGATTCGACCAACCTACTTACTTTACCAAATTTTTCAAAAAAGAAGTAAGTGTCACACCAAAGCAGTTTCAAAAGGGGTTACTCTAGATTACCATTCTTAGGCTCTAAATTGCCATCTATAGCCACTTATCGCATATACTTTTGTTTCATAATTAATAATCAAAAAATAAAATATTATGAACAAACAAGCAATTATAGTAGGTGGTACCACTGGTATGGGTAAAGCTACTGCAGAATTATTATTAAAAGACGGTATTGAAGTTACCATTATTGGTAGGTCAGACAAAAATTTAAAGACAACCGAAGAAGAGCTATCAAAAATCGGTACTGTTAAAACAGTAGGTTTAGACCTCTTTGATTCTAAGCAATTACAAATCTTTATTAATAACCTTAACAGCACTACCCCTAACTTAAAGTATTTGGTAAATGCGGCAGGGTATTTTAGTCCAAAATTATTCATAGAGCACACTTCTGACGACTATGACCTTTATCACAATTTTAATAAAGCCTTCTTTTTTATTACTCAACAGACAGCAAAAATTATGAAAGATAATGGTGGTGGATCTATTGTAAACATAGGTTCTATGTGGGCAAAACAAGCCATTAAGGCAACACCTTCATCGGCATATTCTATGGCAAAAGCTGGATTACATAGTTTAACACAACACTTAGCAATGGAATTAGCGGAACACAACATTAGAGTAAATGCAGTTTCTCCAGCAGTGGTAGTAACACCTATTTACGGAGCATTCATTGAGGAAGACAAAATTGAAGAAGCACTACAAGGATTCAATGATTTCCATCCAATTGGCAGAGTGGGAAGACCTGAAGACATCGCCAAAACAATCCACTTTTTACTCACAGACCAAAGCTCATGGGTAACTGGTGCTATTTGGGACATAGATGGTGGTGTTATGGCCGGAAGAAATTAAAAGACAAATCATTAAAACATTAACAATTAAAATTTAGTAAAATGAAAAATTTAGTAAAAACAACAGCCTTATTAACATTCCTATTTTTTGTAGGAATAGTAGCTAATGCACAAAATACTTCTTTCAAAATCAACAAACAAAAAAGAGTATTATTAATCATGTCATCTTATGATGATATGGGGATTAGTGGAAAACAAACAGGAACTTGGTTTCAGGAGTTAGCTGCACCATATTACATTCTAACAGAAGCTGGTTATGAAGTCGTATTTGCATCACCAGATGGAGGCGAAACACCAATAGACTGGCTAAGTATGAAAGCACCATTTACTACGGACTATACCGATAAGTTTTTAAATGATCCTGTTGCTATGTACGCTGCTAAGAGAACAAGAAAACTTAGAAACATAGACTACAATACCTTTGACGCGATTTTTGTGCCGGGAGGCTATGGTTTGTTAAATGATTTAGCTTCCGACCAATACCTGATTAAACTTATTCGCGACTTCTATGAATCTGACCGCTCAATTGCTATGGTTTGTCACGCACCAGCCATTTTAAGGGATGTTAAATTAACCAATGGGAAGTATTTGGTAGAAGGTGTTGATCTAACAGGATTTAAAGATGCTGAGGATGCTGAAATAGAATTGGACAGACACCTGCTATTCTCATTAGAGCAAGAGTTAAAAAGAAGAGGCGCGAACTATAAAAGTGTAAAAAACTGGGCTCCCAATGTGGTCGTTAGTGGTCCGTTAATGACTGGACAAAGTCCTGCATCTGCAGCACCTCTTGCTGAAGCATTAAGAGATAGATTGAAAAAATAATTGACTCTAGATAAAGGTGAAGGCAAACCTTCACCTTTATTTCTAATTTAAGTTTTAGCAATACAAATTCTTTGATTAGAATGATCATTGAAAGGTTGGAGAAGTGCTAAATCAAACGTTAAAAATTTCAAACCATGTTAAACGGAATAAATTTGAAAGGTCTTCAAGAATATACAGACCTTATTGGAAAAGAAGAAAAAGAAGCCTACTCTAGTTATGGCATTACTGCTCAATGGCAAGGAGGCGTGAATACAAAAATTACGACTCACAATCAAAAAGTGGGAAGCAACGAAATACAAAAGGACTTTAGTTTTGAGATTGGTGAACCTAATGAACTTTTGGGCGACAACTCAAGACCAACACCACAAGACTATTTATTAGGAGGCCTGGCAGGTTGTATGATGGTTGGTTTTGTTGCCGGAGCTTCAGGTAAAGGAATTAAACTCAACAAGGTTAAACTTCATATTACAGGAACTTTGGACTTAAGAGGCTTTTTAAATGTAAACCCCGAAAGTCCTATTGGTTTTGACACCATTGAATTTTCCTTTGATGTTGACGGTGATGGAACTCAAGAACAGTACAACGACATCATTAACAATGTACGTCAATTTTCACCTAATTATAGAACCATTACTGACAAGGTCAATATGAAGCTCAAAAGCTGAAGAAAACATCAGGGAACTAAGTTGTTATAGCTTAGTTCCCTTTCACAATTAAAATACTTAAAAAATGAAACAACATGTTAGCCTTGTACGGTCTAAGATTCAAAACAAATACTATACAGAATCGAAAGTATCAGGATTTTCTGTACAATCAGACGAACCAATAGCTTTAGGGGGAACAAATAAAGCTCCAAGTCCTATTGACCTTATGAATAGTGCATTAGCAAGCTGCACAGCCATGTATTTACTAAACAAAGCTGAGAAAGAAAATATAAATGTTGGGGAAATAAAAATCAAAATTATAGTAAATAAAAATGAGGATCAATCATTTAGGTTTGAGCGAACCCTTAGTTTTGAACACAAAGTATCAGAAAACGAGCAACAAAAATTACTTGTGTTTGCAAACAAGACACCAGTAACAAAGGCTTTAATAAAAGGCAATCAAGTTATTACTATAATCAAATAAATACACTTTTTTCAGCATGCACTCGAATGTACTTATTATTGGGGCAGGACTATCCGGCTTACTTCTTGGTTACCGCTTAAAGTTAGCAGGAACTCCTTTTAAAATTATTGAATCTCGACATAGAATTGGAGGTCGCATTCATACACTGTTGAGTGCTAACGATACTCCTGTAGAAATGGGTGCCACTTGGTTTGGAGACCAACATACTCACTTAAAACAATTGTTACATGAACTCAGTATTCCTCATTTCGAGCAATATATGGAAGGTACTTCTTTTTTTCAGCCCTTCTCTACTTCTCCTGCAAGCGCCATACCTATTCCCAGCCAACCACCAAGCTATAGAATAGCTGGAGGAACATCTTCCTTAATATATGCTTTGGCAAAAGCAGTTGGAAATGATGTTATAGCATTAAATGAACATGTTAAGGGCATTGATTTTTCTGAAAACAACGTAACTGTTTATACCAAAGATAAATCATTTGAAGGTTCTAAAATAATCTTGGCAATCCCGCCCAAATTATGGAGCAATACCATTGACTTTTCGCCATCATTACCAAATGAACTTAAAGATATCGCGACCAAAACGCACACATGGATGGAAGACAGTATAAAGGTTGCTATCACTTTCAATGAACCATTTTGGAGACAACAGAAGCAATCTGGCACTTTATTCAGCAACACAGGTCCAATAACAGAGCTATACGATCATTGTAACTACGAGGAAAACAAATATGCTTTATGTGGTTTTGTAAATTCCGGTTTTAAAAGGTTAACAGTTGAGGAACGTAAAAAAATAATTTTAGAACAATTAAATAGTGTTTTTGGAAATAGTATTAATAGTTACACAGATTATAATGAACAGATATGGAGTCTGGAGAAGCAAACATTTTTTGAAAATCAGGTTCCTTTGTTTCCCCATCAGAATAATGGTAATCCACTATTTCAAACCAGCTATTTCAATGGCAAATTATTCATCTCTTCAGCAGAAGCCGCTCCTATATATCCCGGCTATATGGAAGGTGCTGTTGTGTCCGCAATGCTATTAACTGAAAAAATAATTAATAAAACTATGCCCAACAATGTGTCCTATGAAAAGCACTAGCTGAGTTCTTCAAAGTTAATATTTTATTTTTTAATTATCTCATAATATTTATTTTGGAGTGTTTAAATGTTGGCAATTCGCTCCTATTTGCTGATTGATTGTCAACATTTAAATACTTTATAACTTGCTCAGCATCCTATTTGTGATACAGCTCTTTTAGCGGTCACCAGCATCTGTATGATTATAAGCTATAATAAACCTGTCCACTTGCTATAAATATGTGATGCCAAGTTAATGGGCTCACCCACGTTGTTTTGTGATACAGACTTTGCTACTTCTTTGTGAGCTTTGTTATCTTTTTTTTTATGCTAGAACTCCTTTTTGGTATAGAGTCTCTGTTTTAATTACTGCCAAAGTTCTACTCAACAATTTGCGAGCTACCTTGATGATAATTGTCTTTGAGTTCTTTCCTATATGCTTACGATAATAGGCTTGCATTACTGGGTCTGTGCGTATCGCCTGCCAAGAAGCTTCTATAAAATAACTGCGCATTAATCGATGTGCTCGCATGGTAATTCCTCTACTCTTTTGACTATCACCGCTCTGATGAATTCCTGGAGCTAAACCAACATAACCTGATAAATGTTCTAATACCAATATATGACTTTGGTAAAAGCAGTAATTTGAGTAATCATGTCTTTATTTTTTTAGTATATCTTAAAGATACTTGACTTACTGCTTTTTCATGGATACTATAAACAATAGCTGTTTGCGTACTAACTCGGACCGTTTTAGAATAAAATAAAGTATATTATAAAACGAAAAGCAGTTGCATAAAATCCGCTACTAATCATACACGAACTCATTACCACACATAGGAAAAATGAAAATATTATTACTTCTAACTTTATTTTTTGGACTCCACCCCTGTTCTGCTCAATCTAATGTGGAAGATAAACTAATTGGAAAATGGCTTATGATTGCGAAATCGGACTCTTTTCCTGAAGATTCAGAAAAGCTATCAATTGGCGGATCAGACTCGGACTCCGAAACTCCTCCTGAAATCATTTTGACTTTTAAACCTAATAATTCATTACTGATTAGTCAAATAGGAAATGAATCAAATTCAAATTTCAAATTAAACGATTCAGTTCTGACAATGGGAAATCGAACATACATAGTGATAAAAGTTGGAGACAAAAAACTAATTTTGAAAGAAAAAGATGATTTGTTTGACAACCAATATGAATACAAAAAATTGACAAATTAAAACGTGTGGTAACACTACATTAGTGATTATAGCAACTAAAGGATTAATCAATTGGTTGTTGTATATTTTTAAAGGTGCGATGCTTGCAAAAAGTTAATATTAGCAATCAATGTGTAGAAAAACTCAACACAGAGGTAACATTTTACCCTGCTATGCCACATATAAAAAACGTTGTATGCAATAAGAGCAAATGAAATGAACCAAGTACTTTCTAAAATAGAACGAGCGAAAACCGAAAAGTTAGCCTTACTTAGCTTGCCTAAAGAGGGACTAACTGATATTCCAAATGAAGTATTTGAATTGGAACATTTGACAAACCTTAATCTAAGGGATAATAACATACTGGTCATTCCAAAAGAAATATCAAGGCTTAAAAACCTCAAAGTACTCTATTTGAATGGGAATAATATCAAAAAGCTCCCAGAAGAAATTTTCGAACTTAAGAATCTTGAAATACTTAACATTACTAATAATAATCTGAAATCTCTACCAAATAATATTGGTAGTTCTAAACAGTTAAAGCGTTTACATATTTCTCAAAATGATTTGACAACATTACCTAAAACAATAGGTGATTTATCAAATCTTGAACACTTATTTGGTCATAGTAACAAGGTTCTAAATTTGCCTAAAGAGGTTGGATATTTAGCAAACTTAACACACTTAAACTTTTTCAATAATCAATTACAAAGTCTTGATTTCGATTTGAGTAAATTAGCCAAACTTGAATATTTAGAACTTGGATTTAATGAAATCGAAAAGCTTTCTCCGTCTATAGGAAAATTGACATCCTTACAAACGCTTTCCTTATTTGATAACAAATTAGAAACTTTACCTGAGGAATTGAATTCTCTTAAGGAGTTAATGAAACTAAATTTGTCATATAATAGCCTAAAGCAAATTGGATTTGACTTGAATTCAATGAAACAACTTGCAGAACTACATATTTTTGCAAATAAAGAACTTGTTATTAAGCAACTTGACATCTTAAAACTTTGCAATCGAACACCAAATTATCCGACACATAGTAGGCTAATCATAGACCAAACTCAAGAAAGTTTTATCGAAAGTTATAGAAGGAGGATTAAATCTTCAAAAATTGGAATTGTTGACTTAAGTCGAAGGAGACTGCCAGAGGATCATTACAAACAAATTCCAATCGAACTCTCTGAAAGATATAAACTTACCGATCCAAGACACGAAAAATTTAGAATTTTAAGAGAAAAAAGAAAATAAAGCATACAACCACAGGTATAGTGCATACCCTGCGGGATACGCACCATATCCAAAACGTTGCCAGTAAGTTAGACAACTCAAACTTTAAAAAATAACCTGACTGAAATATGAAATTAATAACTCGCTGTAGCTCTTGTAAAAAAGACATTCGAATAAAATCAAGTGCTGCTACTCGACCTGATTTACAAATGGAAAAAGGAGATGAATTTAACGTGAATTGCCAAAACTGTGGAAAAATAGAAAAGAAACACGTGAATGACATAAAAGCGGAACCAAATAATACGCTAATTCTCATCGGAGTAGGAATTGGAATCATATCAGCTATTATTTTGTGGAATATGTTTGGTGCGATTGGAACTGTTAGCGGAATTATTCCTGTTATTTTTTGGTATCAACAAATGGATGCAACTAAAGGATTTAACTCTTATATGATTCGTAGAAAATAAAAAAATGGAACAAAAACTGAATGGAATTAATCGGAATAAAACCTACTGCCAACAATGTGTATAGTATAGCTCATTGCTGCTGAATTCCTAATCGGAATTCATTGCAATTTGCTATCTTTCGGTCATGGCGGAAAATCATAGCTGATTTTCCGCAACGAGCCATACACAAAACCGTTAGCAACAAGCGAAAACTTGAAATGTAAAATGAAGTTTAGAAAAGCAACAGAAAATGATGTTTCAGTAATAGTGGAAATGATTGCTGATGATGAACTTGGAAAGAAAAGGGAAAATTTTCAAATTCCATTGCCTTCTGAATACTTAAAGGCTTTTGAGAAAATAAACTCTGATGAAAATCAAGAATTAATTGTTCTTGAAAATGAAGATCTGGAAATAATAGGCACTCTTCAACTATCATTTATACAATACTTGACCTATCGTGGTGGAATTAGAGCACAAATTGAAGCAGTAAGAATTAGAAAGGATAAAAGAGGACTCGGAATTGGAAAAATTATGTTTGAATGGGCTATTAATAGAGCCAAAGCACGCAAAGCACATTTAATTCAATTAACGACAGACAAAAAACGACCTAAAGCGATTAAGTTTTATGAGGAATTGGGATTTAAAAAATCACACGAAGGAATGAAAATGCATTTTAACTGAAAATAGCTAGTTGCTCTAAATTGCATTAAAACGTAGTTTAGCCAAACCGTTAGCGGTAATTAAAGAGATGTACGAAAAAATAAACTCATATCTAAGTGAAATGCAAGAAGAATCTCCAAACTGTGGAGGTCAATATCATTTCACAAAAGTGAACCTACCAAATGGAGAGATTTTAATTAATCGACTTAAGTCATATTTCCTGAATATTGCAGCATATAAAAAACCCTTTATTACAATTGGTAATGAACAAAAAGTAGTTGAAGAAAGAAAAATTGAAAACTTGAAACTATTGTCAATTCCAGATTATAAAAATTTGATTGAGGATAAATTGAAATATTGGAGAGAACATAGAACAAGTTTAGATTGCAGAGAAGAACTAACAGAATTTTATTACTCAAAAGAGGAATTATTTAAAATTTCAATTTTCGAATTTCTCTCAAACATGACTGACTTGAAGACTTATAAAGTGGAAGGAATTGATACATATTTTGCTCATGAAATAGGCGGAGATATGGTTGGAGATGATATAATCTTTGAAAGCGAAAATGAAATTTATGCTCTTCACTTTGGATGGAGTTCATAAAAAATACCGCTAACACTGTATATCGCAAATAGGGCATTTATTGGTTTACGATAGTTCAGTGCTATTTACAAATACCGCCAAATCGTTGATTTGGCTTTTAAAATTGATAAATTAAAAATAAAAGTTTTGGCTAAGTACTTAACTAAAAGCTTACTATTTTTAATTCCTGTACTAACCATAGCCAAACCGTTACCGCCAACTAAAAAGAAAAAAATGAACAACCAACAAGCATTCATAATAAGATGTGCACCAAGTGGAATAAATCGGCTTGATGAATTATTGGTGAAAAATCAAATTGTAATTGGGTGGTCTTATACAAAAGATGAATTGTTCAATACTTCTTTAAATCGAGATGAATTCAAACAACGATTAAAGGAAATTTATCATCCTAACTATGAAAATAATCCATACTCATTAGGACAAGCAACGGGCTATATGTGGAGATTCATTAGAGAAATGAAAGTTGGAGATTTGGCAATTGTTCCAATACCAAGAGCATTTTATTTAGGTGAAATAACAAGTTCAACAATATATCTTGAAAATAAGGTTGAAGCAGATACCGCAATCAGAAGAAATGTGAAATGGATGAATAACGGAAAACCAATTCAAAGAGATTATTGTGGTGCAGGACTAATTTCAAGATTGAAATATCAAGGAACTTGTGTTAGTGCGACGGATTTGATTGAAGATATAAAATTGGCTCTCGAATCTTCAAAAAAGAAAAGTAAACCAAACTTCAAAAATCAGTTGAATGAAAATTTAAAACAGAAGGTAGCTGAATTTTTGACTTCAAAAGAGGCGTATTTAGATGACCGAAAATTTGAAAAACTCGTGCAACAACTAATGTTAGGTCTTGGAGCAACAACAAGCGAAATACCCACAAAAAACAAATACAAAAATTCAATTGCTGATGTTGATATTTTAGCAAATTTCGTTCATTTAGGATTACAAATATATGTTCAAGTAAAAAAGCATAAAGAAAGTTCTGATGAACAAGCTGTAAATCAAATAGTCGAAGCAATAAAAATTGATAATGAAGATAACTCTAAACCAATTTTTGGTTGGGTGGTAACTTCAGGGAAATTTACAGAAAAGGCGCAAAATATGGCGAATGATAATGGAATCAGAGTAATAAATGGAGATGACTTAGCCGAAATGATTGTTACTGTTGGATTAGATAAATTTAAATAAATGAAAAAGAAAGCAGTCGGCAACAACGTGTATAGCAAATTGCAATGAATTCCTAATCGGAATTCATTGCAATTTGCTATCTTTCGGCTACGGCGGAAAAGTCCGGCGGACATTTTCCGCAACGAGTCATACACAAACCGTTGGCATTAATTATGAAAATCAAGTCAGTGCATAAACTAATAATCTACCTTCCTATTTATGAGTGCTGATTTACTGCTTCATTACACAAATATTCTATTAATTTTTACTTCGTTATTTTTTGCTTTCTTTTTATTCTACGTGAAATCAAAGAATAGAATAGGTAATTTTTTTTTAGCTGTTTTTTTAATTATTAGAACTGTAGATATACTTCCATTTACTTTTAATTTAGAATTAACACCAATTATTGATATTTTAAGAATGGATATTGGTGCGTTTTTTCAAGCACCATTACTTTTCTTATTTACACTATCAACAATATATTCCGATTTTAAAATCTCATCAAAACATCTTTTGTTATTAACTCCATTTATTGCTAACACCATATTATTACTTCCAAATTTTTATTTGGCAAATGAAAGTGAACAGCTTTTATTCTATCATAATTACACACATACATTAGAAGGTAAATTATCCTATATCTTAGCACATCTTCAAAATTTATTTTACATCGTAGTCACTTTTGTTTTACTTACTAGATATAAAAAACTTTTATTTGAAAACTATTCTAAAAGTACAGGCATAAATTATAAATGGTTATTTCAAATGAATATGATTTGTTTGCTCTTATTCATTTTTGCACTTGTAAAAAACATTTACCGCTTTGGGAGTCATTTTGGTTTTATCTCTATTTTAAGATTCTCTACTTCTTTAATAATGCTAGGCTTTACTTGTTGGCTAATTCTTAAAGCATTAAATGCCCCTAAATTATTTAGAGGAATTTCTTCAAACTTACAATTAGCATCTATATTAAAAGCAGAAAAAACTACTCCTGAAACAGACCTCTGGGATAGCCAAAAAGCAAAACTTAAAGAATTTATGTCTGAAGAAGAGCCTTACTTAGATTCAGATTTAACCATTAAGGGTTTAGCCGATCAAATGCAAATGGAAGAAAGAAATCTTTCGATTTTAATAAATACACAATTGAATTTGAACTTTTACGAATTTATAAATAAACATAGAATCAATAAAGCAAAAGAAATATTAGAAGATACATCACAATCAAAACTTACAATACTCGAAATTTTATACCAAGTAGGATATAACTCTAAATCTTCATTTAATACGGCTTTTAAAAAAGCAACAGGAGTTACACCAACCATATACAGAAAAAAGTTTCAAAAAAAAGAGTTCGAATAAATTATTCGGTCGTATAACTCTGTTTTATAGTTGTTTTTAGCAATAAAAATATTTTTACAATTATGAAACCTAATAAATTAATTACATTAATAACGTTATGCTTTTTTTCGTTAACCTGCTGTTCTCAAAACAAAAAGTTTAAAAAAAAACAAAACCAAAAAATTAAAATAAATGGTAAAAAAATTGCCGAGATTTTATCATTTTTTCCGACGGATGAACCAGGAGGAACTTTTCTTGTAACACAAAATGGAAAACATATCGCTTCGGCAGCACTTGGGAAAAGTAATCTTGAATTAGACATAGATATGCAATTAGATAATGTCTTTAACATTGCTTCTGTTACGAAACCATTCACCGCAGTAGCAATCTTCACATTAATAGAAAAAGGAAAAATCTCTTTACAAGATAAAGTCTCAAAATTTGTTCCCAACTTTCCAAAAGAAGGGAAAAATATTACAATTGGGCATTTATTATCTCATAGTTCAGGTATGGAATACAAGAACGATGAAAAGCAACGTAATGACTTTAAAAGAGCAATTAGAAATAGAAATGAAAATGACTCTGATTTTATTCTTGAATATTTTACAAAAGAAAAGTTTGATACAGAACCGGGAAATAAATATGATTATAACAATGTAGCCTATCAATTACTGGGATACATTATTGAACTTGTTAGCGATAAAACCTATGAAACATATTTAAAAGAGGTTTTCTTTACTCCTCTAAAAATGAATAATACTTTTTTAGAAAACTCTGCCAAAGTTATTGAGAATAGAGCAATTGGATACGATTCGTTTAACGAAAATGACTATCAAATTAGAAAAATAGACAGTGATGATTCTTATTTTTACTCAGCAGGTGGACTAATGTCTACAGTTAACGATTTATCAATTTGGTATGACGCACTAATGAATTATAAAATAATAAATAAACCTAATGTAGAAAAGCTTATTATGCCAGTAAAATACAACAATGGTAGCTATGCAGGAAATGGATATGGCGTATTTACTGGGAACTTAAATGGACATAATTATATACTACATGATGGTTTAGGTTGGGGGTATGGCTCTGTAGTATTGTATTTTCCAAAATCAAACCTTTTTATAGCACATTTAAGAAATTGTGGATATTGTAAATTTGATCTTGGATTATCATATAGTGCACCAATTAGAATTGCATCAATGTTACTTAATTCCGAATATTCTAATACGAAATACCCAAACAAAATACTCTTAAGAGAGTATGCTGGGGCATATCACTCGTTGCTATCTAAAGAGCTTAAAACCATAGTAGAAAAAGAAAGCAAACTATACCTAGAGAGTAAAAGATTCGGATTATTATCATTAATGCAAATTAACGAGAATACTTTTTTCTCTGAAAGAAATAATGAAACCATAACTTTTAAAAAAATAACAAAGAATGAGTTTGAAATGACTTCTAACAGAGGTATCCCAATCATATTTAAAAAACTAACGAAAAATAACTAATGCCAACATGAGGTGAGGGTATAGTTCATTGCGGTTCTATTTTTTTTAAAATAATTGCTTAACCAAAGTTTGAGCTTTATTTGCTAACTTAGGGTCAAAATACACAACTAACCATACACAAACCGTTAGGCAACATTCGAATAAATTATGAGTAAATGTATTTTTTGTGATATCGTTAATGGAAAAGCTCCTGCATTCAAAATTTGGGAAAGTGAAGAACATATAGCATTTCTCTCAATTTTTCCTAATACAGAAGGCTTTACAGTTGTGGCAACTAAAAAACACTTAAGCAGTTATTGCTTTGATTTGACAGATGAAGAATTATCAAAATTGACCGTCGCTGCAAAACAAGTGGGAAAATTATTAGATAAAAAATTAGATGATGTTGGTAGAACTGGACTGATGATGGAAGGCTTTGGCGTGGATCATGCCCATGTTAAACTTTTTCCTATGCATGGTACTTCGGACTTGAAAACTTGGAAGCCATTTTTGTCAAAACAGGCGAAATACTTTGAAAAATATGAAGGTTATATCTCCTCCCATGATTGCAATAGAGCAAATGATGATAAATTACGGGAAATTGCTAATAAAATAATAAATTAAAAACGTTGCCCAACAATGTATAACCGCAATTACGGCGGATTCGACTACGTCCGAATCCACTCAAAATTGCTAACGTCTGTACCAAACCTAAAATTAACGTATATTAACCCGTAACTGACGGTTATACGAGACCGTTATAGGTAATTAAAATGACACATAAACAGATTTTAGAAAAAATTGGGTTCGAGCAACTTGCTAAAGCAGTAGAGGAAGATCTAGCCAGGGTAATTAATATTGCTATGTCCTTCAAAAAAGGAGGAAGTATTAATGATGTTTCTGCGTATGCCATACCTCTTCTCCTAACAAGATGGAATTGTGTTTTATTCGCAGATAAAGGGGTTTCTCAATACTATAAGGAAAAGGTTGCTTTGACATTAGCCATCTTATTTCACAAATATGGATTGTCTGATAAATCAATAACTGATGAAGCAATTAAAGCAATAGATAAATTGAATGATGATGTAGTTTTAAGTGATGATTTTTTTAACAAATCTGGTCGGATAAAAGACTTTTTGAAAACAAAACCTTCTGAATTAAAGAGGAAACCAAGAAAACCAGACAATCTTACTTTCTTCAGAGCGAATGATATTGTTTCAATAAAATTAGATGTTAAATATTATGTCGCTTACATCCATAAACTGACTGGAGTTAATGAAGCTCCAATTCTTGAATTTTATGATGGAGTATTTGAAACAATACCTGAAATGGGAGAATTAAACAAACTAAGAGCCAAAGGTCAGAAATTTAATGATGGAAAAATGCGCATTGCTAATTTCGCCATTTACGGAATGAAATATCAACCCGATTTGGCAGGACAAATTCACCTAATAGGTTCTGATGAAAATATAGAGCTAAAACCAAATAACAGTAATTTGGAGGAATCAATTGGGCTTTTTACAGTAAGTAATTTATTTTTCATACAGGAGACGATAAAAAAGATGTTTTACGAATAAGAAGTACCTACAACAACACCTAAACTGCGTTTTAATGCAGTTGAGCCGAACCGTTGTGCTTCATTATAAAGAACCATAAAAAAAACCGAATAATTGAATGAAAAATAATAGAACATCAAGCATTACAAAAAACCTAATACTTAAATATTTTGGTCAAGTAATTCTCATTGTTTTTAGTGTAGTATTAGGGCTGTATCTAAGCGAAAGAATTGAGGATAAAAAAAATGAACGAAATGCTCAGGAATTGTTTTTGAAAATAAATTCAGAGCTAATAACTAATAAAAAGCTTTTGGATTATTGGGTTCCTTACCATAAGGAAATAGTTAATAGAATAGATAGTCTTTCTAGTGATAAAAATTTTATTGAGGCATTCATAAAAGACAAGTCTACAATTTACAAAGCATTCAGCAAAGGAACTATTATGAGTGATTTTCCTTCCAGCGATGCTTGGGATATTGCAAAGTCTCACCCTTTAATTGTGAATATGAACTATGATAAATTATTTATACTATCAAAAATTTATAATCAACAGAAATTCACATATGAATCTGTTCCAAAACTTATTGACTTAA
This sequence comes from Aquimarina hainanensis, assembly GCF_042684685.1. Taxonomy (NCBI): domain Bacteria; kingdom Pseudomonadati; phylum Bacteroidota; class Flavobacteriia; order Flavobacteriales; family Flavobacteriaceae; genus Aquimarina; species Aquimarina hainanensis. Next base: position 219,524 of record NZ_JBHULX010000003.1, on the reverse strand, counting down.
TGCTATCAACTGAATTTAATTCTGTGGAGCAGGCAAACAAAAACTTACAATTATTTAGAGATAGGTTAGATGAAATCTACGTAAGAGAATTACAACTAATTGATTATTATAAACTAGCTGAAAAATTTCAAAATGATAAAGTCTAATTCGAAACTTTAATTAAAATAAGGAAATACTATTAATAAAGAAAAAATGAAATAACGTAAGTACAACAATGGCTATAAGTAATTGCTGGTTCTCGCCTATTTCTAAAAAGTTAAGCACTAACTCTCGCAACTACTTATAAAAAATGCCGTTAGCAAACATTAGACCAAGTGCCGTAACAGAATAAGTTTTGAATCGTCTTCCTCCTAAAGGATAGGAAAATATGAATGAAAAGAAATTACAAAAAACGGGGGGAGTTTGTGCAATTCTTGAGGGACTTATATATATCGTTGCCTTCATTATTTACGGAGCAATACTAGTTTATCCAGATACCAATGCGAGTGCAAATGAAAGGCTCGATTTCTTAGCAGAAAATCATCTGATTTTTTCACTATTGACTTTTACAAGTTATATTTTATTTGGGATATTATTAGTGGTATTGGTTGTTGCAATTCATCACCGATTAAAAACTTACTCGGCAATTCGTTCACAAATAATATCAGCTTTTGGAATAATTTGGGCTGGGTTAGTAATTGCAAGTGGAATGATCGACAATATAAGTCTCAACACTGTTATTGAAATGGGAAGTAAAGAGCCCGAAAATGCAATGTTAGTCTTTTCCGCAACTAATATCATTACAGAAGGTCTCGGAGGAGGGAATGAAATAGTTGGAGGAATTTGGGTCTTATTATTAAGCCTAACTGCCTTAAAGGGGAATTTGTTTTCCAAACCACTAAATTTTTTGGGTATTCTAGTGGGAGTGGCGGGAATACTAACTGCCTATCCATTGGATATTTTTACAGAAATTTTTGGAATAAGTCAAATAGTTTGGTTTTTATGGATTGGAGTATTCATGATACGTAAACCAATGATAGGAAGTACCAATTAAACTGTTTGCTAACACGGTGTATAAGCAAGTTGAACAGGATACAATCAACAAAAATGAACAACGAAGAAATAGCTAAAAAAATTATTCAACTGAAGAATGCAGACTTGGAGTTTCGTGACAAACTTATTCAAAACGGACAACTTGACGAAGGGTATAACGAAGAAATGGCGAATCTGCACAGCAGAAATGCAAAAATATTAGATGAAATAATTGACACAATCGGCTATCCAACAGTTGACAAAGTAGGTAAAGAAGCGAGTGAAGCAGCTTGGTTAATTATTCAACATTCTATCGGACAACCTTACTTTATGAAAAAATCCGCAGAATTATTGAAAATAGCTGTTAACGAAAGCAAAGCCAATCCTAAAGGTTTAGCATATTTGACCGACCGAATAGCTGTTTTTGAAGGAAAACCACAACTCTACGGAACTCAATTTGATTGGGACGAAAATGGAGAAATGAACCCTAATCAATATGATGACATAGCAAAGGTCAATCAAAGAAGAAAAGCTCTTGGTCTTAATTTACTTGAAGAACAAACGGAAATTATGAAAGAAAGGGTAAAAAACGAAAATAGACAACCACCAACTGATTTTGAAAAAAGAAAACAGGAAATCCTGGAATGGAAAAAAAAGGTAGGTTGGATAAGTTAAAATCAGCCCATAACAATTTATAAGCGTAATGCGGAAATAAGTACTCTAAATCAGATGGGGGAAATATAATTCTGAATGGTTGGCTGAAAGTCAAACTCCTGAAAAAGTTGAGATTATACAATCCATCCGAAATTACACTCAAATTTATTAGGGAAGTAGAGCGTATGGATATTTTGTTGACCCTAAAAATGCTAATCAACCTAGTTCTTAATGGCAATTTGAAAAAAATATAACCTTACACGATAAAAAAGAGGGTGAACTAATATTAGATATTTTGACGAATAAAAGAATCGGAGGAATTAAGTTTATGAAATATTTGAAATGAATAACCTGAACAAAACATATCATAAAGGAAACTTCCGAAGTGGTGAATGGTCAAAACATCTAAGACCATATCTGAAAAGAGTTGGAAATAAACGTTGGAGAAAAACCGGTAAAGGCTTATCAGAATTCGAAGAAATTAAAAATCTTAGAAGACGAAAAACCTCTAAAAAAGAAATTGTAGTTCGTATAACAAATAGATTCTATGGAGATATTGAGTTTACTCGCATTCGTAAATACCGAACTATGAGAGATGCTCAAAATGCGATGAATAGATCAAGTGTAATTCGAGCTGAAATAATAAAAAAGTAGATAGCACTATATAACAAAACATAACTGCCCCTCAGAACGGCAACGTTTGTTATATTTACCGTTGTGTGTAAAATAAGACAAATGAAATTTAAACTTATTGCGATAACAATATTGTTAAGCAACCTAAGCCTAGCTCAAACGGAATTAAACTGTTTTAAAAAAATTAAGGAGAGTAAATGGAATTATTCTATATGTATTGACTCAACAATGGGAATCGATTTAAGCAATATGTCCGAAATCCTTATTAAACAATATGAAATTTCAGAATCAGGAAAACTTGCTCGTCAATTATCAATAAGAAAGTCATATAATTATGATGACAAATCTCCAAAAGAACTATGGTTTTATGAATTTGGGAATACAAAATTTAAAGACTCCAGATTGATTTCCTCAACAGATAGTATCTTTAAAATAAATGAGAATAATTTTTACTCAAAGCAGGAAGTTTACAAAGACCAGAAAGATGGAATTTGGACCATGTCCTATGCAATCGGTCTTTATAAAAGTCAATATTACACTTTTCATACTATGGGAATTAATAAAGGGAATGACTCCCATGAGTTTTTATTAAAAGTAATCAAACGAAGTAGTTTCTTTGGTAAACCTGTCCTTAAAGATGATAGAAAAGTAAAGAACGACTTCCTCGGTGATTTGACTCAAGGGATAAATGACAAAAAAGCTTTAAATCGAATTCTTTTAAATATTGATACCTTTATGTCAGCAGCTCCTGAAGAAGAGAAACAAATGCTGGTAAAAGAACGCCCAAAAATTCAATTAATGATTGATCAATGGAATGAATCCGTAAATTCATTTGTAGTAGAAATGAAAGGTTTTAAAACCGTTTCGATAAAAAACTCTCATTTTCAACAAGATAATTCAAAACCAAATGTAACGGGTCATTTTGGTGTGGTTCATTTCAATTGTGATGGACAAGAAATAAGTTATAAAATATTGTCTTTGGAGATAGATAAAAAAATGTACTTAGCACGAATAATGAAAAATTAATTCTATACACAACACTATATCAAAAAGCACTAAAACGCATTGTACACGCGTACGTTGCGCAACATTAAAAATGACTCAAAACGAATTCAAAAAACATATAGAAAAGCCCCTTTCAGAACTGAAACTTTATGCTGAATTACATTCTGGGGAAGAACTTCCTAATGATTTTGAATTTGAATGGCATTTAGCGCAAAAAGTAAAAGCAGCGGGAAAAAATAATGTGACCGAATTAATTACTAAAAAAGTTTATCTGGAAGAAGAAAAAATTTATCCTTGTGTTGACTTGATCGTGGAAAAAATAACGGACGAAAATCGGATTTTAATAAGCGGACGAATCGCTGGTTATGAACCAAGAGAATTTGGTAAAGGTTGGAGTAATCGACTAGGACCTTTCATTTATGGAATTGGAAGAGGAATACAAACAGACAAGGTGAATTGCAATTCTAAAGAATTCAAAAATATGCTTTATGCAAAGGGACTATTACATTATAAAACTGAATAAAAAACGTAGCACAACACGATATATGTGATCATCCCAGCTATGTAATCAATTGACTTGGTTTGTGTATATTTATAAAGGTGCAATGCTTGCAAAAAGTTAATGTTAGCAATCAATGCGTAGAAAAACTCAACGCAGAGGTAACATTTTGCCCTGCTACGCTACTTATATAAAATGTTGTGCTTCATTATCAGAAACCGCTAATTAATGATAAAATTCTTTAGAAATATTAGACAAAACTCGCTTTCAGAAGGAAAAACTGTAAAATATTTAAAATATGCAATTGGTGAAATCATACTTGTCGTCATTGGGATTTTAATTGCACTCCAAATAAATAATTGGAATCAAAATGAACAATTAAAAAAAGATGAACTAAAGATTTTAAAAAGCATACAAGAGTCTATAAAAATCAATATTGTAGAGTTTAACCAGATTCTCACTGCTCAAATTCAAAGAAATGGTAGCTTACAAGAAGTTATCTTCATTAAGGTTTCAGACCTACAACTTAGTTACCTTGATTCTTTAATAACAACAAATGTCAGGAATCACACATTCGACCCTTCTACTGGTATTTACAACTCCATGATTAATTCGGGTAAAATAGAGTTAATATCAAATGATTCTCTAAAAAATAAAATATCCAAACTTTATGATAAAGTAAAAGATTATCAGGAAAGTGAAGATGAAATAACAGAATACACAAAGGAACATTTGGAAAAATATTTTATCAATAATTATAATATCAACCCAGAGGTTTTAGCTAGACTTAGAGAAAGAACTTATGAGGAAGAAAATAGAGATAGAATTTCATATACTAAAAATTTTAATTCACAAGAAGTTAGGAATATGTACATACTACTTCTTAACAAGATGAGTGATGTAATTACAAAAGGTAAGAGCTTAAAATCAGAATATCATAGTTTAGTTACGGATTTGGAGAATGAAATAGAAAACAAAAAATAACGAAAGCGCAACAGTGTATATGAAATCATAGCCGCCTATCAGCAATCAAAAAAAATTAAAAAAAATGTCCAATTGAATAGATTTCAATCGTCAGGTATATGATAATTATTTATGTTAACAATAAAAAAGATTAAAATGAAAGATTTTATGATGCTATTTCATAGCGAACCTACCCCTGACCTTACTCCAACTCCTGAACAAATTCAAGCTGAAGTAAAAGCATGGCAAGATTGGATGAAATCCATTGATGCACAAGGCAAACTCAAAAACCCTGGAGAGGCATTAGGTTTCGAAGGAAAGATAATGCACCCCGATGGGGCAATTACAGATGGACCTTATGCAGAAGTTAAAGAAATTGTTGGAGGCTTTATTATCGTATGTTCTGAAACGATACAAGATGCAATTAAACTTGCAGAAGGTTGTCCTGCCTTAGAAAATGGCGGAAAAGTAGAAGTAAGAGATATTATGAATTTTGAAGGCATGTAATCTTACAAGAAGGGTATAATGATAGACGATACTCAACTAATAGAAATTTTTAAGACAGAGTACAGTAAACTAATTGCTGTACTTTGTCAATATTATGGGGTAACTGAAGTGCAATTAGCGGAAGACATTGTATCAGAAACATTTTTAAAAGCAATGAAAACGTGGGCTCATAAAGGAGTTCCTGATAAGCCTACTGCCTGGTTAAGAAAGGTGGCTGTTAACAACTTAAAAGATTACTATAAAAGAAGTAAAATCTATAAGGAGAAAATTCTTGTCAATTTAGAATCAAAAACAAATTCTATCCAGCCTGAAGAAATTTCTAATGACATAGTTGAAGATAGCCAACTTAAAATGATTTTCGTAGTTTGCAATCTAAGAATACGTGATAAAGCAAAAATATGTTTGGCATTAAGAATCTTATGTGGATTTAATATTAATGAAATTGCAAAAGCACTTTTATCAAATGATGAAGCAATTAATAAGATTCTGTATAGAGCAAAAAAGAAAATCAACGAAAATGGAATACTAAATACAAATCTCAAATTAGAAAACTACAATCAAGGATACGATACTGTTCTACGAATCATTTATCTTCTGTTCAATGAGGGGTATTATAGCAGTATAAAAGAACATAATGTACGTGAGGAAATTTGTTGGGAAGCACTAAGATTGGCTTTGCTTTTGTCTAAAATACAAGTCGAACAACAAACTGCTGCCTATGCATTAATCGCATTGATATCCTTTCATTCTTCAAGAATTCATGCAAGAATGAACAGCTCAAACGAAGATTTACTTTTCAATGAACAAGACAGAGCTAAATGGAATAAACCTTTAATTGAGAAAGGTAAAAAATATTTGAACTTAGCATCCCATGGAAGCGTTATCTCCAAGTATCATTTAGAAGCGGCAATAGCGTTCTGGCACACAACGGATAACCCCAAAAAATGGGACAACATTCTTCAACTTTACAACAGATTGTTAACTATTGAGTATTCGCCAATTGTTGCATTAAACAGAGCTTATGTTTTATCTAAGACGAACTCTGTACATGAAGCTATTAAGGAAGCAAATAAATTAGAATTAGATGGGAACAACCATTATTACTGTTTATTGGCAGAATTACATAAAATCAATGGTAACAATCAAATGGAAAGAAAGTATTTACGTGAAGCTTTAAAGTGTACGATCAAAAAAAGTGAAAAGAATCTTATTAATAAAAAATTGGAAATAGCCAGCCGATTGTAATAGGTAATGACAGCATATATGTGATCATAGCAACTAAGTGATCAATCGATTGGTTGTTGTATATTTATGAAGGTGCAATGCTTGCCGAAAGTTAACGTTAGTAATTAATCCGTAGAAAAAACTCAACACAAAGGTAACATTTTGCCTAGCTACGCCACTTATAGTAAATGTTATGGAGAATTAAAATGAAAAAGGGCATACTACTATATGTGTTAATAATTATTTGTTTTGGGTGTCATCGGACTACTAATACTGATGAAAAGAAAGACATCAACCTGCAGAATAACGCTCTAAATATTGATACCAGTCTTGAGGATACCCCTGAAGTTAAAGGAGATTTCACAATCTATGAGCATGATTTATCGATGTATAATGAGAAATACTTTATGAGCATTACCCCTCGTATAGATTCTGCCAAAAATAAATATGAAACTAACATTCTCTTAACCCAAAAAATTGACACCGTTTTTAATAAGGTAATCAATATAGATTTACTTGGTAAGACAATATTGAAATATAAAATATTCGAGGACAGTATCGAACACTTCAAAATAGCTACGGAATATGAATTAAGAAAAGTTGTTTATCACGGAGTGAGAACAAATGACTTATACTTTGAAGCTGATATCGCATCTGAGACAAGACAAAAAAATCTAAAAATACTTTTTCAAATCTCATATCTAAACAAAGGAGAAACAGGGAAACTATTTGTGAATGGATTTAATGAAAAAGGCTTCGGTACAAATGCGGGTGAAATAGAAAATGAAAGGAATAGAAAAGTTAAAAAAAGCCACTAACACTATATAAAATTGCATTAAAACGCTTTTTAGAACTAAACCTTACAAACAAATTAAAACATAAATATTGAATGAAAGTTATTACTAAAACTGGGATTTTATCATTTATTTTAATCTTAATTATGTCTTGCTCATCTAACGATGAAAGTATTACAGATGAGCCAATTACTCCAGAAAAAGCAACTATAAATTCCTATTCTGAAAATTATGGTTACAGTGGAGAAAACATTATTATTCGAGGAACTAATTTCACGAATAAAGTAGACAAAGTGAAAGTATTATTTGATAATACAGAAGCTGAAATTAATTCTGTAAACAATTTAGAAATAGATGTTAAACTACCTATTATCTCTAATACAATACCTGTTTTAAAAATAGAAATTGAAAACAGAATAATTATCAATAATGTTGATAATAAATATAATGGTAATATTGGAATACTTCCAAATTCCATAAATCAATGGCATAGTATCGATTTTAATATTTCAGATGACAGAATTTGGAGAACTCAAACTATTAATAGAAATAAAGCATATTTCTCATTAAATGATAATGGCGGCGGTGGTCAAGTCTATAGAACAATAGACGGAGGTCTATCCTGGGAAAGATGGGCTCCTGTTGGTTTTAATGGTACTTTTCATGCTACTTCAAATGATGAAGGGTGGAGTGATTTTTCTAATTTAAATAGAATTCCAGTAGGAGGTTCTGATAATTTAAATTTCATATTTGATAATCCTGATGACATAAATTCTGGAATTATTGCTACTTATGTGAACAATAATATGCAAAACGGAACAATAATAACTTCTGATAAAGTTGTATATCAAACAATAGATGGAATTAATTTTAATGAAACTTATAATAACTCTAGTGGTAATATTGAATTGTCACATTTTTTTGCTATCGATAATAATCACATATGGGCTGGCGGAAGATCTTCTGATTCAAATAAACCACTATTGCTTTTTTTGGATGATGGTATATGGACAGAAGTTGAAATAAATCTTCCTGGAGATAATGTTAAAGTAACTCAAATTCAATTTATATCTCAATCAATAGGTTTTATACAAATTTTCAGCCCAACCACTGGAAATAAACTATGTAAAACTATAGATGGGGGTAATACATGGCAAATTATTTCAGATGATTTTGAATATGGGGCATTTTCTTTCAAAAACGAAACTAGAGGATGGTGTATTAAAGATAAAGAAATATTCAGTACCACAGATGGTGGCACAACTTGGACATTAGAATATACCAACACTTCAAACTTTAAGAATATTTCTTATAACGATAATGTAGTTTGGGCTATTTCGCAGAATAAAGTCTTAAAATACTTTACAGAATAACTGTTTGTAACAATGGTTATAAGTAATTGCTTGTTCTCGCCTACTTCTGAAAATCCTTGCGGATTTTCAGTTGGGTGTGTACTTGCTAAGTTAAATACTAACTCTCGCAACTACTCATAGCCTAGCTGTTAACCTTTATTAAACAAAAATGAGAATGATAGAATATTTATACCTTGGAATGTTATTACTATCAGTAGTACTGATTTATTTTGCAGTTAAGCATTATAATACTTCAAAGGACTTGATGACAAACGGAATAAAAACCAAAGCAAAAGTTATTGAGCTAATTGAAATAAGTGGCGATGATGGATACACATATAAACCTGTATTTGAGTATACGGATAGAGCAAACAATATAGTTAAATTCAAAAGTGACGTTAGTTCTAGTCCTCCGTCACATAATGTTGGAGATATTGTAAATATTGTATACTCTAAAGATAATGATGAAAAAAAAGTGATATCATTTTGGGGATTATATAGATGGACGATAATATTACTATCAATTGCCTCTCCTCTATTAATAATTGGAGGAGGGTATATTTTATATTCAAGATTATAAAAACAAAAGCTAACTACCCTTAAACTGCATTAAAACACAGTTGAACCAAAACGTTGTAACATTTTAAGAAAATGAAAAGTAAATATACATTGCTAAGATTATTAATCGTTTTAATTTGTTTTAATTCATATGCCCAAGAAAAAGACGATTGCAATACTAAACTAAAAAAGACATTAGTTCCTTTCATAAACTCATTAAACAAAGCGAACGAAGTATATAGATTAACAATTAAGAATTATCAGGATGTAATAAATGATAAAGTTCAAACTTTAAATGAGCTTAACTCTGCTCAACCAGAAAAATACGGTGATTTAAAATCTAAATCTGACAAAGTTAAGGCTTTGGTTTCTGAGTTAAATGAGGTAATAGAGTCGTTCAAAGATGAAGCCAAAGCAGATTATTTTGATCATTATAATTACGAAATGATGATTGATACTCTATTTTACAGGAATATACTTTTTGATAATGAAAATAATTTATCAAAGAGAGGGCTTGCATTGAAAGAAAAAATTCAATATTTCCATGAGGTTTCTATGGAGGTTTTAAATTCATCTCAGGAGGAGTTAAAAAATTACAATGTATCTAAATTTGATACAAAGTCGAGTTTTAGAGATTATGACGGAAATCCGTTGGACTTTATAAATTTTCACCTGTCTGATACCACTGTAATTGGTGTTTTATCTTTTTTTGAAAAATTACAATTAGAAGTAATTACTTTTCAGTATCTATATATGAATTCCATAATCCAATAAGGTGTTACAACACAATGTATAATTAATTGACAAAGGATACTTTAGAACATAATCGCTAAAAATAAAAACCAATGATTTTTATCTACATTTGATAAAAAAACAGCAACTAATCATACACAAATATGTTGTAACTAATTGAGATAAAATGATAAAATCACTAATTCAAAAACTTTTTACTTCTACCCAAAAACAGAACGAGTTAATTGAGGAATTAAAAACTATCCCAGGATTTAAAACTAAAGAAGAGGTTGAATTAGCAGGAAATACTCAAAAAAAGTCTAATAGGTTTATATTAAAAAAAGGCGAAATATTACCTGTATTGCTTCCTGAATTGGGGAACTTAAGTAACTTCAAAGTTGTTAAATGGTACTTTCAAACAGGAGATTTAGTGAAAGAAGGGAATGTTATATGTAAAATAGAAAATGAAAAAATCACAATGGAATTTGAAAGTATTACGGATGGACGAATTAGCAATATTTGCTCAACTAACAAAATTCTAAAAACTGGAGAGGAACTTTGTAAGTTGGAAGGAATATAAATCGTTTTACAACACCATATATATAATCATAGCAGCTAAGTAATCAATCGAATGGATTGTATTTTTGGGAAGGCGCAATACTTGCAAAAAGGAAAAGTCAGCCATCGTGTAAAAACATCAAAAAACAGGATAACATTTTGTCCTCCTACGACACATATAGTAAACTTTATCGAACATTTAGAAAACTGAATCAGAATTGAAAATTAGAGAAGCACATAAAAATGATTATACCATTTCAACAGACAAGGATAAATTAGATATTTTGAGCATTCACCAATTCCTGGCAAATGAAACTGACTGGGCTAACGGAATTCCAATCAATACCTTAAAAACATCAATTGAAAACTCTTTGAATTTTGGTCTTTATTACGAAAATAAACAAATTGGTTTTGCTAGAATAATTTCAGACTATTCAACTATTGCATACCTGGGAGATGTTTATATTCTAAAGGAATATAGAGGAAAGGGATTAAGTAAGTGGCTGATAAGTGAAATAATGGGACACCCTGATCTTCAAGGACTAAGACGCTGGATTTTATTAACTAATACAGCTGAATGGCTTTATAAAAAGTTTGGATTTATGGAAATACCTAATCCTGAATTTTATATGGAAAAACATAATCCGAATGTATATAATGGAGTAGATAAAACTAATCCCAACAATGTGTAACCGCAATTACGGCAGATTCGACTACGTCCGAATCCACTCGGAATTGCCAGCGTCAGTGTGTAACCGAAAATTAGTATCTTAAAATCCGTAACCGACGGTTATACGAAACCATTAACAGTAATAACACAACAAATACTAAAAATGAGTTTAACTGAGAGACAAATTGAATATGGATTTAATTATTATTTCCCTGATGAAGCCAATAAGATTAAAAGTGTTGTTGAGTTAAACGAATTTAATGGAGAAAGAAAATTATCAATCAACTGTACTCAACTCGATTATTGGATTGAAAAAAATGGTAAAAAAGCTAAGGATAAAAAAAGAATTTTAGCTGAATGGTGCAGTTTCCTGCAAGAGAACCCAAATGCTTTTGACGAATTATATTTTGGCACCAGAATGCCTCAAGAATTGTTTGAAGCTGTTTGTCATCAGAGAGGTTTAAAAAGATTAGAGATTAAATGGGGAGTGTACGATTCATTGAAAAGTATCTCAAAATTAACCGAAATCGAATTTCTAGATATAGGTGCCGGATCGGCTGTTCAAAGTATTGAACCCTTGACTGAATTAAAAAAACTAAAAGGGCTTCAAGTTGAAAATTTTCAAAAAATATCTAATTACGAAGCTTTTTCAAAACTCATCTCGTTAGAGAGCCTTTTTATCGATGGAGATAGAACTTCACCAAAAAATATCCGAATTGAGAGTATTGATTTTTTAAGAAAAATGCCTCAATTAAAGTGCTACAGAATGCTTGCCGCAATTTTAGTAACTAAAGATTATTCCCCTATACTAGAGTTAAATAACCTAGAGTACTTAGCATTACGAGGACGTAGAGAAGTGAAGAAAATGTATGGTGATTTTGCAAAACTACCCAAATTAAAATGGGGATGGGGATGGAGAGAAAGGTAGATAACAGGGAATTCCGCTAACACTATACAAAAATGCCTTAAAACACATTTTACTCAAAACGTCGGCAATAATTTTAACCTAATTTTACGCAATGAAAAAACTGAATTTGATATTAAGCTTATTATTTCTATTAACCGGATGTAGCTCAGATGACAATGGAGATGGAAATAATGAAAGGAATGGAACTCTTATTTTTGGTTGGTTTGCTGATGTTAACTGTTCTGGAGATTGTTCTACAATTTATAAAATAGATACTGAAGCTCTTTATAAAGACATCGATTTTGTTTATCCTGAAAACACATTTTTTAAAGGTAATTTTCAACTTATGAACAATGCAAATTATCAGGATTTTGAAACATTAAAAACTGAATTGCCTACTGAAATATTTAATGAACCGAATGGATACTTAGATTGCTCTGACTGTACCAATGAAAATGGTGGGTTTTATATAGAATATCAAGATGATACTGGTTTTCATAAATCCTGGCGTTTTAAAAATGCGGTATATCCAGATTATATAGAAAACTATAGAAATCTATTGCTTGACAAATTAACGGAATTGAATAGTCTGTAGAAGTAATTTGCTGAAATAAAAAGTTATTCCCAACACCGTATAAAATTAATTGCTAGCTTTAATACTGAAAATACACAACTAATCTCATACAAATTCCTTAGATAGAATTAAAAGCTCAACTGAATAAACAGAAAATGAACAAAGTGCTACATAGTCTTTTTAAGAATGACAAGAAACTGAATCTCGAAAACCTTGATTATCTTATTTTTGGAAGATTCTATAGTGACAATTATGGAGCTTATAATATTTACAAATTGACTCATTCCGCATTATTTGTTGACAGAAGAGAAATATGGCACAATAAAAGGCATACTCAGGCTGGTTATACCTTTAAGGGAGAAATAATGTCTGAGGAGCAATTTCAAATTGCCAAAAATTTGATAAACCAGGTACCTAATGACATCCTAGATGAATCGTTAAAAGGATTTTACACCATTGGAAACAAAAATGAAGATAAATTAATATTAGAAGTATCTGATGGAAAACTAAAAAAGAAAATCACAATTGATGAGTATGAAATTGACACAGAAGAACTACCTATTGAGTTGAAAAAGTTCAGACGTTTAATAGAAAACAAGGTGAAACAGCTCGACCGAAAAAACGACACTTAATACAGTGTATAAAACATAGCTAATAAATCCAAAGTTAAAGAATGGACTTTTGCTAAAATTATTACACGACTCCTCCTCTATCCTTTTTGCTTAGTAATTATTTATTTTTCGATAGTCGGATTAATAAAAGACGGACAATTAATTCGAGGAATATTCGCAATAGCTATCGCTTTGGCGTATCCAATTGCTGACATTCTGTTGATATTCAGAAAAAACAAAAACAGCTGACAATTTGTATATTGCATCTGTAGTCTTTGACAGGTAAACACAACATACAAAAGTCGTTATTTACAATTAGAATGAACATTAGAAAATATCAGAAAAAGGACCATGCAGCTTGTATGGAAATAATTAAGAGTAATACCCCTGATTTTTTTGCAATCGAGGAGATTGCTCTTTTTAAAGAGTGGTTAATAGCACAAGAAAACGGATTATTAGCTTACACTGTTTCTGAAAAAGAATACTATTTCATACTAGAAAATAACAACGATATTCTAGGTTGTGCAGGATACTTACTTGTAGAGAATTCGAACGAAATATACCTTTCCTGGGGAATGGTCAAGCGTCAATTTCAAAAATTGGGATATGGTAAAAAGCTACTTGAATATAGAATCAAATCTATTTCCCAGAACTTCCCAGACAAGAAGATATGTTTGGCGACAACACAAGATATTGCGCCTTTTTTCGAAAAATACGGATTCAAAGTAATCAACATAAAACCCAAATTCTATTCCGAATCTTTAGATCGATATGAAATGGAGAAATAATAAACTGCATTAAAACCCAGCTTAACCAAAACGTTGGGCAACAGTTTGAGTTATCTCGAAATGTATGCGATTTTCGATAATACTTCTCTTTTAGTCAAATAGCATAAAAAACTAGTTATTTATCGTTTTTTTTCCTTCTAAGTAGATAAAAAAACAATCTTGAGCAAAAAATCAAAAAACTCGAATATTTAAAATCACCTTATTTATGAAAAAAATATTTCTATTTGTTTTGGCATTTGCTCACTCTTATAGCTACACTCAAAATCAAAATTTAGATAGCTTATTATCTAATTACGAAAAAGAAAATAATACAATGGGCGCTGTTTCCATTTTAAAAGATGGGAAGGAGTTCTTTAATAAGGCTATTGGATATTCTAGTATCGAATTAGACAAAAAAAATAATGCTGAAACCAAATTTAGAATTGGCTCTATCAGTAAAACTTTTACAGCGACCATTATTTTACAATTAGTCGATGAAGGGAAATTGTCACTCGATAATTCCCTAAATCAATACTTTTCAGAAATTCCAAATTCAGAAAGAATTACCATTGCTGATATGTTATATCACAGAAGCGGAATTTATAATATTACTACTGAAAAAAACTTTGAAGTCTGGATTAGTAAACCTCGAAATAGAAAAGAAATACTAACTAAAATCAAAGAATACAAAAGTTCATTTGACCCTAATTCTAAAACACAGTATTCAAATTCTAATTATGTTTTATTGGCTTACATAGCTGAAGATATAGACAAACAGACTTTTGGAGAAATTATACAAAAAAGAATTGTTAATAAGCTAAATTTAAAAAACACTTCCTTTGGTAAGGATATCGATCTTTCTAAAAATGAAGCGATGTGTTATTATCTAGAAAATAGTATCTGGTACCCCATTGCGTTTCACACAAATTTAACAGGAACTATGGGTGCAGGTGGAATTATATCAAATGCAACAGATGTAAGTATTTTTTACAATGCACTTTTTACAGGAAAGTTACTTTCTGATGAAAGCTTGCAATTAATGACAACGCCCAAAGAAGGAATGGGAATGGGAATTTCTGTAGATAACTTTAATGGAATAACTGTTTATGGACACGATGGTGCCATTGATGGTTTTCGTTCAATGGCTGTTTACATTCCAAAATTCAAATCAACTATTGCTTTAACTTTAAATGCTTCTTATGGTCCTACAGGTAAAAAACTAATACCGATAGTTCAATTATATTTGAAAACTATAAATCAAAAATAAATAACACTTATCATTAGTTATAAGATTAAAAAAATAATACCTGCACAAAACACAACCAATAAACCTAGCAAAACACCATATATAATTTACTATTAGTTTAGGTCCTCTTAAGAAAATTCTCACGGATTTTCTATTAGATTTGTATTTACTAAATTAGATGTTCGAAATACGTAACAAATTAGATACAAGACCATTGCCATTTATTGCAAAGCGAACTCAAAAATAAAAACCCGAATACGATTTTAACTAAACAGCCCTATAATACTTATCAATAAATAAGCACTATAATTTATAGTTGTTAATTTGACTTACCATGAATTTTTCAATGTTAGCAATAACCACAATATTTATACTTTTCATTTCCCTTTTATTGGCACTATTCCTTTTAACAGTCAAAACTTCTAATAAAAAAGCGAATATGTTTTTAAGTGTTTATTTTTTAATTTTTGCAGTTCACATTAGTGTTTTTTTCTATTCTGAATATATCACTTTACCAGCTGTTTTAGAAATGCTTCGTGACCATATTGCTTTTTTCACAAGTCCCTTGTTATTTTTATATGTAGTATCTTCCATATATTCAGATTTTAAGTTACAACCTAAACATCTATTGCATGTACTTCCATTTGTAATTCAGGTATTCATTTTTTCTCCAAGGTTTTATTTCGCAAATACGAGTACAAAAAACTTCTTACTGGAAAATTTAAATGATACACCTGAAGGAAAATTATCTATAATTTTTGGCTTATCCATTTCTTTTTTTTATTTAATCGCGATGTTTCTAGAGTTAAGCAAATACAAACAATTATTGTTAGAAAATTATTCAAACAAATCTGTTTTTAATTTTAAATGGCTATATCAATTATTTATCTTGTTAAGTATTATTTTTTGTTTTTCATTTTTCAAACAGGTTTATAAATTATTCGGCACAGATGTAGAAATTTTAAACATTTCAAGATTAATACTTACTCTGATTTTAGTTGGCTTTTTTACTTGGATCGTTTTAAAAAGTATGTATCACCCTCAATTATTTAGAAATATTAATACAGATCATTTACTAATAAATAGTAATTCTGACCACAAACATATAAATAAAAGCACCAAAGATGATATTCATAAATTACTATCATTTATGGAAGATGAAGAACCCTATTTAGATGCCTCATTAACACTAAAAAATCTCTCTGAACAATTAGAGTTATCAAGTCATGAAATCTCAACACTAATCAACCGTAATTTAAATCAACATTTTTTTGATTTTGTTAATCAATATAGAATTAAGAAAGCAGAAAAAATGTTAGTTAACTCGAAAGAAGGCAAATTAACAATTCAGCAAATTATGTATGCTGTAGGATTTAATTCTAAATCCTCTTTCTATTCAGCTTTTAAAAAGAAAACTGGTGTAACACCTTCGGAATATAGAAAAGCAAGATAACTCCGCTTAAAGACTCTATAATATGATTAAAAAAGGTTCGACTTTATATAGTCGAACCTTTTTTAAGAACCATATGCTTTCATTTGTTTATCGAATAAAAACCATAACAATATGAAAAAAACATTTTTAATACTTCTATCTCTGTTTTCTATATGTTCAAGTTGTAAATCTCAAAACAAAAAAGAAAACAGAGTAATCATAAACAATAATAAATCTATTGAAATTTATAGTGATGGAATTGGTAAAGAGATAAAACAAATCATAGATAGAAATGCGAAAGAAACTTTAAAAGATTCTTTAATAAATTCCTTGTCAATTGGACTACACATAAACAATGTATCTTTTTGTTTTAATTATGGTGAATTAACAAAAGGAAAAGGAGATATACCAGCACATAACACTATATATGAAATTGCTTCAATAACAAAAACATTTGTAGGTTCTCTAGCCGCAAAAGCCGTTTTAGAAGGAAAATTAAGTTTAGAAGATGACATAAGAACATATTTACCCAGACCATATCCGAATTTAGAACATAACGGAAACCCTATTAAAATAAAGCATTTATTAACGCATACAAGCGGATTACCTAATGGAGTTTTAGGCACGAAAAATGAAATACGTCTTACCAAACAAAACGAAATTGAATATGCAACAATGCATTTAAGTCTTGAGGATAAACAAACAAAACCTAAATTCTTAACAGAGTTATCAAAACTTAAAATAACTGAAAAACCTGGTAAAACATTTAATTATTCGAATTCTGGAACCAACCTGATGGGATATATTTTAGAATTAGTTTACAACAGACCTTTTCAAGAATTGATATTGAGTGAAATAATATCAAAAGCAAAAATGAACGACACTCATTTTAATGTATCAAAAAACAAACAGAATAGACTCGCAAATGGTTATTTACTTAGTAAGCCTATGCCTAAGTCTAATCTTGCTAACACTCTCTGGGGCGCTGAAGGTGCCTTAAAGTCTACGACGTCTGATATGCTAAAATACATTCATTATCAATTTACAAACAATGAAATTGTTAATGAGTCTCATAAAAAAATATTTGAAATAGATACTGATTATTGGATAGGTTATTATTGGTGGATAATTAGTAATCAAAATCACGATTTACATTTTAGGCACGATGGCGGTATTTCCCGAGCAAAAAGTGTGCTTGCTATCTTTCCAAAAAAGAAAATTGGAATTATAGTTTTTACTAATCAGTCCTCAATAAGAGTAAATCAAAAACTTAATGACTTAACTTATAAAATATATAATGACCTCAATGATCATAAGTAGTATTTACTTTTAAAACTTAGATAATATTGAATTTGGAAAAGCAACAAAATGGTAATCGAGTAGACGATTCTTTCCATAATTGAGAAGAGTATGCCTCACCCCCGTACGTACGGGTCTCGTATACGGTGGTTCATCAAGTCGAAGTTTGTTTCTTAATTAAGTAGTCAATCATGGGGACATAATCTTTCCTTTAAAGTCTGAATATGGTAATCATAACAAACAGTTCGAGTTTTAATAAAATGGTCTTTATATTTTTGGTACGACGTAACGCTTGCTGAGCGTAAAGTAAGCAACCAATGTGTAGATATGTCCCCAGTCAGGTAACATTTTAAGTTCCTATAACACATACAGTAAACGCTGCAGTCCATTACAAAATGAAATTATGAAAAAAAACGTATTCACTTTAAATTTTATAATCTGCCTGATTAGCTTTTCTTTTTATGGGCAAACGAAAAAAGATTCTATAGCAATTAGGCAAGTAGCATTAGATTATATTGAATCCCAACATAATGTAAAACCTGAGCAATTTGAACGAGCTGCTCATCCAAGAATGGTGAAAAGAACTTTTTGGATGAATAAAAAAACAAGAAAGGAATACTTAAGGGAAACTTTTACTGATGCAATGATACTACTAGCAGAAACTTATAATCAGGACAAAGACAAGTTTCCTGAGAACCCTAAAAAGGAAGTTATTATTCTTGATGTTTATGATAAGGTAGCTTCTGTCAAACTAGTAGCAGATGATTGGATTGATTATATGCACATTGTAAAACTAAATGAAAAATGGCAACTCGTAAATGTATTGTGGCAGTTTAATAATTCTGAAAAACATTAACAACAAAGCACGTATACCAAAATTACATATAGCAAACGTTGTCAGTAATTTAACACAAAAAAAGTTTAAAATTAAAATAGTAACATGAAAAAACTATTATTCATTATTACTCTATTTTTTATAGTCTCTGGCTGTAAAGAGAAAAAAAAGGAAAATAAAGAAGAACAAACTATGGTAGTTGACAATAAAGAATTATATAATATTTATTACGAAGATAAAACAAGTTGGGATTCAGGCATTATAGATTCTGACTTAGACAGTATCCGAAGGATGAGGGTAAATCAACTGTTAGATTCTAATAAAATAAAAACAGCCAATGATTTTGAACGTGCAGCCATTGTTTTTGAACACGGAAAGGACTCCACTAATCTCAAAAAAGCCCTTAATCTGATAAAAATAGCTGTAGAAATGGATTCTACAATCAATAAAAAAACATACGCTACAATAACTGACCAATATTTATTAAGCATAGGTAAACCTCAGATATACGGAACAATATTTACAACCATGGATAATTATCTAATTAAACATGCTGAAATTGACACAACCCAAGTAACAGATAAAGAACGTATTGCATATGGAGTAGAAACATTAGCTGAACAGAAGGCTTCTATAAAAAAAGCAAATGATATAAGAGCTGAAGTAGTCAAGAGAGCAAATGAAAAATAAAAAACTAATAGTAATCGGTTTTTAATAACATCTTCGAAGGACTCTTTGTATTTTTTTGATTCTGGAAAAGAAGAACTTAAAAAGGGAAAAACAATTTTTAAATACAAAAAACTTATTCGATATATCATAACTGAAATAAATGGTTTCTATTTTTTAAATATGACCTCTTACTACTATGGAATCGAGATGTGTCCAATAGTAAATGTTACTAAAAAAGGACTGGAGATATTGAATTTTGGAAGTGAAAAGCATAGAATAATATTAAAAAAATCAAAAAATAACGGGTGGTATCAACACCTATAATTCATTACTGTGTAATTTCTTAACCGTACATTCTTATCTTGCAATAAAGGTCTGGTATTTTCTCGGAGTAGTACTCTCGAATGATCGTACAATGAAATCACCTCCCAATGTGTTTACATAATTTCTGATACAACAACAAACAATCATTTATAAAGACAATTTTGACAGATAACCTTAGTACATACTTTAGTTCTTTACATAATTTGAAAATATCAAATGAGCCTGTATTTGAATTAGAAAAGGGACTTTATTTAACAATAGACAATCATATAAAACAGCAGGTTTTAGGAAAAAATTCCGTTGGTGTTTTAGGTTTTCTAGAATATAAATCAATTTTTGATATTCCCGTATTAGCATTTGCTATTTCTGATAAAAAATTAAATCCAAAAACAGAAAAAAACGCGCTAGAAACATTCATTTTTAAATTACATATGTTTAACCATTGCCTATGGTTAGTAAAAGATAATAGTGTTTACAAACAAATATCGTTTCTTAAATATGGAAGAAACAATGATTGTTTCCACAGTAATTATATTGCACATATAAACTCAACAAGTAACGGAATTGGTCAGGTAATTCATTTTAATACTATTGAACTCGAAAAAGCCAAAAGTTTCTTCCCCAGATTATTAGAAATACAGACTAATGACAGTACACATCTAAATACCGAATTAACAGAAAAAAGCACGCGTATTTCAAGAGCTTTTTATTATTTGCAGGGAGCTCGAATGAATAAAGAAATTGGAATTAAAATTACGCTATATTGTACAGCTTTAGAATCATTATTTATTGATAATGGTAAACGCATTTATCAAAACCTGATTAACCGAGTAGCTGAATTCTTGACTGCTAATACGGAAGATTACAATTTTATTCGTTCCAAGGTTGCTAGAGCTTATGATTTAAGGTCTAAAACAATTCACGGAAACATCTTAGATTCAGAAGAATACAACCGACAAACAGAAAAAATCATTAACACTTCAAAAGATATTGATCTTATTGTTAGAGAAGTGCTACTCAAAATTTTAGAATCAAATTCACTTACAGAAAAGTTTAATTCTAATAAGACCTATGCTAATTAAATAAATTAAAACAGCATATAACAGGTGGGATAATTAATATAGGAGAGAGTATTAAAAGTTTAGTGTATTTTTATAAAGCCTACCAAATCTTTTTAGATTCCCCGTTAGGGAAATATGAAAAGAAGTTGGTTTTATGAATAAAAAAGATAAAACAAAATAAAAAGTTTTGACCAAGTGCTTCATCAAAAGTTAATTGCTTTTAATGCCAGTGCCAGCCACAGTCAAGACGCTACTACCTTATAAATAAACATTTTGAATGACAACAAAAAACAAGCTTTATTTTTTATTGACCGCTCTATTATTTGGAGCCATTTCCTGTAAAGAAATCAAGAAAGAAAAGATTGAAGAAACAGAATTATCTAAAGAAGTATTGCCTAAAGAAGGTAATATCTTCTCTACCCTGATTTCTAAAAGTGGAACAATTGTCTTTCAAGAATATTATAATGGAAAAACGGAAGATAGTCTTTGTGATGTTCAATCTCTGACAAAAGGTATTATGAGCATTCTTATTGGTATAGCAATTGACAAAGAGTACATTAAAAATGTAGATGAGCCTATCGCACAGTACTTCCCGAACGAGTTTAAAAATGTAACAGCCAAAAAAAAGAACCTGATTACAATTAGGCACATTTTAAACCAAACATCAGGTCTATCTTGGAAAGGATATTTAGAACACGAAAAATGGCTGAACAGCAAAGATCCCATTTCTTTTGTACTAGACAAAGATTTAGAATATGAACCTGGCAAAAATTATAATTACAATTCTGGTGCTACACATTTATTATCAGTAATTATAAGTAAAACCACAGGAAAAACAGCTTTAGAATTCGGAAATAAAGTGCTGTTCCACCCTCTGGATATAAATCTGATTAATTGGCAAAAAAGGAATAAAGGCTATTATGATGGAAGTGGACTTGGTCTTAAAATGAAACCAATTGATTTAATTAAAATAGGTCAATTATTAGAAAAAAATGGGATCTGGAATGGAAAGCAAATAATATCAAAAAAATGGATCCAAAAACTATTTGATGAAAATGAAAAGTCTAAAACAAAATGGGGGTTAAGAAATTCCAAACACGGATTTTGTTGGTACCATTCTGAATTTAGAGGAAATAAAGTTGATTACGGAATGGGATACGGTGGGCAATTCATAATTATGATTCCTGATATGGAACTAATTATTGTTACTACCCACAATCATGACACGCCAAACGGAATTGAACAACAAATGAAGTTTTTGAATGAAAAATTACCAAAACTGATAGAAAAATATGGTAATTAACAATAATAACCGTTGTACAACTATCCTTTTTGGTATTACTTTAAAATCCCGAACAAAACCACAAACACTTTACTACTAAAAATCGATTAGTTCTGTTTGCGCAGAAAATAACATAAGGATAATTCTAAAAAAAATTAAGTTAAGTAACAACTACACCATATATATGACCATAACAAACAGTTCGAGTTTTAATAAAATGGGGGTTCTATTTTTGATAAGATGCAATACTCCCTGGGTGTAAAAGTTAGCGATCTACGCAGAACAAAGTCAATGATTTGGTAACATTTTGCCTTGCCACGACATATATAGTAACCATTCGTAATAATTACTGAAAAAATGAAAGTACAAATTAAACTTATTTTAAATATTATAATTGTCCTAACATTTTTAGGATGCTCAAGTGATAATGATAGCAATAACACGATTGACGAAAATAATTCTGAGCCTGTCGAAACTTTAACAATAACTAGTTCTAAGAGCATATCGAACACCCCTTTTTCTAAGCCTAGAGAAGCAATTATTTTTGATGATGACCTATATGTGGTTAATGAAATGAATACATATAAATATGATTTCAGTTCTAATAATTGGGAAACAGTTAATACAAATAGTGTTGGAGTCGCTCTCTTCCCGTATTTTGACTATAATGTTAGCTTTATTAGAGAAGGAAAATGGAACATTATCAATGAAAATGCTTTATGGACTTTTGATTTCTCGACTAATAACTGGGAAAAAATAAAAGAATTTACTGATAACGCTTTAATATCCTTAATTGGAATATATCACAATAATTCACTTTTTTTATTTTCAGACATATTCGACAAAGTATACAAATATGATTTTGAGAACAATACCCTGATTGAACACAGTACATTTGACCAAAGAAAAAATTATGGACAGTTAGTCAAGTCTGTTTTTAAAATAGGAGAAACTTATTATTTCACAAAACTATCTAACTATAACAAAATTTCAATATACAAATGGACTGATAACTTTACAAAGTTCCAATTACTCAATGAATATCAATCAGAATACATAGCTCAAGGAGCCGGTTTTGTTTACAATGATAATATTATTTTTGGATTAGGAGGAGAAGCTGCCGTTGGCAATAATGATAAATTCTATTATTACAATATTACTACCAACGAGTTTAAGGAAGTTAAAAATAATTTTTATGAAGGTCGATATGTTTCTATCCCTGTAAAACACAACAACAAGTTTTATTTAATTGGAGGGCAAACAATTACAAACAACGAATCTATTTCCAGAGAGACATTAGATCAAGTTGTTTTTGAATTTATAGAGGAATAATAACTGTTCCTGACAATACCTAAACTACACTTGACCAGATCGCTGTAAAACATATTGAAGACAACAATGAAATTAATGTTAAAAACCTTAAAGTGGATTGGTAAAATTTTAGGCGGACTTATAATGTTGATATTACTATCAGGAGTATGCTTTCGGTTATTTAGTTCAAACCCCACTCCTCCAGGAAAATTAGTGGATGTTGATGGAACCAAACTTCATATAAGAGCCGAAGGCCCAAAAAATAATCTACCAACCCTTGTTCTAGAATCAGGAGCAGGAAATGATACAGATGTGTTTCATTGGGTTGCAGAAGGATTAAAAGAAGAATTGAGAGTTGTCCGTTATGATAGAGAAGGAAAATGGTTTAGTGAACCTAGTAATGACAGTATTACATCAGAATTTTATGCTCACCAATTACATAAATTACTAGAAAAAAATGGTGAAAAACCACCTTATATATTAGTAGGTCACTCTATGGGCGGTCCTTATAACCGCATATTCAGAGACTTATATCCAGATGAAGTAAAAGGGCTTGTTTTTCTGGATTCGAGTCATCCCGAACAATGGAAACGATTAGCAGAGAATGGATTGTTTGAAAAAAATCAAATGAAAACTATAAAGTACCTTGCAATCCTGTCCGATATAGGAATTATGGGAGTTTATAATGTAATAAGCACTCCAAAAATTATAGATGATAATTTGCCAAAAGATTGCCAGAATCGCAAACTGAGCCTTACTGCTTATTCCGGGGATGTCTACCGCAGGTATCTAAAGGAAAATGAAATAAATGAAAATATACTTTCGCGAGCAGGTCAAGCAAGTAAATTAGATTCATTACCCGTTTTGGTTTTTACCGCAAATGAACAGTATGGAGAATCTCAAATATGGTTTGAAATGCAAAAAGAGTTAAAAGAACTATCCACTAAAGGAAAACAGTTTTATATGGATGCAACTCATGGTTCTATAATTACAAAAAAAGAGAATGCTGAAAAAATTAACAAAGAAATACTTTTAATGGCTAAAACAATTAATTAGAAAAGTCAAAAGCATATGCTTTATAACAACGGTAACGGTTACACAACTATTTTTTTGATATTAAATTAAAATACTGAGCAAAACCGTAAACATTTTATCACTAACAATAACTAAGGATGACTCTTAAAATATTTTGGGTCGGGCAACAATCACAATCAACATATGAGTAAATTTTTAAAAATCATAAAATGGGTAGTAATTATAACATTTTCATTCATAATTTTATCCATTTTATATCTTCGTTTTTCAAGGTTTTCTGATAAAATGATTTATCAAATGAATGGAACCGATTATGCAGAATTTAGAACCGACTTGAATCATGAAGAATTTTATTTTGATGTAGATGATGATGTGAAATTACACGGAGTACTTTTTAAACCTGATTCAATTGCTTCGGTAGGAACAATTTTTCATTACTCTGGAAAAGGAATGCATTTAATGTCTTCTATTCAAGAATCATACAAACCGCTTTTGAAAAAAGGATTTCAAATTTTTTGTTTTGAACGTAGAAATTTTGGAAAATCAAATGGCGATGCTACTAATTCTTTAACTTTAAAGAAAGATGCTTTATTCATTTTTGATGAAATTATAAAATTGGATAATGTTGTAAACAAACCAATTCTAATATGGGGACAATCATTAGGTGGAGCATTTGCCTCTATGAATGCTAGTGAAAGACAAGAAAAAATAAAGGGTTTGGTATTAGAAGGAACTTTTAGTTCATTTCCTGATATCGGAAAAGTTTATGCGAACGCACTGAATTTAGAAAATTTTAAATGGATAGTTCCTTTGATAATGAATAATGATTTCCCTACAGAAGAAAATATAAAAAAATTAACGATCCCAACTGTGATTTTACATAGCAAATCCGACAAGCAGGTTCCATATGAATTGGGAAAAAAGATATTTGAAAAAGCAAATAAAAACAATACTAGATTCTGGGATATTGATAGTAAACATATTATGGGAATTTATGACTATGAGGAAAAATATGTCGGAGAGTTTATAAAAATGATAGAAAAATAACGACTACAAACAATGGTAACCGTTTCGCAACTATCTTTTTGATACTATGCTAAAACACTTAATAAAAAAATAAATCATGTAACAGTCACAAAGTATAAACTGCTAGCAAATAGTAAAGAATAACAAATTGAAGTTTACATTCCTTATCGTAATAGCCTGATTAATCTGTTTAGATATCTGCCAATTTCACTAACAAATTTTAAATACATTTGATCATGCAAAAATTACTTTTTCCTGATATAAAAAAAACGCCCAATATAACACTAAGTGATAAGGCTAGTTGTTACGAAATGATCTGGGAAGATGGTGGTCATATCGATCAAAATATTTATGATTTATCCAACTTAGAGTTCATCTGTGAAGGTCCTCCCCCTAAAAAAAAGATTGACTTATTGATAAGTGATATAGGATGCCCATTAGTATCAGAACGTCTAAAGGATAAACTACAGGAAGAAAAAATTGAAAATATTCATTTTTATCCAGCTCAAGTTCTTAATTCTTATAATAAAGATCATTATTCAAATTTTTATGCTTTAAACATTTCAAAATTAGAATCATGCATAGACACAGAACAATCTGAATTCAAGGGAAGAATAATAAATGGAAAACTTAGAGGGATTAGAAGAATCAATAAACTCATTTTACAGCCTACAACTTCTGCTATTTGCAGAGTAACCTTTTTTAGGAGATTGATTGTTGTTTCCGATCTAGCCTTGACTGTTTTCAATGACAGCTCGTTTTCCGGTATTAAATTAATTGAACCTAGAAGATGGGATGGGTTTAGAGGAGAAAAACAATAACCTAAGTCATTTGCCAACACTGTGCAAAAATGTATTAAATTAACATCCTTCTTTTTTACTGGCATTAGACTTTTAATAATTAAACAGGGAATAAAAATTCACAGAGAAATTGATTGATTCAACTTTGTTTGCTTTTCTCCTATTCATATATTTAGCATTAGCCACAATTACAAAACATGAAAAGAACATTTTTAATCTTTATTCTTTTGATTTCTTTTTTAGGATTTGGACAAACCTCCAAATATTTTAATGGCATGATAAAGCACAAACACTCTTATAAAAGTGATAAATACAAAGCTGATTCAATAGCCCAAAACAAATCAATTGGAGATATTTATTATTTTCATGATAACATTTATCAAGGAATAACTTTTACGGGAGAAAATAGACTAATATATACCTACGATAGTGAAAGAAATAGTTGTTTAGGATATAATCTTAAACAAAGTAATATTTCTTGCCAGGACTATTCTATAAATAAGGGAGATACTTTAACCAAATCATATAAAAAGAATGGTTCTTTCAATATAAACGGAGTAGAATGTGAACTGATAGTTCTGGAATATCCAAACATTACCTATCATCAATACGTTACTGACGGATTCTATATAGACCCCAAATTATATTTAAATCATCAAGCATTTGATTTTGTGTCCAAAATGAAAGCTACTAACGGTAGGGCTTCAATCAGGACAGAAATCATAATGAAAGACTATACTATGATTATTGATATGATCGAATTTAAGGAATCTAAAGAACCTTTAACTGACTTTAGCCAGTTTGACGAGTGGTGGAAACTTTGCGAAGACCCAAAGTCTGCTTCTGAATAAAAAAATGGATAGTATTACTCAAATAGAAGTTTATTTAAAAATTATCATTGGAATAATTGGAGTAGCAGCAGCTTTCGGAAAACTGAGGGAATTTTTTGCTTCTACTAAAAAGAAACAAGAATTAAAACTTGATTTGGAAATACTGAAGAAATTAAAAAGTGCAGACAAATTTGAAACTGATGAAATTGAAGAAAAAATCAAACGAAATCTAAATAACTCATTCGACAACAACTCAACGAACTTTACTAACTTCTTCACTGGTATTACTGTATTTATCGGATTTGGATTTTGGACGATTGACTTAATTAATAATTCAGATGAATTCAATGGTTGAATTGTTTTGACTTTACTCTGTTCACTAATTGGTTTAGTCCTAGTAATTGACAATAAGAATGAGAATAAAAGCAAGCGACTTTTTTATCAAATTGGATTTTACAATAAAAAAGATTTTAAGTTCAGTATTTTTTTGATTCTGTTCACAGGTATATTGACACCCTTGCTCATTTGGAAAATAAATGAATTTTCTTTTTGGCAATTTTTGACTGGTTTATTTTTTATTATTGGGGTTTTCAGTTTGATCAAAAATATCAAACGAATAAAAAACAATGGCTAACATTATATATAAAATCAGAGCAAAGTTTAGTCTCAGATGGAAGGTTCATTTGGTTTTTGCAGTGACGCCAAATTTTTATAAGTTTAATAAGAAATAAAAATTCACAGAGAAATTGATTGATTCAACTTTGTTTGCTTTTCTCCTATTCATATATTTAGCATTGTAACCAATTAAATGAACATAGCATGTCAATAACAAAAGAATCTGAATTAGTTGGAATGAAAAGAGTGAGTGAGGTAGTCGCAACCACACTAAAACTGATGAGAGCATATGCTAAAGTCGGAATGTCTACCAAAGAACTGGACGAATATGGGGGTGAAATTTTAAAAAGCTATGGAGCAACATCAGCCCCTAATATAACCTATGATTTTCCCGGATTCACTTGTATCAGTGTAAATGAAGAAGCTGCTCACGGAATACCATCCGAAAAAAAAATATTGAAAGAAGGTGATCTGATTAATATTGATGTATCTGCCGAATTAAATGGTTTTTGGTCTGACAACGGAGGCTCCTTTGTCCTGGGAAAAGACATCCATAATCACCAACCGCTGGTAAATGCCTCTAAAAATATTTTACGCAAAGCAATAAACAATATCAAAGGAGGAGTAAGAATTTCTGACATTGGATATTTAATAGAAACCGAAGCTAAAAAATCAGGTTTTAAAGTAATTAAAAACTTAGCGGGTCATGGTGTTGGGAGAAGTTTACACGAAGCCCCGGAAAATATTTTAAACTATAGGGTTAAAACAAATCGAGAAAGGTTTAGAAAGAATACTACCGTTGCAATAGAAACTTTTATAGCAACAAAGTCTACTGTTGCGGTGGAATTAAGTGATGGATGGACCTTAGTTGGTAATAAAGGTGGGTATGTAACGCAACACGAACAAACAATATTAATCACAGATTATAAACCTATAGTTTTAACCGAATCAAATGGAATTTGGGATTAAAATATATCTCCTTCGGAAAGCAAACACATCATCCAAGAAACCCTATACACAATTGAAAATAATCGATAATGAAAATATCGTTCAAATCATTCTTTTTCCTATTCTTTATCATTTTCAGTGTCAAGTCTTTTTCGCAGAAAATAATTGAAGAGTATGCACCCGCAAAAAAAGATAGTCTTAGAATCGGAACTGGAGAAAATGATTTTTTGCCTTTTATCCAAAAAGGATATACACTAATGCTTCCTGAAAATAAGAAAAGTAAAGGAGTGCTCATCTTCCTGGAGGATTCAACGTATGACAAAAAAAATATGAGCTCAAAACAGTTGTATAATCAAGCCTCTGAGAAAGGCTTTGCTGTATTGTCGGTCTCAACTGAAACCCCTCTTGATTTTTACTTTTCTAAAGAATCTATGAATTCTGTTCATAATCTGATTCAAAAAGTATTTGAAAAATATAATTTACCAAATGACAATATTTTCTTTTTAGGAGCCAGTTTAGTCGGTCATAGAGCAATGCGATATATTAAATTTATGACAGAGAGTGATTACGAGTTTCGACTCGACATAAAAGGTATTGTCATTTGCAACTTTACATTAGACTTTACAAGAAAATGGAAACAGCATAAACGAGATATAAGAATCAACCGAATTGACCTTTGGGAACCAAAATTTATAAATTATATGTTGGAAACCTATTTGAAAGGTACTCCCCTAACAAATCCAGAGAGTTATTATGATTTTTCATCCTACAGTTACTTTGATGAACAGAATAGAAATATTAAGACTTATAAAGATTATGCTGTTAGAGCGTATGTAGAACCTGCAATAAAGTACAAGCTAAAAAATCAACTAAGGACTTTATATGAAAATAATGCGACCGATATGGTTGGTTTTTTAGCCGAATTGGAACTGATGGGTAATAAAAACACCGAATTAATTGTATTGCAACCACAAGATAATCAATCACAAAAAAAGAATACCCAGGCAACTTGGAATGCAATAAATAAAGATCAATTAATGATCTGGATCAATAATCAGGTAGAAAAGTAAACAAAATATAAACTGCATTAAAACACCATATAATCAAAACATGAGGTATAATTCTCAGAAATAAAATAAAATACAATTGAAATCAATCCAAAATAAAGCAGACTTTTCCAAGCTCATTGAAACAGAAAATAAATGCATCGTTTTCTGCTTTTTTAATTGGTCTGGTTATTCTGTAATTTCAAAAAAGATTGTGGAGAAATGGGAAAAACAATACAAGCGGGAAATAATACTTATAGACTGTTCTGTTATTGGTCCTGAGAGTTACTATCCTGATTGGTTGCGTAAACAAGAGAATGGAGATTGGGCAAAAGAAGGAATTATGACTATCAAAAAGTTTAGCCCTAAAAACAGACTTCACGGATATGGAGAGATCTGCTGGATTCTAAATAAAAAAGTAGTCGGATTTGAAACGATTTATGATAACTTTGACCTTGAAACCCTGGAAAAAAGAACCAACACCTTATTTGAGTAGCTTTTTTATTTTAATAACCAGAAACATTGTAGAAAATAGTGCGATTTGAACATATTAGTTCTTCAGATAATTTTTTGTTTCACATCTGTAATAAGTTAAAAATGAACCGCTGGCAATTCGATCATTTAACAATCGAAAAAAAGATTGTAAAATGGCAGAATCAAAACATTGAAAAAGCATTAATTATTAAGATCAATTCGGAAACTATTCTAAAAACAGATTAAAAAAATCAAATCCAGAAGCTCTTTCATCCTCTAATACAGAAATTCCTAAAGGATATGAAATTAGAGCATCTCTTAATAGATGGATGTATCCCTTTATTGTTAGAGCCCAAGAAGAAAAGTACTGCGGATAAAAAAAGAGTAACCCTGGAATCTGATGAGGAGTTCCGGAAAATTAGCATTGTTTTAAAGTCCTTGGAAAAGAAATGTCAGGTATAGATACTAGAAAAGTAAAATGACACACTTCATGGAGTATAATTAACATGGAGTTTGAGGGAGAATCCAAAGTTTAGTGTATTTTTATAGTATCCGCCGAATCGTTGATGTAGTTCGCAGAATGCCTGTTTTCAACAGTACTCATGAACTCATATTTGGCTTTAAAAAAATAAAAACAACAGCAAAATTTTGGCTAACGCTAAACCAGAAGTTAATTGTTTTTTAATTCCCGTACTAACCATAACAGTTAGTAGTAAGAAAGTAAACTATGAGACGTACATTTATTGATTATTACAAAGAATACGGAAATGACCTGTTTAGTGAGTATGGAGAAGCTTTTGTTAATTGGACTAAGTTTAGTGGGTATATCCCCACAATATTTACAAACCATGTTTATTCCTTTGCTGAAAATGAATTAAAAACAACCAATGAATTATTGTATGAAAGGAGCTTCGAGAACAACGATATACATACGAAAACAAAGGAAATACTTGGTGAAATAAATACCGTCGGTTATCAAACTGAAATTTATCAAGACAACAAAGAATTGTTTAAAAATCGAGAAGATGAACTTGAAAGCTCTTTTAGCGCTAGGTTTTTAGAAATTTTATTTCCAGAGGCAACTTTTAATCCAGATTTAAAAAAAACGAATCCTGAGAATATCTGTCTAAAATTCAAAAAAATACTCCATGGAAACATGATGAGAGATAGAGTAGCTCTTCTTGATAATTTTATCGAGGATTTCAAATTATTTCTAACGAACATTCCTAATTGTGATATCGAAGAATTTGGCTTTTTCGAAATTGAAGATATAAATCATGACTTTAGAGATATTGGAATTTTAATTTATAGTAAAAGTTACCTGAGCGAAAGAATTCTTTTCTATCAAATTGGAGATAATAATTAACCAAAAAAAATCGCTATTAACAATTCCAAAGTATTATACGCTACTTGAAAAAATAATAACAGAAAAAATTGATACTGCGTTTTCTGAATTCAGAAAAGTAAAACCGGATGGTATTCTTTTTACAAAGAAAAATGCGTCATGGTATAAAAGCCTGCCAGGAAAACACGGGTTGGAAGGATTTAGGGTTATACGGAATAGACAACGAACAAACATATTAATAAAACGACTGAATTTCGACGAAATATCTCCCTGATAACTCTATAACGAAATCACGGCTAAGACCGATATTGTATATCACTCAGAAAAATCAGGAAACAAAATATTATATTGACTTCTACCTAAATCTGTCAAATAAGGATAGAGCATCCCCAATAAGTTTTCGGAAATAGAAAAGTTTTAGATATATCAAAAAATGATAAAAGCAAAATATTTATATTTGACTTAATACCAACCCGGAACGTATCGCTTATTACCAGTCTTACGTTTCTTATACATAACATTAACAGTAATATGAAACAAACAGACGAAGGACTAATAAAAAACTCTTACGAAGTAATCATTGGAGAATTACAAACCCTAATGTCGATAAGTTATATTATAACCGTTGGGATAGGAATGTTATTTTCATTTCAAAAATATCACCAATTTGGAATTAATATTTTCGAGTATGCAGATATCTTTGATTTTTTAATCGCTCCGTTTTCTGACATAAAAGTGTTATTGTTTTCCTTTGGCTCAATATTTTTTGGGTTCTCTTTAATCCGGTTTGATGTTTATTGGAAAAAAAAGAATCCAGAATCTTACTCAAAGATTAATATGGGAATGGATAAGAAAAAATGGTTTAACCCGGTTAGATATACCGTATACTCTATCATTCTTTTGAGCTACCTGTACATTGCCTCAGATGGATATGGGAATTCCATTAAAAAACAAATTGAAACTGAAGGCAAAACGATTGGAGTAAAATTTAATGATGGAGATATAAGAAAAGGAATACTTATTGGGAAAACCAGTGAATATCTCTTTTTGAAAACAAAAGAAAAGATCACAGCAATTCCTGTTAAGTCAATGGTAAAAGAAATTGACATAAAATAAAGCTATTAATAATTGAGTATGTAAGTGCCAATCGGAATATTCTTGCGAATATTCCTCGCTTTATTACTTTTTACTACCTTATAACTATAAGCAACTATTTATAGTCGAATCCTCGGTGGTCATAAAAAAACAAACAAAGCCCATAATTTGAAGCATTGACAAATAAATAGGTAAAACTGACAAACTAAGTTATACTAATTTAGGTGATATTATCCCCTTTATAGAACCGTACCAAAATAGCTAATATGATTTCGTCACATTACCAAACAGAGATAAATGAAGTGTTTACAATGCTAGAAGTTCAGTATCATGAGGTTGATGAATTGAATCACTTAACACAAGGGAGTTTCTGTATTATATGGAATGTGGGAGAACCCGCTACCTTTCATATAGATAATCAATTGGTTACCATTAAACAAAATTGTGTTCTATTCCTTACCGAAGCAAATGTAATAGAGCATACAAAATTTACTACATTACGCATCATGCATTTCAATCATGCTTTTTTTTGCAAAGACCAAAAACACTCAGAGCTTGGTTGTCAAGGCGTGTTGTTTTTTGGATCGGCTAATATTCCAAAGATTTCATTAACAAATGAAATGCTATCTTTCTGCGAATGGACATGGAATTGGTTATTTGAGGAATTGCAGAATAGAGATGCCTATAAATTACCTGTATTACAAAGTACGATTGACCTGATTATTGCAGTATCTACCAGAGCTTTCAAAGTTCAAAATATCGAATTCATTTCCACTAATTTTGAAGTAGATATCATTAAAGAGTATCATTTTTTAATTGAAAAACACTATAAAACGATTACAACTGTAGAAGCTTATGCAAAGATGCTTCATATTTCTCCAAAATCCCTTTCCAATCTTTTTAAAAAATACGATAACAGAACTCCTTTTGAAATCATAAAAGAAAGAAGACAATTGCAAGCGGTAAGACTACTAAAGCATACTTCTAAATCAATTAGTAAAATTGCCGAAGAATTGAGTTTTACAGACATTTATACATTCAGCAGATTTTTTAAAACAAATACAGGAATTTCTCCCTCACATTATAGGAAAAAGATAAAGCAATTAACAAAATAGAAAAAGCATCCCCCTCAATATCAATCACTTTTACTATCCTGTATCTCAAAACATTTTGAGATAATGCTAAATCAAAAGGGAAAAATGCTATCAACGAATCCTGCCCCCTAGCCTACCTTTGCACCAATAATTCATAAAAATATTTTATCATGCTGTCTAAAATTCAAAAGTTAAGGTATATCCCGCTACTGGCATTAGGATTTATTATACTAACCGCAGGACATCACTTCGAAACCGAATTGGCTCAGAAGTACCCTATGTACGACTTAACAGATGTTTATTGCTTCCCTTCTTCCAATGAGGGCATGACCACATTTATTGTAGATTTCAACCCGCAGGCATCTACAGATTCTACATTTTATAAAAACTTTGGAGACAAAAACGGATATCGCCAACTACACATTGGCTTTGATGAAAATATGGATCGTGGTATTTCTTTCGGATTTAGTTTTTCTAATAACAATATCAGAATTTATGCCGCTCCAAGTCCCAATCCTCAATTAGGAGATAAAGGAAAAAGAATTGGCAAAGGTACTATCAATGAAACTATTCATTTAAAGAATGGGATGCGAGTATGGGCTGGTATTGTGAAAGATCCTTTTAATGGAAATGGAGAAGCTTTATATGGAAAACTGAAGGCAACTGTTGAAAAAGGAGAATGGGATGAAACTGTATTTTCCTCAGACAAAGGAAATGACTTATTTAAAACGGCTAAAATTGCAACCATAGTGGTGGATGTACCAAATGAAATGTTGGGAAATAAAATTTACTACCATGCTTCTTCAGCAGCTAAAATAAAGGGGACTGAAAAAGGACATGATCACGCACACTGGCATCGAGTCAACAGAATTGGTCATGTACTATTACCTCATCTGTATATGGAAACACAAGGAGATCGAGATAAACAAAATGCAGGGAATATACTAGATGATGATGAACGAAGAGAAAACTGTATTAGGGTAATAGAGACCTATGCGAGCTTATCAAAATCACAATCAGACCCAAAGGCTTATGCTAAAAAAATGGCAGAACTACTATTGCCGGATTATGTCCCCTATATTGTAGGTACACCTGCTTCCTATACGATGCCTGTTATAAACGGGAGAAACCTTACAGACAATGCAATGGATACTGCTCTGGAAATCCTGGTAGGTAAACCATTTCCTAACTATACTGATGTAAAAACAGCAAACTTTACCGATAGTTTTCCATATTTAGTATCAGCTGATTGACTTTCAAACTATGATGAGACCGTTGTGTCATGTTCGCTGGCACAACTTCTTTGAATAGCCAAAAGGCCAGTACATAATTTTAATTCACAAGTTATCTGCACAAAATGAAGCGACAAGGCATCATAATCACATTATGCATTTTTTTTATAAGCATGGGTAATCTGTCCTTTGCACAAGAGCATAAACATGAAAAAGAACAGGAAACAGGTGTTTACGAAATCATAACTTCCAGTATTTATGCCTATTCTTTTGAACGTGACAAAGGAGTAATAGGTACAGAAATTCACTTTACTTACTGGTTTACTCATAAATGGGGAGCAGGCTTTTCTTATACTGCAAAATTTGAAGAAGAGGAAACCTTGCACGATATAGCGTTACTTGGAGGTATAAATCCAGCCCCCTGGATTACTGTCAATGCAGGGGTAAACCTTGCTTTGTCAAGTGATCATAGGGATTTTAAACTTGGAGCCTATACCGAATCCGAGATCAATATCAGACCGACAGCCTGGTTTCATTTCGGTCCCGTAATCGGTACAGTTATCTCAGAGGAAGTAGAAGGAACAATGGGGTTTCATCTGGGGTTTGAATTTTAATAAATTCACCATATACATTCAATACTTGCAATAATTATATCAGTAAGATGAAAAAATCAACAACACAACACAATGAAATAAAAAGCTGGAAGTGGAATTTTGCAGCTGGTTTTATTCCTTTCATGGCAGGCTGGACAATGTTCATTACTTCGATGATGTCTAAAAGTAATCCGGACTCCACCTGGGATTTGGTTATCGCTAAGCTGGACTTTAGTTATAATGATATGATCAACGTGTCAGAGGATTCTGGTGATTTTCTTGACCTCATCTCCGCCCTAAGCTCTGTCAACATAATTATAGGGGCTTTCTCAATCATTATGATTAGTCGCTTTGCTTTAAGAGATGGTCATAAGTGGGCTTGGTGGTATATGTTGGTCGCCCTTATCTGGCTCGGTTTTCAGGATGCGTATAGTGTGTTTAGGTTTTTTACCGAGACGGGAGTACCATTCTTTATCTTCCCTTTTATGTTTTGCATATTGATGGCTATCGGTCTGGTGTTGACAAGAAAAGAAATGTTCAAGTCTGAGAAGGTACTCTAAAATTGTGCCGTACATAAATTCTATTAACTAGATAACAACTATCCGCAAAATATAAAATATTCATAGGAACTATGACCTCTCCTATACGGCTTATTAGTTAAAACTAGAAACGGTTAATTTATTTGAGCAGATATGTTAAGAAATGAAAAAAACTGAATTTGATTGAAGTAAAAATCTAATGTAAAATAAAAATAATATACTCTAACATCATTATTATATGTAATTATAGCAACTAAGGAATCAATCAAATGATTGCTGTATTTTTGATAAAGTACAATGTTTATTCAATGAAAATGTTAATTGCTACTGCATAGAAAAATAGAACCGTGCAGTAACATTTTGCATTACTACGATACATATAGGAAACCATAGTATCAATTAGACCCCATCAAAAAATGATTAAACAATTAAAAGAAGGACAGTATTTTGGAGAGTTAAATCATAAGCTGAGTTTTAATGGAATCACAGTAACTGATACAGAATACACACATGACTACGTGGACTGGCACTCACACGAAAACCCTTATTTTACATTTTTACTTCAGGGCAAACTAATTGAAGAAAATAAAAAAGAAAAGTATACCTTATCTCAAGGGGCTCTTTTATTTCACAACTGGCAGGATTTTCATCGAAATATAAAACCTCCCGAATTTACGAGAGGAGCTCATATAGAAATCAATAGAAATTGGGCTAAGAAGTTGAATTTTGACATCGCCAATATTGAAGGGAGCATAAAAGTTCAAGATTCATTCTCCAAGAATCTTGTTTTCAAAATTTTACTCGAATCAAAACAATCAGATAATTTTAATCAAGCTAGTATTGAATTGTTACTATTACAGCTATTATCAAGAATTAAGGAATCGAATGAAAAGACCGATAGAAAAAAGCCTCACTGGTTTAAAAAACTCGAAGAATTGATTTACGAATATTCAGAAGAGAGAATCACTCTTGAGCAAATAAGCAATGAACTGAAATTACATCCAGTATATCTTTCCAGAACATTTCATAAGTTCTATGGAAAAACTTTTGGTCAATATTGCAGAGAGATTAGATTAAATAAAACACTGAATGCTATTCTGACCAAAAAACACACGCTAACAGACATTGCATATTTAATGAATTATTACGACCAAAGTCATATGATTTTAGAATTTAAAAAACACCTAAAATACACCCCGAAAGAGGTGATTAAAATTCTAGGTTAAGAATTTCCAATTTTTTACGAAATAGAATTGAGTTCTTTGCTAAAAAAACATCATAATGTACAAATTCAAGCTAACACTATTTATACTCATTTTCTCTCAAGTACTTCTTGGACAAGAAACCTCTTTCACTCCCAGACAACTAAAAGATGGCTGGAATACAAGTAATTCCTTAACTGGGAATAAGGTTTTAAAAAAAATGGATAGCCTTATCGCTTCCAGTCATTTTAAACAAATCACCAGTATTGTTATTGCCCACCAAGGAAATTTAGTGTTCGAAAAATATTATAACGGGGCTAAAGATTCAACGCTTCACAATACCCGTTCTGCTACCAAAACGATTGCCGGAACTCTAATTGGTTGTTTAATTGATGATAAGAAACTGACATCCGAAAAGGAATTTGCTTCGAAGTATTCAAAAAGAAAAAACATCTATTACCCTGATGTCAGAAAAGATAGTATTACCATCGAAGATTTGCTTACAATGTCGTCATCATTAGAATGTGATGACTGGAATCAACTATCAAGAGGAAATGAAGAACGGATGTATTTAGTAGAAGATTGGGTAAAATTCTACTGGGATTTGCCTATAAAAGGATATCCTGAATGGGTAACAAAACCTGAAAATTCTGAATACGGAAGAAGTTTTAGTTATTGTACTGCCGGAGTGGTTGTCTTGGGGGATATTATAAATCATATTTCCGGTAATTTAGACACCTATGCAAAGAAATCATTGTTTAATAAATTAGGTATATCAAATTATCATTGGCAGATGACTCCAATAAATATCCCAATGACTGGCGGTGGATTAGGGCTTCGCAGTAGGGACTTACTCAAATTCGGTCAACTCTATTTAAATCAAGGTAAATGGAAAGGAACGCAAATAATTTCTAAAGATTGGGTAACTAAATCAACAACTCCCAAAGCAAAATTCAATGTAGATAGAGAATATAAATATGGTTATTTGTGGTGGATTTCAGATTTTGGTAATGAAAAAGCATATTATATGACAGGAACAGGTGGAAATAAAGTAGTTGTTTTCCCTGATTTAGATATGGTCGTTGTTCTGACTAGTTCGTTTTACAACGGAGGAATGAAATCTCATAATCAAACATCTAAACTACTAAGTGAATATATTGTACCAGCAATTAAAAAATAAAAGCTATTGACACAATATAACAAAACATAATGCCTCTTCAGCTCAACTACGTTTGTTATATTTACTGTTATAGATAACTAAATTAATATGAATAAAACAATACTTATACTACTAAGTATAGTAATTGCCAGTTGTGGGAGCCCAAAGAAAAATATCAATAATGATTCTGAAGCCTTTAAATTAATTTGGGATTTCAGTAATAACAATACATACGTCTATTCACTAAAAGTAACGGTATCAAGTGAGTTTAAGAAGTCAGAAAACAGTCCTCTGCTAAAATCGGCAATAGTCGAAAAGAGTACTATTACTGTTCAGGCAAAGCCAAATCAACTTGCCGATTTTAGTATAAAAGACTTACAATTACAGTATAAATGGTTCAAAGAAGATGGGACTCTCAACGACTCATCTTCTTTGACTATTCCTACAAAAACTATTGCCGATATAACACCAAATGGAAACTTTGGGGAATCAGATGCTGATATGTATTTTAAACTTTTAATGCCCCTTCCCGCTTCAAATATACAAAGAGGAGAATCTTATAAAATTCCACTTAAGCTTCCTCTTGAAGAGGACCCCTCATTATATAATGAAGGATTTAATACAATAACTTTTACTAAAATTAGAACGATACAAGGTAGAAAATGTGCCATTTTGAAAGGGCTATTGGATATTTCAACCCTTAAGCTAACAAAGGACCTGGAAGGACATTATACCCAAAAAATAACTGGCATCTCCACATATTATTTTGATCTGGAGAAACGTTGCTTTATTGGATCAGACATAAGTATGACAGAAAACTCATCGAATGATCTTAGCGTAAAAAGTTCTGAGTCATCCGGTTTTTACACCATGTCTAGTAACAAGGTTATAAAAATACGTTTAGATGGAATCGGTGATTCCCTAGAGTAAGATGAACATATCCTGCATAAATAAATTGGCAAAAAATATAACATTGTATGTAATCATCATCGCCCTCTACCTGGTAACACGTGGTAGTTTACGTCCTATTTTATAGATATTATTCTATTTACAATAGCAATTTTAGAAAGCATAAAAAATTATTCCCAACATGGCGTATAAAATATAGTTAGCACTCTCCTATTTATGAAAATTCATACAGGTTTTCTATACTGTCTGTATTTACTAAATTAGTTCCGCCAATACATGACAAAATCATACACTAAAAACAGTTACCCCTGATTAAACCAAGTTAAACCTATAAATACCTAAGTTAAATGGAAAGCACTTGTAATAAGAAGGTATTCAGAACAATTTTGCATCAAAATATTTTTAACTAATTAAAAAAAAGTAAAATGAATACACATTCTAATTATGATGCCATCAAACAACAAAATCGTTTGTTAAAAAGTGTGGTAACCATCATAGGTATATTCTCTATAATCCTTATTATATCCGCCTTTAAAAGCTCAGGCACCAATGTTCAGCATTTTGATGAAATCGTGGTTAAGAAACTGACAATGATCGATAGTTTAGGGACAGAAAGAATCCGAATGACAACTGACTTAACTACCGCACCTTTTGGAGGAGAAGAAATAGAAAGAAACGTGCCTCCCAATATGGCTGCCATTATATTTATAGGTCCAGACGGAGATGAAGTTGGCGGTATTGGTTACGGAGGTACCAAGGAAATGTCATTTGCTTTGAATAGTTTGGATTACACGGGTGTTCCCTTAGAGGCAATTGGTTATAACCGAATTCAAACCCCTGAAACCTCTGCTGCACATTTTGTGGTTTTAGACAGTCCAAGAAAAGATGCTGGTTTTGACAAAAAGAAGTTTCTTGAAGAAGCCAGAAACTCAAAGATTAATACGAATGAACCCGGAGAACAACTCAAAATTTTACAATCTCAGATGGTTTCCAGAGTCAATTTAGGAGTCGAAAATCATAATGCTGCATTGACACTGTATGATAGCAAACAAAATGCCCGCATTATTTTGAAAGTAGACGATAATGACGAAGCTGTATTCCAAATTTTAGATGAGAAAGGAAATGTGGTACACCAATATTCGAAATAGTAAAACCGGACAAAATATTTTAATTGGGGCGCTTCTAATTGTATATGCTATAATTTGGAGTGCCGTCAATTATTATATAAAGTATACATATACAACCGGAGGAGATGTCCAGTTTTATAGACTAGACATTCATTTAATTCTGCTGTGCTATTGTATATTAACTCCAATCGTATTATTCCCGGTCATTAAGTATTTCGATACCAAAATCTATTACCCAAATATCCGGCAATACATTCTTATATTACTCTTAGCCATATTTCTTACACTAATTTGGTCTCTCATTTATTTTGTGCTTATTAGATTTATCTTTTCCGGAGGCATCGGTATCCCATTCAATTTGATATTACTTAATGCACTTGACTGGGAAATATCCTTTGGAATTCCGATTATACTTTTAATGCTCGGCTATTTTTATATGCATAAAAATGTAACACTACGAAAACAGATAGACGATCATGAAAAAGCACTATTACAAAATCAACTCGATTTGCTCAACAAAGGTTTTGAACCTCATTTTTTATTCAATAATCTAAATATATTGCATCATCTGGTAGATGTAGATAAAAACGAGGCGAAAGATTTTATAACAGACCTTGCTGTTTTATACCGTCATATCATAAAATCAAATAATCAAGCTATCATTCCGCTAAGTCAGGAAATTAGTTTCGCTAAGAAATACCTGAATATTATTAATGTAAAATTCAACAATTGCTACCAAATCAGATTTATTATTGACGATTTTAAAAACATATTTTTAGTCCCTAATACGCTCCAGGTTCTAATTGAGAATTTCGTAAAGCACAATACCTGTAAGGAGGGCGAAAAACTAGAATTGACAATTGAAAAACGAAACGAAACATTGATCATAAGCAACCCTAAGAAAGTGTCAAAGAAACCTATATCAACCTCTAATAAAACTGGATTAAAAAGCTTAGTTGAACGATATCAACTTAGTCTTGATGAACAAGTAATAATACAAGACAAAGACGATATATTTACCATCATTATTCCTTTAATTATCGAAAACTACCCCCTCAATGAAGATACTCATTATAGAAGATGAAATACAATCCCGAAAAAAGGTAGAAGATTATATAAAACGATATGATCCTTCCATAAATATAGTGTTGAGTACTGGTTCTTTTAAAGAAGCTATACATACACTTATTAATCATTCAATAGATTTAGTACTTTCGGACATTGAAATTTTAGACGGCAATGTTTTTGATTTATTAACTGAGACCCCTGTCGTTTGTCCTTTCATATTCATTTCTGCTTATGATCATTACTCATTTAATGCTCTTGAAAATCACGGTTTTGGTTATCTATTAAAACCATATACCTATGAACAATTTTCAAAAGTAATGGCAAACTACTTTACTTTAAAAACAAAAATTTCAGGCACAAATGAACGTAATATAGAAGCACTACAAATCTTTAGAGACCCCGATTATAGAAAGCGTATTGTAGTTCAGTCAGGAAAAGGAAAGGTAAGTATTCTAAAAGTAAACCTGGTTAAATTAATCGAAATTGAAGGAGGTGTTTTATTCGCGCATACTGAATCTGATAAGAAATTCATAATAAAGGAAACCTTAACGCTGAGTCATATCGAAGCAACCCTATCCCCAAAGATGTTTTTTTAGAATCAATAAATCTCAACTCATCAATATTGAGTTTATCTCAATGTATGAGCAATACGGTAAGAATAAAGTGGCTATCAAATTAACTGGAAATAAAAACAGTACATTAATCACATCCGTTAATAGGACTCCCTTATTTAAAGATTGGGTTAGAAAATAATATCACCGCTTACAAAGTATAAAAATAATAGGGAGTTAAGGGATAAATCAAAAGCAGTTTTGTAATTTTAAAATCAACACCCCCTAGAATGGTAAGACATATATTACTACTATTCATATATGTAGACATTCTCTAAAGGCGAAAAAAGCACCAACTATGAAAAAAAGTATATTAATCCTATTCTTAGCTTTACTAGCATTCAATTGTACTGAAAATAAGCAAAATAATGAACAAATTGAGGAATTGAGGCAATTACGTGCTGAACTTGACAGCTTAAATAAATTAAAAAGAGAAAACTCAAATACTATGAAGGGACAAATCGCAACATTCTTAACATTCCAAAAAGAAAATGCAGAACAGGCTATGAACTTTTATATAGGACTGTTTGACAATTCCAAAATTGTTGACCTAAAACGTTGGGAAAAGGAAGGACCAGGAAAAGAAATATCTATATAATTCCGATTTTATGTATGCTTTAAAAAACACAAACAAACCTGATGAAATCATTCCTGCTAATTATAAAGCCGTGCATTACATAGGTGGCGGAGCTGCGATGTTTGGAGTTCCGGAAAACAAAGAAATTCAAACATTAGTAATGACGATCTATGAGCAACATGATGGGATTGTATCGTCTGTCTGTCATGGAACAGCGGGAATTGTAAATCTAAAAACTAGAGAGGGTAATTATCTGTTTAAGAATAAAGTCGTTAGCGGATATCCTGATTCATTCGAGAAACAAGATGCAGAATACTTTAGGCATTTTCCATTTTTAATTCAGAAAACATTAGAAAACCGAGGTGCTGTTTTTAAATTCTCTCCCAGAAATAAAGCGCACGTAGAAGTCGATGGGAAGTTAATAACCGGGCAAAATTATTTGTCATCCAGAGAGGTCGCCCTAAAAATAATCGAGAATTTAAATGAAGGAAAAAAATAGTTAGGTTATGAGGTATTCTATTAGGCAAAACCAATAGCCAACAGCATATAAAAACAACAGCGGTTTAGGAGTGAACTTAAACCGCTGTTGTTTTTATTAAGTATCTTGTCTAACTAAAAGTATTAACAACTACTGGAGTAACAAAATAATTATTTTTTCGTCTATTAATAAAAAGTTAAGAATGAAACAACTATACATAGCACTAACGTTATTTTTTCTTGCCGTAAATACTTATGGACAGGCAGCATTAGCAAAAGTAATCAATACTAATAAAGCCACGTTCTCATGCCAGCAAGGTCAGTTCAAAGGTGATGGCTGGGATAAAATTATGACGGAGATTGCATCTCATAAAAATACATTAATTGGAGAAGACCACTTTTTTAATGAGATCCCATTATTTGTTTCTGAAATCACATCCAAAATAAAATTTGATAACTTTTTCTGTGAGATCGACCCGTATTCTGGAGATTTTATTTCTCAAAAAATAC
Source organism: Aquimarina hainanensis (assembly GCF_042684685.1). Lineage (NCBI taxonomy): Bacteria > Pseudomonadati > Bacteroidota > Flavobacteriia > Flavobacteriales > Flavobacteriaceae > Aquimarina > Aquimarina hainanensis. The sequence goes on along the minus strand of NZ_JBHULX010000003.1, from coordinate 175,734 downwards.
ATAAGCTCCCTCAGGATAAGCTGGATCAATTTATTACGGATTATAAGTACGCATTTTCTTTTTATGCATTAGCACCCGAATTCCAGTTGCTGAAAAAATTGATAAAAAAAGGTACAAACATCATTGGTACAGATCAAATAGCATTAACCGCAGATGGATTAATAGCTTCTAAATTAAAAGAAATCACACAACATAAGAAAGCCAAAGAGCTTTATTCGAATATCGCAATAAACTCTAAAAAACAGTTTGGGTTGTTTACCTCTGGAAAAGGAAGCCCATATTTATTCACTGATGAATTTGAACAAAACCTACAAGAACTTGAAAAGCTTAAATTAAGTGCCAGTGAACAGAAGATCATAGCCAGCTTAAAACTATCTCGAGAAATATATCGTGACCAAAATCATCATCTGAGAATTCAATTGATGAAAAATGAAATACTAAAGAATATTGAAGCATTCAATACTGGTAAAAACTTATTCAAGTACGGGGCTATTCACGTAAACAAGGCTCAAAGCATATTAGGTGGATATGATATCGGTAATTTCGTCTCTAATATATCTGATGCAAATTTTGAAAGTTCCCTACACATTATGATAATAGGAAAAAATGGAATACAAGGAGTCCCTTTTGAAGGGATGGAACCTCAAAAAATAAACCCATCTGGTAATGACTTAAAGCATTATGCGCCTTTCTTTGAAGCTTCAGATGCTATACATTGGAGTTTATTCGATATTTCTCAGATTCTGAAAACAATTAAATCTGATAAACTTCAAATTGAGGATGAAACCTTAAAGAAAACATTGCATGGCTTTGATTATATTATTGTGATTCCCAACGTTACCCCTGCTCCGTTTATGAATTAATATCCCGTATTGAACAATATTTATCGAAAAAAAAGAAGTGCATGAAATCACCTACTATCTACGTACAAAGCTGTTAACAACAAGCAGAATGAAACCAGATATAACCAAAATAATATCATTTTTTGAAACAGAATACCCCCTCAATAGAGAAGGCTTAAAAGAGTTATTAGATTTATTCCGCACAAAAGAGCTCAAAAAGAACACTCTGATTCTTGCTGCAAACACCGAAGAAAATCAGTTACGCTTTCTAAACAAAGGGGGTATTCGAGAATTTTATGCCTCTGCCAATAAAGAAACTAACATAAATTTTTATACAAAACCACAATTTATTACCGATTTGCCTTCGTTTATCAACGATACCAAAACAAAAAAATATCAAGAGACGTTAACCCCTGTAGAGTTGTTGGTTATTGATAAAAATTCGTTTAGAAACATCCTAAAAAAATACGAATGTGGAAAGTCATTCATTGATCTGTCTTTTCGAAAACTACTAAAGCAAAAAGAACTGTTTGAATTCAACAGAATAACCAAATCATCCGAAGAATTATATAACGAGCTTCTGATTTACAAACCAAATTGGTTACAAACGATTCCTCAGTATCACATAGCTTCTTACCTAAATATTACCCCTGAAACATTGAGCAGGATTCGCAAACGTATTTCTTGATTCAAATCAATGTAATCAGAGAATTGACACTCTAATTTTGTCGTTGAGAAAAGATAAAATTATGAAAATACATCATTTGAGAAATGCTACTATGGTTATCGAGACCCACAACAAGGTAATTTTAGTAGATCCAATGCTTGGCAAAAAAGGAACCGCCGGTCCTTCTTTCACATTATTTAGGTATAAACCCAAACGAAACCCAATACTTGACCTGCCAATTAATGCAATGGAAATAGTGAAAAAAACTACACATTGTTTAATAACTCATGTACATCCCGATCATTTAGATAAAGAAGCCGAAAAGTTTTTAAAATCAAAAAACATTCCTGTGATATGCAGCTTTAAAGATAAAAAAACACTTCTTAAACGCCGGTTAAACATAACACAAGTAATTAATTATTGGGAAACTTCTGAGTTTTTAGGAGGAACAATCGAAGGTATCCCCGCGGTTCACGGCTACGGGTTTATAGCAAAACCAATGGGAGCTGTAATGGGGGTTTATATCCGATTGCCTAACGAAAAAACCATGTACATAAGTTCCGATACAATTTATACAGATGATGTTCACAAAGTACTATCTGAATACAAACCAGAAATTAGTATTGTAGCTAGTGGACGAGCTCAATTAGACCTTTTTCAACCATTATTAATGAAGATGGAGGACATTGTGACATTTGTTAAAAACTCCCCAGGAAAAGTAATAGCGAATCATTTAGAAGCTGTTAATCATTGTCCCATTACAAGAAAACAATTAACAGATGAATTGAGCAGGCAAGGATTGATAGAAAAGACATTAATCCCAGAAGATGGGCAGGTGATGATATTTAACTAATAGTCAATTCTAATAAATCCGCTACTATACATCCCTTAGATCATTATAGCTTGCCCCCCTATTTTTAGTAAGTATTTCTTAAAAACAACAACAATTATTTGATATATCAATTATTTTTTTAATTTTAATTGATATATCAATTAAAATCAATCAAAAAACAGTAAAAATGAATAATCAAACCTTGTTAATAGTACTCTTCACCACCCTCTTATTTTCTTGTACAGAAAACAAAAAATCTACGCAATCCACAAAACAAGTACCGACGAACTATCAAGTCAAGATCGACAGCCTATTAGAAGCTTATGACAAAAACAATAAATTTATGGGGAGTATTATACTATCTAAAAACGGAAAAATAGTGTATAAGAATGCTGTTGGTTTTAGCAATATAAAATTAAACCAGAAAGCCGGTATACATACGAAATATTGTATTGGTTCAGTTACTAAGTCATTCACAGCTACTTTAGTATTTAAGGCTATTGAAGAAAATAAACTGAAGTTAAACGAAACTATAGAAAGCTATTTCCCAAATATAAAAAACGCAAAAAAGATTACCATTGCTCACTTATTACAACACAGAAGCGGAATTCCGAGCTACACAAAAGACAAATGGTTTTTTGAAAACAGAACACAATATATATCCCCCAGAAAAATGGTGTCTAAAATCTCGGCATACGAAAGTAATTTTGAACCAAATAGTAAAGGGGAATACAGTAACTCTAACTATTTTCTATTGTCTCTAATACTCGAAAAAGTCTATAATTCATCATACAACAATCTTTTACAAGAAAAAATATGCATCCCTCTTCAATTGAATAACACATATGTAGGGAAAGAAATGAATCCAAATGAATCTTATTCATATACCTACGATGATATGTGGAACGAATTCCCTAAAACTAATTTATCGACGGCTAAAGGAACCGGGGCTATTGTTTCAACTCCGAAAGATTTAAATACTTTTTTTGAAAGCCTACTTAGCGGAACAATACTCTCAGAAGAAAACCTACAGTTGATGAAGGATGTAAAAGACAGGTTTGGAATGGGTCTTTTTAGATACACAATAAATGACAGACATGGGTTTGGACATCGAGGACGTATAGATGAATTTAGAGCTACTTCAATATATTTTGCCAGAGAAAAATTAGCCTTTACATTAATTTCAAACGGTGCTACAATCGATATTAATGGGGTATATCAGGAAATTCTCAAATTGTATTTAAATGATACTCCTATAGAAATATCAGAAAATGATGTAAAAAAATTTGTAGGGGTTTATGTATCTCAAAATGAACCTGACGAAAAAACTGTTTTTATTCAAGACAAGAATGTTTTAATTAACTTTATAAAAAATGAATTTAAAGAACCTTTAGTTTATAAAGGAAATAATCGGTTTGTTTTAGAACAAATGTATGCCGAGTCGATATCATTTACTTTTTCGGCAGATGGCAAACAAATGGTTTTTGAACAAAGCGGGAATACATGGAAATATACCAAAGAGTAAGTGGGTATTGCACACCTGTCTTTTTTGGTATTATACTAAAGTTCTCAACAAAACAGCAAACAAAAACTTTTTAAAATCAATCAATTATGATTTAAAAAATAACATAAGGAAACCTTGAAACATCACATCAGAGGCAACTATAACAGCTGTATAATTAAATGACCGGGTCTATCTATGGTTATACACAATACTCACCATACAGAAAATTAGCAATCCTTATACAATAAAAATGAAAAACACCGTAACATTTTACAACGTTATAACATATATTAAACGTTGTGAGTAATCAAAAAACTAACATATGAAAATCAAGTTTGAGATATTATATCTTATTTTGTTAGTACTTAACAGTTGTGCTTCACAATCCAAAACGGATACACTGACTTTAATCGTTGATAAGGAAGCTGATAGATTCCTAAAAGACACTCGATTTAATGCGGTTTCTATTGCTGTCTACTATAAAGGAGAAAGTTATATAGGTCATTATGGAGAACTGGATAAAAATCAGCATAACAAACCAACTAATGAAACCCTGTATGAGATAGCTTCTGTCACCAAAACGATGACCGGATATTTAGTCGCATGCGCAATTGAAGAAGGAAAAATAGAATTAAATACTCCTATTTATGAAATTTTAGGAAAAGATTATAGAAATCTGATTTATAACGATGAACCGATTCGAATGATTCACCTCATCACACATACAAGTGGTATCCCGCTAAACATTGGAGAAGTAAGCGCCTTATATCAAACACCTAATTTTGATAACTATTCAAAAGCCAAAGAAATACTCTCCACCTATAAAAAACAGAAACTGTTAGCTGATTTGAAATCATTAGAGCTAACAGAACCACCAGGAAAGGTGTATAGTTATTCTAATGTTGCCCCTAATTTAGTTGCACATATGTTGGAGGTAATCTATAACAAACCTTTCGAGGAGTTGTTAAAGACGAAACTATTTGTACCTGCAAAAATGAAAAACACCTTTATCAATTTAGACAAAGACAAACAAGGATTCTTGGCGAATGGTTACAATGAGAAGCATCAATTAATGCCTAATTTTAAAGAACCCATTAATCTTTGGGGAGCCGCAGGGAGAGTTAAATCTAATTCGTTAGATATGTTGCATTATATCAAATGGCAATTAAATGCATCCAATTCAATAGTAAAAAGATCCCATAAAAAATTATTCAAAGACGTAGATAATATTTGGCTTGCTTATTTTTGGGATGTAATTGATGATCCCAATGGAACTCATATAGAGCACCATGGAGGCATTTATGGAAGTCAAAATTGGCTAATGATTTACCCTGAGCATGAATATGGAATCTCGATAATCACCAATTCGAGTTTTCCCGAAGCAAATCAAATCATCAAACAAACTGCAAATCAAATAATTGAACAACTAAAATAATACTCCTACCATAAAAGTTAAAACGGCAAGTGTGGCTGCATATCACACCTGTATTAAGCCAGATTTTACTAGCAATAAATGAATGTCCAATAAAAAAACAATAACGATATAAGATGATGAAGTTGTTAAACTCAATAGATATTATTGACGTCGCTTTTAATGAAGTTAACGATTCTAATCATATCTATTTCAGGATGGACAGTACTATTCTGGCTATTGAAAAACTATCAGGAATATTGTTATGGGAACATGAAATTGAGTATTCAAGTCCTATAGGTACACATAGTATTTGGGTAACTGATGCCTATGTTATTTATGGAGCTGTTGATATCTCTACAAAAAAACAAATTTTAGGAGTTTTAGATAAAGAAGGAGAATTATTAAAGGTCATTGAAACTCCATACAGGATCTACAGTGATGGAATACATCCTAAACGGAAATTTCATTTAGAATTCTTATCAATTTCTATTGAAAATAATAAGAATTATTACTGCAGATTAAACTTAGCATTATTAGAAATAAGTGAAACAATAGAATTAGACAATCTTGTAGATACTGTTTTTATTGAGGAAGATATGATCTTTTTAAGTGGAGCTGACGGTGTTTTCCTATTAACTGATAATGAGACTAAAAAAGTTTATGATAAATCAATAATAAGAGTTATAAACTCTAAAAACAGTAATTGGCTCATAGAAGAATCAAACAAATCGAAAATGATTTCCATCAAAAAATGGAATAGCACAAGCGATTTATTACTTTCATTTGATGCTGAAGAGCTTAAAAAAGCTACATGGCAGTGCAAGACTATTTTTGATAATAATTTATTTGTTGTGGTTGAAGATATTCCAGGCATTAGCTGTTATAATCTAAAAACAGGGAGTTTGTCATGGGAATTTGGAAAGAACAACTTTATGATTAATTCATATACTGTAGCTGAAGACAAAGTATATATGATAGCGCAAGATCCAGAATTGGAAACACACGTATATGTACTGGACTCCTTGAATGGAGGTTTAATAGAAAAAATAGAATCAAATGTAGAACCAGAATACATTACATTTATAGAAGAATCGTTATATATATCAGGCTTACTGGGTATAGAAATTTATAAATAAGAAAACAGATTATAATTTCAATGAAAAAAATGATCATTTTCTTTAAGCAAAAAGATAATTTTTTATTTTTTTGGGTTAGAAGTGCTTTGGTACTTGTAATACTATCTATAGTAGTCAATCACCTTACAGCACCTGAAAACTTTCCTCTAAATGAATCCTATAAATTCCCTTGGTTTCCCATCGTTATCTCAATCCTTCTCGGAAGTATCATTATAAGCATTGCTTATTTCAATTTTAACTATTTCAAAAAAACTCACTTCGTAGAAAAAATTAATACTCGCATACTTTTGCGCTTTTTATTCACGACCTTGGGATATATTTCAATCGTCTATACTATATTTTATTTTACATTAAATGGATTGATTCATGGTATTAAATCATATAATTTTTATCATCTGTTGACCGGGTTTTCTATTACACTTCTATTAAGTATCCTCGGAATTACTATTTTATTCGCATCTGATGTATATAAGCTGTTGAAGCTTGCATCTATAAAAGGAAAGCTTAAAGTTGAACACGCGGGCAAAATTACTTTGATCGGGTATAATGAAATTGCATTTTTTTTCACTGAAAATAAAATAGTATATCTCGTTAAAACAAATGGAACAACCATTAGCACAGATTTTACGTTAAATGAAGTAGAAGACAAAATCAATATGCACAGTTTTTTCAGAGCTAATAGGCAAACAATTCTTCACGCTCGTTCTATAGAACAAATACAACCCATAGCAAATGGAAAATTATTGTTATTGCTCAAACCAACAATTGCTAATCAAAAAGTCTTTCAGGTAAATATCAGTAGGTATAAAAAGCAGGCGTTTAAAGATTGGTTTGGAAATAAAATATAAATCAAGCTGATTATTCAGGTCCTTTTTTGATACCATTCAGTAAAAGTTACTGTTTTTCAACGGTTTTTCTTCCCGGATCGTTGTTATTTCGTTTTCAATTCTAAACGAATAAAAATATGAACAACACCTTTTTAACTACAAAATTAACCCCTATAGTAACTATCGCTCTTTGTTATATCTTATACCTATCAGGGTATTTTCAAATGACCATAGCAGCTGTATTACTATTAATCGCAAGTGCAATAGAATACAAAAAAGGCCTTTTTAAATCTTTAGGTTTTCGGTGGAACAAGTCTAGCGCAAAAAATTTACTCCTAACAGCTCCATTACTTGGCACCTTGTTATTTCTATTCTATTACTACGTTTTAGTACCCGTGGTAACTCATTTTACTGGACATCCCATAGATTTTTCTGTATTCGAAGTTTACACTGGGAACTTGCCAGAAATACTCAAAATTCTAGTGTATGTTTGGATATCAGCTGCCTTTGCCGAAGAAATTGTATTTAGAGGCTATTTAATGAGCCAGTTTACGAAGTTTTTCGGTTCCAGCAACATAAGTCTTGTTTGTAATATTTTACTCTTTGGGCTTATTTTTGGTTGGGTACACGCCTATCAAGGAATTAGTGGGCAGATCGTGGCCGGCATTACCGGGATGCTGTTGGCTGTTATTTTTCATATCCGAAAGAATGACCTATGGTTCAACATTGCTATTCATGGTTTCCTTGACACCGTTTTTTTAATTTTCGTATATAATGGATGGTTATAACATCTAAGTAGAAATAAACGTATCTATAAGAAGACACTATACGATATTTGGCTTGCTCCAAACATTAAGAACTAGATTTGCTGCTTTATAAATTTATAAAAATCAAGGATACAGGTCATTTGATTAAAAAAAGTTAGCGAATGTTAATACAATTAATAATCTGTACAAATAATTAAATGTGTTACTAATACAATATAAACTATAGTAAGGCGATAGATAACACAAAATACCAGACCATATACTAATGTTTAGCCTTCTTTTTTCTAAACACCATACACAGATGTGGTCCTTATCATAGAAATATGAACCACATTTCAGGAATAAACCGATACGAAGTTCTAAATATCAGTTTTCAATGATTTTCTGGCAATAGCTGCTATTACATATAGAATTAAATTGATTCATATATCCACTAAATGTTGAGAAGTTTGGGTTTTCTTATTGCTATTCTGTACATTTAAATCCATAATCAATTTGTATTACTACGCAAACTCACAATACCAAACATTTTGAAATCATTAAACAATGAATAAATACAGCTTTGTATCTTCTATACTTTTATTGATCCTGTTTTTAAATGCTTGCAAGACGAAGAATAAGAATGAAAATAACGTTGAAACACCCCTTATAGAAAGTGCTTATTTTGGTGAAGAACCACCTACATTAACTCCTACTCTTTTTGATCCCAAAATAGTATCTCCAGAAGGGAGGTTCGAAGGAGGAATATTTTCACCTGATATGAAGGAATTTTATTTTACCAGAAAAAACGGAAGATATAAAAAACGAACATTTTTTGTTATTCGATATGAAGACAATGGTTGGGGACAAGAATCTGAAACCGATATAAAATGGCCACAATTCTCCGCTGATGGCAGTACAATGTATGTTGGAAAAAAGTATAGAAAACGAATTGATTCGGGTTGGTCAGCCCCCGAAAGCCTGGGAACCTTCTTAGAAGAACAGGCACATGGTATGTCGGTTTCATCGAATGGAACTTATTATTTTCCTTTTTTTAAAAAAGAAGATAACGGTCATGGTAATCTTGGTTATTCACGCCTGATAAATGGCAAATATGAAGCCCCTGTAAAAATGAATGCCGAAATTAATACAGGAGAATACATCGCTCATCCTTATATTGCACCAGATGAATCCTACTTAATGTGGGATGTAGAACGAGAAGACGGCTATGGACAATCAGATATCTATATCAGTTTTAAGCATAAAGATGGTTCTTGGTTAACACCAATAAATATGGGACCAATAATAAATACAAAACTCCAGGAGAGCTCTCCACATGTGACCTATGACGGGAAATATCTATTCTTTACCAGAGGAGAATGGAAAGTAAAAAAAGATGGAACTCGTACTTATATAGGAAAAAGGTATTGGGTAAATGCTCAGGTAATAGAGAACCTCAGACCAAAAAAATAAATACATACCACAGCATCATAAATACATGGAGACGACAGTTGATATAAAATGCTAACTACTCTTGAGAAATGACTGAAACAATTAATAAACTCGAACAATTACTAAAAAAAGGAAGCGCCTATCTAGTACAATCTTCTGAATTGGAAATGAGTCGGAAAGGAGCTACTGAAAAATGGTCAAAGAAAGAGATCTTAGGACATTTAATTGACTCTGGGATTAACAACCTTCAAAGATTTACAGAAATTCAGTTTGAAAACAAACCCTATCGGATCAGAGGATATAATCAAGATGAGTTAGTCAAAGCAAATGATTATCAAAATTCTGACACCAAAGAGATTGTCGAGTGCTGGAATGCAATCAATAACCGAATTCTTAATTTAATTACGAAACAAACAGAAAAAACGCTGAATTATAAAATTGAATTCGAAAAAAATAAGGTCTCTGACTTGAGATTTCTGATGAACGATTATGTAACACATTTAGAACATCACCTGGAACAAATAATGAAATAAATATAATTTCCAATAGTATATAGCCCATCACATAATGAATTCACTTCGATGATACCCTTTCGATATTTTATAGAAAGTCCCTCAACGGCTTTCTCATAATGTATACACAAAACGTCTGCACGAATTTAGTATCAATGCATGTTTTAATATTTTTTTTTAAAAAATTATCGTTTTACAATAATTTTTTGTTCTTTTGAGGTAAATTATTATTCATCATCGATAATGAAGAAGACAAAATTTATTTCAAAAACACTCTATGTAGTGACCTCGCTATTGGCATTTCTCTATTTTGTAACAACAGCATATGCTATAGGTTGTAAAACATTAGGCATAAACATTCATTACACTCAAAAACAGGAAGTTATTGAATACCCGTTTACTGATATCCCTTTTCTTCTTTTGCATGATACCTGGAGATACTGGATATTTTCATTCTTAATTCCGTTACTATTCTATACACTGTTTTTTTTCTTTTTATCTAATGTTTTTAAAGTGTTTTTCCAGCCAAGGATTTTTACCAAATCAAATATTATACATCTAAAACGTTTCTATTGGCACAACTTATTTGCCTCAATTATTTTGATGTTTATCGCCTATCTTTTCGTGGAATTGGAAACACCTGTTTTTATAATTGTTTCATTACATATATTTCTCGGTATTTTCGTGTTTATTCTATCGGAAATATTTAATCAAGGGCTTCATCTTCAAAACGAACAAGACTTATATATATAAAGTATGGCAATTATTATAAATATAGACGTTATGCTTGCCAAACGTAAAATGAAAAGCAAAAATTTGGCACAACAAATTGGTATTACTCCTGCCAATTTATCGATTCTAAAAACAGGAAGAGCAAAAGGGATTCGATTTGAGACCCTGGATGCTATCTGTAAAGTACTGGAATGTAAACCTGGTGATATTATTGATTATATAGAATAGTTCCTCCAAAATAAAATAACATGAATACATTAAATATCCACAATGTATCCCTTGTCTACAGCAACGGGTACCAGGCGCTTAATGCCTTAACTATAGAAATAAAGAATGGAATTTTCGGGCTGTTGGGTCCCAATGGAGCAGGCAAATCCTCATTAATGAAAGCCATTGTAGGACTACAAAAACCTTCAGAAGGAACAATAACGTTTAATAACCAGGATATTGTTGAAAATCCAATTGAGATTCAAAAACACCTGGGGTTTTTACCGCAATATTTTGGGGTATATCCAAAGATATCTGCCTACAATTTACTGGAACATTTAGCCAAGTTAAAAGGTATAAATCATCCACAAAAAAGGAAAAAGCAAATTATAACCCTATTAGAAAAGGTAAACCTTTTAGATGCTAAGGACAAAGCCGTACATACATTTTCGGGAGGAATGAAACAACGCTTTGGTGTAGCACAGGCATTATTGGGGAGTCCTAAAATTGTTATTGTAGATGAACCCACCGCAGGTTTAGACCCCGAAGAGCGAAACCGTTTTAACACATTATTAAGTGATCTCAGCGAAGACATCATTATTATACTATCCACTCATCTAGTAGAAGATGTTCGGAATTTATGCTCTACCATGGGAATTATGAAGCGGGGAAAACTTATTGTACAAGGAAAGCCGAAAGATTTTATCAAACAACTACAAGGAAAATTATGGAGTAAGGAAACTGAAAAAAACGATATATCAGCTATCGAAACAAATTATAAGGTTATCAATACCCAATTAGTAGAACGCGTGATGAATGTCACAGTAGTTGCCGACGAACAACCCGATAGCTTTCAAGCGATAAATCCAACTTTAGAACATGTTTATTTTAATTATTTGTCATGATGGTAAAAGCAGTTATTAACAACGATGTATTCAGTGTTTTTCATCAAAAATTTGCCTATATTGGAGTACTACTTTTATTGAGCATAGGCTATTTTGTAGGGTTTCAATTCAAAATCTCATTAGGAAAACACCTTGCTATAAACGCACCTTATAACCTTGGATATATCATAGGTTTATTGAGTCTATTACTTATTTTTATTGCTACGATTCTGGTGTTCCTTGTATTATTTAAGGAGAAAGATGCTAATTTTGGTTTCATTGTATTTACAACTCCTGTCCGGAAAAAAGCTTTTGCCTTCTCTCGATTTTTCTCCTTTTATACATTAACTGTTTTAGCTTTTCTTACTATTAGTACCGGATTCACTATCGGGCTTCAAATAAAACTAGCTCATACTGAGAACAGTGGTTTTTATTTGTGGCATTTTGTGTATCCTTTTATCGTCTTTGGGTGCCTTAACGCACTACTTGTCTGCTCATTACTTTTTTGGGTTGCTCAAAAATTTCAGAATAAACTATTGGTTGCCTTATGCGGATTGACATTGTATATACTCTACATGATTATCATGCTATTTTCTAATGCTCCTTTTATGGCACAGGCATTACCACAATCGCTACTTGCGCAAAAGATTTCAGCCTTTACAGATCCCTTTGGACTATCTGCCTATTTTATGGAAAGTAAAGATCTTACCATTGCACAGCGAAGTACAATGGTAGTTCCTTTTACTCATTACTTTGCAATAAACCGTTTACTATACTTAACATTTTCTTTTATCGGTATTTACTTTAGTTGCAGAACATTTTCTTTTGTTCCTAAGTCTACAAGAAAAAACAAGGTATCTAGAAAAATGAGAAGAGCAGTACTATCACATATCCATTCTTCTTTTACTCCAATAAACCCCATTTTCAGTATCAAATCAACCTGGCAATCCATAGGTTCTTTTTTTAAGATAGACACCTTATACTTATTCAAAAGTACAGCATTGATAGTCGTTTCGGTACTCCTACTCTTCTATCTTGGAATAGAATTATATTCCGATATTGATATGGGGATTCGATTTCCCGAGAACTATGCCTCTTCAGGACTTTTGGCGCAAACCATTAATGGCATTTTTTATCCAGTTGGTGCTTTGGTCTTGGTGTATTTTGTAAATGATACCTATTGGTGTAGTGAAGCCTCGGGGTTCTCTATTATTCAGGATACCACCTATTATTCCAATCAAAAATTGATAGGCCATTTTGGTAGCCTCACCCTATTAGTTACTTTTTTGACTGTTTTACTTTTAGCTGAAGCCATCCTATTTCAATTCATTTACAACTACCCTGTTTTTGATTGGAATGCCTATTGGGGTGTGATTGTATATAATACATTTCCACTTTTATTACTGCTTGGTTTTTTACTATTCATCAACAATTTGGCTACTACAAAAACGTTGGCATTAGTCATTTCTATACTATTCTTTTTCTTCTTTGCTACGCCTATCTCAAACTACATCCTCCATAACTCGTTATTTCGATTCCTATCAGGTTATCTCGGTACGTATAGTGATTTTATAGGATACGGTCCGTATTTACCTGTTTTTGGATTGCGTTTGATCTTTGGTTTTTCAATGCTCAGTGTTCTATTTATAACTCATTTTCTTATACAACATACAGGAAAAAAATGGATTGGATTACTCCTTCTTTCTCTCATGCTTTGTATAGGTCTTGTGTCTTCAAAATCCTATTTGAACGGCTACAACTTACAGGATAAGGAAACTCTTTTATCTGAAATGGCAAACTATGAAAAATTGTACAGAAAATTTGAAACTATACCACAACCAACCATTAAAAATGTTATCACTGAAATTGATTTATTTCCAGAAAAAAAATCCTATACCATCAAGGGACAGTATCTGATTAAAAATCTACATGCTGTTCCGCTGGATTCCTTGTTGATTTCTATCCCAAAGGATTTCGAGATTCAATCTATGATCTTCCAAACCAAAAATCGAACACTTCGGTTAAAAAACTCGGATAATCTACTGATACTAGAACAACCGATACAACCAAATGATTCCACTCAACTTTCGTTTACACTTCATTATCAATGGCTGCCAGTTAACGGGCACCAGCCTTTTAATGCAATTATTGATAATGGTTCATTTATGCGGATCAGTCAATATTTTCCCTTTTTCGGCTATGATGCAGACCGTGAAATTAAAGACGAAGATACCCGTAAAAAATATGGTTTAGGAAAAGTGACTGATATAAAACCCTTGGAAGCCGAAAGAACTTATATAGATACGTTTATCGATCTGAAAATGCAAATTTCTGTGGATGACAGCCAAATTGCTATCGGTACAGGAATGCTTCATAAAAAATGGCACGAAAACGGAAGGTCCTATGTTCAATATGAAGCCGAGAATATTCCATTTCGCTTTGCGTTGTCTTCTGCCGGATATAGTGTAAAAAAAGCAATGTATAAAGGAGTTTCTATTGAGGTCTATTATAATCCTCTACACGATCAGAATGTAGATGAACTGATCAAGAACACTATGCTTACCTTAGCGTATTGCAACAAAAACTTTGGTTTATATCCGTTTGATTCAATTGTTTTTGCTGAGATTTCTTCTTTTTCTCAGGGATTTAATGGAACTGCTTATCCCGGAGTTGTTTTTATGACAGAGAATATGGCATTTCACGCCCATGTAAAAGCAGGTGATAATCAAGACGTGATTAATGAATTAGCGGGTCATGAAGTTGCTCATTTTTGGTGGGGAAACAATCAAATTGCCCCTGACTACCGAGAAGGATATGCCATGCTTACCGAAAGTTTGGCTATGTACACCGAAATGATGATTTATAAACAAATGCATGGAAATGATAAGATGATAGAACGTCTTGCTGTACAAAAGCAGATTTACGAGGCTCAGAAAGGTTTTCATGCGCCTACTCCCCTAATAAAAGCTACAAAAAAACATACCGATATTGCTTATAATAAAGGAGCTATTGTCTTTGTAGAACTAAGTCAACTCATTGGAGAAAACACGCTGAACCTTGCGTTAAAAAACTTTTTAAACAACTTTAAATATCCAAACTCTAAACCGATTTCAACAGATTTGTTAGAAGAGATTCTAAAAATTTCAGATGTGAAATATCATCAACAGATCAATGATTTGTTTTGGAAACCCTAAACCTACAACCATTACACATATAAAAAATAAGACGATACCTACTTCAATAAAAATGAGTTTTATAAATTTAAGGTCAGTATTGATCAGAAAAATAAGTCCCTAAAAATTCACTGCTTTTCATACTAAAGACTGTTAACCTTCATCATGTTGAAAATGAAAGAAATTAAAATATTCAAAGAGGAGTCAACCATTTCCCTTCGGGAAATTAAAGATGCAGAAGAATTATGGAATAAAAAATTCCCAAGTGATTTTAAATCCTTTTTACTTAAATATAATGGAGGAATCCCCTACCCTAACCATCCTACAATACATTCGGAAAACGATGCTGAACTATGGTCCATTGAACGATTTCTAAGCATTGGAGATATAATCATTCAGAAAAAACATCCAATGACCTATACCCTTCATGACATTGAAGCAGAAGACTTTGTTCCTCATAACCTCAACAATGACGAAATATTGGTTTTTGCTTTTGGCGATCGAGGGATCTATTTCATGAGTCTGCAACAGCATCAATACGGTCAGATCTATTTTGCAAACTATTCTGGAGGAGATGGCATCGTAAAAATCAATACCAATTCATTTACTGAGTTTTTCAATTCACTCACCATTGCTTCCTGGTATGAAGAAGAATATGATCCTGATTTTGATTTTAAAGAACTTCATTATTCTGATAATAAGATATTTCAATATTACTTTTACTACACTCCAAATGATCCTGATTTGGGATTACAAAGATTTAAAGAAGTCTTTGCCATTTATGGAGATATACAACCGCCAGAAGATGGATATCCTAATATTCCACAAAAATATGTTGATGATAGACTAAAGCTAGATTTTCTATTGAAACAAGGTTGTAGTACGGATGGACTACTTCTCTATGCAAAAAAAGCCTCAACTATTCACTACTTAGTTGAAGAGTTACAATTAGATATTAATAAGATGTATAAAGGTCGATATCCTTTACAAAATTATCTAACAACAACATATCAGGCAGAAATTAAATCTAATTATGAATTAATAAGCGAGTTACTGGAAATGGGGATTAAAATGGATTGGTCTATTTCCGGAACTAAAATTGATCAAAGTGCGGATGCGACGATGACAGAAAAGTTACGACTACTGAATGATGAATACTTGAACTATGAAATCCAAGATAAGGAATGGTGGGCTAAAAATGGAAAACCTAGTGGTCATATTCCTTTTAAAAAGAGTAAATATATTGCTGACAAATTGAATACCTACAAATCTAAAACGTAGATGTATCCTGTTTAAAAAAACTGAAATAAATAAAAATAATATGATCCCGTTTAATGACCTTCTTTTATTTGGATTCGCAGCCTTACTAATGGTACTTTCGCCTGGACCAAATATGATTTACTTGATCTCAAGATCCCTATCCCAGGGCAAAAATGCTGGAATAGTATCTCTTTTGGGAGTCATGAGTGGATTCCTGTTTCATATTCTGATGGTTTCATTTGGTTTAACAGCTATATTTTTTGCGATTCCTTATGCTTTTATTGTGGTAAAATTTCTCGGTGTTGGGTATCTTCTTTACTTAGCGTATAATGCAATAAAATCTGAAAATAAAATCTTTGACGTTCATCAGCACTTAAAAGCTGACAAACCAATTAAACTATTTAATATTGGTTTTATGACCAATGTTCTAAATCCTAAAATGGCTGTATTTTATCTGTCGTTTTTTCCACAGTTTATAAAACCTGAAAATGGGACTATTTTGAGTCAGAGCTTTCAATTAGGCATTATTCAAATACTTATAAGTTTCACAGTAAATCTATTGATTGTTATTTCTGCCGCTAGAATGGCAACCTGGTTTTCGAAAAAGCCTATTTGGTTGCGGATTCAAAAATGGTTTATGGCATCAATATTAACCGGACTTGCTGTAAAAATGGCACTGACAAAAGCAAAATAATATCATAAGCAACTCCCCGAAGGAAGTCCACAAAGCATTCAAGGGAAATTATTATAAAATATTTCGACACAACAAATATCGTAGCATTTGCATCTCACTTGGTGAGTAAAACTAAACTTTATGAAATTTAAAACAATATTAATTCCTATAGCAATCACAATTTTTATAAGTTGTTCAAAACAAAATAAAACCTTCACAACTCCTGAAATAGGCTGGACTATGGCTTTTATAGATAATTGGGAAATTGAAAGTTCCAGAAATTTAGATAAAGACATAAAAGAAGGAATAGAAAAGATAAAAGAATCAGGAATCACTCCTAATATTACAGGAAAGGAAATTAAATTAATAACATTTCGCAAAAACACTATTTCAAAATTTCAATCAACTATTATTCCCTTTAAGGAAAGTTATAAAAACGAGTGGCACGATAAGTACCCCTTGATTAAAAAGCATATCTATGATATTTTCAATGCACAAGAGGTAACAGTTGATTCTACCTCTAATAAAGAAACCATCGACGGGGTTCCTTTTGAAGTATTCACGCTTAAAATCTATCAAAATAACAAACAAATAATGGAGCAAAATATGTATCGGACATATTTAAACGGATATGATTTTATAATAAATATGACGAATGACAGACCCCTATATAAAAAACAGATGCTAAGAACATTTAGAAAATCAAAATTTAGCAAACTTGGCGAATAATATTTATTCCCATATTAGGCTACATTTCCGTGAAGATTACTACAATAGTCATAATGTATAAAGCTACCTTATCAAACTGTTTCTACACTTCACAGCCTGCATGTTAATCTGCATTAAATTTAGAATTGTAACAATTTGAAAAAACGTTGTCTAATAAAGAACCAACAGATGAAACAGCAAAATGAATCTCAATACTATCAATACTGAAACAAAACCAACCGATTACAAAGGGTTTCTTTTTGATCTGGTAGTATACATTTCTATAATGTTTTTGGTTAGAGAAATCTATCTCCCACAGGTCGGGTTTATAGCCAATGGTCTTTTTTGGTCATTCATTACCCTAGCGATAGCAACATGGAGAATGAAAGCAAGAAATGTTACCTGGAAAGAATTAGGCTTGCGAAAACCAAATAACTTATGGGGTGTATTAGGAATTGTAATTTTAATTCTTGCGACTACCATGATTTCATTAATCGCATTTAATATTTTAATAGACCATTTACCGTTTTCCTTAGGAGCAGATACCTCATCAGAAAGTGCTGTTTCTAAATTTGGGAATCTCAAAGGAAATTGGTCGCATTTTTTTCTCATCATCCCTTTTATCCTACTGGAGTCAATGTTAGAAGAATTGTTAGACAGAGGCTTTTTAATGAACTGGATTGAAAAATTGTTTTCTGCGAAATCTATCGCTACTGTAATTGCTGTGGTACTACAAGCTGTAATTTTTGGTTTTAGACATTCTAATGATTTTTCTGAAAGATCAATTACCGTTGGTATAATTGGTCTAATTATGGGAATAGCCTATGTAAAATTTGGTCGAAACTTATGGCCACTAATTATTGCTCATTGCATACTTAATGCCGGCTCTATGATGGGAAGGGTTTTGGAATAAAAAAACAGACCGCAATACGATAAAAACATAAAAACCAATGTTTTTTACGCTCAAAAAAGAACAACGGATCAGCTATACAAAACCATTACTTATATTTACCCAAACCTATGAACAAAATAAAACAGTAAAGGGCATGAAACATTCATTAATTTTTATCATTTATTGCTTTATATATATAGTAGGTAGTGCACAGGAAAATTCACCAATTACAATCGGAATTAATCATACCATTAAATCTACTGTCTTAAATGAGGATAGAACAATTCAAATTTACACCCCTGACGGATATTTGAATTCAAAAAAGAAATATCCCGTATTTTATATCTTAGATGGACAGTGGTATTTTTTTAGCGGAGTATCAATTCAAAAAGCATTGCGCACCCCCGGAGCAATTCCAGAAATGATTATTGTAGGTATTCACGATAATGATTCATCCAGATGGTCATTATTTGGAGAGGATAGTCAAAAGTTTACTAACTTTTTAGTGAATGAAGTTATTCGCTTTATCGATTCTAATTATAGGACAACTAATGAGCGGCTCATTTTTGGTTGGGAAGCTGCTGCTTATTATACAAGTGAATTGATTTTAAAAAAGAATGATATCTTCAATGGAGCAATTATAACTGATGGAGGCTATGCTTCAGAAGAAGGAGTCAAAAAAATTACCTCAGATAGAGATACTTATCTATATATGGCGAATTCCAGAAAAGATATCTATTATATCAATTCAACTGAAGCATTCCATAAAATATTAAAAAAGAGTGCTCCTAAAAATCTTATTTGGAAATACAGCTTGTTTAACGATGAAGTACATGAAACTTTGGCACATTTAGCAATGTACAAAGGGTTGAAATATTATTATCACAATTATGACTCACTGGTTTTTGAGAGCATTCAGCAGTATGTAGATCTAGGAGGAATGGATTACCTGACTACTTATTTTATCGAACGCGCTAAAAGATTTTGGGGGAATAAAAAAATCGATGATAACACCAAAAATGGATTGATCTGGTTAGCCTGGAAGAGAGATAATTTTAAATATTTTAATGTTTTCATGACTGAATTCAAAGATGTATTAACTACTGAAAGATATGCTTCGGCATATTGGCAGCATCGTTTCGGGCAATTTTATTTAAAGCACCAAGACTATGAAAATGCAATTAAATATTTTAACCAGGGACTTACTAAATATCCAAACGCTAACTTTGATCAAAAAATGAAACAAGGGCTACTGAAGGCAAAAAACAAGAAAAAATAATCTATTAAAACAAAACAGAAACAATTCTATAACGCTGTATATGGAAGTATAGTTCCTTTGGATCTCCTCAATTTATATACTCTCCGTTATAGCGAAGTAAAACATACAAAAAGTGGTAGAGGAATACTTAGAAAACATAAAAAAACAATTTAGATCTTATAAAGAAGTAGCGGATAAAACAATTTTGCAATTGACAGAAAAAGATTTGTATTGGAAATACAATGAAGAAAGTAATGATATAGCATGCATCATACTCCACATGTCGGAAAACATGCTATCACGATGGACCGATTTTTTTGAAAGCGATGGAGAAAAAGAGTGGAGAGATCGTGAACGTGAATTTTCAAGCCAGCACTTGCACTATTCAGAATTAATTGAACGATGGGAAAAAGGATGGGATTGTCTTTTTAATGCCCTAAACAGTATTAATAAAACCAATTTCCACACACCAATTGTAATTAGAAATAAAAAAGTTAAATTAATCGAGAGCATAACACGGCAAATCGCTCATTATCCATATCATATTGGTCAAATTGCTTTTATTGGAAAAATGATTTTGAATGAAAAATGGCATTCTCCGTCAATCCCTAAAGGGAAATCAGATGAATATATTAAATTAGAGTTTGAACAAAACGCTAAACAAAATAAGTTATAATACTATTATAAATAATTACTGGTTCTTATCTACTTAGAAAATTATCATCACACGAATGATTATTGTATTTTTATAAAGACTCAAGACCTACACAAAAGAAAATCAGAAAACCGGGTAACATTTTACCTGTTGCGTAACATATAGTAAACGTTGGTAGTAATCAAGTAAACACATGAAGACTTCAGAGTATTTAGCAAATCGTCTACGAGAAGTTTTAACTGATGGAAAATGGGTAACAGGAACAAACTTCAAAGAACAAATCTTGAATATCGACTGGAAAGATGCAATAGAAACTGTTTATGATTTAAACTCTATAGCCAAACTCACTTTCCATATCCATTACTATATTGATGGAGTAACAAAAGTATTACAAGGAGGTCCTCTAGAAATAAGGGATGCCTTTAGTTTTGATGCTCCTCCTATTACATCCGAAGAAGATTGGAATAAGTTGACACATCGATTTTGTACTGATGCTGAAAAATTAATCTCCATAGTGGGAGAAATGACAGAGGATAAACTCTCAGAATGTTTTGTTTATGAGAAATATGGAACCTATAAACGCAATATTGACGTAATGATAGAACACACCAATTATCACTTAGGTCAAATTCTGATAATTAAAAAACTAATCAACAAGAAAAAAACGAGTCCAAACACTATGTAAAAAAGTATTAAAACACTTTTACATAGCCGCTAACACTAATACAGATACAATTAACATGAATAAAATAATCTTTCTGGTTTTTATCCTTTTAGCTTCTTGTCAATGCCAGGATAAGAAAGATAATAAAACAAAACAGAAAACCACAGCAGAAACAGTTGCCCCGTTAGAGATTGTTGCTGATGGCAAATTAAAAATCTTACATCTTTCGGGTACTCCATATGAAAGGGGGGTTCAGCACGGTCGTTTACTAAAAGATGAAATAAAGACAGTAACCGATTCATTATTAGCAGACATTGGAAGAACAACCAAGGAGGAACCATTAACCTTTATAAAAAGATTTTTAAGTAAAACGAATTTTGTCTCCTCTATGAAGAAATGGACTCCAAACCTTCTAGAAGAAATTAAAGGAATCTCTGATGGATCTGGGATTCCTCATGAAATTATTTTTATGCACCAACTTGGAGATGAATTCTTCTTTAGTACGAAATATCTCTTTGCTCATAAATGTAGTTCAATCGGAATTAATAAAAGTAATAGCCATCCAACTCTTGCTGCTCAAAATATGGACATTCCTACTTATTTTCACGGGTATCAAACAGTTATGAATTTTACCGATGAAACTGGCAAGGAATTAATGATATTAACAATTCCCGGGCATATCGGTATCACAGGTATGAATAATTCTAATGTCTCTATAAACTGTAATATTCTGATGCAGTTAAATTCTCAATCAAAAGGATTGCCTGTTAGTTCAATTGTAAGAGGTGTTCTGGATAAAAATGAATATTCAGAAGCTATCAATTGGATAAAGACAGTTAAACATGCCTCAGGTCAAAATTATCTTATTGGAGGATTGCATCAGGTAACGTCTTTAGAATCTTCAGCAAATTCCATCGAAGAATTCAAACCATATGAAGAAGCTAATTTCACATATCACACCAATCATCCTCTTAGTAATAATGATTATAGTAATTGGTACCTGGAAGCTTTGGAAGAAAATGGTTTTACTCTTTTCGATACAAAAGGGTTCTGTCAGAGATTACCATCATTTGAAAAACGATTTAATAAAGAAAATAATGAGTTCGGTATTGAAGAAATAAAAGAAGTGCTCAGTTCCAAAGATCATGATGGATATGATGTATTAAGCAACACATACACCTATGCAAGTGTCATTTATGTACTATCAGAAAACCCTCAATTTTTAATTGCACCGGGAAAACCCCATGAAACAGCATACATAGAATTAAAATTTTAAACCAATTAAAAAAACAACCAAAAATTGCCACAATTAGATATACACATTAGACCTTTAACAATTTCAGAAAAAATCCCGATGGACCTACTTGAATTAGCAGACCCATCGAGAATTCAAATCGAATCTTACCTAGCTTCCGGAACTTGTTATATTGCTGTGTCTAATATGGAAACCATTGGAGTTATTGTACTTCATAAAATAAATGCGACTACCATTGAAATAAAAAATATAGCGATTAAGGAATCTCAACAAAAAAAAGGATACGGAAAAGCACTATTGGCGTATGCCGAAAAAATAAGTCGTGACTCAGGCTTTAAAAAATTGATAATAGGAACAGGAAACTCTAGCATCGGACAGCTGACACTTTATCAGAAAGTTGGATTTGAAATAGATAGAATTCTGAAAAACTTTTTTGTCGAGAAGTATCCCAACCCAATTTTCGAAAACGAAATACAATGCAAACATATGCTCATTTTGGAAAAAGATTTAATCAAATAAAAAACATGAAAAAAGTATTTCTATCAGCTCTTATTATTACCATAGTACATCCGCTTTTGGGACAAGAAAAAACTGCTTTTTTCACAGGCGAATGGGTTACAGAGCCAAGCCTCTCTGGTTGGGTCTTTTCTATCAAATTGAATATGGATGGAACAGGAATCATGGGATCTGGAAAATACGTAGATAAAAAGCTTCAATTGTTTGATAACATGAAAGAAGATTTAGAGAACTGGTATATAAAAAATGATACATTAACGCTAAGAGCAAAACCTGTTATCCCCGGATATACTTCTGAGCCCAGGAATACAATCTATAGATATCTGATCATCGAAAAGAAAAAAGGTCAATTCTCAGCATACCATTTCCCTCCCGTATGGAACGAAAAAAATCTAAAAAATTCAAAAGCAAGCACCGTAAAAGTAGTATTTAAAAAACTAGAGTAGATACTTGCTAATAAAAGGATACAATTCATTAATACAACCATTTTACGACTCCTGGATGACACTCCTCAAACTGATTTCGAAACAGGAACTCCCAAAATTGATACATTGATTCAGAAATAACAATCCGTATCTCCTAGTTTCTCCTCTCATAACTATGTTGAAGACGGAGGGATGGAAAAAGGGAGATCATATGCAAATAGGAATATGAGAAAGAAATCAACCCTTTCAATCAATTCAAAGAAAAGAGCAAAGGATCAACAATTACAAATAACCCCTAAACAACATTAAAAAGCACTGAAGTACTAAATACTTTCGTCTTTTATAGTGTAACCAAAATAAGAATTCCCCGTCTCATTGATATGATCATCAATCAAAAAATCAAAATGAAATATTTAAATCTCCTAATCTTAGCATTTCTCATTGCTAATCTAAATGCACAGTACAAATCACCATCAGAGAATCCTGCTTATGTCATAAAAAATGTGAATATAATTCCTATGACAACTGACCATAAAATCATCCCGAATGCAACTATTGTAATTCACAATCAAAAAATACAGTCAATCAACGGGACTATTCCTGCAAATTCGCAAATAATTGACGGAACAGGAAAGTGGCTTATTCCCGGGTTGATCGATATGCATGTACATTCTCTGGCTGATGGAAGTCCTTTTGTATTATACCCAACAAAAGGACCATTAGTAAGCTATGACACTCAAAATAATATGACTCCGTATATTGCTAATGGTGTTACAACAGTGTTTGATTTAGGTGCAAGACCAGAACATATAGGGCAACGTAATGAAATTATACGAGGTAATGTAATCGGTCCGAGAATAGCTCTGGCCAAAGTAATTGGCGGAAGAAAATCAAATACAACAGCTAATACCCCTTCTGATGGAAGAAATGCAGTACGCATTGCTAAAGAAGAGCAATATGAATTCATCAAAGTATATACCTGGCTCAATGAAGAAACCTTTAAAGCAGTTATAGATGAAGCCAAAAAGCAAGACATGAAAGTTGTGGGACATATTCCAGTGGCATTTGAAGGAAAACCAGCTGAAGATTTTTTTATTCCGCACTTTGGTCTGATCGCTCATGCTGAAGAATTGTCTAAACAAACTGATGATTATAGTTATAAAAAGGCTCAAGAATTTGCTCGACTGGCTAAAGAAAATGGCACCTGGCTAATTCCTAATTTAACCAATATGGAATCTATTATTGCACAGGCAAAATCCCTGAACAATGTCGCATCTTTAACTAGTTTAAAATATGTACACCCATTAATGCAAAGTAAATGGTTGACTGCAAATCAATTTGAAGGAGCTTCTGCACAATTAATTGAACACTTCCAAAAACAAGCTGACTTTCATAAACTTATCATCAAAGCCTTTAAAGAATCAGCTGTGCCTATGGTAACAGGAACTGATGCCGGTATTTCGGGAATTGTTTGGGGCTTTTCTCTTCATGATGAACTCAAATTCTTAGTAAAAGCAGGATTAACCAATGAAGAAGCGTTAGTTTCTGCAACAAGGTTAGGTGCAGAATGGCTTGGGATTGAAGACAAAATAGGAACCATAGAAATTGCTAAGTTCGCTGATTTAGTTTTACTTGATAAAAACCCTTTAAAAGATATTAGTCATACCCGTACAATTTCAGGAGTCTTTGTCAATGGCCAATGGATTAGTAAAAATAAAATTGATACAATGCTTTCTGATCTGGAACAATGGAATAATGCTAATAAAGAAAAATACAACTGGAAAAAACTGTTGAATAGTTTAAAAAATAATTAAAAATGCATCAAGTCATCTTCAAAAAAACAGAGGCATTCTTAAAAAAGCATCTGGGTGGCAAGTTAAATATAACTATTGAGGAATATGATGACGGATATAAAGAAACCTATATTTCTATAACAGGCACTAATTTTTGGTTTTCTTGTGATGATAGAGAGTTGACTATTGGGAATGGAGTTTCTCATCTGCATTTTAATCCATAATTTCATGATATTAATGAAATTATAGACCTATTATTAAATTCGCTCACAAAAAGAAAGAGAATCACAGAATATTACAAAGGTAAATTTCATTATAAGACCAAAACTGAAATCGAAAGTAAAAATGGAGAGTTTTCTGAATTAAGTGTTTCATTTAACGGCATATTTCCTTTTTGGAAAAAAACGAAACAAAAAGTGATAATTGAGAAAAGCATAATTAACCAAAAATTGATTGAAAAGGAAATTGATGAAATAAAAGCTATGGGTAACAAGAAATAAATTCGTTACTACTTTTATATAAGATCAATATATCCAGAAGACTATAAAAATGAAAAGACACCTGATACAGTTTGCCCATTCAAATGGTTTTCCTGCCAAATGCTTTAATTGCCTTTTCAATTCGATTGAAAGTGCCGATATACATTATGTTGACCTCATGGGACATAACCAATTTAAGTTAGATGAAAACCTCGAGAATCTAGCCTTAGAATTAATTGATTCAATCGAAAAAAAGTATAACGAACCTATTATTGGTATTGGACATTCTACAGGGGGTGTTCTTATGCTCATTGCTGCGTCTTTAAAACCCCATCTTTTCAAAAAAATAATCGTCTTAGAACCTATTCTCTATCACCCCTGGAAGAGACGATTAATAGTCATTATGAAAAAAATAGGGTTATCCAGCTACATCGGTCCTGCAAAACGAACTTTAAAGAGAAAATCTGTTTTTCGATCAAGAGATGAAGCCAAAGAGTATTTTGAATCTAAAAGTATATTTCAGGGACTCCATAAAAATTGCCTGGCTGACTATATTCAATATGGGTTAAAAAAAACAGAAAATGGAGTTGAGCTGGCTTTTTCGAAAGAAATAGAATCAGCAATATATCGAAGTACATACACCAAACTTCCTGCAGGGATAGAAAAACTAAATGGAACAATTATTTATGGAAGCAAAAGCAATATGTTTAGAAAATCAGATGCCAAATGGTGGAAAAGAAAGTTCCCGAATTTTAATATGATTACACTTGACGAAGGGCATTTATTTCCATTGGAAAAACCAGTACAAGCTGCAAAAATCATAAACCATATACTAAAGAACTCTGTATAATAAGATAATCCATGCTAAGAAAATAATTATTAATTTATGTCCTCATACGCATATACCCCACTTAAATAATAAAATGAGCGTTTTAATAGAAACAGAAAGGTTAGTATTAAGAGAGATTACACTTGATGATAAGGAAGCCTTATTCAGGCTACATGCTGATCCAATTGTACAACAGTATACGGGAGAACCTGTAGTACAGTCTGTGGAAGAAATCGTACAAGCAATAAAGGGAAGAATTAGTAACTATAAAAGATATGGATTTGGCAGGTGGGCTACTATCCTGAAAAGTGAACAACAATGTGTCGGTTGGGCAGGATTAGCATACCTGCCAGAGTTTGACGAAATTGACCTCGGTTATAGGTTTTTACCCGAATATTGGGGATTAGGAATAGCAACAGAGGCAGCTCGTGCCATTCTACAATACGGATTTGATACTCTTAAATTAGAAAAGATTATTGCAATAGCGATGAAAGAAAATGCAGCTTCGATCAACGTAATGAAAAAAATTGGAATGAAATTCGATAGACTTGCTCCTTATGAACCTGGAAGCAAAGATGCAATTTGGTATTCCTGTACTAATAAGCTTATAGCAAGAGATAAATCACTTTAAACACATTTCTTCTCTCTTTCAAAAGTTAAAAATCAAAAGCAGTGCTGTAAAATCCAGGGAGAATACTTCTCTTAGGTATTTGCTAGAATTCTTTAGCCTCTGATTTATTTAATAGAAGATGATTCGACTACTTTTATTCATAAATTTTAAGTCCTTGTATAAAATATGCCTATTTTTAGCAACACTTTTGCAATAAGCACAATTTGTGTATTTCATAGGCTCCTTTCATAAAACAAATGTAACAGACAAAAAAGGTTCCATATTATTAAAAAATAGCAACTGCTATATATAAAGAATTAGAAAAAATAAATTAGCTATCAACACTCTAAACAAAAATCAATGAGCACATCTGAAAAAGTACCAGTCGTCATCCTTAATGGATTCCTTGGATCAGGTAAAACAACACTTTTTAGAAGCTTGCTATCGCAATCAAAAAAAAAGAACATAGCTGCTTGTGCTATTGTAAATGACATGAGTGAATTAGATGTGGATGGAGAGTTGCTAGGATATACAGATCTCGTAGAAGATGATAGCAGCACCTTAGAATCTATCCATTCTTGTGTTCTTAGTAGCAAAACAGGAATCAAAAAACTTGATCAGGCAATCCACAAATTGCTATCAAAACAAAATCCAGAACTAATCATTATTGAAACCTCTGGAAGTTGTCACCCAATGCCACTTATTAAATATTTCAAGGGGCAAACGAAAGTTAGGTTGACAGGAGTATTCGCACTTGTTGATAGCTTAATGCTGGCACATGATTTTAATTATGGAGCAACTCTGATTCCTCAGATGCAGCAGAATTTAATGGAAGGCAAAAGAGACCCCATAAATTTATTGGTTGAACAAATCTTGTTTTGCAGTCATTTAATCCTGACTAAAGCCGATAGAATCGAAAAAAACAAGCTACAGGATATCGCCACATATATTCAGGAAATTAATCCGTTGGCTTCAACACATTCCGTACTCTTTGGTAAACTCGCTATCGAATCTCTGTTTGAGCTTGAGCCCTACAATTATTTTCAGGTAGCTCA
Source organism: Aquimarina hainanensis (assembly GCF_042684685.1). Taxonomy (NCBI): domain Bacteria; kingdom Pseudomonadati; phylum Bacteroidota; class Flavobacteriia; order Flavobacteriales; family Flavobacteriaceae; genus Aquimarina; species Aquimarina hainanensis. The sequence goes on along the minus strand of NZ_JBHULX010000003.1, from coordinate 147,734 downwards.
GTTAATTGAGGAGATAACTCCTATATTAGAATCCGAAGAGCAAGCCGATCGACCTTATGATTTAGTGACAAAAGTTATCAGGGATGATCGTCCATTTCACCCCAAACGCCTTTGGGACATCTGCCATCAATACCTCGATAAGCGGATTTATCGCAGTAAAGGTTTTTTCTGGCTCGCCAGTCGTGATAAGCACTCGCTGTTATGGAATCAGGCAGCAGGAGGAATTAGTTTGGAATTAATTGGCTCATGGCGATCAGGAGTTGTTGAAGATGAGAATCACGGTCTTTCCGAAATGGAGATAAAACTACTAAAAGAAAAGCTTGCCAAAGAATCAGGTCGTTTTGGTGATAGACACTGTGACCTGACCGTTATTGGAAATAAGACACAGGTAAATCAGTTTACCGATAAACTAAAATCTTGCTTTCTTACGGATAAAGAAATTGCACTTTGGAGAGATGGTTATGAATTCGAAGACCCATGGCCTACAAACATAGTCAAAATGGTGAATTAATCTAAAGAGTAAAAAAAGGAACCCTTATATAGCCTTGTTTTGGGATCGACATTGTTATATGGTACCTATAGAGTACCGTTTCAAAAATCTAATTCCGAAACTGTTCGGATTGCTTCTATTTCTGCATTAGATAATCTTAAAGGATTAAACAACAAAGAAACCGAAAATGATGTTATAACAGAAACCAGAAAAAACACTTCGAAATTAAATCAATATTTATTTGATAAAAGTATCGCAGAAGCAAAAGCCGGTGCAAAATAGTTTTTTAGGCAGAAGGGAATAGTACGATACTAAAAGAGGATGAAAATAAATTGTATGAAAAAGCCCGTAAAGTAGTCGCTAGTCAACAAATATATTTAGGCTTGGGGCTAGCGGTAATAGCTCCTTCAAATAGTAAGTTCCTTGAGAATAAGTTTGTTTTATTTGACAATACTGGTGCTAAGGTTATTGACTATTGGAAAGGTATATCAGTACCAGGTGCAGAGATTTCTATCAGTAATAATAAAACTAACGGTATTTCTAAAATAGAAACTGAATACGGAACCATAATTCAGAAAGTGTTTTTTTATCACCTTACTCCAAAACTAACTGAAAAAATACTAACTTATTAGCCCTAACTGACGTGTATAAAATAACGTCAGCAGCAATGAACTCAAAATCAAACAAAATGAAAGTTACAGCTGAAAAAAATGAAAAAGTAGCTAATATGATATTTGCTTCGATCTATCCTCATTATGTAAGCAGGTTAGAAAAGAATGGCAGAACCAAAGAAGAACTCCATCAGGTTATAGAATGGTTAACTGGTTTTGATAAAAATACATTACAAATACTTATCGAAGAAAAAGTGACATTTAGAACATTTTTTGAAAAAGCAAACATACACCCCAATGCACACTTGATTAAAGGGGTTATTTGTGGGTATCGAATAGAGGAAATAGAAGATGAGTTTGAATTGTATAGACAATGCAGATATTTAGATAAGCTAGTGGATGAACTAGCAAAAGGGCGTAAAATGGAAAAAATTATGCGAAAAGAAAAGAAATGATATATTTATAGTCCCCATATGTAGGTTCTTTATAACTCCTTACTATTCAAAAAAAAGATCCATTAAAAAATCATACTACATCAAACAGGTACAAAACTTTATTCAATACCTAATTACTAATAAACCAATCGATATGTTAAAAACAATATCAATCATACTCTTTACACTTATGCAAATTACATCTTCAGCCCAATCTGATCCTCAGCTTATTGAGGTAGAAACAAAAAATGATGCTACTTATAAATATCATCAAATAGAAGTGAGAACAGTCTCAGGGCTTGTGGGAACCCTTAAACTTAATGGGACCGTCATTCATGAATTCGACAATGAAACAACACGGCTTGGTAGAAATCTGGAATTAAAACAATTAAAATCTGGCATCAACACATTAGAACTAATAATATCAAAGGCTCCCGATACTATCGAACTAGGGTATTTTGATAAGGCAGCAATCACCATGATTTATCATTGTACCAATGAACGGGTATTTCCTTCAAAAGAAACGGAATTCTTTACAATCCTCTGGAATCCATCACAAAAACAAACAGAGACAGTGTTCAACTATCAGTTTAATTTAAATCTGGAATAAAAAACAGCTATAAAAAAAGGTAACATTTTGTCTAGTCAGGACAGATATAGTAGACATTAGCATACCTTTTTGAGAATGAAACAAACATTAATACTGGCTATAATGCTTATGGCTAACAATATAACACTGTTAGCACAAAAACATAGTATATTAGATAGCTATAAGCATTATTCTATACATACCGAGAATGATACAATACATTATCACACCTACTCAACACAACATACAGACTCCATAAATACCATCTTTTTATACCTACAAGGATCAAGTGCAAAATCCTTATATCAAATCAAAAAGAGAAATGGAAAAACTGCGATTGGAACCACAATACCGTTTGACTTTGCTACAATCCCGAAGGATTATTTATTCGTTGTTATCTCTCGTAAAGGATTCCCTTTTTTAACCCAAAAAGATCCTCCTTTTTCCATTCCCAAATCATATTTTGAAAATCAAACACTCGAGTACCGAACAAACCAAGCTGATTTAGTAATCAATGACTTATATAAAACATATAGCAAACAAATAGAAAAAATAATCGTGCTTGGTCATTCAGAAGGAAGTGATGTTACGGCCAAGTTAGGGACTATTAATAAAAAAATCACCCATTTTGGATATTGGTCTGGAGGGGGAAATACACAGTTTATTGACTTTGTAACTTTCATACGAAAAGACGTTGACAAAGGAAATTTGACAGAAGAACAAGCCATCACAAAAATAGATTCATTATTCAATGATTTAAAAGATATCATGTCAAACCCAAATGCAACGGATAAATTCTGGCAGGGAAAAGATAATAGTTACAAACGATGGAGTCATTTTTCAGAACCCCCGGTTGAAAATTTATTGCGTATAGAGAAACCAATATTTGCCGCTATCGGAACAAAAGATCAAGCTGTTGCTATAGAATCTGCATACTTAATTCCAATCGAATTTATAAGACACCAGAAAAACAATCTTACTTTTAAAGTATACCCTGGTCTGGACCATGCATTTGGATTAGAAATAGAGCATGGTCGATTTAAAGACTATTGGAATGATGTTTTCCTGGATTTTCTAAGTTGGGTAAACAAAACAAAATAAAAGCTTAAGAATGAAAAAAATATACGTACAACTCCACTTTTTAATTGTTTTATTCCTCTTTGGTTGCAAAGAGAAAAAAATAAACAATACAATACCAACAGAAACTGATACAGAGAACAAAGTGGTTTTCAAAATAGACGAGCGAACTGAATTTTTTAGAACAATATTCAACATTGCTGTTCAGGATGATCTGTCAGAAGATATTCGACCTTGTCACACAGCATATTTAAAAAGAGTCAATGCGCAATTTCTCCCCTTTAAGGAACACCCTATAATAAATTGGATCTATGAAGATGAAACAATAGGAATTGATTTCTCTGCTATCGGTTTGATGTTTAACGACTTAAAACAATTTGAGTTTAACCCTATCTATAACAAAGAGTTACAATCTATCGGACTAAGCAAAGAAACTCTGGATTCCATAACACCGTTTATGATCGATTTCTATCAAAAATCAAACTTTAATAAGTTCTTTAACGACAATAAGAGTTATTACGCTAAGGCGCTATCAAAAATTCAAAAACAGGTCTCCGAAGAAAAAATTTTTGATAAAGTAATGCGCTTTTACCAACAAAATGGCACCGGATTAGAATTGCATGTCTTTGTAGAATTAACCAACAATGCCAATAACAGAGCAACTTCATTCTATGACAAATACAACTCTAAAAAAAGAGCATATATTTTAGGAAATATTTGCGAAATGCCCGAAAAATCAAATATGGGTAATGAGTTTCTGGAATTAAATAACGATAGACGTGGTATTTTATATCACGAAACCTCTCACCTTTTTACAGATAAACTACTCAACAAACATATTGGTGATTTAGCACAATACAAGATAATCTGTTCAGACTGCAGTGATATTCAAATTATGGATAAGGTCGATCATATGATTGTTGGTCCCATTCAGGCGATAATGATGAAAAAATTTGATCAAAACAACGCAGGTAACGATTTCTTTCTCGAGAGATGCAAAGATATCAGAAAAGAAGTTTATAAGCGATTGTTTGAATATGACCCCAAAGGTGATATCCCATTTGAAAAAGTGTATATTGACTGTATCAATCTCATAAAAAATTCAACGAAAAAAAGCAATCAATAACATTGTATTTTACATGGTCAATATAAAGGAGAAAAGAAACTGAAATTCGCTTTAAAACTCTTCTAAAGTTTCTGTAAAGTTTTTAGTTTCATTTATATTTGCATACACGCTCACAACAGACTATAAACAACTATATATAAAACAACTAACACAAACTACATGCAAGAAGAGTTCGACCAGTATATAGTTTCATTTCTCCAATCATTTCCAGATTTAAATTCGGAAGAATTGGCTTTCATGCGTTCATATTTAACGGTAGAAACCTATGCAAAAAAAGCTTTTTTGTTTAAATGTGGAGAAGTTCAAAAAGAAATTGGTTTTGTATGTAAAGGGCTCTTGAGAAGATATTATATCAACGAAAAAGGTAATAAAATAACAACAGGTTTTGTCAATGAAAACAAATACGCAACAGACTATCCTGCTTTTATAAGACAGCAACCTTCTAAGTATTATATCGAATGCCTGGAGCCTTCCATTATCATAAAACTACCTTATGAAAAAATTCAGGAAGGGTATCGCAAATTCAAAAGAAGTGAAATGTACGGAAGGCTCATCGCTGAATATGTATTGACCGTACAAACGGACAGGGTCGAAAGCTTTTTATTCAAAAACGCCGAAGAACGCTACTTAGATTTTATTGCACAGAATCAAGATATTATCAACCGAATTAGCCTATCACACTTAGCATCTCATCTCGGGATAGAGAGACAATCATTGAGTAGAATCAGGAGCAAAATTTCAAAAAGATAATTTTGTCACAAATGTGTCAGGTAGTAACTTACTGTATTTCATACCTTTGCTCTAGTAATCAAAAAAAGTAAAAATGATATTAAGTAAAACCTTACGCAACTTCGTTGTAACAATTCAATTCTTGTTTTTGGGGGTTCTCTCATTTGGTCAACATATAGCTACTCCCCCATCTATCCATAATCAGATACAAGAAAAAACAGATGTAATTTTTGAGCAACTAGTCAATATCCGTAATGATTTTTACACACATCCTGAACCTTCCGGAAACGAAAAGAGAACTTCTCAAAAAATCGCGGAACATTTACAATCACTAGGGCTTGAAGTTAAAACTGATATCGGAGGTCATGGAGTCGTTGGAATACTATCAACTGGTAAAAAAGGAAAACACATTTCATGGAGAGCGGATATAGATGCCCTCCCAGCACATATCCATGAGAAAACAGGACATCCATCAACTAATAAAAAAGCCAGCCATGTTTGCGGACATGATGTGAATACTACGGTTGCATTAGGTATTGCAAACGTACTAACCAGTATTAAATCCCAATTAACAGGGACTATCTCCTTTATTTTTCAACCTGCAGAAGAAACTTATAAGGGAGCTAAAGCTATGATTGATGATGGGCTTTTCGAACTAATTAGCCCGGATGAAATCTACGGTGCTCATTTAGCTCCTATGGAAACAACAATGATCGCAACCAAACCTGAATGGTTATTTGCAGATTATAAAACCATCAAAGTTTCTTTTCGGAATTCGGAAGAAAACGATGCCATTATCGCTTTCAGTAAAAAAATTATTTCCACCCTCCAAAATGTAGCTCCTGACGATAAGTTCTGGAATCCGAAAAGCATATCTGACCCTACTATTGGTCTTGCTAACCCTAATACGATATTCACAAACTATCGCTTCGTTAATCCTAAAAGCTTTGAAGTAACCAAGACTGATAAAGTAATCTCTATAGAAGCCTATATCGGTGCTAGTGATGCAACCTTATTAACAAATGCTATACAGGAGGTTACATCAAAAATTCGTACTTCTAAATTTGCCAAACATCTAATAGATGTATCTTTTTCTTATGAAAGGGCTACTGTCAATAATGATACGCTACTTACACAAAAATCTCTAGCTAGTATCGCTCAACGGTATGGAGCTGAAAATATAATTCGTTTATATGGAGAAATGCCAGATTATCGGGGTGATGACTTTGCTTATTTCCAGCAACATGTCCCTGGCGTATATTTCTATTTAGGAGGTTCTAATTTTGCCAAAGGAATCATCTCAATGCCACACATTCCTAGTTTCTCCGTTGATCTCAATTGTATTAGAACAGGAGTCAATTATTTCTCATCCATGATTATTGACAGATTAGCCGAATAAGAAAATGCTTCGGATTTTCCTATTTTGAAAGAAAAATCGCTCTTTTTTCTGGTAATTAAAGTATCTTGTACAACCATACTGGCTCCTAATAACTTAAGATCCTATTCATAAACGAAAAAGGAACATACTCTTAAAAGTTATAAAAAAACAAAAACAATGAATGGTACGAACATACTGAGATACAGCCTTATTTTTATTACAATCATAGCGTTGATAAAAAAAATATACAATTGGGTTTTTATCTACATACTGGAAAATGCTCAATATGTCGATTTCATCATACTGGAGATTATAGCGATTATCTTCTTGATTTTTTTGCTTTCGAAAAGCAAAAAAATTGAAGCCGCTTTACAGATCAACTTGAATATCATTCTGAAATACAGTTTGATTTTTATTATACTCACCTCATTTTTACAAAAATGTTGTTATCTCCTCTTTAATATCAAAAACGCTGGAGATGCGGGATACTTTCAACTATTATTCAATCCCTTTACCTCTGCAATTATCTTTATAGGTTGTTTGGTTATGCTAATTCGCAAAATCAGGGAAACCAACCAGCCTTTCAAGGCTTTTTTAATCTCCCTGTTATCCTTTATCGTTATAAACTATGTATTGAAATATGGTAATGACTTGCTTTTTCATTACCTGAACAACATCATACATCCAGCTAGTCCATCACAGGAAACCAGGGGTTTGGCAAGCCTTATGGATTTCAGCATGTTAGGACATCCTTCATTTAATATTATAGATGATGTATTCTTATCACCTATCGATAGCATCTGGTATCTGTTCGAAAGTATTTTCTATGGACTACATTTTGATTTCTTTGTATACGCTTTCCTAGGCTCACAGTGTATGTTATCGATGTTGGTTATCTTTTATTATAGCTCGTACGTTTTATTTGAGTACTATAACAAAAAAGGAGTGTATTCCTTAATTCCAATTTTAAAAGACCTCGTCTTTCTAGATATTACCAAAAAACCTAGCTGGTGGATTATTGTATTACTCATTCCATTTATCAGAATGATTCCCAGATTCTTTATCAATGTCAAATTGTGCAAGCAACATCAAAAAAAGAAGGCATATGCTTATGGAATGACATTCCTTCCCTGGTTATTCTATGGTATGTTCGTATTGGATGATACATCAATGATCAGCAAAACAGGAACCAACGAATAAGCTTATACCTCAATATATAAGATCCCTAATTAACATCTATAGTAAGTGCATTTGTCGTTTCAAACAATTCATAAACAAGATAAGATAGTGAAATTGGTGTTGCTTCTCTAAGATACTCCAGTAATTCATAAGTAGTGGCATACTGAGAACTACACTGCTTGATATTCCCGGTATGGCTACGCCAGTCTTGAATAAAGTTTCGCAATGCCAGGTTTACATGAGCTTCTCCTATTTTTTCCTGTAATATATACATCGCTATAGCTCCTTTATTATAATAGAGATACTCCTGATTTTCTACTAAACTCAATGGCAGCTCCTTCTCTTTCTCTTTTAATTGTCCTTTGTGATATTGTTCTAATTGCTGAGATAAAAACTGCTGTACTTTTTCTTTAGGGTATTGTTCTTTTAATACCATTAATGCCGAATACTGAGCCAGGGTTTCCAAAATCATATTTTTTCCCTGAACATTGGCTGCCTCTACCTGCATCCCCCACCATTGATGGGCAATCTCATGAGCTGTAATATAAAATACCATATCTACGTCTTTTGTATCATCTATATCCAACATGAAACCAATCGCTTCTGAAAACGGAATAGTTCCGGGGAATGACTGCGCAAATTTTTCATAACGCGGAAACTCCATAATACGTAAATGATTGTATTGATACGGGCTAAAATGAGTACTAAAGTAATCTAATGATCTTTTCATGGAGAGCATCATCCTGTCTAAATTGTATGCATGTGCCTGATGATAATAGATTTCCAAATCTACTTCTGTATCATCTGACATCCATACATCCCTAACGACTTCATACCTGGCAGAAAGCAAACTATAAAAATTAATAATTCGCTCCGCTGTCTTATACTGATAATAGTTTCTATTTCCTTTTTTCCACTCCCGGATCAAATCTCCCGGAGCAATTGCAATCTGATCTGCAGATGTTCCTACAATGACTTCTAAATGTATCCCCTTAGAATCTCCTCCCGTTCTGGCATTTTTCAACTCGTATATATGATCTCTTTTCGCTTTGCTACGAATCGGATATAATCCCAGTTCTTTTCGAATATCATTATCCTGTATTTCATATTTTCTATTGTAACCTAAGGTTGGGATATGAGTATTTCTGAAAAAGATTCCATTATGAACCACACTGGTATTAGCTTCTTCTGCCTTAAAACCTTTGGGGAGATACGTTTGTGTAAAAGTCATACAAACCGTATCATTCGGCTGCATCGGTCTTGTCAATTCATAGATATAGTACCCATACGCTTCATATGTACTAGATACATGGCGCGTTCCATCAATTACAATGTTATCAACTGCGACATTTGCTGCAATTAATTTCTGAACATGAATGCTTTTGATTGGCGTATCATTCGCATTTACCAACATGTATTGCCCTTCGATAGAATAACGTCTCGTTTCCGGGAATAGCTCGACTTCTAAATGTACATCAACGATAGTAGGTTGTTCTATATATTCAAACGTTTTGAGCGTCCTTTCATACCCTACTCTAAATGCCTGCTCTTCATCATCTGTCCAGTATTCATTTAGCATATTAGTATTATAATATATATACCCTCCTAGACATATAAAAACAAAAGTACTCCCTACAAAAAACTGCAAAAGAGGTTTCGTGATTTGTGCTTTCCCTACTTTTATTCGCTTTCGCAAACTGCTTTCTCCTCCCCTTACCAATATAACAGAAGTTATAATAAGTAGCAGCAACCCGAATACTAACCAATATGCTTTTATCCACAGATATGGGGTCAAAAAATGCCCATAACCGTTCATATCCGAATAAGAAGGTAAAGGGCTTCCTCCAAATTTGTATAGATCATGTGTAAACCCGAAATATGTAGAAGAGATATTTAAAATAAAAAAGAGCAATACGGCAGCAATTGCAACAAATTTTTTATTGATCAATACCTGAAAGAAAAAAGCCATACATGTATAAAGTGCTAAAAAAGGAAAAACCTCAATAAAAAAACCATAGAAGTAAACTTCTAATTGAAAATGAAAATACCCTCTGGAAACCTGAAAAATAATTCCCGAAATAATAAGAGACCATATAATAATCGTATAAAGAGATAAAAGAGCGAGGTATTTTCCTGCTAATAAGACAATATTCGCTACAGGTGTCGCATCACATATCAGATTGATCTTGTTGCTCCGCTCTTTCCAAATCAATTCTCCCGAATAAAATACCAGCATAATTACAAAAAAGTAGATCGACATCTCCAGTAATTCTTCTACAATAAAATAGGTTGCCGGGTAGCTATCTACTTCATATACGGTTCCCAGGCTAATGGAATTAATCAAAATGATAACCATTCCGCAAATAACAATGGTCCAAAATGACGTTTCTTTTAGAATGGATCTGCTATAAAACCAGGTACTCTCCAGCAACTGTATCCATAGGCTCTTTCCTCCTTGTTCAATTTCAACTTGCGGAATGATCGTACTGGAGAAATCTTTATGCACTTGTTTGATATCTACCTCTTTTTTCTTTTTGCTACTTCTTCTTTCTTTTACTAGATTATAATTGAAAATACGATATCCTACTACAAAAATGACAACTCCCAGACATCCCCACAGCAATTTATTGTATAACATCACTCCTGTAAGTGGAATCAATGTGGTATTTCGTTCTGAAACACTCCAGAATGCTGTTATTTTGGTTAACGTTGTTAAGGAAAAAGGGTCTAAGATCGCTTGCAGATCTTCATTAGTAATCGCTTTTGTAAGCATAAACAAGACAAAAAACACAACTCCCTGAGTATACACCACCAATAATTTTTTGCTCAAAGCTCCACTAATAAAAAATAAAGACGCTCCAAAACATATCATTGGTAGCGCTACTACTACATAAGATTGCCAATACGAAATAAACTGGAATGGCAACAAGTCTTCTTCGCGATGCCAGGGTCCATATTCCCCCAGTGCCATTCCAAAAGGCATTCCACTAAATATAAATAATAATACAGTAAGGGAACCTAAAAATCTTCCCAACAGATAATCGCGCTTTGTAATGGGATTGGTGTATAGTATCGCTTCTGTATTATATTGATAATCCCTAATGACAGAAACCCCTGTAATCATAGAAGTAACAATCATTAAAAGTCCTGTGATTGCCCCCATCGTTTTGGCTATAACCAATGGGGCATTTTTCTTAACTCCTCCTAGTTCTACTCCTTGAAAAACAAAATCAACCCCAACAAGTGATAAGAGAAAAACAAACGCAAAAAAGATATACGTATCTGCTCTTTTTATTCGGTATTTTATTTCGAATTTGAATATTTCGTATAACATAGCCAATCGTTTAATAATTAATTTTAGAGAAATACACATCTTCCAAAGCCGCTTCTACAGCCGTAAAGCCATTATTAGGGTGTTGATTACTAACGATATGAATAATTGGTTTTCCTAAAAACAACCGCTCACTTAGTACCTGATATTCTTGCCTATACTGTACCAGTTCTTGCTTTTCTATCGATTTCTGATAAACCATCCCCTCTAACTCTTTGATAATCGCTATGGGATTCCCTTTTAGTAAAACCTGACCCTGGTTAATAATTGCCATCTGATTGCACAATTCTTTTACATCATCAACAATATGAGTAGAAAGAATCACAACAGTATCTTCTCCTACTTCACTCAATAGATTATAGAAACGATTTCTTTCGACAGGATCCAATCCGGCAGTGGGTTCATCTACAATCAACAATTGAGGGTTATTCAATAATGCTTGTGCAATTCCGAAACGTTGCTTCATTCCACCAGAATAGCCACTGAGGTTTTGTTTTCTTACCTCATAAAGATTGGTTTTATTCAGAAGAGCATCTACCATCTCTTTTCGTGCACTTCTATTTGTAATTCCCTTCAGCACTGCCAAATGATTTAATAATGTTTCGGCACTTATTCTAGGATACAACCCGAATTGCTGGGGTAAATAGCCTAGAATTTTTCTGATCTCATTTTTTTGCCTGAGAACATCTATTCCTCCCAGAGTAATAGTACCTTGATCAGCCTCCTGAAGCGTTGCAATAGTTCGCATCAAAGTAGATTTTCCCGCACCATTAGGTCCCAAGAGTCCAAACATCCCTTTGGGAATTTCTAATGAAATATCCTGCAAAGCCTTAATTCCATTTGGATATGTTTTAGATAGTTTAGAAATAATAAGTTCACTCATATTAATTGATTTTTTGTCGAACTTACCCCATACATCTCCCCTCCTCAACTAATTGTGATCAACATCTTTTCTAAGACGATATACATCTCTTCAGCGTGTTTAAAAAACCTTGATAATTCTTCTGATGACGTTGATCCCCGAAAATGATATGTTCATCAACTAATTTGTTAAGCGTTCTTTTATTGGCTAATATTGAAGATGAATTTTTCTATTACGAATATCTGGCGATCGATTCCGAAATGGGTCACCAGAACATTGCTGATACTTACAGCTTTGCTCATCCTTATTTTTAATGATGCCTTTGGCGATAATGAGCAATTTGTTCTATTTAGTTTTTTATATTTTATTCTTTTATGTTTTTTAAGCTGTCGTTGGCTATTCAGACAAATAAAAAGTATTATCAAACTCAAACATGAAAAGAAAAAAACAGAATTACTTCATTTAAAAAGCCAGGTAAATCCACATTTTTTCTTTAATACCCTCAACAACCTATACGGAATAATGGATAAAAATTCTCAAGCACGGATGATGGTATTAAAACTATCCGATATGATGCGATATAGTATTTACGAAGGTCAAAAAGAATGGGTAACCCTAGAAGAAGAAATCGTATACCTGGAAAATTACATCGACCTTCAGGAAATCCGGTATCATAAAAAAACGGATGTCCGGTTCCATCATAAAGTAATTAATCAGGAATCCCGAATCATGCCTTTATTGTTTATTATCCTTTTAGAAAATGCATATAAACATGGATTGGAGACTCTGGAAAAAGATGCCTATATTTATGTACAACTAACCGCTGATGAGAAAGAGATTATCTTTGATATCGAAAATAATTTTGATCTTTCAGAGGCAACACAAGAACAAGGTATCGGACTAAAAAATCTAAAACGAAGATTGGAGCTGGTCTACCCGAATAAACATATGCTAGCGATTGCCACAACCAAAAATAAATATACAGTAAAACTCTCCTTGGCAGTAATATGATACGATACCTCATCATAGACGACGAACATATAGCGCATAAAATTATTATGGAGTATTGCGATATGTTGCCCAATATGCAATTACAGAAAAACTGTTACAGTGCTCTGGAAGCACTACAGTATTTAAACGGGCATACGGTAGATTTAATTTTTCTGGATTTAAATATGCCCAAACTAAAGGGGTTTGATTTTTTAAAAACCTTATCAACTCCTCCCAAAATTATTGTAACTACTGCCTATTCTGAGTTTGCTCTAGAAGGATATGAACTAAATATAGTAGATTATTTGCTAAAACCTTTCAGTTTTGAACGCTTTCTAAAAGCTGTAAATAAAATGATTCCTCCCCTGGTAAATGAACACTCAAAAAATCATACTGAAAAAACAAATGAACGTATTTTTCTTCGTAGTAGTAAAAAACATACACAAGTAACTATTGATAGTATTTTATACATAGAAGCAGCAGGAAATTATACCAAAGTAATTACTCGTCATGACCAGATCACAGTGAGAGAAAAAATCTCTGATGTGATTTTATCATTACCAAAAGGTCATTTCCTACAGGTACATAAGTCCTTTGCTGTTGCTATTAAACATATCAAAAGTGTTGAAGGAAACAGAATTTTTATTGGTGAACACATCATCCCTATAGGAAAAATGTACAAATTGAATGTAAATAAACTGTTTGACTAAGCAATGTATACAACAAATGATGTATTTTATAAATGAATTTATCAATCACCTAGCTACGAAGTAGGCAACAATACCACTTAAGGCATTCGTTAGTGGTATGTTTTTTCTTTTTGCAGACAAATTGTTTTTTTATAAGTTTAGAAGGAATAAAATGTGCAGATACCTCATTAATCTGTGTTATTAAGATAATATGTATGCAAAATTTCAGCAGTATTACGGGTAAAAGTAATATATTTTTTAAGTGGGTTTTATCAGGTCTTATTTTTCTGCTATTAGTAGTTTCCTGCAAAAAAAAAGAAGCTAACTCACTTATACAAAAGACAGTTGAACAACCAGCTGTATCATCATACCATCGAAGCAGTGTTTTCCCACAAACACATGCTAATTTAGGAGGGATAGTCAGTGAATTTGTTAGGGTAATGTATCAAGATAAAAAGCAACACATATGGTTTGGAACCAACGGAGATGGGTTAGCAAGATACAATGGAGAAACTCTTGAGCAATTTGCAGAAGAAACAGGAATTGGTACTGCTGTCAGAAGCATCATCGAAGCTAAAGATGGTACTATGTGGTTTGGCTCTTCGAGAGGTTTGACAAAATACGATGGAGAAAAATTTACTACTTATGATACAACAGCAGGGTTGATCGATTCTGAAGTTTGGACAATAGCAATAGATAATGATCAAACCATTTGGGTAGGTTCTGTAGGAGGTGTGAGTAAATTTGATGGAAAGACTTTTAAAACTTTTGAAGTTCCAAAAGCTCATATTCCTAATACAAAACCAATATTATCAGAAAAAAGAATTTGCGATATTCTCATTGATATAAAAGGAAATATTTGGTTTGCCACTGATGGTTATGGTATTAGTAAATTTAATGGAAAAACCTTTAAATTCTTTACTAAAAAAAATGGTCTGGCAGACAATCACGTGGCAGACATTTTTGAAGACCGTGAAGGAAATATTTGGATAGGCACTTTTTTTGGAGGAATTAGCAAATATGATGGAAAATCATTTATTAATTATACTAAAAATAGAGTGATTGAAGGTATGGAAACCTATAATTTTTCTGAAGATACAAATGGGAATATATGGTTCTCTGCTGAAAACCATGGAGTATACAAATTTGATGGAACAACTTTTACTCAATTCACCACTAAAGACGGATTAGCAACAAATACAATTCAAAGCATTTTTACAGATGCTAAAGGGCAACTTTGGTTTGGTACATGGGAAGGTATCAGCCTTTATGATGGGAAAACATTTATGAATGTTTCTGAGAAAGAATCCTGGACCAACTAAATAAGAAAAAGATAAGAGCGTAAATCAATAACAGTTCCTCCTATGCAACCAACAGATTGCAAAAACACCACTAAAAACACCTTTCATATACAAAATGAACCTGTTCAGAATCACAATTATTTCCTTTATTCTCAGCACTCATGTTTTTGCTCAAAAAGTGACCTATAATCATATTGTAGATAGTACTGATACAGAAACAAAAGAAGTCATTTCTTTAATTGAAAACTACCTGAATTCGACTTCTAAAGATCAAAAAGAAAACCCGTTTTGGAATACAGAAGAACAACTGAATCATAAAAATTTTGACTTTTTAGAAAGTGAATTTACCCCTTCGCTTTATATGGGATTTCCTGTACATGTTCTGAGCATAAAATTCAAAAATGATGTCTGTCAGATTAAAGTTCAATTTTCTTATTACAAAGAGGATGGAACTCCATATATTCTGGCAATAGTAAACTACATCGCTAAAAAAGAAAACGGAAGGTACAAACTTTACAATGCTCTCTCTCATAACAAGCAACAATGGAATTGTACAACTGTTGGGGTTGTCGATTTTTATTACCCCAAATACCACTCATTTAATTACCAAAAAGCCCAAAAATTAACAAATTTCATCACTGCTATTTGTAAGCATTTTGCTGTTCCCATAAAACCTTTCGAATATTTTCTCGCAGATGATTATGACGAAATCCAGGTATTAAAAGGGATCGATTATTACCTTGGCATGGGGGGAAAATCAATTCCCGGAGGAAAAGCTACTGATGACAAGGTATATTGTGGTGGTTTGGGAGAATACTATGTACACGAAGTTTTTCATCTTCAAATTGGCCAACATTTTCCTGATAAGCATTTCTGGACCTCTGAAGGTATTGCTACTTTTCTGGGAGGTAGTCGTGGAAAAGACTTGAGCTGGCATATAAAACGTACGAATCGCTATCTGCAACAACATCCGGAAATAGACCTGAAAGAAATGCTTAAGTTGACAAATCTGGACCATCAAACCTCTTACCATTACGTTCTGGGAGGGCTTATTGCAAAAAAGATATGGGAAAAAGGAGGATGGGATTCATTAAAAGATCTAATGTCTAGCGGAGTAACTGATGACAATTATTATAGGGCTATCGAAAAAAATCTTGAGGTTAAAAGAACCGATCTGAATGCATACATCCGAGCGCAGTTAGCATACGAATCGAAAAAATAAAAGCAACGCACCCCAGACGATAAACGTTTTTATTTTATTAGCATAGAAAACACAAAATTAATAATTCCCACTTCTTCTTTCGATACTATTAACGCAACCATTTCGCGTTTTACCCATCTTTAGAATAAATACTATAAACCATGATTAAATTACCTAAACTATTTATTGTTGTACTATGCTCACTAAGTATCCTTTCTCAATTTTCCTGTAATAACGATGATGATGATGCCAATACTAATTGTGAAAACATAGTCTGTACTGCTATATTTATACGAATTAACGTATCCATCACAGATGAACATCAAAATCCTGTAGCCCTGGATAGTTTTAAGGTTATCAATAGAATCGATGGAACAGACATGACTTTATCTCTTTCTCCTTCTGAGCTCTCAGCGGCAAAGGAACTTGGACAATATCCACTAGTAGAAGACGGAGTTCTCGGAGTACATCAACAACGACACCTTCAATTCAAAGGATTTATTAACAACCAAGAAGTTATTTATAGTAACTATACCGTAGGAATGGATTGCTGTCATGTGAGTTTGGTCTCAGGAAGTCTTCAACTTACACTTTAAACCACCTATAAAACAAAGCCCCATATTTTTTACTCTCTTCTTTTGAGAATCTATACTACTATCAACCACATTTTTTAGTACTTCTGGTCTATTTTTATATAAGAATTTTTCATCATATCAAAAATTATTACCATTTACTACTTGGGCTAACCCCGTCTTGCTTTTTACTGGTTTCTCCTCCTGAGATATCTAAATTAAAATATTCTTTAAATTCCTCATAAGGCAGTACACTTTTGTAATTAATATAGGTGTTAAAATGTAAGTGATTCGCTTTTTTGCCCTGATAAGAATTTCCTGTAGAACCTGTATCCCCTATGATTTGACCTTTTTTCACATCTAAATCTCTTGTAACTTTTAAAGCTAATTCTACATCAATCTCATTTTGATCAATTTTTAGTATTCCATTATCATAATGTATGGTATAGGTTTCTTTTTTATTTGGGTCTGTAAATTGTTTTGCCATAGCAAAATCATTATAATTTAACCATCCATGATCTCCAAGTTTTCCGTTACTGTTTTGATTGTAAAATCTAAATCTAGTTTTATCAAACTGCATTAAATGGATACAGTTAAAACGAATACGCTCTCCCTTATATTTACCTACCAACTTTATCTTAAAACCAGCCGATTTTTTTGTCATTCTGTGCATTTTTATTTTTCCGTCCACGCAAGCGTATGCCCATCTGTTACTGTAGCTTTGATTTCAGTTATTTCTGTACCGTTTTGTAGTACTAATAACTCTTTGTATTTAATAACTAACAACGGTTCTTTTTCAGAAATCTTAAAAACTACTTCTTTTCCTTCAAAATTGGCACATTCTGCTACGAGTTGTATTTTTGGAACTATTACGCCATCGTTTATTTGCAAGAGCAAATTTTGGTTACTCCTATAAATCAATTTCTTTTCCGAATTGATCCGAATAAAATACTTTTATTAAATCATTATCACCTTTTTTCAAAGACAATAGACTAGAGGTTTTGATACCTTTTTCAGCTTTTTCAATTTTACCTTTCTCTGAGTCATACAGTTTTGGATTTTAAAAAGAATTTTAAGGTTAAATCAAACCCTAAAAATCTACTACATAATTTCATGTTAAATACATTGTTTCTACCACTACAAATTTGATAATGAACTTAAAAATAACATATTTAAAGATCTATCATAGAAAATAGTAAAACTAGGGTGTTAAAAAAATGTCCTTTTGAAGTATAAAACACACTAAGACAACAATGTAACTTAATAGCAAAGTGATGCATTCAAGAGTTGTGTCACATTTAATTCTTTATTCTAATTGTCTTGATTATTGAAACTAGTCTACAGCGTTAAGACACCCTAGTTAATCCATTTTATATTTAAGAAAAATCGCTGACCTTCAATATAACCTTTATAACTAGGTTGTTTAGATATCTTAATAAGATAAATAAAAGATAAAAATAAATCCTTATCTATTTCCGATATTGACAGTTTTTTATCCAAATTATCATTAGGATAAAAAGAATCAACAATTTTAGTCAAAACATAATGGTTATTATTAAAGATAGCTTTTTTGGAATATGTACTTTCTTCGGAATTATCATAAAACAAACTCATAAAACCATCTTCACTAACATATAATGAGTTTTGATCGGAAAAATCAACTGTCATCGAATGTAAAATAGGAACTTTTAAACTTTCTACCTGATTAAAATGTTTGTTTGATTTAAGAATATTAAATATAGTATCACTTGAAGAAATATTTAATCGAATTAATAAATCTTTAGGTTGATAAATTTCTAGATCAAAAGGCTCTTTTTTTAACATAACTACATTATCAACAATCTTCACTTTTTCTCCATTTTGCTTAACGGAAACGGAAAAAGAATCGTTAATTTTTGTTATGTATTCTTTGTAGTCCGTAGTATCCCTATATTTTGAGTGTACCATAAACATTCGAGATGGGGATTCATGATCTCGATCTTTAATATTTAAAAACATCCCTGAAATATTATTTTTAAAAACACATTTGTCAAAAACAAGTGTATCATTTCTCGTTTCAAGAGCTGCACCTTGTTTCAAATTATTATTTGCAAAGACACAATTTTTGAAAACTATATTATTACTACTTTGAGAATCGATGATATTACCATCAGATTTAGTATTGTTTTCTATGACTTTACAATTATAGAAATAACAATCATTAGAATTTTTAAGATAAATACCCTCTCTAGAGCAGTTAGTCATTATTGTGTTTTCTACCTCTATACTTTTTGAACCGTATAATGCAATTCCTGTCTCTCCGCTTCCATTTAGAAGGCAATAACTTACTTTAGAATCCTTACTTTCATTAAAAGAAATTACGGGAGCACTACAAGTATATCCTTCTACATTATGGTAGGACTCTATATTTTTTAATAGAATATTATAACAGTTTTGAAATTCTATAACACTAGCATGATCTTGGTCTGTAGTAACTTTTACTTTGCCCAAACCTATTATTGATAAGCTATTAACATCATAAATAAAAAGTTGACTATTACTCTTTCTATTTTCATCAACAGGCTCTTCGATAGATCTAATTTGATTATCTACAATTCCTTCTTCAGTTGTTCTTCTCTTATAATCATTTACTGTAGATAAATTGTATTCTCCAGGTCTTAAATATATTGTAGTATAGTTATCAATACCATCTAGTAACTCCTCAACAGAAGAAACCACAACCACCTCACGTTCTTCGTTTTCATTTTCAAGATTAATGCCTAGTTCTTTTGGAAGATTCTTTTTGGGGTTGAAATCAGTTAATTCTATTATCTCTTTTGGCATAAAAACATAATTTTTGTCCTTATAATCGGTAAATACATCTTTATCCAAATACCATTTTTGCCCTTCTCTTTTAAATGAAACAGAACGTTCCCATTGGTGTTCAAAACTATGTTTCGTATTTAACTTGAAACCTTGCTCTAAAAATTCCGTAGAGATTGAATCACGATGAATAGCAATATCAAAGTTTTGCCCTTCTTTTATAAAACCTCCATTTTTGTTTTTGATAAAAACAAAACACTCTACATAACTTGACTCATCTCGATTTACTAATACAATTGCATCTTCTGCGATACCATTATTATTCAAATCACCATATTTTATTTGAAGAATATCATTTTGGTTAAAATATTGTTCATACCATTCATTAAGCTTGGTCTTTGCAGATGCAGGAGTTAAAACGGTAAGCAAGTTGCCATTGATTGAATCATAAAGTTTAGTTTCAATAACTTGACTTTTATCATCATTTAATACTTCTACCGTTCTTAATTTACCATTTTGGTAATAGGATTTTTTTTCTGACCTTTTAGTATCCTTTTCAACTGGTTCGGGACTAAGTGATTGTTGTTTATCAGATTTGCAACTTGTAAGAAACAAAAAAGGGAATAAAAGAAATAATAAAGTGGATGATTTCATTTAACTTTTTTAATAATCCTCATTAACAACTGTAATACCAGATATGTCCTTTACTTCTTCAAATTTACCTGTCTTACGATTAGCACGCCAAACCTTATACACATTGGTCATTATATCTGTTTCCTCATATTCTGCTAAAGCAAGTAATTCTGGTGCTCTATTACCATTGAGTAAAACATCTGAAAAAATATCGATATCCTTATCGGGATACTTCTTAAATATATCAGTAGCTTTTTCTACCTCTAAGATATCAACAATTTTACAAGAGGAACTTTCATCTTCATAAGATTGTTTTAACATTAAATATGTACTGTGATTTTTTTTTTCTCCTTTTTTACCTCTGATTCCAGTAATACTAAACGTCTTTCCATCCACAATATGCTCTTCATTGAAAGTACTTCCAATTAAAAAACCTCCAGTTATATAATGTCCCTCAACCCTTGCTAAATCATGTGCATCTTTACAATTTTGCCCTACTAGCTTTTCTTTTAAGGATTTAGTTTTTTGCAGTTCCTGTATCTGAGAGATCGTTGAATCAACCTTTACCGATTCGGATACATTCTTTAATGCTTGTTTTTTATCTTTTTTACAACTACTTGCAAGAAAAATAAATACGATATATAATATATAATACGTTCTCATAATTCAACTGTTACCATTTACTACTTGGGGTAACCCCATCTTGTTTTTTGCTTGTCTCAGTTCCTGAGATATCTAAATTAAAATATTCTTTAAATTCCTCATAAGGCAGTACACTTTTGTAATTAATATAGGTGTTAAAATGTAGGTGATTAGCTTTTTTACCCTGATAAGAATTTCCCGTAGAACCTGTATACCCAATAATTTGACCTTTTTTTACTTTTAAAGTTTTGATATTAAGATCGTATTCATTCTTAATATTTAATGCTAACTCTACGTCAATTTCATTTTGATCAATTTTTAAGATTCCATTGTCATAGTGTATGGTATAGGTTTCCTTTTTCTTTGGATCTGTAAATTGTTTTGTCGTAGCAAAATCATTATAATTTAACCATCCATGATCTCCAAGTTTTCCGTTACTATTTTGATTGTAAAATCTAAATCTAGTTTTCTCAAACTGCATTAAATGGATATAATTAAAACGAATATGCTCTCCCTTATACTTACCTACCAACTTTATTTTAAAACCAGCCGATTTTTTTGTCATTCTGTGCATTTTTATTTTTCCGTCCACGCAAGCGTATCCCCATCTGTTACTGTAGCTTTGATTTCAGTTATTTCTGTACCGTTTTGTAGTACTAATAACTCTTTGTATTTAATAACTAACAACGGTTCTTTTTCAAAAATCTTAAAAACTACTTCTTTTCCTTCAAAATTGGCACATTCTGCTACGAGTTGTATTTTTGGAACTATTACGCCATCGTTTATTTTTTTGTAGTATAGTACTTTGGCTTTGGGAGGTATCTTACTTTTACCAGTCTTTTTATCTTTTACCTTTGGCGCATCAGCTTGTACTTTTTCTGTTTCGGTTTCGGCAAAAAAATACCTAAGTATTTTCTATTACCAAGAAATCTTAATCGACTGAATATTTTTTGTATTAATATCTCCTGATGCATCCCAAAACACTTTTGAATGTGAAACTTTAATAATTATACTGTTATCTTTAATCCATTCAATATTTCCTTGATCAACTGGCATCCAATTCTTAAAACTACCAGAAAAAACTTTTACTATATTTTTATCATCAGTAATTTTAAATATTTCTAAATCACCACTATTTTCATAAGGATTTGCATTAAAAGTCACGATACTTCGATTTTTAGTTGATACAAAAGGATATCCAATAAACTTTATTTTTTCTTCACTATTTTCAGGGTTTACCAAAAAGAATTCTCCGCCTTCATAATAGGTAACAAGGACAATATGCCTTTTTAGGGATTTAGAGAAACTGTAATATGTATATTCTCTAAAACCATCATTGTCTACATTATTGTCTACAAAAGTGACGTATTTTTTTGTACCGTCTATTGGAATCTTCAATACACCATTCACTTTCTTTATAACTGTGCTATCAAGTAAATTAAATGTGTGTGTGTTGTCATCACTATTTTTAATCAGAACTTCTAACTCAAGATCAGAATTTTTAACGCATTTCTCTTCGTAACTAATTCCATTATAGCTATAGAAATTGGTGTCACACAGCATGGAATTATCAAGTTTAATATCTTTTATTTCTCCAAGAAATCCATCAAATACATATACTTTTCTATTTGTTGAACTTGTATCATCAGAGACATATTCGTAGATTGGAATAAATTTTCCTAAAATCCTTTTACCATTATCATTAATAGATTTTTTTTTTCCTTCTTTACTAAGAACATACACTTCCTTACCATAAGGTAAAACACCTAATTCCACTCCTTCTATAATAGGTTTATCTCTAATAATCAAACCATTTTTTGCAGTAACATATAATGTATCAATGAATTTTGTTTGGTCTATTTCTTTTTCAAGTTCCTTATTCGAAGAATCGGAATAATTTTCAGTTATAATGTTATCTGCTGTAACTCTATTTTTTTCTTTACAGCCATTAAATACTATTAATATGATTATAAAAAAGTTCTTCATTTTTTAATAGTTAAGTTGGGTTTATAATCTTGTACATGCAAATGATGATGATGGTTTTTATAATGTTTACAGTGTTTAAGTAGTTTATTATTGTATTTCCAAGAGAGCATATCTTTCCATCCAAATTTGTACAAAGCATCATTAAATTTATTTTGTCTTACTTCGTCCATTCCTTTCCAACCACATGGATCTCCTTTCTCACTTGATTTATTAAGGTATACATTTTTTCCACTTTTATCTTTTCTTAAATATCTAAAATCCCCATTATAATCATTTTTATGGCTTTTACTAATTCCAGGGGCTCCATCTTTAAGACTAAAACCATTATAAGTAAAATCATCATATCCACACTCAAGCATTGCTCCAAAAACACTTGCAAGGGTGATTTCATTTAAATATGGTCTTTCTGTGTTTAAAGTAACTTTAAATTTAATATTCCCATTGTGATAGTTTTTAACATTTCTAAAATCAACTAGATTGACATACTTATCTCCATATTTTTTACTCTTATAATAATATTTACTTTTAATCTTCTTATAAATATATCGCCCTAAAAAATGTTTAGTATCTGAGTTATCTATATAATAATATCGTCCTTTACCGGCTTCATTTCTATGGTATTTTGTGATTTGACCATTACTACATATTTCATATAAATGAGTTGCTGTTCTTAACTTAAACTCCCTACCATTTCTATTCAAAAAACGTTTATCTACAATAGGTAATTCTGCACCTTCACAACTTACTTTTATAAAAAGGTAGGTGGTTTTCAAATCCCCTGTATCGGGATCTAGTATTTTATCCCAATCTTTATATTTACCCTGATTTACCTTTTGCAATTCTACCTCTGTCACGGCATATCCATCCGTTACTGTAGCTTTGATCTCAGTTACTTCTGTACCGTTTTGTAGTACTGATAACTCTTTGTCTTTAGTAACTAACAACGGTTCTTTTTCATATATCTTAAACACTACTTCTTTTCCTTCAAGATTGGCACATTCTGCTACGAGTTGTATTTTTTGTCCTATCACACCATCGTTTATTTTTTTGTAGTATGGTACTTTGGCTTTGGGAGGTAACTTACTTTTATCAGTCTTTTTATCTTTTATCTCTGGCGCATCAGCTTATTGACAACTTTACTGTTACAACCTAAAAGGAGTAAAAAAGAGTATATATATAAGCTGACTAAGACATTTTTCATAATAATAGATTTAGTACCCATCTGAGCAACAAAAAGTAAAATCGTTTGTATTTACCTCTTTAATCTTGCCTTTTTTATAATCTACATCAAAAACTTTATATTTTTTATATAACTGGCAATTAGAATATTCATTTAATTTTGAAGTTTCATTAGTTTTTATTCCTATTCCAAATCTACCAGCGGGAGGGGTATTTCCATCATAAAGATACCAACATAACTCATATTTTGATTGGTATGAAACTATATCAACAACTGTTTTACTTATTTTTTCCCAATCCGAATCATATTTTTCTACATTATCTTCAGCAGACACTAAAATCGCATAGTATTTATTAGAATTTAAATAAATCATTATTTGAGTAGAATTCTTTTCATTATTTAATTCTATAAATTCATAGGGCTCTGATGTTATATATTTATAACCAACAAAAGCATCATATTTAAAAAATGTAGATCCTATTTGTAAAGTATCGACAGTTTTAGAATCTGCCTTAGATTTTATTATATTTAAAGAATCAGGAGTAACAATTGTAGTTTCTGAAATAGTCTTTTCTTGCTTACTATGCTTATTAGTATTTTTTAATTCGCTACACCCAACGAACAAATAAATAAATAAACAAATAAATAAATACTTCATTATCATTTTAATTTAGAAAGTTTGGGAATAGGATTAGGCTTGTACTTTTCATTTTTTCTGTCTTCTTGAATTTTTTTATCTGCTTCGGTTAAATCGTTTATTTCTTTCCAATAAACATAATATGCAGGATTAACCAGATATTTTTCAGCTTTTATCGAGCTGTAAATATTAAAATGTAAATGAGGGTCGTGAGTCCCAATTGCAATACCAGAAACTCCAGACTTACCGATAATATCTCCTGCTTTTACGAATTGTCCTTTTTTCACCAAAATATCTTCCAAATGAGCATATCTTAATAAAAAGGTTTTTGAGTTTTCATCAAAACCAGATTTTTTATCTAAATCCGTTGAAAATGCTTTTTTATATTCTCTCTTTCTGTTTCTAAGTTCTTGTGGATTTTTTACTTTCAGAGTTATATTATGTCCATAACCACTTTTGTCTTTACTTGCCCATTTTTGTATTTCAAAAACTTCTGCATCTAAACAGGCATATACATTTGACCCTTCCAATGAAAATATGTCTAACCCAGAGTGAAACCTTCCTCTTCCCAAACCAAAAGTATTACTTTTTGCCTTTTTAATACCATGCTGATTATATATAGCAATCTGTGGATCATCAACCGGTTCATGCCAGTTAGTACTAATCACCTGAAAAGCACTTCGCTTCAAAAATTCTTTGTTAATGGGTATTTCTACGTCTTCTACGTGAGTTTTAACCCAAAAGTGTGTTTTCTTTCTGTCCTCTGGTTTTCCATCAATTTTTAAAGTGGCTAGCCATTTTTTAAAATCATCATCACTTTTTTGTCTTAATTCTAAATCCACAACCGCATACCCATCTGTTACTACCGCCTTAATTTCGGTAACTTCTGCATCATTTTGCAATACAGGTAGAGCTGTTCCTTTTTCTACTAACAACGGTTCTTTTTCATATATCTTAAACACTACTTCTTCTCCTTCAAGATTGGCACATTCTGCTACGAGTTGTATTTTTTGTCCTATCACACCATCGTTTACTTTTTTGTAATATGGTACTTTGGCTTTGGGAGGTAACTTACTTTTACCAGTCTTTTTATCTTTTACCTCTGGCGCATCAGCTTGTACTTTTTCGATTTCGGTTTCGGCAAAAAAGGCGGTAATGATCTTTTCTTCGGGGATTAGGTTTAATTGCCCGTATTTGGGTTTTACCCCTTCAATATCTAGTGCTTCGCTATTGGCAATATGTATATATAACTCTAGGTTATATCCTATTTTGTTTTTAAAATCGTATAATCCTATAAAAGGGTTTTCTTCTACAGCTTCGTCTTGCTGGGCTTCTTTGTATCTGTTTTTGTTACCTACTTTAAACTGCTTGATGACTTCACGGCTTTCTATTTTTATCTTGTTGTTTTTCCACTCTACTTGATCGTCTGTGCCTATTCGTGGTACAGGGTTGGGGTGTATATCCTGATCAAACACTTGTGTTTCTAATGTTTTGCCTTGTAGTCCCAAAGTTTTGAGGTATAAATATACTTCTTGTTGGTATCCGGTATAGGTTATTTTTCTACCTGCTGCATTGAGCCAATGGGCTGCGATTATTTCAGGGTTGGCGGTAAGCAGTCTGGTAGCTACAGTATCTCCTTTTCCTTTTTTGGCACTAAGATATGCCTCCATTTTTATTTTATAACCATCTAGCCACTTAGAAAATTTCACTTTGAGTAGAGCTGTTTTTTTACCGTTTTTTTCTACAATCTCT
Source organism: Aquimarina hainanensis (assembly GCF_042684685.1). Classification (NCBI taxonomy): domain Bacteria; kingdom Pseudomonadati; phylum Bacteroidota; class Flavobacteriia; order Flavobacteriales; family Flavobacteriaceae; genus Aquimarina; species Aquimarina hainanensis. Next base: position 121,543 of record NZ_JBHULX010000003.1, on the reverse strand, counting down.
TTTTTTGCATATAATATACCATGCTGTTTTATGGCATTCATTTTTGCTGTATCATTTCCGGATAAAAAATCAGCTTTAGATTCAGGGTTATTGGCTATAGTTATTAAATGTTTTGCCTGTTTACTATCGAACCCCTTAATATCTGGTATCCAAAAACACCATCGTACCTTTTTTAAATCTCTTTCTATATTATCCGTATCCTTTTCATCAAGTTTTGTGACTTCATAGGTATATTCTTGATCGTTATGGATTTCTTTTCCATATTTTATTTCTGCCCCTTTATGATCTAATAGCCGTATTTTTAAAACCTCATTCTTTCCTGTATATTCTAAATCAACCTTTTCTACAGCATTGGTCACAAACGTATTAAAATTAGGGGCTACACCGCGATCATTTTTTCTGTCCTGCATACGTTGATACCGTTCAGCAAACTTAGATTTCATCGCAGCTTTATTTTTCTGGACGGCTTCGCTCTCGTAATTACTTATTTTTTCTGCTTCTTGACTCATTTCTATAATACATTTATAAACAGGTATGTTTTCTATCTATCCAATGTCAACCATCCTAAAACACGATCATTATCAATATAATATTTTTTTTCTTCATACTTTAACACTAATTGCTCTCTACTTTCTCCAAAAGGTCCCGGGTTTTGTTGGATTATAGTAACACTATCTTTGGTTACTTCTGCAATGATTGCTACATGACCATATGGATTCCAGAAACTGCTACTAAAAACAATAATATCATTTGCTTTTGGTTTTATAATAGCTCCATTATGATATTGCCATAAATTCCGTTGTTTGTTTAAAGTACCGTTCTCTAATGCTTCATCAAAAAAATCTTTGGCATTACCATAGGTATCGGGCATTTTATGATCTAAGTGCTCATAATAATATCTTTTTACAAACTCTACACATTGGTACTTAATCCCCAAATTATATCCATCTGGTGATAGGTTTCTTCCATCAGTATGTGATACTCCTCCATTATAATACACCTTTACATTATGTAGGCTGTCGATCACTTGCCCCACCTGATATTTGGTATTAACGTTAATTTTTTTAATCATCTTAATACCCAAAAAGATCAAGACCAAAACACCAAATACTATCAATAATTTATACTTCATTCTATTGGAGTCATTTGGTATGGCTTACTTGGATGTATAGAGAACCAATCAATTTTTATTTCTACTTCATCGTATTGAAGAAAAGGATACCCCTTACCTCCAGTATCTGCGTAAAACCAACAAACGGTTTCTTTATCACTAAATCTGAATTCTAGTCCTTTATATAGACTAGCCTCATCATCTACTGAATAACAAAGATTTTTAATCGTAATTTTGTTGTTGTATTTACCTGAGAACAAAAGTTTTCCTTCGGGGTTGTTAATAGTGTCGTTTCTGTCAATCACTTCTAGTTTTCCTTTAAAACGAACAAGGGGATATTTATAGGAAAACCTGATTTTTAGATCTTTACTTTGCTGATTTTTTCTTGAGCAATTTTCATATTGTATTTTTTCATATACCGAAGGATCTCCTGATACTTCCATTTGAGAAGAAAAGGTAATACTCGTAAAAAAGACAGATACTCCCCAATATAATAGAACCAAAAAAATTAAACCTATAAATGATATTAATGTTATCTTTTTCATTGAGGTACGGGTTTTGAGTTTTTTGTAAATAAGTATAGTTTTCTGGGTAATCCTTTTGGTGTTTCTCCCGCTTTAACAGGTCCATATGCTCCCTTTGGATTCCATATTACCTCATCCCAACCTCCTGATTTATATGCTCTATACCAATCTTTTGGATTGATCGGATTATGAGCATCTTCATCTTCATAATGTTCGTATTGATCACGATATTTTTGATCATCTCCTTCGTTCCAAGTATTACTATAATTTGATCGTACAAGGTAAGTATAGACTTTAATATCTAAATGATTGGCGATGTCTTGTGCTAAACTTTCTTGTGGTTTTGCTTGTTCAAAGGGTGTTGGAACAGTTTCTATCCTAATAGCCTTGTTAATCATGCCAGAATTCTTACTATCAAAAAAACGTTGTGCTTCAGTTCTGGTTTCAAAAAACTTAGTTGTAGTTACTAAAGATCTAGGGTTTATAGGATAATATACTACATTGTATCCAGGACCGATAAAAGACTGTTGTGTACTATTGTTTCCTGATCGACAGGCAAACGAATATAATTTTGCTTCGGCAATAAAGGCTTCTTTTTGTAATAAAGAAACGTGAGTTTTATTAAACTCCTGATCCACATTGTTTATTTCAACGGGTACCAAAGGCCACCCCAACCCAAACGTAAAACGACTTGGCATACCGTGGGAGAAAATTTTAATCGTATCAATCTTTACAAGATCATTATTATCATTAGGAAGTTCCCGGTCATTTTTACTTGCATCAATAGTTTTGGTATTAATATAATCAATCATTTTCTGACGAGTGTCAATTTCTATAATTTCAGTCTTATCATTGAAACTTAAAATTGCTTTTTTAAATGCATCAATCTGCTCATTAGAGTAATCATCCGGATAATATAAAACAGTAAGGTATTTTTGATTAGAATAATTTACTCTTACTTCTCTTACTGTTTGCGCCATAAACATCAGTTTATTACCAAATGTTTCGGATTCTTTCTCTGTTCCTGTAATGATAATAATTTCTTTTGCTAAAACGGGTGTCAGTACTTGGACAATTACACTAACCGATCGATCGGGCTCTTCTAAAAAAGGCATGATATATATTTTTTCTCCTGCCAGATTCTTATCAAATGATATTTTTTTTGAAACATTTCCCTTATCATCTATATACCCTTGTTTTTCGAAGTATTGTATTTCTCCTCCTTCTTTTTTCCAAGCCCATTCTACTTTTTCTTTGTCTGCATTACTTAGATCTTTATTGAACTTTGCAACACTGAAAACATACTCTTTACCAATTATTACTTCTTTACTCATTATCCTCTTTATTTTCTTCGACAATAAAAGGACCATCAACTCCAACGACCAGTTTTACATCTTCCAATGGAGCCAGTGGCGGAATATTTGTTGGAGTATCCTTTTGAGCAGTATCCTCGATTGTAATCGGTACACCACCTGTAGCGCACATTATGGTAGAACTTTCTAGCAATGCTTTTTTTCCATCAACTGTGATTCCCATAGCAGTGTTTTGCCATTGAATGGGTGCAATTACTCCTGCACAAGGAGGAGGATTGTTACTGAATTTAGTACAGTTGCCCTGGAACATTAGATTTGGTTTTCCTTTATCTGCCTCAGTAGCCCATAGCTTGTCTTGTAACTTAATTTGATTCGAAGTCACCATTAACTTACCTTCTGGCTTAGTGCATAATGAGCACTTAATCTTTGCCCCGTCAATTACATATTTTTCTGCCATAGCTATTTCTTTTGTTCTAAATAAAATTCGCTAAAAAATTCTATCCCATTATAAAACTCTGTAGTAGTTATCGATGCTTTTTCTATCCATTGGCTCGTATTATTTATTTGATATACTCCTGAATAGGTTAACTCATTGGTCGTATTTATATTTCCTTTTAGTGTAATAATTATACTGGTATCATTAATTTCTGTAAGCGTACTATCTTCTTGAATAGAAAAAAGTTTTTTAATTCCTAGATATTTAATATTTCGATTAACGGGAGATAGGTTATCATACTTTCCATAAATCCCATAAAACAACAATCCGAAATTCTCATAACTAGAAATATCTACTATCATTTTTTCTTCTGTTTCTAATCTATTATCCACAGAACGAATAAATCGCCTTATACTACTTCCTTTATAATTTTCTTCGACTTCTTCTTTTAGTATTTCCCAATTTTCCTTGATTCTTAAATAATTTTCTATCCCAATAATTGTTCCGTCAAATTTTACTTTTAATGTACTATTGTTATAAATAGAAAAGAACTTGTTTAATAGGATACTTGTAGAAGAAGTTTTTGAGCCTGCCTCTATAGTAAGAGTAGCTGTTTTTATTTTTACTGTTCTAGAGAATCCATTATCATCATTTGATTCACAAAAAACGGTACATTCTCTTTTGATTTTTTTAGTAGTACCCGAATTACTTTCTTTATCAATGGTAGCAGAAAAAACAAAATTGTACTCGCCTTCTTCTGGAAAAGAGCCTTGCCATTCTTTTATTGTAAAATCAAATAATCGCCTAGACATACCTTTTATCCTTTACTGATTTTCACATCACTTCCTCCATTGAAAGAAGCTGATCCTCCCCCTGATATCGTAAGATCTCCATCACTTTGTATCTCTGTTTCTGCTGATAATTGTGTTAAAACGCCTCCTACCTGAGTATGTTTTTCTCCTTCTATTATTTCATTTGTGTTTTTTGAAGAAACATCTAAGTTTTCTGTTGTGTGAATTTCTGTGTTTTTTCCAATATTGAATGTAGCATTCTCTTGAACATTTAATTCAAAATTTTTAGCATTCAACGTCATTTTCTCCATTGCAGAAACCTCGATATTATTATTCGCTGTATCAATAGTGATCATATTACTGTTTTTGTCTGTTATAGTAATCATCTCCCGGTTTTTAGTATCATTGAGTTCGATGGTATGACCGCTACGGGTTCTGATGGCTTTGATATTATTAGCATCACTCTGATAACTGTTAGGTTGGGCCTGACCATGATAGATACTTCCTGTTACATAAGGGCGTTCTGCACAGTTGTTTTCAAACTGGCATACGACAGTTTCTCCAATTTCTGGAATAAAGTGAAATCCTTTATCAGCTCCTGCATAAGGAGTAACTACCGGAATCCATGGAGTGCTACTCCCTTGCTGTTGAAAGGGGAACCGTACCTTTACTCTACTTAACCCCTGTGGATCAACATTGTCAATTACTTCTCCCATTTCGATCGTACTTGCTGGCATATCAAATATATTCATCAGTGGATATACATCAATATCCGCAGCAATAGCTTCAAAACTATTTCTATATTTACCTCCTTCTATATTGTTATGGGTAAGACTAATAACTCTAAAGCGTCCATATCCTTCCACATTGATAATCCTACCTAATTGTACTCCCGGGTTATCACTTACTCCACTAGCAATTACCTGTCTGGCTGTAATAGCATGACTATGGTTTTCTACCTGATTGTCAAATCGTTGTTGTAATCGATCATCAGTATATAGATGATGGTATCGTTTTGTTACTTTGGGATAAAGCGCAGTAGCCTTATTAGTGGTCAGGGAGTGATACCCAGAAGGGAGATTCGTAGATTCGCTGCTATTTTTTTGATAATATTCACCTGTTAGATAATCATAAGTCTGATAACTAAATGAATTGGGTAAGGGTTCTAAGCTGATCCCGAAATGTGCTAAGTCCTGTCCGTAAATCAAATGGGTTTCTTCATTAGAAGGCTCTCCAAAAACCAGCTTTACCCCATCATAATAGAACCAGTTATTAGTAGTTGCTGCTAATCGTGCAGTATAAGCAAAGTTACTTTCATTTTTTTGCACACTATAATGAACAGTATCCGATTGTCTGGGAGCAAACGCCGTTTCGAGTTTACCGACATCATAACCGCTAAAGGTAGTGTCAAGAATCGCTGTCAATCCCAGCTCTAAATACGATGTCGTATGTTGTCCATCTTCTGCCAGAATCGAGGTACTCATGGCGGTAAGGGATATATGATTGCCAGATTGGTGGTGTTGTTTTAGGGTTTCTACTCTTGTGATTACCCCTTTAAAAAGAAATTCTCTATACCGGCGATAATTTTCTGATGCTGCAATACGAACTGTAATCACTTCTCCTAGAAAATCCTTACTCCCTCCAATAAGTTCTTCTGAGAGTTGTTCTAATACATCTGTTCTACATGAGAGAGTGAGCTGATGATGCGCCCCTAGTGATTGATGAATTGTTAATTCCTTATAGGAAGTAATAATGCTACCCCCTATAGAGATATCAGTTGTGGTAAGTGTAGCCATATTTTTTTAGTTATATCAATAATTACTCGATCACTGAATGCTATATACTCCAGGGATACTATTCGCCGGAATTACAAATCATTTTTTATATAATGTATCTTCCGAAGTGGTTTAGACGCTATGCTAAAAAAATGAGTATTCTCCTCCTTATTTTCAAAAAGGTACTACAAAGTTATCAGTTATTTACAGCTTGTCAATCGGGATTTTTCCCCTTTTTTCTATCTTTTCCCTCGATAATCAAGGTTACATGCTTCGGGGCTTATCTCAAGGTTACATTCACCACCTATTAACCACTCATACAAGGTCTTATATAAAAACAGCAGGTTACTTTCCTTTAGTAATTGTCATAATCTGTTAAATGAAATAGAGGTATTAGCTAAACTTATTTCTAAAATACAATTGTTATGATGATAACAATGAAAAATTTTATATTTTAGAATCTTACCAATCTAACATCGGTTCTTACTGATATTAATACTAAAACGACCTAAATGCAAATTAAGAATATAACTGTTTGTGGAGCGGGTGTTCTGGGAGGACAAATTGCTTTTCAAATTGCTTTTTATAAATTTAATGTTACACTGTATGACATTAATGAAAAAATAATAAAAAGAGCAACTACCAGGTTCAAGGTATTGGGAAAATCATATAAGACGGATCTAAATGCTACTCAGCAAGAAATAGAACAATCTATTACCCGAATAAAAGGCACAACCAATCTTAAAGAAGCAACTAAAAATGCAGACCTCATTATAGAAGCAATCCCTGAAGATATTGGTCTTAAGAAAGAATTTTATACTCAATTAGGAGAGGTAGCTCCAGCAAAAAGTATTTTTTGTACAAATTCATCAACCTTACTTCCCAGTGCTCTTGCAGAATCTACAGGACGTCCTGAACGCTTTCTCGCCCTTCACTTCGCTAATATGATCTGGAAACGCAATACTGCAGAAATCATGGGACATGAAACTACGGATCAAAATATTTTTGATACAGTTATTTCATTTGCCAAAGCAATAGGCATGATTACCCTTCCTATCTACAAAGAGCAATCGGGATATATTCTTAATTCTTTATTGGTTCCTTTTCTTAAAAGCGCCTTAGCACTATATGTCGATGAGATAGCTGATCCTGCAACCATTGATAAGACATGGATGAAAGCTACTGATACTTCAATGGGTCCCTTCGGTATCTGTGATGTAATCGGTATTAATACTATATATAACATCAATAAGATCGCTGCACGAACAGGAGATAAACATGCTCAAAAAGTAGCAAAAGTGCTTAAAGAGAACTTTATAGATCAGGAAAAATTAGGAACTCACAACGGAAAAGGATTTTATACCTACCCTGACCCTGCTTATGAACAAGCTGACTTTATGGAATAAAAGCATACCGTTCAACACCTGTAATGGGTAAGCTTCCATAAACTATGATATCCATATAAACCATCGTATACCAAACGATATAAAACCTTATGATTTGAATCCCCTTTTGAAATACAGAAAAAAACGAAATCTTACACAAGAGGAATTGGCTGAAAAAGCAAATGTATCTGTCAGAACTATCCAACGGATCGAGAAAGGAACTGTTCCCAAAGGACATACCTTGCGAATATTAGCTCAGACATTAGAAATTTCAGAAAGTAATTTACTAGAACATGAAGCTGAAGTCATAAATTACGAAACAGTTAAAAGAATTAATCTTTCCTCCTTACTTGGAGTAATATTTCCTCCCATAAATATACTTCTTCCCTGGATTCTTATAAAATACCTAAAACAAGAGAATAAAGTAACTAAACAGATTATTTCCATTCAGATTCTTTATACCATCATTGCTATTGTCTGTATCGGGCTAAGCCCTTTTATAAGTAAATGGTTTGGTCTCACCCGACAGTTGATACTGATATCTATGCTTATTTCGGTACTTACCAACATATTTATTATCATTAGAAATACCATCTCATTAGACAGAAATAAAAAATTATACATCAGTTTAAATTTCAGTCTTATATAAGCCATGTTGCAATTATTGTTGGTACATTGTACCGTTTGCTTATCAAGGTGCTCCTTTAGTATATAGAAAAGTTGAAAAAAACTGTAACATATTACGCCAAAAGGAATCCTATATAATATACAACATCAAACCAACAGGAACACAACTAACTAGTTTACTACATCTTACACCTTAAAAAACTGCACCAACATGGCTTATAAAATATTTTTTATTCTCGGACTCGTTCTTTTTCTGGTTGGTCAAATCATACTGGCACAAGGAAATGATTTTGTATATAATCAGGAACCTATTGATTTTGCCCATTGGTTTTTACTTATCGGAGCCGTTTTTCTAATTCCACAAGTGGTATCTTTTCCTAAAAAAAAGGTTAGCTACATTGGAATTCCTCTAACGCTTATTGGAATTACCTGTATTATTGGAATGTGTGTACTGGATTTTATTTGGTGGAGTTTCCCTAATGATGAAGCCCGAGCCGAATTCACCAATCACATTACCAACGTTCCATCTATATGGAAACCATTTATAACAATTGGTCCTAGTTCTAAGGTCTTTAATCTCGGATTACTGATCCTAAGCTTACTCTATCTAAAAAAAGAGAAAATAGCCGTTCTTATTATTGTAATCGCCACACTTATATTATGGCATATTATCCCATTACCTTTTAGACTTGTCTCCGGATATTTATTAACTTTAATAGGATTCAGTATGATTTTGTTAAAAAAAGACTCTTTTAAAATCTCATGATGTAAGAAAACTGCTACAAAATATTTCAACACAAGTATCGGAGTATCCACAACATAATTACCTGATAACAAACTAATTTTATATAAAAAAGAAAAAATAACGTAACATTTTATTTGATAAGAACATAGTATACCGTACAGTATAATTCATTGAATAAACTTTTGAACCCTTGCTATTTATCTTCATAACCCTTCTTAATATAGCCGTATTCCAAGGAATCGTTTTAGGGATGATTATTTTTAAGTCTCCTTTGTTTAAAAGTAGTGCGAACAGCTATCTTGCCTATGCTATTTTTGCCCTTTCTGTTTTGTTATTAAATTTAGTTTTTGAGTTAACTTATATCTATGATACAATTCCGTAAATACGATTTCTTGATAATGTAGGACTGGAACTGACATTTCCTCTATGCATCTATTTATTTATTGCACATCAAGTCAATCATCCTATAAAAAAAACACATTGGTTATTTATGCCTTTTTTGTGTATTGCACTCATCAATATATGTAGTGATCTGGACACAATTGCTCACCTATATAAACTCCCTTCTATTCTCCGGCAAATAATTGAAATACTTAAACTTATAGAAATTTTAGTCATACTCATATTTATACCCGGAATATTATTATGTGCGCTTCCTTTGATTTCTTTATCAGATACTCCCGAAGAAAAAAAGTGGCTATTACATTTATGGAGTATTACATTTACACTGTTGGGGTCTTTTGTATTGACTATCATTTTAGCACTTCTTTTTGATTTTGACATCAGTCCGATTATGAGAGTTCTCGCATTGCTAGCTACATTTTTGATCCATTGGATCGTATATACAGGCATTTTTAAATTTAAACTGGCACAAGACCAAAAAGAGATTAAAGCACTACTAAAAATAGACACTCCAATAGCTGTTACAGAAATAATTCCTTCCAAAGTATCTAATGAAAAAAAAGAAGAAACCTTCACTAAAGAAAATAGCTATTTTCTAAAACTCGAAGATCTTTGTAAAAATCATCACATATACAGGGATAGTACCTTGGATCGGGAAAAAGTAGCTTCAATGCTAGGCATTAGCAGTGGATATGTATCCCAACTAATAAATACAATTACAGGAAATAATTTTACCACCTATATTAATCACTATCGTGTTGAAGCTGTAAAAGATATTATCCTCACCGATGAATTCAATAATTATAGTCTTTTAGCTATAGGATTAGAATGTGGCTTTTCTTCAAAGTCAACTTTTCATAACGCCTTTAAAAAAGTAACTGGTATTACCCCCAATTCATATCGAAAACAGTACAAATAAGTTCGGATTTATTCAATTTTAAGATATTGAAACCCTATAAACCCCTGCATATTATAGGTTTGTATTTAAATAATTATAAATGTACTTCTTTAAAATCACAAGATATGAATATCCCAAAAATAACTACGATTGCCTCAATATGCTTTTTAATCTTATCAAGTTGCAGTAAAGACGATACCCCAACTAATTCACCTCAATCTCTTAAAGATGAAATAGAAAATCAGGAGTTTGTAAAAATCATAGAAGAACATGTTTCTGACATCCCTAAAAATGTTCAAATTGCTATTGCTGTTATTGACCAGGAAAATACTGAATATATTGGTATCCATAAAAAAAACAATGTACTAAGAAGAACAGATAATGCCGATAGAATTTTTGAAATCGGATCTATCACCAAAATATTTACAGGAATTTGTCTATCTAAGTTAGTTGCTATGGGACAAGCCTCTCTAACAGAAACCATACAGGATCAATTTGATTTTTCGTTATTAGCCGGAGGAGATATTACCTTATTACAATTAGCGAATCATACATCTGGATTATCCAGACACCCTACCAATATTGATGAAGTTCAAGATTTTGACATCAATAATCCATTTGCTCATTATGATATCAATCATTTAAAAAGCTACTTGCAAAATCATATCGTTTTGAATGCTGAAAGCGGTACACAATATCAATATTCGAATTTAGGAATGGGAATGCTCAGTTATATCCTATCTAAAAAAATGATGACTTCCTATGAAGAACTCGTACAGGAATATATTTTTAAGCCTCTTGAAATGACAAACTCTACCACTATCATGGCTAATGTAAACACAGAAAAGCTGGCTCCTGGACACAATGAAAATGGCAATCCGGTTCAAAACTGGGATTATACAGAAATATGGACAGGAACAGGAGCTATTAAGTCTTCTATACTTGATATGGAGAAATTTGTACATAAAAACTTTAAGGATGATATGATCTATAACCTGCCACAAAAAACAACCTTTAAAACTGAAGGAGAGTCTATAGGTTTAGGATGGCACATTCTGGAAAGTGACGGTTTTAGAATATTAAATCACACCGGAGGATCTAGTGGGTATGCTTCTTATATAGGAATGGACAAACATAACAAAAGAGCGATCATTGTACTATCCAATGTTTCAGGTCTTACTGAAAGTATCTATGCTTATAAAATAAACGAATTGGGTGCTGACTTGTTAGAACAGATATCTCTTCTTCGATAAATAAGTGCGGATTTGTTCAAATTAAAGGTATTGAAACCTTAAAAATGGGAAAAACCTATACGTTTGCTTCAAATCAAACAATATACTACAATACGTAAAAACCCCTTATCAATATGTTTCCTTACTACACTAAACGACATAGTAAAATACCTTAGTCCAGACACATGAGACATTCAAAAGAAAGCACTATGAAAGGTTTATATAGAAATACCCTAGCCTTTAATTTTTATTTAGTAAACAAAATCCCTCAATCAAAATACACAGAGAATTATATAGGAAATGGATGTTAATTCGAGGGAGGCACCGAAGTATTTATAGCTCGATTATCGAGTAAAATCCGTACCAAAGGAGCTCTAGCTTATAAAACATTTTATGACAACCCATAAACTAACTCAAAAAAATAATTAACAAAAAAATGAAATAGTACCTCAATCATACACAAAAACAATAGGTACATTTCATATCCCCCTCTAAACAACATGATATACTTATGAAAATACATTATTTTATTTTTCTGCTATTGACCGCTGTAAGTCTACAGGCACAAAGTCAATCCGATAGTTCTTCTTTTTTAGACAGAACCGAATTTAAAATAGGTTATTACGGAAATATCCTTTGGGATAACGGTCTTTCGGTAGGTGCTGAATACCAATGGAAAGAAAAAGTAAAAATCAAAGAACGAAACAAAGGACAAAAAAGGATTACCAAGCAACTTTTATTTCATGGAAACCTTGGTTATTCCACAAACTTCGCTACTCAAACAGATAATGGATTATCTACTTACTACGGTCTTATCTGGAGAAGAACAAATACCAAGGGGAGACAACTTAATTTAGTAATAAATCCATTAGGGTACTATCGTTCTTTCTTACCCGAAACCTACGAGGTAAAAGGAGATCACGTATCCAAAGTTTCTTTACCCGGGAGAGGCTACTATACTCCTTCTATTGCAATAGGGATAGGAAAGCTTCGCAAAGACAAAAAACGTTCGGGATGGTATCTGAATTTGCAATGCAGCCTGCGAACAAATTACAATGCAGGTAGCTTAGCTATTGTGTCATTACACTATGGACATCGATTCAATTTTAAAAGAAAAAAATAAACAGATGAAAAAAATAATTATTTATACCTTAAAAACAATAGTCCTCATAGGTCTGCTTATGAGCAGTTATGCCTGCTCTAAAGGAGATGATAACATCAACGATCTAAGTGAAACTATATATGTACGACATAAACAAGCAGATATGCCTGCTTACATTCATGGTAATGCTTCAGAAAAAGTATTCTTAATCATACTACATGGAGGTCCTGGAGGAACTGGATGGGGAGAAAGAAAAAATACTGTAAAAAGTAAAATAGAAAAAAACAATGCCGTTGTCTATTTTGATCAACGAGGTTCCGGAAATTCGCAAGGTAGCTATTCTGAAAACGACGTTAGTGTTGATCTAATGGCAGAAGATGTACTAGCGTTGGTAAAAGTTCTAAAAGCAAAGTATGGAAATGATGCCCGCTTCTTTTTAATGGGTCATAGTTGGGGAGGTACTTTGGGACCTGCTACTTTACTAAAAGATCAAAGTGACTTTATGGGGTGGATTGACGTTGATGGTAGCCATGACCCAAAAGGAAGTTACAATACTTATAAAATAGCATTAACTCAGATGGCTGATACACAAATCGCATTAGGAAATAGTGTATCGTATTGGAAAGATGTTAAAAATTTGGTTCAAAACGTGGGGGCTAATTATAGCGATGACGATTTTTATAAACTAAATAGAGAGACACATAATGGCGAACAAAAACTAGTTGATGATAAAATAATTAATAAACTACAAAACGATGGTATTGAAGGAGTACAATATAACTTATTTACTACGCTTTGGAACGGTAGTAAAATACAATCCATTCTAGTAAAAAAAGGTCTTTTCTCCAAAGTATCATTTACCAATAGACTAGATGAGATTACAATCCCATCACTAGTACTATGGGGTAAACATGACCTCATTGTACCCGCTGTATACGCACAGGAAGCTTATGATTTACTAGGTTCTGACCAAAAAGAACTCTTTATTTTTGAAAAATCGGGTCATAGCCCCATGGATAGTGAACCAGATCTTTTTGCCGAAAAAGTCATTAATTTTATCAATCGGCATAAGTAAACCGATTCAGGATAGATCCACGAGGCATGCGTTGGAAACAAATTTTATATTTCAAGGCAAGCCTCGGGATATTATATCTTCTGGTAGCTTCAATAAAAGAGACTCTATCTCTTTTTATAACAAATAAGAAAATAAAGGCTCAACTCCGAATTTAGTCTTTTATAAAATATAACTGGATACCCCTTTAAAAACAGCGAATTAATTCGCCTTTTTTACCCCTACATATGAAATAAAAAACAGCAGTTGAGCAATGTACTTAACCGCTGTTTTTTTTATATAATAAGTATCTTGCATCCCGAAATTAAAAACATACTTTTTATCAGCAATCTCAATACAAGCTATAAGCCAATGAAGTACCTCCTAGAAAATCAAGAAACTGAACGGATATTATTCAGAAAAATAAAGCGATCGGATTATACAGATTGGTTGGAATTTCATAAAAACCCCATTACCTCTCAGTATTGGATTTCTGAATTAAAAAGCCCGGAAGTAGCCTGTAAAAATTGGTATACAAAACAATTTCATCGGTATGAAAATAATCTGGGAGGAATGAATGCTTTAATTGAAAAACAAACAGGGAAACTAATCGGTCATTGTGGTCTTCTAGTACAAACGGTAGATGATATTACAGAACTGGAAATTGGATATTCGCTTTTACCTGAATTTTGGAGTAAAGGATTTGCTACAGAAGCAGCAAAAAAATGCAGAGATTTTTCTTTTAGAAATAATTTTTCGGACTCTTTAATTTCTATTATTAGTTTGACTAATAAACCTTCAGAAAAAGTAGCAATCAAAAATGGGATGAGCATCGATAAAGTTACAGAATACAATAAAAACAACGTAAATATTTTCCGGATATATACATCGGAATGGAATGCTCTAAACTTACCATAAAATCGCTTGTAAAACCATTTATTCACCAGACATTAAAAACCTAATTATTGAATAGATTATCACGAAACAAATACACAAATCCTAATAAATAGGAAATAAGTTCTAATACCGATACGGCTTTCATAACTTTTAAATCCCGTTCATTTAGTAACATTTCTCAGTATTTAGAGACATATACTTCTAAATGAATAATAAACCTATTAAAGAAACAAAAGTACCAAAAGTAATTATGCCAGTATATAATAACGTAATCCTCTTAGGCAAACTTTTATGCATAAGTACTATACTTTTAATTAATAATAACTGTCAATCCCAATCTATAAGTGATATGACCCATTTTGAAAAAGCTCAGAAAATACAACAAAAAATTCTCAGAGGAGATCTGGAAGTAGGAATACTTAATCCCAAAGAAATCGAAACCATGGTTACCCTATATACCAAAGCAAAAGATGCTAAAAGTTGGTATGAGCTTGGAATGATATATTATAAAGGGATTGGAGTAGAACAAGATGCTGAGAAAGCAGTGTACTTTTTCGAATTGGCAGCAACATCCGGTTACGGTATAGATGCCTGGATAAAATATATCAAAATAGCCTACTTTGCCAAACTCGACAGCATTCCCCCTGGTAAAATTATTAAATTGATTGAGCAATTAAAAGATAAGGATCCTACCGGAGAAATCTATCTCCTAAAAGGGTATATGCTATATATGGGATATGTATATGAAGATAATGAAAAAGTTTCTTATTTAATGCATCAAAAATCTGCTGAAAAAGGAAATGCAGAAGCGATGTTCGAGTTATTCATTTATTATTCGCAAGGGATAGGAGTCGAAGTCAATTTAGAAAAAGCCATAGAATGGTGTAGGAAAGCTTCGGAGCATAATAACCCCAGGGCTATGTACAATCTGGGAGCGTATTATGCAACAGGCTACCAAAGTATCCCTGTAGATATTCAAAAAACGATAAGCTTTTACACCAAAGCTGCAAATTTAGGTCATGGAAAGGCAGCTGGGCAATTAGCTGCTATGTATGTGACGGGAGAAGAAGTTGACAAAGATGATACTCTGGCAAAAAAGTTTTACCTACTGGCACTGGAAAATGGCTATGAAGTTGATTTTTTATTCGAAGATCTGGGATTAAAAACAATTAATATTGATGATTAATAACCTCGTCCTCCTTTAAAAAAAAGCGTACCACAGATAGTGTTTATAACTAATAATCAAGAGTAAAAAATCAACGTAGCACCTAAAGCCTTTAACGAGGAGTATTAACAACTAGGAATTAATCTCCTGTAAGCTCGATACAATTCATTGAAGTTCTCCTTTATTTCTATAGAACTGCTTCTATTTTAGTACACATGCACTAATTTTGACTTATATTTAGTACATTTGTACTAAATATAAATATTATCATTATGGTTATCGATATTATAGGTGCTGGAATCGGAGGATTAACAACGGCTATTGCTCTTAACCAAAAGGGAATTAGTACGAGAATCTTTGAACAAACAAAAAAAATAAAACCGGTAGGGGCTGGGATTATCTTAGCCAATAATGCCATGCAGGTTTATGAAAAATTAGGGCTGCGAAAGGAAATTGAAGAACAAGGAAATTCTATTTCCTCTATGAGTATTACAAAAGCAAACCTATCTCCTTTATCCAAAGTAGATTTATCTTTTTTTGAAAAAAAATATCAGGTAAAAAATATTGCAATTCACCGCGCTGCTTTGCAGCAAATTTTACTAAACAATTTACCTAAAAACACAATATACCTAAATCATCACCTAACTAAGATTGAATCCAATAATCTCGGTAATGTATTGACTTTTGCTAATGGGATAAAAACCCAATCTTCTGTTCTCATTGGAGCAGATGGGTTACAATCTGTAGTACGACAAAATTTATTCCCTGATTACAAGCTGAGGAATGCTAAGCAGATCTGTTGGAGAGGAATAACTACCTATACTCTACCCCATAAATACAGACATGAATTAAATGAAGCTTGGGGAAAAAACAGTCGGTTCGGATTTGTACAAATAGCAAAAAATAAGGTCTACTGGTATGCATTAAAATCATTTAAACACGATAAAAACGAGTTCGCTAAACAACATATTGAGACATATTTTGAGGCATATTCACCTGTAATTAAAGATATTATTTTCGCTACGGATAAAGAGCAATTACACACTGCAGAAATAGCTGATTTACCCCCTATACATACCTGGTATCAGGAAAATACCTGCCTTATTGGTGATGCAGCTCATGCCATGACACCAAATATGGGACAAGGAGCTTGTCAGGCAATAGAAGATGCCTATATCTTATCTAATTACCTGGACACTTATGAAGTACACACAGCTTTTAAAGAGTTTCAGCGAGTGAGGCTTCCCAAAGCACATCAGGTTGTAAAAGCAAGTTGGATACTCGGAAAAATCGCACATGCCTCCCACCCCATTGTTAGAGGTATTCGAAATCAATTATTGCGAATAACACCATCATCTTTTAGCCAAAAACAATCTGAACAACTTTTTCAACTTCCCAGTCTATGATAAGTACTATTCTATCCCTTCTTTTATGTGTTATTTTTACTATACTGAGCTTCTTTCACTTTTATTGGCTTTTTGGTGGAGTTTGGGGGGTACATAAAGTGATTCCCACAAAAGATCCACAAGTGCCTCCGCTTTCAGTTCCTAAATTTGGGACCTTAGTTGTCGCGATAACACTGCTTTTATTTGGAATTCTATACCTTCTTAAAACTGGATTCATCCAAATTGAAATTCCTCATTGGCTTACTTATACATATTACGCAATCCCTTTTATTTTCATTCTTCGTGCAATTGGAGAATTTAGATATGTCGGTTTTTTTAAGAAAATAAAAAACACAGAATTTGCCCAGGTAGATTCTCTAATATTTGCACCGCTATGTTTATGGATTGGAGGCACAGCTTACATAGTATTACTGCTATCATAGCATGATATGCTTTTACTTCAATAAAGGTATATATCTCTCTATAAAATCAATGTATTAAATCTTTCTTATCAAATCAGATTTATCGATATAAATTGAATAAAAAACGCCTCCTTTCCTAATATTTTTAATTTTAACATCAGTAATATTATACTCTACACTATATTGCTCTCTATAAGAAAAGCGGGATAAAATATAAATCTTCAATATTAATATTGTAAAAAAATAGGGTAACATTATCTCTTATTTGGGTACCTATATAGATTAAGCTAACAATTATCTTGATATAATTTAGTAAATAGTGAAACGAAATAAGAAAAAGAAAAATGAAAAAAAAAATTTTTACAATAGTGGCTGTAGGAATTACATTAGTATCAAATGCACAACAACAAAATAGAATTGAGTCGACAGGTAATATCGGTATAGGGACGACAACCCCTGCAGCCGAACTAGAAATAAAATCTGCTTCTGATAAAAGTGCCAAAATCCATCTTAATGCTTCTACTGATGGTAGATCTTCTGTAATACGATTTCAAGATGCCGGAGAAAACACCTGGGCATTTCTTTCTAATTATCCTACCAATAAAAAATTTAGCTTATATAACTATCATAATAACACAAATGCTATTATAGTTAATGAAAAAGGTGAAGTAGGTATCGGGATTACAAACCCAGGATCCAAATTAGATGTTAATGGTACTGTTAGGTTCAAAGGTGCTGCTAATGGTAGTACGGGTATAGGGGATGGCTATACTCACTTTCCACACGCAAATGGTAATAACTATATCCGGGGAAATACTTTCATTAGTAGCACTGATGAAATACAATTGCAAGCAGAAAATCGCACCACTATTATTGGTGGAACATTTGATGTAAAAACAAACTCAAGATTCAAAGGAGCAACCAATGGTAACACTGGCATGGGAGATGGGTACACTCACCTTCCACATGCAAATGGAAATAACTATATCCGAGGAAATACTTTTATTACTACCAAAGGTGCTATAGAATTATTTGCCGAATCAAAAACTACAATAACAGGGGGCAAAGTCGGAATCGGAACAACTGATCCAAAAACTAATCTGGAAGTTTATAAGTATAATGGAACTTCTCAACTTAGACTACATACTAATCAACACGCTGGCACTGCAAAACTTGAGATCGCGGGAGGTTCTGCCCTAAAAGATAATAATCCAGATAATTATTCAGGATGGTCAATTTATCATTCATTTACTCACACAAATAAAGATCTTTACTTCAGACATGGTCAATCTGGGATTCCACATGTAATTTTTGCTGATAATGGAAATGTCGCCATATTTGGTAAATTAGAATCAAAAGAAGTAAAAGTTACCAATACTCCAACTGCTGATTTTGTATTTGAAGAAAATTATGAATTGCCCTCTTTAAACTTTATTGCTAAATACATTAAAGATAATAAACATCTTCCCGAAATTGCTTCAGCAAAAGAGATGAAACGAAATGGAGTAAACATTGGAAAATTCCAAATACAACTTCTTCAAAAAATTGAAGAATTAACCCTCTATACAATTCAACAGGAAAAACAAATAAACAAACAAACTCATCAGATCAATGAATTAAAATCATTAGTGAAACAACTTATTGAAGCTAGAAAATAATATCCCTTTAAAACAAGTCACCTCACATAAGCAAACAAAATCTTACTTAGAAAACAAATGTTGATTTTGAATTACTCAGAGGACATATATCCATTATCGAATAAGACATCTAAGTCAACAAGAGCTAATATCTACACATTAGCTCTTGTTACATAAACCACAGGGCTTCCAGGAAACTTACTCAATTATTCCTATTCCTTATCTTTATTTATTAAATTACAAGGCAACAAGTAATCCCCTACTACTCCATAGCCTGCAAAAAAATAATACAATGAACCTAAGAAATAATTCGACCCCTAATTGCCAGTTACTACAGAGCCCTGACGAAATTTCAAAAATGTTTCACGGGTTATTTGATTTTATCAATCTTTTAATGCCTATCTCTGAGCATGATCAAAAACTTTGCAAAAAATATTTCAAACCGTATACTGTCAAAAAAGGAACACTCCTGGAAGTGGAGGGAACAACTCATACACATCATAATTTTATAGTCTCCGGGTATATGCGCAATTTTCATCATGATGAAAAAGGAAAAGAAATAACAACGGATATCAATGATGGTCCCAGATTTTTTACTTCCTATTACAGTTTTATTCAGCAAACCATTTCTAATGAAAACCTACATTGCATCACAGATTGTAAACTACTGCGAATTAACCGAAAAGACAATGAGATCATTACACGTCAAGGGCAAAATTCACAGAAATATGTAGAAAAAATATTACAATATAATTTGGAATCCAGTAGACAACGAGTTATTGATTCCAATACCTTAACAGCAAAAGAACGATACCTAAAAATGCTAAAAAATCATCCTGCTATCCTAAGAAACGTACCTATTAATTATATCGCTTCTTATCTGGGAATCAATGCTGGAAGTCTTAGTAGAATCCGCCAGGAAATATCTCCCTAAAGTGATTTTCTAACAAATGTGAAGTGTTTCCAGAAAATAGTACCACATATTTGTTAACCACATACGTACTTCAAAAAGTGGTATGCAAAAACTTATAAACTCGCATAGCAATGGATTCAACAGTATCCCCTTTAAAAAAAACAAAACCTCGCAATTGGAGACTTCACCTTATGAGAGGGCTTTTCTTCCTCAATTTTATTAGTCTTGCCTATGATAATTGGTCAACAATTCTATTTCCAAAAGAACAGATGGGCGTATTAAGTGGTGTCGCCATTAGCTTTTGGGCAGGATTTTCCTTACTTAATTTTTTAGGTATACGTTTCCCGCTAAAAATGATCCCTATACTCTTATTACAATTGTTGTATAAGTCTGCCTGGATTATAGGTACTTACCTACCTGCCCACGCATCAGGAACTACAAGTGCAGGAATTCAAGAGTTTTTTTGGATCTGTATCGCCGGAATAGTATTGAACTTGGTCATAATCCCATGGAAATATACCTATCGGGAATTCTGCAAAGACCTATTCAAATTTGGAGGCTCTTAAAAAATTATCCTATATCACAAACCTTTGCATCCCTAAAACTAAATTGAGATAAGCAGCAATACAGTATCAAAAACAAACATAAAATCACTTTTTATTAAGCATAGAATATAATAATGTCAGTATCAATATAACATCTCAAATCATTAGCATATAATTAAAGAGATAAACATATATTTATAGCATCAAATATCTTACAAATTCTCCTATACTTTATATGAAAATAACAGATTATCTAGATAGAATTAATTATAACGGAGCACTTGCTCCCAGTCTGGAGGTATTAAGAGCTCTTCAAAAAGCACATATTATACACATTCCCTTTGAAAACCTCGATATCCATTATAACAACCAGATTAATCTGGATATTGATAAAATATATCACAAAGTCATCTCTCAAAAAAGAGGAGGTTTCTGCTACGAACTAAATGGACTATTTCATACCCTACTAAATAAAATAGGTTTTAATGCTCATATAATATCTGGTCGCGTATATAACCATAAAAAACAAACATTTGGAAAAGAATTTGACCATCTGATCATATTAGTTTCCCTGAATCAAAAAAAATATCTGGTAGATGTAGGTTTTGGGGAATTTGTCTTTTACCCTTTGGAGCTAACCTTGGATAAAATACAAACAGACCCCAGAGGCGATTTCATCATCGAAAAAGCTCACCCTCCATATTATAAAGTTTCTAAAGTAACTCAAAAGAAAAAAACAGTACAATACATTTTTACGCTTCAGAAAAGAGAATTACATGATTTTTCTGAAATGTGCATCTATCATCAAACTGATACTAACTCTAATTTTACTCAAAAAAAACTAATTACTAGACCACACGAATCAGGACGGGTCACTCTGAGTGGAAACATGTTAAAAATAACTGAAAAAGATACGGTTATACAGACAATGACATTTCTTCCTGAAACATTTGGTAAATACCTAAAGGATTGGTTTGGAATTGATGAAGCTGCATTAATTAGAGAGTAACAATCACGAAACAATGTGATTTCACATAATTTTTTTGTATCATTCAGAGTGATGGCAACAGATAAAGAAATACAGCAGGCGGATTATATAAACCGAATCAACCGGGTTTTTGAATTTATTGATCAAAATTTAGACACAACACTTTCATTAACAATTGTTTCAGAAATAGCATCGTTCTCTCCATTTCACTTCCATCGAATTTTCAAAATGCTTACTAATGAAACCTTGCACCAATATATAAGCAGACGAAGAATTGAAAAAGCCGCATTAGATTTATTACATAAAAATGTCAAAACTACAGTAATCGCACATCAATACGGATTCAGTGATAATACTTCATTTTCCAGAGCTTTTAAAAAATATTTTGGTATGAGTCCAATGGAGTTTAAAAAACAAAACCCAAATAAACATAGCAAGATTCGTCAACTAGAAAGCAAGAATGGACAAGAATATCCTTCTTCCAAAAAATACATTTGCATCATTGAAAACCTTAAAAACTGGATTACAATGAAAGCAGTAATTACAATTAAAACAATACCAGATATGGAAGTCGCTTATATTTCTAGTATCGGCGCTCAAAATCTCTCTCTTGCATATCAAAAATTAATACGATGGGCTACTCCAAAAGGGCTGATTAATGAACAAACAAAAATGCTTACAGTATATTTTGATAGTTTTAAAGTCACTGCTTCTCATAAAGTACGAATGCATGCATCTATCTTACTTACAACACCTGCAGAGACATCAGGAGAGATTGGAAAAACAACTGTTGAGGCTGGAAAATGCATTGTCGGACATTTTGAAATCACCCCTGAAGAATTCGAAAAATCGTGGACCGGGTTATTTTTATGGATGAATGAAAATGGCTATAAAAAATCCGATAGAAATCCTTTTGAAATATACCATAATGACTTCACAAAACATCCTGAAAATAAATGCATTGTCGATTTTTGTATTCCCATTATGTAAGAAAATTAACTAGTTCAGAAGCTTATAAAACAATTATAAGAACCCTACTACATAATCGTTCGACACAAGTGTCGGAGTATTCAAATATCACCTGATGAGTAACATCAATGCTATTTCTATGAACGTGTGTATCTAAAGTGCATCTATATAATACCTGCCACTCACTATAAGAGAGTGGCTGTATCTTTTGATCTATCTTTTTTGGCTCTGTTGCTAATTAAAGTTATTAGCCATCATATCTCCACTTAAAACAATTGATAACAATGTGTTACAATAACTCCTTTATGGGTGGGGGAAGCAACCGAAACCAATTCTTTCTTTTCTTTTACCTTCATAGTAAAAGGAGGAGCTAATACATCTACTCCACTTTGTTTCTTTAATCGTATCCCTTGTCCGGAAATAATATCTTTGTTGGGTTCTATATTCTCTTCGGGAAGATGTTCCGTAATAATAACATACTTATAGGCATATAGCTTCTCTAGGATCTGTTGTATTTCTGTATTAGATAAGTGCTGTAATACCTGGCGCAATATGGCACAATCACCAGCAGGTAACTCATCTACTGCAATGTCCATACAATAAAATGTCACATTCTCATCTGCAAATTCTCTTTTATTTCGTTCTATAAGATCCGGTACAATATCCACTGCGATATATTGCTTTGTAAACGGGACCAACATTTTTCCTACATTAAAATCACCACATCCCAGATCACATAGGGTTATGGGAGTATCAAAACCCTTCAAAAACGAAGTAATCGCCTCAATATATGGAGTAATAATTATCGGGTCATGAGACCCGATGCCAGAATAAAATTCAGTACACTTCCCTCCCCAAAGGTTCATTTCATAAATCTGCTGCATAGCATCCTTAGTTGGCCAGGGTTTCTTTATTTTTTTTGTACTGAGATTTTTATTCATAACGGTTAATTTTTAGTCTCCTTCCTCTAAGAATCACTTTTCAATCCGCAATAGAGGTTCTCTCACTATATTAAACAAACCTACGAATTATACGAAAATTTCCTTCTTATCAACCTGACATGATTGGAAAACTCAAAAAAAGTCATTTATTTATTACTTTAGTGCAGTAATCTTAAGCGAAGATACTATAGTAATTGATAATAATACCATATCTAAAATGAGAGTATTCACCTTACTACTTATGGCATTACTGCTATCTTGTAAAAACAATCAAATGGACAAAAAAGGTATTCATTCTGGCATCATCCCTATTACGACTTCTTCTAAAGAAGCGAAAAAGCATTTTGAAAAAGCACAATTTTTAGTGCAAAATGGAATTGACGGAAACCCAACAGAAAGCTATAAAAAAGCATTGGAATATGACAGTAGTTTTGTTAGAATGCACAATTTTATCTCCATATACGCTCCTGATGATACATTAAAAAAACATCATCATGAACTCGCTAAAAAATTTAGACATTTAGCTTCTAAAGAGGAGCAACTATTAATTGATGCTACAGAATTCAGAATAAACAACCCGGATGATATGTATGAAAAAAAATTATTTGAACTAGCAGAAGCTTGTCCTAATGATAAATACCTGTTCCATACAATCTGCTTTTTACTGTTTAGAAAAAATCCAGCACTGGCAATCGAAGCAGGAAAAAAATCAGTGGTATTAGATAGCAACTACGGTTCTGGCTACAATATTCTGGGATATGCATACCTTAATAATAAAGAACTGGAGAAAGCTAAAAGTGCTTTTGACAATTTTATCAGGTGTGAACCTGAAAACGGGAATCCATATGACTCGAAAGCAGATGTAATGCTACAATTAGGAAATTATAAAGAGGCCCTGACATTAAAACAAAAAGCCTATGAATTAAATCCCACTTTTGACTGGATTCCTGAAGAAATAAAAGAAATCAAAGCCACAATAGATACATTAGAAAATTGAATAGCTCTAATCAAATCCATGGAAGGTAAAACTGTCTCCTATTACTCAACTAAGCACTATATATCAACAATATACACCTAATAAAAAGGGGATTAGACAAAGAGATCTGAAAAAATTTTTTTAATCTAATAAAGAAATTTCTTAGTTTTGCCTTAGGAGAATTTAAGATACATAAATTTTGTATCGTACTTATTTCTAACATTAGAGAAGATATAGGGAAATAAGTTTCATTCTTGTACAGTTCACTGTGCTACTCTAATAAAAATGTAATTTTTATTAGAATGAATACGACTGTACCTATTATTTTATCCGCTCCGAAAATCATTGATCTTCTAAAGAAAATTGACCTTATTTCTGTTATAGAAGAAGGCTTTATTTCCTTATCATCCGATAAAGCGATCATCCCACCTGTAGGAGAATTACTATTTGACAACCCCAAAGGAGAAACACATATTAAATATGGATACATTTTTCAGCAACCGTATTTTGTAATCAAGATAGCCTCCGGGTTTTATGACAATCCCAAATTAGGAATAAAATCCAGTCAAGGAGTCATGCTTGCTTTTAGTCAGCAAACCGGAGAGATTGTTGCCGTCTTATTAGATGAAGGATATCTTACTGATATTCGTACTGTGATTGCTAGTATGATTACGATAAAACATCTCGCTCCTAAAAAGATAACATGTATTGGAATTATAGGAACTGGTATTCAGGCAAAACTTCAATTAGAGTACTTACGCCAAGTGACTAATTGCAAAAATATAATGATATGGGGACGGAATCAGGAAAAAGCAATTGCATTAAAAGAAGGGTTTCTAAACCCTGAGTACACCATTACAGTTACCTCTTCCCTGGATATACTAGCAGATACCTGCAATGTGATCATAACTACGACGCCTTCTGAAGAACCTCTATTAACATGGAGGCAAGTAAAAAAAGGAACCCATATTACTGCCATTGGTTCAGATACTCCAAAAAAAATAGAACTCGAAACGGACATAATAAAACATGCTGACCTGATTGTTTCCGACAGCATAAATCAGTCTAAAACCAGAGGAGAAATTTATAACGCTCGATTAGATAATTGCTTAGACGAAAAGAAACTTATAGAGCTGGGGACTTTATTAAACAACAACACCTTGGGAAGACAAAATGATCAACAGATTACAGTTGCAGACCTAACAGGAGTCGCTGTACAAGATATAATGATTACCTCAGCTATAATTAATACGTATAAATCTCAATAATATGAACATTCGAATTTTTGACCTGGAACGCATTCAGTCGCTATATGAAAATACCGTTCCTATAAACCTTACAGAAAGTGGCTTTCATCCTTATACATTAGAAGAGTTACTTTCTGAAGAGCAACTAAAGATGCTGACAAGTACTGTATTAGGGTACGGACAAACTAACGGTTCTATTCCGCTACGCCAGACCATAGCAAACCTGTATAAACATTGTAATGAAGAAAATGTTCTGGTTACGAATGGATCTGCTGAGGCTAATTTTATTGCCTGTCATACCTTACTATCTCCAGGAGATGAAGTCGTAATGATGGTTCCTAACTATATGCAGATCTGGGGAATTGTCGAAGAAATGGGGTGCGTTCCAAAAAAGTTTCACCTAAAAGAAGAAGATGAATGGAAACCAGATTTAGAAGAGTTAGCCTCATTAATGACAGTAAAAACCAAAATGATTGCTTTATGCAATCCTAATAACCCTACAGGGTATGTATTGTCAGATGAAGAGATGAGAGCAATCGTTGAAATTGCCAGAAAATATGATGCTTGGATATATTGTGATGAAGTTTATAAAGGAGCTGATCTAGACGGCATCGAAAAACCGAGTTTTTATGGTATGTATGATAAAGTAATGGTTAATGGGGGACTTTCCAAAGCCTATGCGCTGCCAGGATTACGCTTAGGATGGCTTATCGGTCCGGAAAAATGTATTGCTGATACATGTGCATATCATGATTACACCTCTATTACAGCAGGAATTTTAAGCCATAAAATAGGGGAAATCGTTTTACAGCCCAACATGCGAAAAACAATATTATCACGAAATATTACCATGCTCAATGAAAACCTGCAAGCAACAATAGATTGGGCAAATCAATACGGAGACCTCGTAGAGTTTACCCCTCCAAAAGCGGGAGGTATGGTGTTTATCAAATATAAGTTTCCTATTAATTCTACAGAATTATCCGATTGGTTACGTATCGAAAAAGGAGTTTTTATTCTGGCAGGAGATGTCTATGGAATGGATCATCATTTTAGAATAGGTATTGGAGCAGAAAAGAAAGACCTTCTCAAAGGATATAAAATACTTACCCAAGCCCTGAAAGAACGGTTTGATATTTAATAAATAGTTCTTAGTTTCATTAGGTAATTAGAAGGTCGTTTAAATCCTGGGGGACCACCCAGAACAAACGACCTTACACCTATCATAAAGGCTTAAAAATGAAAAAACTACAACAACACATCGCAGAATACAACAAACAAATGAAATTGGGAAGCATCCCTAAAACCTATCAAAAATTGATGAAATACCTGATGGGATTACGAGCTTATTTTATACGTCAATATGCGAATGAGTTTGTTATTGGTAGTTTTTATCAAGGGTATATGGATATTTCTTATTTTCCAATAACCCCAAAAGTGCTAAAAGCCCAGCAACTAAAAATAGGTCTTATATTTAACCATGAAAAGATGCAATTCGAAAATTGGTTGGTCGGGCAAAACAAACAGGTACAAAAAGAATATTGGCTCCTATGTAAAGAACAACAATGGGATCAATATCCACTTTCTTCTACTGCTCAGAATTCAATCATCAAACATCCGATTATTAAAAATCCTGATTTCGAGCAATTGGATATTTTGACAAAGACCATTGAAAAAGAAACATTACAATTTATTACCGCTATTACCAATACATTCCCTAACAGATAAAGATTAAAAATACCTAAATATAATATCAGAAAAAGGATCTTAATGTCGAGCTTAGCTCCTTAAAATCTATAAAACTTCATTATAAAGCAGAGCAGGTTTCATTATTTTTATAAAACAAAATTCACACATTTCGCTAAAAAACCTATCAATGAAAAAAATATACCTTATCGGTAGTTTAATCTCCGTACTCATCTCTGGATGTTATAAAGATAAAACGACAACTACTCAGGTAATTTCTCTTATTAAAACAACCAAAAGCTGGAATGGGAGTCCACTTCCTCAATACCCGGAAGGAACTCCAGAGGTAACCATTCTAAAAATTACCATTCCCCCTAAAACGAAACTACCATTGCATCGACATCCGGAAATTAATGCTGGAGTTTTACTCAAAGGAGCATTAACCGTCATCAGTGAAGCAAATGACACACTCTATCTCAAAGAAGGAGATCCCATTGTCGAACTAGTTAATTCTTGGCACTTTGGAAAAAACGAAGGAAATAAACCTGCAGAAATCGTCGTATTCTATGCAGGAGTTCAGGGTAGTCCTATAACAATTCTTAAAGATAAAGATGGTCATAGTCATTAAAAAAACACCTGTAAAAAACCTCTTTTTGATTTTTTTAGAGATCAAAGCAATCTTATTATCAGAGATTTTATATTTGTATTGGTATATGAAAATAACATACATTAAAAATATAAACAAATCATAAGGGGATATGAAATTCAGAGTATACCCCTCTTAACAAAAGAGGGAACCGCTGTCCTTTGTTTTTAAATTTTAATACCTATGGCAACAAATAAGCTTATAGTAGACGAACGACAAACCGACTTGGGCAATTTTATGGTTGGAAGGTTATTACCTTTTAGAAAAAAGCGACAGGTAGGTCCTTTTACTTTTATAGATCATATGGGACCTGCTAAAATGGGAAATGGAAAATACATAGATGTGGATCAACATCCTCATATTGGTTTGAGTACACTTACATATCTTTTTGAGGGAGAAATCGAGCATAGAGATAGTATTGGTAATACACAAATCATATCCCCCGGAGATGTAGGCTTCATGACATCTGGAAGCGGAGTAACGCATACAGAAAGAACTCCTGCCGCTAAAAGAAACAAGCAAGAATTTCTTATGCATGGATATCAAATATGGGTAGCACTACCGAAAGATAAAGAAGAGATGCCTCCTCAATTTGACTTCTATCCCAGTAGAGATATCCCAAACTGGACATCTGGTTCTCTTAAACTAAAACTTATAGCGGGAAATGCTTTTGGAAAATCTGCACCACTACAGGGATATTCTCCTTTATTTATGGTAGATATTTCCGCTTCTCAACCGACAACACTGAATCTAAGAGGGCAATTAGAAGGCGAAGTCGCTTTTGTGATTGTCAAGGGATCCATTACAGATCAGGAGCATCGCATTACTGCCGGACAAATGCTTATTAGTAAAACTGATGATCAATGCGAAATCTGCCTCGCAGCAGATACACAAATCCTGTTATTTGGAGGGTTACCATTGGCAGAAGAACGATTCCTTTCCTGGAATTTCGTCTCTCATAGTAAAGAGCGTTTGCAGCAAGCAACTGAAGACTGGAAAAATAAAAAGTTCCCACAAGTCCCCTTTGATAATACATATATCCCTCTTCCCTCCTATAAAAAGTAAGAACACAATACACCTAAACAAACAATGAAAGAGAAAATTGATCGCATCGTTGAATCAAGAGAAACCAAAGCAGGACTTTATTTTGATTACACCATCCAAGTATTAATTTTACTTTCTATTCTGGGGTTTACGATTGAAACCCTCCCAAATCTATCTCCTCAGTTAGTTGATTTCCTAGAAGATTTCGAGATTTTCTGCATTGTTATTTTCTCTATAGAATATCTCATCCGAATATATATTGCACGAAAAAAACTTAAATTTATCTTTAGTTTCTATGGAATCATTGACCTGGTAGCCATCTTACCCTTCTACCTATCGTTTGGTCTTGATCTCAGATCTGCACGAGTATTCCGTTTTCTCAGATTATTTCGATTGATAAAACTGATTCGGTACAACCGTGCTATTCGAAGGTTTTCGATTGCATTCCATATGATCCGGGAAGAACTTATCATATTTAGTGTTGTTTCTCTGATACTGATCTATCTTTCTGCCGTAGGAATTTATTATTTTGAAAATGCAGCACAACCCGAAGTATTTTCTTCCATTTTTTCCAGCCTATGGTGGTCGGTAGTTACCCTAACTACCGTTGGTTATGGAGATGTTGTTCCCATTACCATCGGAGGTAGGATATTTACATTCATTATTTTGATGATTGGATTAGGAATCATAGCTATTCCATCAGGAATGATCTCTTCAGCACTAACAGAAGCCAGAAGTATTGAAAAAAAGAAAAACATACAAGAAACAACGAAAGCTACACTACCCGAATAATGATATTGAAAAATAACTAATGAATAAGGAAGCCTCTTCTCATTGTATATGTAACATTTCATACCCTTGTAACACATACATATAACCATCCCTAATATGTATCATATGATTTTCAGCTTTGGAAACTATACAATAAAAACGTATATAAATAAAGATGTAGCTCTAAATGAACGATATCAACATAACACATTAGACACCTTATCATAAAGTAATAAACAAATGACAGAACCATTAACTATTCAGGAAAAAATCAAGTTACGAGCCTATAAAGATAAAATTGCAAACCTTATCGTAATGTGGGGAGTCGGAGTTTTTGTTTTTTTATTAATTGTTTGTTTTATTCCTATGGGGTTACTTCCCAAAAAAAGACGAGTAGAGATCTCAAATCCTGATCTCAGTATTTTTGATTCTATGGGAGTATTCCCTACTCTTGCTATGCTACTCATTATTGCCGGAGGTCTTGCCGCATATTTATATTTCTCATATAAATACCCAAAACTGGTCAAAGACCTATCAGAACAGAAAAAAGTAATCCTGGATGTTACCGTAAGAAATATTATCTATAAACAAGGAGGCGGCCCACAAGAAATAGCATTATA
This sequence comes from Aquimarina hainanensis, assembly GCF_042684685.1. Taxonomy (NCBI): domain Bacteria; kingdom Pseudomonadati; phylum Bacteroidota; class Flavobacteriia; order Flavobacteriales; family Flavobacteriaceae; genus Aquimarina; species Aquimarina hainanensis. The sequence goes on along the minus strand of NZ_JBHULX010000003.1, from coordinate 91,299 downwards.
CTTTAGTCCTCCGTATCAATCTATTAATAAAATAGACTTCATCGGAGAAAAACAACTCCCTCCTATGTATAAAAACCAGGAAATACAATTAATAATCACCAAAAATACGCTGTATCCATTACAGGTAAAACCTAAAAATGACATCAATGAAATTATGAATGTACTGTCTAAGATACAGCAAGAAAGTAAACAGAAGCCTTGAGATTACGATTGATAAAAGGTTTCTTTAGGGAGAATCCGAAAGAAAAATAATCTTGACCTCTAATTAAAAAATTAGTAGTATTACTCTGATTAAATAAGGGAAGATAACAACATTATCACATGGCACGTTTACAAGAACATAGAGAAAAACTTAACTTAACTCAAAAAGAACTATCAAACATCTCTGGTATTTCGATACGAACCATTCAGCGCATCGAATCAGGGGTTCCTCCAAAAGGATACACTTTAAAAACCTTAGCCAAAACCCTGGCTATTAATGAAAATGACCTATTAGAAGAAAAAGAGGTTACAGAGCAAATCGATTATACACTTCTAAATATAATTAACCTTTCCTCTCTATTGGTATCCTTTATTCCAATTATTAATTTTCTCACTCCACTTACCATTGCCATTTTAAAAAAACAATATAACCTCCAAACTAAGCAAATTATAAACATTCAGGTACTATGGACAATCTTATTCCTGGTTATTCTTGCTTTAGGAACTTTCATAAATGCAGGAAATCTAATTCGAGATTTTTTTATAACCATCTTGTTTTTACTAATACTAGCCAATCTTTTTATCATTCTTAGAAATAGTATTGAAATCAATAAAAACAAAAAACTATATTTCTCTCTTAAGATTAGAATTCTATAGCATTCATAATACGTGGCGGCTTTATGACGCTTTATTGGCGGCTTTTTTTTATACTTTTTTTTCTCCTCTTACTGACCTTTGTTTCATAAACAAAAAGGAAAAATCATGAAAAAAAACACCCCTATAATGATGTTTCTAATCATCATTACTGCTACTCTCTCTTTCTGTTATGGTCAAAACACTCAACATAAGATAAAAAAAATCGACACCCTTTTTTCCCGCTGGAACGAACCTCATCACCCCGGAGGTGTTGTGACTATTTTTAGAAAAGACACCCTGCTTTTTTCTAAAGAATATGGAATGGCCTCTATCGAATATTCTGTACCTAATAAAATCAATACTATTTTTAATATAGGATCTATCGCTAAACAATTTACTGCCCTCGGAATTATCCTTCTCGAAAAGCAAAAAAAACTTAACATCAATGATGACATCAGAAAGCACCTTCCTGATTTTCCAGATATGGGCACAACCATTACAATCAAACATCTGCTATATCATACGAGCGGTATTAGAGACCTGCACGGATTACTTGCATTAGCCGGATGGAGAAAAAATGATGTTATGAGTACTCATGATATATATCGGATTATAAAAAAACAAAAAACTCTTAATTATCTACCTGGAGAAGAGTTTTCATATTGTAATACCGGTTATATATTATTAGCAAAAATCATTGAAAATATCAGCCATTCTACTTTTAGTACATGGATGAAAAAAAATATTTTTACCCCACTTGGAATGCAGAATACTTATATCAAAGATTCGCATGATGCACTATGTACTAATACTGCTACCTCCTATTATGGAAATAAAGATTTCAAACAAGCATTAGACTATTGGGCATATTACGGATCTGGGAATATATACTCAACTACCAATGATCTTATTACATGGCTGAAAAATTTTACATCTTCTTCTTCCCGGTGGAAAAATTCCTTTACTAAACTCCTAGTAACAGGAGTTCTAAACAATGGAACCTCTACTAACTATGGTTTTGGAATTCGAGTAGAAAATCATCTGAACAGAAAAGTGATTCAGCATGGAGGTCTTGTTGGTGGTTACAGGGCTATCATTCGTTCTTATCCTGAAGAAGACATTCATATCGTTATTCTTTCTAACTATAGCGGTAGTGACATTCTATCAAAAACAGATATAATCTCCCAATTACTGTTAGATACTAAAAAACACCCTGTAATCGAGAATAAAAAAGCAGTAACCTCTCCCGAGTTTACCTCTCTTTCTAAAAAACAACTATCAAAATTCGAAGGAATTTACTGGAACCCCACAGAAAAATACGGTCGAACTATTTATATAAAAAACGATACATTGAGATACCACAGATCAGCAAATAATGAACATTCTTTGCTCCCCCTGAATACACATACTTTCCTAATGGAAAATACTGAAAATGTCCAGGTTCAGTTCGAAATGACAAACAAACATGATCAAAAAATGATTGTAATCATTCCTAATGAACCTGCTACAGTTTTTACTTATCATTCAAAAAAACTAAAAACCAATTCCCTCGCTCAATATATCGGATCATATTATAGTGAAGAACTAAAAACTACCTATTCTATCTCACTAGAAAACAACACCTTATATATCGAACATATTCAACATGGAAAAATAAAATTAATGCTTTTATATAATGATATTTTTTCTGCCGACTGGCCTATAAATTGCTTAGAAGTAAAACGAAACAAAAAAGGAATAATTGAAGGTATAAAAATATCAAATGGACGAACCAGAAATGTTTGGTTCAAAAAAATAAAATAGAAGAATCGGTTATTTTTCTATTCAAAAAATGATTTACATTTATACTCGTACTAGCCAAAATATACTAATGAGAATTTGTATTGCACAAACCAAAGCTAAAAAAGGAGATATCGCTTATAACATAGAGAATCATAAAAAATGGATTCGTATCGCTATCTCAGAAAAAGCAGATTGTATTTTCTTTCCAGAACTATCTCTTACCGGTTATGAACCAGATCTAGCACAAGAACTTGCCGGAGATCAGAATGATTCCAGGCTAACAGTTTTTCAAGAATTAAGTGATATGAATGCTATTGTCATAGGTGTTGGGTTCCCTATTCGTTCTGAAACAGGCATTTATATAGGGATGATCTGCATACAACCACATACTCCTAAACAGACTTATAAAAAACAATTATTGCACAGTGATGAACTCCCTTTCTTTATTCCGGGAGAAAAACAACTTATACTGACTATAAAAGGTGTAAGAGTAGCTCCTGCAATCTGCTTTGAGTCTTTGCAAACAAGTCACGCCATCAATGTAACTTCACTACATGCAGATATCTATATGGCTAGTGTTGCCAAATCGCAATCTGGACTAGAGAAAGCATATATTCATTATCCGACAATTGCTACTCAATATTCGATGCCTGTATTAATGGTTAATGCTATTGGACGTTGTGATACTTTTGATAGCGTAGGGCAAAGTGCTGTCTGGGACACTTATGGAAATAGAAAAGAAGAGCTAAGCAGTGATACGGAAGGACTTTTGATATTTGATACGAATACTCTGGAACTCATCAAAAAATAAAATTACCTCTTAAGACTATATAAAAGTACCAGTTGGTTGTAAGTAAAAGTAGTTGGAATACATTTAAGCGTGATCTGAAAAGGTTAACCAAGAAAACCAAACCCATGTCTTTGAAAGAACGTCTGGATAAAATTACCCAGGTGTGCAGAGGATGGGTCAACAATTATCGGTTGACCAATAGCTACACCAAACTTAAAAAGGTAGATGAGTGGCTACGCAACCGGCTACGATATTGTATTCGGCATGATTGGAAAAAGCCAGAGCGGAAACGCAAGAACCTGATTCGATTAGGAATCAAGTATGGACAAGCCTATGCTTGGAGTCGAACCCGAATGGGAGGTTGGGCAGTAGCTCAAAGTCCTATACTGGGTACTACCATTACCATATCCAGACTTAAAAGAAAAGGATATGTTCCTATGATAGCTTACTTAAATAAGCAGCAAACTTCGATTTGGTGAACCGCCGTATACGAGACCCGTACGTACGGTGGTGTGAGAGCCTCAACGCGGTAATTAATTACCGCGTCGGGCTACTCGATTAACAATAGTTCATTACTTTTAATAAGAAGTTATTTTAACTAATTTACCTTGTTTATTATATCTTTTCCAATCTCCTTTCTTTTCGTCATTTTTATAATTTCCAACTTCTTTTAACTGTTTATTATCGTAAAAATCTTTGAAGATACCTTCAAGTTTGCCATTTAAATAATTGTTAATAGTTTTTATACTACCATTCTTATAATAAGCTTTCCATTGTTGCTCAGCTTTACCATTTTTATATTCACCAACAAGTTCTAATGAGCCATTATAATAATAGACTTTTAAGATTCCATTTTTTTTACCGTCTTTAAACGTCTCTATAGATCTTAATTGACCATTTTCATGATATTTCTCTACTTTTCCATGTAATTTATCTTGATTGAAATAAAAACTTTCTGATACGCTTCCATCTCTGTGATAGACTTTCCACTTAGCTTCTTTCTTTCCATCTTTAAAATTTCCAATTCTCTTTAACTGTCCAGATTCATAATACCACTCCCAAGCTCCATTGTATTTATTATTTTTATACATTCCAATTGAATTTAAATTTCCACTCTCATAATAGTATGACTTCCATTTATCTTCTTTTTTACCATTTAAGTATTTTCCAACCTCATTTAATTGTCCGCTTTCATGATAAAATTTCCATTCTCCTTCTCTATGACCATTTTTATAATTTCCAATTTCTTTTATTTTACCATCTTCATAATAGACTTCCCACTCACCATTTTGTTTACCATTTAGGTAAGCTCCAACCTCATTTAATTGTCCGTTTTCATGATGAAATTTCCATTCTCCTTCTCTATGACCATTTTTATAATTAACCTTATATTGAATTTTGCCATTAGAGTGATATGACATCCATTTCCCCTCTTTATTCCCTTTATGATATTTTCCTGTTTCATATAATTGACCATTTTCATGATATGATGTCCATTTTCCCTCTTCATTTCCTTTATCATATTTTCTAGTTTTATACAATTGACCATTAAAGTAGTATGATGTCCATTCATTTTGTCTTCTGTCATTTAAATATTCTCCAATTTCATCCACATTACCATTAGAGTAATATGACATCCATTTTCCCTCTTTATTCCCTTTATGATATTTTCCTGTTTCATATAATTGACCATTTTCATGATATGACTTATATCCTCCGTTTCTTTTCTTATTTTGATATGTTATTAGCTCTTTTAGTTTTCCGTTGTTAAAAAATGTTTTTTCAACTTCTTGACATGATATTGTTAAAGCGAAAAAAAATGTTAAAATAGTTAATTTGAGTTTCATGTATTTTATTGTTAATATTTTAGCTAAACTGCGTTTTAATGCAGTTTAGGTGGTGTTGTGTGTTGCTTTGATTCATATTTTTTGCACCAAAAGAAATTCTAAGAATTCAGAAAAACTAGGGCATAATAGTTCATAATTCTTGAGGCTTCCTTCGCTATTTGTTTTTTTTACAAAAATTCCACATTTGACACTTTTGCTATTAAAATAAAAATCAATTTGTTCTTCTTCTTTGGGCCTTATTAAATGTCCAATAAGCATGTATCCATTATCATCTACTAATGGTTCTTCTGGAAATTCATTATTTAAAAATGTTATCGTTTTTCCAGAATCAAACCCAAAGAGAGTTAGGTCTCCATCTGTTAATGGGTTAAAATAGGATAGAGCTGAAAATCTTTTTAAATAGTCGATATAATCAGAATCTTGAGTGAGGAAATTGTTTTCCCGAATAAAATCATCCAATTCTTTTTGTTCTGAATCAGCCGATTTGTAGAAGTTTCCGATTAATACTTCTGGAAATTCCTTTTCAAACTTCAAAATAAACTCATCAAATTTCATTTTATGTACTTAGTCTTTTAGTTACACACAACGGGAGTCTGCGCACAAACTCCATTTTGTTTCAAAACTAGTTAATATTTATCATTTTTAGGTTCTCTAAGAAGGTTCAGTTTAATATAGTTTGCATTTTCAGAGGTTTCGGTTTTAATGGAAAAGCGGTCAAATTAACGTAAAATGACTCCCATTTTCTTAAAAAATAGAGATCAAGCTCTTTTAGCTTGTTTTTTAAGGTATTTAGTGAAAAAATGGACATAAGTCTCCTTAGATTATAACAAATCATCATTAAGTTGACCTCAGAAAGTACATTTTCTTTGCCTTTCATGATTGTATATGTAAATCCCCATTGCCGTTTTAATGTACCAAATTGATGTTCGGTAATTTGTTGTCTTAACTTATAATATTCAGGATTTGATGCTACTCTTTTTTGATTTTCTTCAAGTGCTTCTTGATAGATTGACCTTTCAATGAATCGACCGTTTTTGTTTTTGGTACATTTATCTCTTAACTCGCAACTTTTGCAGGCTTGTCTGTTTTTATAATGTTTGACTTTATGCTTGTTTTTATTGTAAATAGTACCATTTGTTTTTAAGAGTTGATTTGCCGGACACCTATAGAGATCTTGTTGTTTATCGTATTGAAATATTTGCATATCAAACAAGCCATTGTTTTGAGAAGAATGAGCCTTTGGTGAAGAAAAAGTAGTGATGTTGTTTTTTATGCAAATTTCAATATACTTACCAGTGGTATACCCTTTATCGGTTAATACCTTCATTCCTTCTACTTTTAATAGTTCTTTAGCATCTAGAGTCATTGGAGAAAGAGCATGTGTATCATTAACTCTTCCCGTGTCATTATTAATAAATAGTTTGTGTTTGCTATCACAACCTGCTTGCACGCAATAGCCTACGTTTATAATGTTTTGTGAAGAATCACGCTCTTGGCATCAGCATCGGTTAAGCTAATTTGAGTTTGGTTACTTTCATGGAGTTGTTTTTCAATTTGTTTATAATTGACTTTCTTAGATTTTTGATACTCTATTTTTGAACGCACCTCTTCTTGCTTATCAGTATTATCCTCGGCATCTAACAGCTTTTGATATTCTTCAATTTTATCATCAATGTACTTTATATGCCTGTCGATCTTCTTTTGATTAAAATTGTTTTTAGAGGCGTTTTGAGCCCTGATTTTAAAGGAGTCAATGGCAATAGTTTCTCCATCAATCAAACTCATATCTTTGAGTAAAACTACAAAATATCTAAAAGCTTGTTTAAATGCTTTGGCATTGTTTTTTCTAAAATAAGCAATTTTACGAGCAGATGGTTTTAGCCCTTTAATTAACCAAATTACTTCCAAGTTAACCTCACAAGCATGCGCTAGTTTCTTTTTGCATACCACAAAACTAGAGCCTAAATAAAAATCATACAAGATGTGATTTGCCGAACGGTTACATATAAAAAAGGAGGGAATCCCTCCTTTTTATATATTATTTATACATCAAATCGACATCGGTTCTTCTTAATCCGCCTTTTTTTCTTCTTTTGGAGCAGCCAGTTTTACCAGCTTTTCTTCACTCTTTTTAAGACTCGTCTTCACCTTGGTTACTTTTTCCTCATGTTTTTTAACACGTGCTTCAACCTGGGCTACCTTTGCCATTTTTTTGTTGTATTCTTCTTCTGTAATTTCACCCGCTTCCTTTTGAGTAGCCAGACGCTCCCGGGTTTTCTGAATCTTATCTTTCCCTTTAGCACTTTGTGCTTCTAAAAAAGCTAATTTTTCTTTCTTCCCATCAATACTACTCTGTACTACTTTTGCTTTTTCATTCTTAAATGCAACCCGCTTTTCTTTTATTTTTTCTCTTTTTTCTTTGGTCACTTCTTTGTATTCTGAGAGTTTTGCTTTCAACTCAGGATTAGCCGCTATATAAGCCTTTTTTTCTTCTGGAGACATCCCTTTCATTTTTTCTTTATGCTCTCCTAAAATTGCTTTTCTTCCTTCTCTCAGTTCTTTTTTTGCCTCTTTTATCTCTTCTTTTTTCGCCTTAAGCTCTTCTTTCTTAGCTTTTATTTCTTCTTTTTTTTCTTGCCCTTTTTTATGTTGTTCTTTTACTTTTTCTTTCTGTTTTTGAACTTTTTCTTTTTTAGCTTTAATTGCTTTTTCCGGTTTTTGAGCATAAATAGTTCCAACAAATGTTGTTAATAGTACTATAAGGAAATATTTTGACAGTTTCATACGTATTGTTTATAGGTTATCTAGTTCATTAATGGCATTATCAATCTCTTGCGTTTCTTTCTCCAGGGATTCTAGTTCCTGATTTACCTGATCCGCTTCTTGGTTAATGGTCTCGATTTGCTGATTTAACTCTGCAGCCTTCTTTTTTTCTTCCTCTGCTTTCTTGTCTACACAAGCAACAAAAAGGAAACTCATGGCTAATAGTGTGAAAAGTGTTTTTCTCATAATAAAAAATATTCATAGATTGAGTCATTAAGATACTCATTTTTAAAATTATACAACCAATGAACGTTTAATTTTATTCCTAAAAATCGTTATAAGTACCAATCATACCGATATTCGATAACAACAGATAATACATTTACTCATTAATAAGGTTGTAAATGTTTTAGAACTTATTTCGAAAATATAAGTGATCTCCTTCAGAATATTCATAGAGTTGCCCCAAGAGTGTTTCTTCCTTTCACTTAAAATTTTGACATGATAAATCTTCTTAAGAATAAGTAACCTTTTAGGACTTTTGTATACATACATATAAACATTTATAATTTTATACCTGCGAATGACCCATTTTATATTCATTAGTATCATTGTTGCTGCTGGGAGTTATTTTATTTTTCGCCCTAAAAAAAAGATCAAATGGGTGCTTCCTGAAACGGCGTTTCCGGATGCATGGAGAAAGATATTAATCGAATACGTTTCTTTTTATTCCTCATTATCTCCCAGTGAACAGCAGCGATTCGAATATAAAGTTCAGGAATTTTTATTAAACTGTCAGATTATAGGAGTTCGTACCTCAATTGATACCACCGATAAAGTATTGGTAGCCTCCAGTGCTATTATTCCTATTTTTGGTTTTGATGACTGGAGATATCCTAATATCGATGAAGTTTTGATATACCCCACTGCTTTTTCCAGAGACTTTGCTACCGAAGGAAGTGGTAGAAATATTCTGGGAATGGTCGGTACCGGTTATATGGAAGGGAAAATGATTCTATCTCAGGAAGCATTAAAACACGGGTTCAAAAACGAATCAGATAAAAAGAATACCGCAATTCATGAATTTGTTCATTTAATTGATAAGACAGATGGGATAATTGATGGAATCCCTTCTCTGTTACTGGAAAAACAATATTCAATTCCCTGGATAGACCTCATTACTAAAAAAATCGACGAAATCTATGAAGGTACGTCCGATATCAACCCTTATGGAGGAACCAACCGGGCAGAGTTTTTCTCCGTAGCAAGTGAGTATTTTTTTGAAAGACCTAAATTATTATCAAAAAAACATCCTGATTTATACCGTTTATTAGAACAAGTATTTAATCAGGATATGAGTACCCGGAATCTGAATAAAAAAAAGGTAAAAACCGGTCGCAATAGTGATTGCCCCTGTAATAGTGGAAAGAAGTTTAAGAAATGTTGTGGAATGTATACTTCTTTTTAATTATAACTATTAATAATAAATACTTTATTTAGATTTTCATAGAGTCAGATTAACTAACTCTATGAAATGTAAAAACTATTTTAACTTCTTTCCTTCTGCTCTGTCCTTTCGCTTTCTTTTTTGTCACGTGATAAAATGCCATAGCCAAGTCCTATTCCTAACCACGGCTTATGTTTATATACCCATTTATCTCCTAACTCACCCGATAAAAAATCTACTCCTGAAAACACTCCTATCTGAAAATCTTTTTTTTCAAATACAATATTAAAACTAGGTGTAAATGCAGATACTTTTGTATTCGTAGAGACAAACCCTTTGGTTGATTGTTCATCAACTTCTACACTTGTTATACTGGCTCCTGCTAAAAAATTAAGACTAAAATCCTTTTTCTTCCCTATCCTTAATTTATACCCTGCTGACAAACCAATATTCACATCGCCTCTAAAATCAAAATAATTTTCTCTTCTATCCTCTTTATCTCGAGAACTAAATCTTAATTTTATTGGAACTGTAATTGTTCCAAATGTAAAACTATGTCTAGGAGTATCATATTTAATTTCAGTATTCGGTTCAAAACTATTCTTAGGCAGAAAGAAAAACTTTCTTGACTTATCATCTTTATATACTAACCTAGCATTAATTCCTTCATCTTTTTTAACTTTTCTATATTTTAGAACATGTATAACATAGTTTCCATTAGCTAATATTCGCTCTATTACAAACTCCGTATTCTTTTCTAATACTTCTTTTTTTCTATTACGAGTTCCTAATGCATCACATTCTTCTAATTCCATTCCAAATGTAAACTTATATACTTTGTCTTCTTGTGAAAAAGAAGTCACAGAAATCAAAAGTATAATACTTAATAAGACCATTTTTGTTTTCATGTTGTGTTGATTTAAATTGATTAATAACAATCACAAATCAATGAAAACAAACCATATACTTTTTATTTTTGTCCTGAGTGACATAAACCCTTACATGAACGACATAATACATAAACTGATTTATTCAGTTAAAACTACCCTCCATGATTCAAAATATCTTTCAATTGTTGTTTATAGGTTCTGGATAAGTTTAACCACACACCATTATCTAACATAAGCTTGGTAGAGTTGATGATTTTTATTCTATATATATTCACTATATAAGATTTATGAACTCTTATGAAGGAAGAAGAAGGTAATTGTTTTAATACTTCAGTTAGTGAGTTTCTATCAATCTCTGGATTTTTTTTGTGCTCTGTATAATATTCGACATAATGCCCATCCGATTTTATATATAGAATCTCTATGCTATTTAGAACTGCTTTGCTCTTTAAATGAATTAACTCGTTGATTTGAGATTTTTCATTTTTATTATATTGACTTTTTAGAGTATCTAATTTTTCTTGTAATACTCCAACTTCCGTTTTTAATTTTTGTAGTAAGAGTTTCTCACTCTTTAATGTCTTAAAAATAAAATAAACCCAAACAATAATTTCTAAACTAAGGCTTAAATAATATATATTGACCAGTATCCAATCTATTACAATATGATTACTATATGGAAAGATATAATTAGCATTAACAAAAGTAATTACGGTGTGTATAATAAATACCAAAGGCAGGTAAAAAGGTATTTTTTTTCTAAAAGCCAGATATGTATGAATTACAATCAAAAGAATAGAGAGTAGAGAAATTGACTTCCAAACATATAAAAAAAGAGACCTCAACCCTCCAAAAAATAATTTGATTCCATATAAACTTAAGAATATTCCAAAGACAATAGCTGCTACTATAAAAGTCTTTTTTATCCAACGAGGGTAACTAAACTGATTGTAAAAAAAGGCAAAAAACAGACATAAAAACAATGCACTGGATGCATTACTCATACTTCTTACATTTCTCAATAAAAAATAACTATCAGTCCATATATACGATTGCCCTATCCCATGAACTGCCAGATAATCCATAGCGAGAAACAATACATAAAAAGTATAAAAAAGAACATATCTCTTTCCTGTATATCTAACTATATATACTGATAGAAAAACAATCAATAAAATAAAGAAAATAAATACCGCGTGAATACTAAATGATTTTATCAAATAGCTAAAAAACTGTTTCTCACTTTTTAATAAACTTGAGATTCTTGTTCTTCCTCCTGTCTCATGTACCTTTATATATACCTGTATTTCTCCGTGCTTAGGAATAGGAATTTTCCAGGTAGGAAAATTAGAGAACCTATGGTTTTTCTTTATATTTTGATAACTATGTGTATGCAATTCTGTTACTTTATCCTTGGTCAGAAGAAAAACAGTTCCTTTATATAAATAAGCATGCCTAAGAATAAAATAATATAATAGATCATTCTGGGTATTATTTCGTATAGTGCAGCGCATCCAGAGTGTTTCTACCTTCATTGGTAAGTAATAATATAATCTGTCAGGAATAGTAAATTCAGCGTGTTCTAAACGTTTCCGATCAAACTCTTGATTTCCTTTTTCTACATAAAATGATAGCCTCCTAAATATATTAATGGTATCAGCAGCATTATTAATTTCTATAAAAGTTTGGTCTGCTTGCTGTTTTCCGAACATATTGGTAGTTCCAACGAATAACGTTCCTAAAAATAGGTACCATTTAAAAAGCTCTCTTAAAAACAAATCACAGTTTTTTCTCTTATCAAAAAAATCATATAATAATCTAGCGGGAAATCTAAATAATACGTTCGTATTCAAATGCGGAATTGGTTAATAAATTAGTTTAACTAATTTACAATTAAATTCTTACAAAAGAACGGATAAAAAACTACTCCTTGTCTGTTTTTACAAAATGTTTAAAATCAAAAAAACACTGAAATACAAGCATATAAAAACAAAATGACGGGTGAATGACGGGTAAAATTCCATATAAAGACGGTATAGAATAGCGAACTAAAAAGTAGTTTTGCTCGGAACAATTAACAAAAAACGAACAGCAAAATTATTATTTGTTGTAAGAGGTAAAATTTCTGAATACTGATTCGTATTCGTACTTTTAAAAATGAATTCTACTATCATATGGATTCATCGGTAAGCGATTCATCCCACACTGAGTCTCAAAAAATTGATATCTCAGTAATTCCTCGCACTTATACCGTCAGTGACAAGAGTAAAAATAATAGCCTCTGAGTAAAAAAACAAGGCGACAAATGGAACAACCAGCATTAGGAAAAAAAATATCCGAATTAAGAAAATCAAAAGGATTAACTCAGGAAGAGTTGGTCGAAAAATGTAATATTAGTGTCAGAACGATCCAGCGAATAGAAAATGGAGAGGTCACTCCCCGATCCTATACCGTAAAAGCTATTTTAGCCGCTTTAGAACAGGATATGAGTACTTTTGTTGAAAATTTCACAAAAAATGCCAAAGACACAATTGGTATTTCATCTCCCTTGCAAGAAAGGAATACACTCCTTCATACTCCTATTTCTGATCATCAGACCAAACAATTACATATCGCCTGGTTTGCCGGTATCGTCTATTTTATCTGTTCCTTCTTTGAGGTAACTGCAGAATATATGACCTTTGACGGAAGTCAATCCTTGCTTGGAACGACCTTCTATATTCTTATAAAAATAATCTTACTCATTTCTCTATTACTTTTTATACGTGGTTTTATTGTTATAGGAGAATTATTTAATCATCAATGGTTAAAAACAATTAGCTATATCTATGCCGGATGTACTATCTGTCTAATCGGGTATGAAATGCTAACCGTATATCACCCTTCAGAATTGGATAAAGTCACCTATGTTGCTGCTGCAATCATTTTTGGAGGAATCAAAATTTTCTTTGGAGCTTCTCTTCTCAAACTTCAAAATGACATTAGTAGCATTGCCAAATACGCAGGAATTTTGGAGATAATAGCTGGAGTTCTCTTAATGACGGTTATTTTATTTTTTATTGCAGATATCATCCTTATGTTTGCAGAGATTATAGAGATCCTATTAATCTATCTTGTCATCAAAAAAAAGGAAAAATCTGATATAAACTTATGAGATTTTTTATAAGAAATGGATATTACTTCCAGGGCAAGTCTTAAAATATTTATATCTGGGCAATCAGGTAATAAAAACTAATTATAGATACAGAAAGGGAAGGGAATATATTTGTTATCTTAATAACAACTCAAAGCAACACACTTACAATCAATCATTTTCCCTTTTCTTTCTGTTATAAACTCTTTCTATTTTTAGTAAACAAAATTGAGAAAACATTCTTCTGAAATACAGTACCTCAATCTAATCTTTAGTATATATCCAGATAATCTGATTATTCTTTACTGTCTAAGGTAAGTTTAGTATATAAAAGCTTCCTTATTAGTCGATAACTTTTTTATCTTCGTAACTAATTGTAGTAACAAATCATTCTAAGTATTCCTTGGAAATACATCAATGTAAAAGAACTACTCCTATGTAACTATTCTGGGGTTCAAAAAAGATAATTTTAATTCGGGAGCGACTTCGAAATATGTAAACCCCAATGATTAAACACTTATAATGAGCATCTTCAAAAAATTGTTTGGAAAAAATGCATCAAAAGATCGTATTCCTGATCAGGATACAGAATTTCGACAGGTGCTAAAGAAAGATTTCAAAAATGTTAACGAGCTACTGGAACAGCATGCCGGGCTATCCTATGAAAAACAAACTATTTTTAATGATCTTACCGGAGGAAGTGCCTGGAACATCGACATGAATACAGCATCCATTTCCTTTGGTTCTCTTAGCTATCCAATTCAGGTAATCGGTTCTTTATCATTTAATGATTATTCCTGGATGTGGGGATGGGCTAATACAAAAAGTGGGATTCCTCAGCACCTTTTGACAAATGCATTACAATTACAACGATTTGGAGAACAACACCAATTAGAAGAATTCACTAAAGGACATTTTTATGCAGAGGAAGGGTTCGAACATACTATGGGACTGATCGCTAGTGGGCTCTCAAATGCCAATGCATATTTTTGTGCAAATTACGGACAGGGAACAATGGTGGTTACAATACAAAGCCCTGATATTCCTTCTGTAGATACAAATGCACTGGAAAAAATGATAACTGTATTCCCACAACTTATTAGTGCCATGGATATACATCATAAAAATGCGCTTCTCCATTATATGATAGATAAAGAAATTCCTGTCAAAATAAGTGACACAAAAATAGAAGGTCAGAAAAACGGGAAATATATAAATGCTGAATTTGATGAAATGGGAAGAATGCTGAAAATTGACGGAACTCTATAATCTAACATGACAAAAACTTCTTTTTTTGGAAGAAATTATTACGTTTTTAATTTACTCAGGTATTAGCGTTACGCTATTTTTAGTATTACTCTTAAGTAGAAAATGGAAGAACGGAGCTCCTCCCAAAGTACTTAGTTATTTCCTTATTAGTTACCTGATCTTATTTCTCACACTCAGCAGTTCTTATCTAGAAAATGATACTATTTCCTTCTTTATTTTCCCCATAGGAATTGTGATTCCTTTTGCTATGGGAACATTGTTATTTTTCTATATCAAAGCAATCTATTATCATAAATTAGTTAGCGCAAAAGTTATTTTAGGTCATCTTATCCCCTTTTTTCTAGCCATACTCCTATGTAGTATTCCTGCGTATCTTATGAACAATATGGGACAAAATATTAAATACAATATTTCTTATAGTATCCCATGCATCGGTCTTATCCATTTTGGTTTTTATATTTTCAAAAGTTACAAGCTTCTCCGAGAATCCAGATCGGAAGTAAAACAATACTACGCATCACTTTATAAAAATGATTTGAAATGGTTAGCTATTTGGGTAAAAGGGTTTTTTCTTTTTTTTATCATTGATCTTATCTCTGGGCTACTTATCAGTATTTTTACCTCTTCATTGGAATTCGTTATTTACTTTCAGATTTTATACCTCGTTTCTCTGATATGGTATTTAGGCTACTACGGCATCCACCAAACTACAGTATTTCTTCCTTCTTCTATACTGTCAGAAGAAGATACTTCTCCCCCTTCTTCTACCTCTATCGTACATATCGATTGCCAATCCGAAGAGTTAATACTAGCACGAAAAAAATTAGAAACAATATTTACTGATCAGGAATTGTTCAAAAAACAAGATTTGTCACTTCGAGAAACTGCTGTCACTCTAGAATTATCTAATAAAAAATTATCCCATATATTAAATGAATGCCTGCAAACTAATTTTTATGAATATGTCAATACACACCGAGTACGGTACTTTTGTAAAAAAGTCAAGGAAGGAGATGCTGAAAAATTAACTCTTCTGGCTATAGCATATGAAGCAGGCTTTAATTCTAAAGCTACATTTAACCGAGTTTTCAAAAAACAAACCGGAATGACTCCTATTCAATTCAAAAAACAAGTGTAGAAAGGTCTCACTGCTTTCCATGAGACGACTCAGCTGTTGTTTATCAGTTTATTTGCACATCGTAAAACTGAAAAACAACTTATTTATGAGTACGACAACTGTTCAAAAACAGCAGGCATTTCAAAAAGGAAAAACGTACATTTTCTGGTTACTATTAATCTCCTGGGGAGGTGGCTTTGCTTCATTGGCTGCTATTGAATCAGATAACCTTATTGCTACATCTGTCATTCATTTTATCTACGGAATCCTACCTGCAACCATCGCCTTTATCTTTACTAAAAAAGGAAAAGAAAAATGGAAACAACTAAAATTTTTCAAACCAAAATTAAAAAATGTCTTTCTGGCTTTTCTAATACCTATTCTTTATTTTGGGGGTATAACCTGGGTACAAATTGCACTGGATGCCAAAAGCTCCCCCGATTGGTCTACTGTTAATCCTCTATTAGTCATCATTGGATACCCTGTTACCGTCTTTCTGGTACTGGGAGAAGAAATTGGCTGGAGAGGTTATTTACAACAACATTTATTTGATGCACTTGGGGCTCTAAAAGGTTCGTTATCTCTGGGGCTTGTATGGGGATTATGGCATTTGCCCATCGCTCTGAATGGCTTTGTCTTCCCAGAACATCCCTACACAGAAGCTTTTATTATATTTCCTTTAGCTGCAATCTGTCAATCCATACTTATTGCTTATCTGGGGTATAACAAATATTCCATCTTTATAGGAGCCATTCTCCACGCAAGTAATAATCATTTTGGTAGTCTTTTTGTATTAATTCCCGAAACGAATAACGAATCTCTTAGTATCACGATCTATGTAATTTTTTATCTCTTTCTTATCGGTGTGTTTGGATATCTCTTATACAAAAAGACCCAGCAGAAAAAGGCTAAAACCCCGATACCAGCTTCCATAAATTAATAATTACTTAACCTTAAAAACAGGTATATTTTTAATTTTGGAAAAAATTTAATAATTTATAACGAGAAAACAATATTCAATACTTCCTGGTTGCATATAACTAACGAATGTATTCAATACACTATATCGTGACAAACCAGAGGCATCTGTCCAGAAACAGTTTTTGATTTTGAGCAGATGCCTTTCGGTAGTTCCTTTTAATGTGTAGACTATCAAGCTTAAACACAAGGAATCATTATCTAAAAATACGTTTTTAATTTCCTAGTTTCCTTTGAAGTAATAAAATATTGGATTGTCTAGAAATTCAACGATACTAATCTCTTTTTTTAAAATAATGAAAAATGTACAACTAATAACCTCCCCTCAAGTAGCAGCTGTTTTTGATGCCTATCCCGATAACATTCGTCCGAAAATTGAGAATCTGCGAAACCTTATCTTGGAAACTGCTAATGAATTAACAATGATTACACAACTGGAAGAAACCCTAAAGTGGGGGGAACCTAGTTATATAACCAAAACAGGAAGTACCATTCGGATAAACTGGAAAGCAAAAAAACCAGATCAGTATGCCATGTATTTTCAATGTACCAGTAAACTCGTTCCTACCTTCAAGCTGGTGTATAAAAATACATTTTCGTTTGAAGGAAATCGAGCACTTGTTTTTGCTCTTCATACTCCTATTCCTGTAACCGCATTAAAAAAATGTATCGGAGCTGCTCTTACCTATCACAAAGTAAAACAGCTGCCTTTATTAGGTATGTAAAATTTTACTTTCTATGAAAATTTTCTATGCTTTAGGGATAGATTCATCCCAGAACCTGTTTAAGAATCGTTAAACTTTTCTTATAAGTTCTTCGCTTCTCCATCAATATGTATCTTTATCAATCATATTAAATAATACATTATTCAATGGGGAATAAAATACTCTTACTAATAACGATTCTAAGTACTTGCTTTGTTTTTGCACAGCAAAAAGATACTGATCTTAAAACGCATCAACGAAAGACTATCCAATCTGATATATTAAACGAAGCAAGAGAGTTTCAAGTATATCTCCCACCTAGCTACTATTTTAACAATCAAGGGAGTTTTCCTGTTATATATCTTATGGATGGGGACTATAATTATGGATATGTTACCAACCTTGTAGAATTATTATCCAGTGTCAGCGGAAAAATTCCTGAGTTTATTGTAGTGGGAATTGCCGATAAAGGAAAGCTTCGTTACAGAGCCAATTGTACTCCTGCTTCAGTTTCCGGAAAAAATGGAAATGCAACCAATTTTATGCAGTTTATTGAAAAAGAATTACAACCCTATATTCATAACAACTACAGAGCATCAACATACGATATTCTTATCGGTCAATCAATAGGGGGGTTATTCGTTACTAATTACCTATTGGAACGCCCTGAAACGTTTAATACCTACATTGCTATTGACCCGGCATTGTGGCTTGGCAACTATGAAATTATCAATCGCGCGGACAAACATTTTGAAAGCACAAAAAAACTAGATGCTTCCTATTTTGTCTCGCTGGCAGATACAAAACAGATGGGAGTACGACAGATGGTAGGAATACTAGACAAGCATTTTCCTACAGAAAAGAATTGGCATTTTATGCATTTCGAAAATGAAAATCACAATTCAGTAGGACTTTTAACAATTAAACAAACACTAGAACAACTATTCAAGAACTGGGAAATCACCAGATCACAGTTTTATACCTTCAAAAGTGCTCAGGAAATCATTGATCATTATCATCAATTATCTACAGATTTTGATACTTCTTTTTCCATTCCTTCCTATTTTCTAGGCAATGTAATTTATTATTACTTTAATCATAAGAAAGAGCAAGATCTATCAATCCTGGAGAATGAGATTACTAATAAATTACCTGGATCACTTGAGGATTTCTATATACAATTAGCGACCAACTATCTGGAAACTAAGCAGTATAAAAAGGCATTGGAAATCTATCAAAAACGCATCAAACAAAACCCTACTTCGTATGCATCTTATGAAGGTATTTCTAAAGTATATCTGGCACAAGGAAAACAAAAAGAAGCCTTGGAAATGAGTAAAAAATCAATAGAAATAGCAAAAAAGGGAGATGCCAGACAATGGATGCTTAATGAACTTATGGCTAATACAGTACAAATAAAGAATTCTAAAAAATAAGGTTATATCAGAGATTCTCTCTGATTACATTGTATTAAGTACAAAAAACACTCCTGAACAAGCCTTTTTGAAAGAACTTGTTCAGGAGTTAATCAGCAGATTGTCAATAAAAACAAAATATAAACTCCATTCGTCGTTTCGGAACAACTTGAAGAGTTGTATGTTTGGATCTCTAAAAAGAATGTCGAATCGTACGACCGTTTAACTGCTGTTCATTCCTGTAATTATGCAAAGGCATTAACTTTTGTAATGCTACTACTTGCGCTACTGATATAGTAATTGGTTCTTCCATAATGTACCACTGTACTCCTTCTGTACAAGGAGGAGTTGTCAAGGATCCTGTATAATGATAATAATTGGTTTGTTGTGGCAAAGCACTATTGATGTCAAATGAAGTATCTATTTCTTTTCGTTCTCCCTCTCTTACTGGCAGGTAGTTTTCTAAAAATTCAAAAGCAGGACTACTTTCTCCCTCTTTTACCATAACAGCAATCACTGCATAGGCTCCTTCTTCACTCCTATGGACAAAGTGAATCACCATAGGATATCTGATTCCCTGAATCGTATGCTCTGCAGGTTCGTGAAAATGAAATTGTAATAGTTCATACCTGATTGTACCTATCTGTATATAATCTCCTTTTTCAAAATCATATTGAATAGAATGCCCATTGTTTACTACCGCATCAATATCCGTATCATCATCATAATGAAACTCGATTGGTTGTAAACTGCTATCATCGATTGCTGCTACAATATTTATTGGAGATTGGTATCGTCCTCCACAATCAGCTCCTTTCTCTACTTCTTCCCAATGTTCAGGACTTGTTTCTCCATGGTAGCTCCAATACTTATTTTTGGATGTATGGCTTCTTTTTTTGGAAGAAGATGTATCTATGTGGCAGCATCCTTTGCCCAGGAGACTTCCTAATATTATAAAAAAAATAATGGTATTTTTCATCTGTTTTATTTGTGATTATTACGACCATAGAGAGTTGACCGAATACGCGTTCTGTTAGCTATCAATATCATCTTCTATGGACTGTTTATGAATAAATATGAATTGACTTTGGAGAGTCCCTCCCTAACACCTTCTTATCCAGCATCCCCTTACATTTATTATTATCAAATATGAATGTATTGTCTTTATAAAAAGAGGTCATGTCTGTAAACAATGTGTCTTATTTCTCAGAATAATAGCATGTACACATATTCTTTATCAAACATGATAAGACAAAAGATAGGAGGTAATATTTATTAATGAGGTGTAATTTTTAAACAGCAATAAATAAGATATAAGCTATCAGTATTATAAAAAATATCTGAAAAAACTGAGAAAGACCTTCTTATTCTTATATGATTAGTTCCTTTACAAAGGGTAGCTACAAAAGAATTGGTATCACTATCTTCTTTCGTATCTGTATTGCTCTCTGCATTACTATAGACATTACTTGATAAAAGATAATCTATTGATTCCTTACCTTCTTTATTTTCTACCGTTGTCAATAGGGGATCAGAAACTGAAGAAGCTGCTGATAGTTCTTGTACTGATAAGGATATCAGCAAAAACAGAAAAAAAGTCTTACAAAGATAATATGATTTAATGCAGCATAATTTCATTACAGAATACAAAGGTAAACGGATCTCCTGAAGAGCATTCACATTTTTCCATATTTTAACACTGTATTTAACACCTCATAACAATATTGATATTCAATATATTACAGGTTTTTCACAACTCTGTTACGAGTTTCTTCCATAAATTGTCTTTAAATTTTCTGGAGAAATAGCCCGTATGCCCTATTTTCTGTACTCCCATTTCTGCCGGGATTATTCGTTGTATTTGTATCTGTGCATTTTTATAATACTTTAATAACTTAGTCGCTGTAGTTTGATTAGCTAAAGGATCATCTGCCACCTGAATAGATAATAATGGGATTTTTATTTTATCAAAAAATAAAGATTGGTTAGTGTCTCTAAAATCATCTTCAAAATAGGTTGGATTAGTACACCATTTTCTCCATTCCAACGCCACTCCTCTAGGCAGGTTTTCTCCTTGTTTTACTTTTCTGGCATTAACATACCCGAATATTTTTGTGTGAACCGGAATCATTATATACCAAAAAAAAGCCGGAAGCCATTTATACGGACTATCCATATCTTTCCAATACCCTGTAGAAGATGCAATTAAAACCAACTGATCAATTTGATCACAATTTTTCATCAATCCGATCATCTGTCCCCCCATACTATGCGCTACAATAATTTTTTTATCCTCAGGAAAATGAGTCAATACCCAATTAAAAACTGCTGTCATATCTAACATCCCCCAGTCTCGGATTGTAGCTTTGAATCCTTTTAAAGATGCCGGAGCAGACTCAGCAATTCCTCTATAGTCAAATGTAAGAGTTGCATAACCTTTTTCTGTAAGGTAGGAGGCGAAATTCGCATATAATTGTTGAGGAATTCCTGTGCCACTATGTATCTGAACAATTCCTTTTCGATCACGTGTAGGAACCCTTAAGATTGCAGACAGTTCATAACCATCCTCTGCTATAATTATTATTGATTGTTCTTCTATCATACCAATCTGGTATTAAATACTAGTTACCAAATGCTATTTCATAAATATACATAGAAAAAAGCTATGCATAAGTCCCCCAACCTAATACATAGCTTTTAATAGAGAAAACAATACTTGAATAGTATAATTTCTGGGTATTAGAGTAATCGTTTAAAAATATATCTGGTGATAAAAATTCCACGTCCGTCTTGCTCTCCCGCATCACTTTCTACAGCACTCACTACAAAGGCTAAATCCCATCCTTTTGCTACCATATCAGTAATTTTAGAAGAAATAACCGCATCATTTGCTGCTATATTCTGAAATCGAATTCCTCCCAGATTGTAGAAATTAAGAAGTTTGGTTTCTTCAAAATCCTTAACTCTTATGTTCTTTCTTTTAGAGGTATTTCTACCATTATCTTCTTTGGTTCTGCTAGAAGTAAATTCTTGGAAATCCCGTTCTTCATTAGAAGAAATTAAGCGGGAACGACCTAATCCATTTTCTACAATAGATTCTATACTCGTTATTACTTTCACCTCATACTTTGGTGCATTTTCCTGTGCCTGGCTTTGTGTAGCTATAAACAAGCTGATAATTGCAATTAAAATTCCATTTTTCATAATATTCTATCTAATTTTTAATACAATAAATATGATAGATTGACATTCCCCACTAGAATATCTCCCTATCTATTTAGATGTCGATAGAAATATCATCTCCCCCTATTTTAATTTCAAAAAAAATAAAACTAAAAAAAAACTCCTTACTTTATAAAGCAAGGAGTTGTTTATCTTAGACACTGTACTAACATAAATTTAGTATTCCCACTGTCGTTTTTTATTTAATTCTTCTTGTGCTGCAATTTCTTCTTTTGGAATTACTTTTAAAAACGAAGGATGTTGTTCTATAGCGTATTCCAGTTTTTCTACAATCTCATCTATCGATTCATTATCATAATCGATATCCAGTGGTTCTTTGATAACCATTGATTGTAGAATACCTCTTTTCTTTATTCGTATTCCTTTTTTATCAAAAGATCTTCTGAATCCGTCAATAACAATCGGAATTACTATTGGTTTATACCGTTTAATGATATGAGCTGTTCCTTTTCGGATGGGTTTAAAGGGTTTGGTTGTTCCCTGCGGAAAAGTAATTACCCATCCATCCTCTAATGCGTGGGATATATTGGTAATATCACTCATTTTTACCTGTCGGTTAATGTCTTTTCCTTTTTCTCTCCAGGTGCGTTCTACAGTTATTGCTCCTGCATATGCTAATATCCTGGCTAGCAATCCATCTCTCATCGTTTCTTTTGCTGCTACATAATACAGGTTTAGTTTGGGTTGCCAAAGATATCCTACATTTTTAATAGAGTCTACACGTCCGCTTAAACTTGCATTAAAAACATGAAACATCGCTACTACATCTGCAAAATAGGTTTGATGGTTCGACACAAACAATACATTATTATCACGAAGGTTTTTAATCACTTCGCTTCCTTCTATTTGTAGTTCGTTAAACCCCCGATAACGTCTGTGCGTTATCGTTCCCATTATGCGGATCAGCCATTTCTTTAGAAACAAAATATGTCCAAAACGATTTCTTTTAAAGAATTTCATAAATCTAGTGGGTCTTATAAAAATCGGTCAAAGATACAAAATCATTATACTATAGCCCGCTTTAAAAGCATTTTAAGCTCACTCAACATCATTGCAGTTGCTCCCCAGACATCATAACTGTTTAATTCAAAGATCGGTACTTCTATATTCGTAGCATAAGAAGTAGTTAATTTTTTACTGTTTACATTTTTTTCGTCGAGTAATTCTGTCAGTGGTACCTCGATAATCTCTTCTACTTCTTCTTCCTGAGCAATAAAGTCTGGGCGATGATCGATTGTTCCCATATAAGGATGCACCCAGAAATTAGACGGCGGGATATATACTTTGGTCATTTTTTTTAGCATACGAACACCTGCCGTATGTACTCCTACTTCTTCATTAGTTTCCCGTAGCGCTGTCGCTAGATAATCCTTGTCACCCAATTCTGCCTTGCCTCCCGGCAGTGCGATCTGCCCGGAATGTACTCCTTCATATGTGGGACGTAAAATCAAAACTAAATGCATATGGTTATTTTTGGGGTATAGCAACATCATAACCGCTGCATTTCTAGGATTCTTACTTTCTATATGGATACTTTTTAATGCTCTTTCTCTGTCTCCTGGGGTCATAAGTCTGTGAGAAACTTCTCCCGGCACTGACATTTTCTGTATTTTTGGGACTAACTTATTAAATGTATCAAATGTCATTCGTTAGAATCTTTTATATAATTAGCTGTGCAACTGTATTCTTCTTGTCTAGTTGTGAAGATAAACAATCTAAACAGAAAATACCTCCTATTAAAAATATAAAAAAAACTACCACTTCTTCTAAATCTGCAACTGATACGGCCTCTTCTACTCCTAAAGAAGAAAAGAAAGAAGACATCGAAGCTTTCAGGCTATCTAATGACAACCTCCATGCTTTTTTTGAAGATTACGGTAAAAAGCATCCAGAATCACTGGTGAAGGTGACAACTAAGTTTGGAGATATCCATATAAAACTCTACAAAGAAACCCCACTACACAGAGCTAACTTTATCTATCTGGTCAAGGAAAAATATTTTGATGAAACCTTTTTTTACCGAGTAGCTAAAGGATTTGTTATCCAAGGTGGGAACAGTGACCGTCAACAAATGGCTCAAAGACGCTTTGAAATTGGGGATTATACCTTACCTCAGGAGCCTATTAAACAATTAAAACATGTTCGCGGTGCTGTAGCCCTGTCTAAACAATGGGTTGATAACCCGTCAAACCGTTCTACCCCATTTGAATTTTTTATCGTAGCTGCCAGAAAAGGAGCTCCTCATCTTGATGGAGAGCATACCATCTTTGGGAAAGTTATCAAGGGGATGTCTGTGGTGGATAAAATCTCTAATGTTCCAGTTGACGGCAGTGAATGGCCAATAGAAAATATTTTTATTAAAGCCACTGTAATTAAATAGTATTCTTCTTAAATCGCTATGTAAGCACTTTTATTTTCCTGGATGTAACCTATTCATCATGTTCTATCGGATCAATTCTTAATTGCTTAAACCTCCATACATATTCATTCGTCTTAGGGTTTTTCTCTGGGATAGCATTTGTTATCCGCTCTAATGTGAATGACACCATGACATTTTCATCATATTTATGTAAGACACCTTCATTATCATATAGAACTAAATCTTGTGGAGTAAATGAATTTGGTAGATAACATGAATTTTTATCTTCTTTTCCAAAATGAAAAGGAAGATGCTCTATAAAAGTACCATCTGGAGCGCTGAATATTAGGTTGAGAGGTGCTCCAATTCTTCTTGTAATATTAGCATTTGAAACAGATGCTCTGCCTATAAGTGCAATACGCTTACCATCACTCGATGTTTTCTTTCTTAACTCTTTATAGGTTTCAATAGTTATAATTTTTCCTTTCTCTCCAGATCCTTGAAATACATCTCCTCCGTTTTGAAAAAGAAAAAACAGGACTACTGCTATACCCCCTCCTATGTATTGTATGGTTTTGCTAATTTTCATAAGTTTTAATTTTTATTTAGTTTCTTCGTTTCTCTACCGATTCTCTTAAACATTTCTTTTCGCTTTTCTTCTGCTTCATTTTTCTTTCTTTTGCTTTCCTTTTCTATTTCTTCTCTTGCTTCCTTATCAAAAGCAAGTAATAATTGTTCTAAATGTTCATTATCAACTATTCTCATTTTTTGTAGAAAAACACCTCCACCTAAAAAAATGAGCATTACTGTGACTATGAGTTTTTTCAAACTAATAGTTTGTCCTTTTTTATAAGCTTTTATAGTAAGGTAAAGCCCTAGTGAACCTATCAATAGTATAACTGATGGGAATATAAACCACATGATTTTTGTTTTAAAAGTTCTGTAGTTGTTTACTATACTGTGTCATTTTTGCACCGAAATTAGTTACGAACATATCATCTAAATCATCTGCCTTTAAAGCCAGTTGAGCGATATCTTCGAGAAATTCTTCTTTGTTCTCTGAATACAAATCACTTATATGAATGCGGTAGGAAAGAAATATCTGATTGTTAGAAATGGATAATCTATGCTTTCCTATATCAGCCGTTAAAATATATTCATATACTTCTGCTAAATTTTTTCGGGGTAAATCATTTAATGGAGAGGTCGCAAATAAATAATTATTATCATACACAAACATTCGTATTTCTGCACTCCCTTGATGAAAATACCAACGTTCCCGGCCTGATCTTGTCAAAACGGGATCTAAATCTAATTTGGTAATGGCTTCTTCTACTTTTAAACTAAAATCTGAAAGCGGATTTTCTTCAAATAGTTTTTCATCAATATCGTTTCCACAATTAGGGCAATATTCTGTTTTTTCTTCAATTAAGCCATTACAACTAGGACAGCCTAAAGTAAACTTACCAGATAACTCACTAACAATTTCCAATTCTTCACGGAGCGTTTCCATCGGGATAGCAAATCCCATATTATCCGCATCTGAAAACTTAGAGGTTACAATACCTACTAATTCCCCTTTTTCATTAATTACGGGACCACCACTATTTCCCGGATTAATCGCAGCATCTGTTTGTATAAAGTTCCTGCCGTCAATAACCTGTCTGGGATTAGACACAATCCCTTCTGTAACAGTAAATGGCATACCATATGGATATCCCAACACCAACACTTTATCTCTGGAAATGGTTTCGTTATTGTGCTTGATCCGTATGGTTTCGACAGGTTTTGGTAAGTTTTCTACTTGTAAAAAAGCAATGTCTTTTCCTTGATTTATATACACAACCTTTGCTAAATATCTATTCCTGTCCTGCCCTTCTACACTTACTGATAAACAGCCAGATACTACGTGATAATTAGTTATAACAACATGATCTTTCAGGCTATAAAATCCTGTTCCAGATCCATTTGCCGTATTGATTCTATACACAGATTTTTCTATATTTTTAATGATATTCATAGATTAGCTTACTTTAAAATTAGTCATCATTTGCCGGATTGCTGCCATTGATTGTTTCATTTGTTCTCCCATTATTTTTGATAAATCCATACCAAAATCATTATCAAATAGAAAGTCCTCCATAATGGCTTCCATTCCTTTCATTAAAACCGGTGCTGCCTGGTTCCAATTCTGTCCATCAGCTTGAGCTAAAGCATTTATAATGGGTTCACCAATGCTTTCGTCAACCAGATTATAGTAGAACAATCCGTAAAAACAGGATTGTAATACATTCGAAGCATCTTCAAACCTGGCATTGGCTATCATTTCTTGCACATCAGTATAACTATCTGCCCAGTTTTCTCTAATATTTTCCTTTTTACCACTATACTTATAAGGTATAAATGTTTCTACCTGATATAGATCTGCTGAAAACTTATCTATAGAATAGTTTTGCAACTTTTTTAAACTTGCTTTTCCCTGTAGCAACCGATTCTGAAAAGGAGTATTTCTGTCAAAAATATCATCTATAGCATTCTCTAATACAGTACGTAAATACCCCTGCGGCTCTGCATAAAATTCAATCTTTTTTAAAGTGATATTTAACGTATACCAGGCATTGTTTTCATGGCGATTTTCCATATAATGATCAAAACGCTGTAAACCTTCTTCTATAATTTTTTGATAATTAGCATATGCTGCTTTCTTTATATCATCTGATAAAGGTGTTATATTTGGTTCTTGAAGATGTGCTGCATTAAACTTTTCTATAAACTCATCGTCGTAACTATCTGCATAATAACAAATTTCTCTAAGTACCCCGTAGATTTTATAGGGTTCGCATACATTTATAGGGCAAGAAAAAGAAAAGTAAACCAACTCATTCTCCAATGCGACATTGGTAAGATTAAGCGGAGACATACGTATTTCTGCTAATCTGCGCATTAGCGGTACTCTTTTAGCATTCGCTATGTTTAGAAAAGGACATTTTATCACCAGTTCATCTACTGTTTGTGTAATAGTGATGACTACAGACCCATGTGCTATTTCATAAGTATTGCCATTTTTTTTGTTTTGTAAATGACTACCCACATAATCCAATATCGTGGGTAAAACTTTATTGTATTGTTTACTATTAAACAAAGCTATTGCTTCATCCCACTTTTCTTCTTGTCTGGTAGCTACTTTTTTTGCTTGTATTGGCGGAAAATAGGTGTTGTTTTTATTCATTTTACCATAGTTAATTGATGGATCTAATATTTTCTTAATAGAGAACCTCATTCAGTACCAAATCTGACTCTAATGTTCAGCCTTTTTAAGAACATGATACCAAATAAGTACTTCTTAGGAGTAAGCAAACCACCTTGTTGTAAAGATGGTTTGCTTTTTTGAATCAAAAGTTTTAGAAAGCTCTTACTGCTCGCATTTTTATGTTGCTCCCTGCTGTTCCTTTATTTAGGAAAAATGCCGCTCCATTGTTGTCGAAATAAATTAACCAAGCCGTATTACTATCATTTTGTGATGAACTCCAATAAAAAACACCAGAAGCTAAATTTGATCCTCCATTTAAAACTGCAGTATTATTTATTGTTGCTCTGTGGGTATGCATTTCCTGTAACGCATCTTTACTGGGTAAAAACCAATCGGAATATCCTCCAGAGGTACTGTTTGATGCAATATCTGCTGCAATACCAGCTGTAGCGCACTCAGCTAAAATGGCAGTTGTATTAGCTTGACCTTGTCCTATCTCTGTTCCAATAGCCCCAGCTATATTTGTGCCTTGACAACCCCATCCCCCAATTATTGGAAAGTCACTAACAGTACATACCAAACCATGACTAATATCTGAAGGATCTAGCCAAAAAATAACACCTCCATATTTAAACTCACCAATTTCATTTACATCATTAAGATTAACTGTAGCTATAGCTGTTTCGATACCTTCTGAATTACTTACAGAAATATTTGCTGTAATTGTAGGGTTGGTTTCAAAATCGAACAAGGTAGCATCGGCAATTGTTAATTCTCCAGTACTGGCATTTATACTTAACGCCCCAGCAGGTGTTTGAGAAGCAATACTAAAACTTAAGATTCCTATACCATTGGTCTGAACGGTACCAAGGACAGATCCATTGGTTGAGTTTTCATCAATAGTTGTATTGAATTGCTGGATACTTAATTCATTTACATTAGTAAGGTTAATTGTCACATCTGCACTCTCAGTATTTCCAGCATTATCAACAGTGACAGTTGCCGTAATCGCAGGGTTTGTTTCATAATCAAACAAGGTAGCATCAGCAACGGTTAACTCTCCCGTACTAGCATTTATACTTAATGCTCCTCCTGGTGTTTGAGAGGTAATACTAAAACTTAATGTTCCATCACCAGTAGCTTGCACTATACCAAGCGACTGCCCATTGGCTGGGTTTTCATCTATAGTAGCGGTAAAATCCTGAATACTTACTTCATTTATATTAGTAAGATTGATGGTGGCTGTCAAGTGTTGCATACTCCCTGAATTATCAACCGAGATAGTAGCTGTAATTACCGGATTAATTTCAAAATCAAACAAAGTAGCATCAACGACTGTCAACTCTCCTGTGTTCGCATTTATGCTTAAAGCTCCATTGGGTGTTTGAGAAGTTATATTAAAAATTAATGCTTCACCTCCGGTAACTTGAACAACACCTAATGATTGCCCATTGACTGGATTTTCATCTATGGTAGTTGTAAAATCCTGAAGACTTACTTCATTTACATCGGTAAGATTGATGGTGGCTGTCACATTTTGCGTATTTCCAGAATTATCAACCGAAATAATTGCCGTGATTACAGGATTCACTTCAAAATCAAATAATGTAGCATCAGCTACTGTTAATTCTCCTGTACTGGTATTAATGTTTAATGCTCCTTCTGGTGTTTGAGATAGTAAGCTGTAACTTACCGTTCCATCACTGGTAGCCTGAACTATACCAATAGTATCTCCATTTATCGGATTTTCATCTATCGTAACACTAAAATCTTCCGTAGTTAACTCTTTTAGATTATTTAAGTTAATGGTTATTTTTGCTGTATTTTGAGCCCCCTCAGCAGAAACAGTTGCCGTAATTGTAGGGTTTGTTTCGAAATCGAACAAGATGGCATCGGCAACGGTTAGTTTTCCTGTTTTTTTCTCTATAGCCAATGCTCCTGCTGGTGTTTGCGTAGTTATACTAAAACTCAAGGAGCTGTTGTTATCTGTTTGAACTTGACCGAGAACCTGCCCATTTGCAGGGTTTTCATCGACCGTTACTTTCAAATCTTTAAGATTTATTTGAATATCATCATCTTTGCTACAACTAAAATTAAGTAACAATATAATTAGTAATAAAGGGGAAAATTTCAATGTTCTTTTCATGTTTATTTAACTTTTATTTTTTGGTAGTTTAGATTGATAAGATCTCCTGTTACCTTATAGAGAAACAGAAAGCTGTTTCTTCTACAAGATGTTAGGGTTGTTGTAACTACAATCTATTGTTATATGTGTTAGTAGAGTTTTTGAGAAGTGAGAGGTACTCCTTTCAGGTATATAGGTGTCTATTTAGGAGTATAGCCTTCCATTGGTTTATTCTTCATTTCTTCCAAAAAGGATAAACAATACAACTCCTACAAGTATGAGAAGAAATCTAATCACCCAACCGATGGTATTCCCCCACAGATCTACCCAAGAGAGCACTCTGATATTGTAATTAAAAATGGAGAGTACAATAGACATGATACCCATTGCTGCCAGTAATAATCCTCCTTGACCTAACTTTGTTTTAATGTTTTCCATATGCTTTTGTTGATTGTTGATGATAAAAGTATATGGTATAAGCAGAGAAAGAAATAGATAATCTATTTCTGAAGCTTTAGAATAAATAAACGTGATACTTAAAAAAATATTCGCAAAAGAGTCGTTATACTATGTTAACAATGCATTTAAAAACAGTTCTTTTTATATAGAAAAAAACATATTTTGTTCCCCTTTACAAAAACAAAAAAAAACTGATTACCAACGCAATATCTCTAAAAACACTATACCTATCCAATTTTAGTAACGATGAGTAATACTGCATTACGTATGCTTTATCTGAGATATTCTTTATTTTATATACCAAACATTTTATAGTAAAGAAGGTATTAGTTTTTTTGTAAAATATAAGGGATTACTAAGGTAACTACTGTCCCTTTTTCATTATATTTTTTTCGATCTTCAACGACAACCGATCCCCTCGTTTTAAAGTCTTTTGATAAGATCTCTAATCGCTCTGAGGTTATGATAGTGGACAATGATTTCTTTTCTTGATTTTTCTTCTTCTTCAAAGAGTCAATCCCAACGCCATTATCTGAAATCTTACAAATCAAATCATTATTCAGATATGATAAGTGTATCTCAATGATTTTCTCTTCTTCTTGATTAATAAAAGCATGTTCTATAGCGTTTTCAACAAAGGGTTGAATAAGCATGGGCGATATTCTAAATAAGGTTTCATCTATGGCATCTTCTACAAAAACAGTATACTTACACGATTTACTCTCTAAAGTTTGAAGCGCCAGGTAATTTCTTACTGCTTTTAATTCTTGGGATAATAGAACGGTTTTATCTCTTGAATTTTCTAATATAATACGAAGTAACTTTGAAAATTTGGATAAATATGAAACTGACTTTTTTTCTTCTTTATTTAATATCATTCCTTGCAAAACAGAAAGTGAATTAAATATAAAATGAGGAGTCATTTGTGAACGTAACAGTTTTTGTTCGATTACAATATGTTGAGTTTTGGATTTTTCATTTCTCAGTTTTAAAAAGAAAATGATGGCTCCCAAAAGTAATATTATAACTAAAAAAGCAATTATACCCAGTAATAAATCACGTTGTGATTTTGCTAAATCCTGAGAGGTTTTTTTTACAGTTTTTGTTAATCTTAATTCTCTTTTTTCTGCAGACTCTAATTCATTTTTGTATTTGTACTCATATTCTAATGCCGTCATTCGCTCAATCCCCTTTTTATTTAGAAGGCTATCACTTATCACTTTGAATTTTTGATGGCTAAAAAATGCTTCTTTAAAATTGCCTGTATTCTTATAAATATTTGAAAGTAATTCGTAAGCATCTTTTTTGAAATCTAAAAGATCGTGTTGTTCAGAGAGCTCTTTACTTTTTAAAACATTAGATAATGCTTTATCATATTTTTTTTGATTTGCATAAACAGTGGCTATACCCAAATAAGAATTACATAACCCTAAATTATCTTCAATCTCTAGATTAATCGTTTTGGCTTCTGTATAACTTTTAAGTGCTTTTTTGTTGTCTTTTAGTAAAAATAAATAGACATCACCAATATTATTTAAACAAGTAGAAATCTGATCTTTATATAATATCTCCCTACTTATTTCTAAAGCCTTGTTTAAAAAAATGAGGGCATTTTCACTATCACCTTTTCTATTATAAACTATTCCTAAGTTATTTAAAGCATTACTGATATATCGTTTATTTCCTACTTTTTCCTCTATTTTTAAAGACTCTTTATAATTTTGTATCGCTTTTTCATATTGCTGATTCATTTTATAAATAATCCCTATATTATTTAAAGCCTTTGAGATAGCTGAAGTGTCTTTTATTTTTTTTGCAATAAATAATGATTTATTGTAAAACTCTAAAGCAAGAGGGTTGTTTCCTTTTTCATGATATAAAATACCTATATTATTTAAGCAACTCGAAATTTCAACCTCATTATTATATTTCCTATTAATGGCTAATGCTTTATTTAAACAATTTAGCGCCTCATCATAATTACTCATATCGGAATGAGCATAAGCAATGTATTTTAAACTTACAGCAATATTTTTTTCATTTTTAATCTCTTTATTAATTTGTATAGATTGTTGATGATATCCTATAGATTTTCTATACTCATGATTATAATATGCAGTAATTCCTAAACCGGTATAGCATTTTGATAGTCCTTCTTTTAAATTAATAATTTCATATAATAGAATGGCTTCATGAAAGCTTTTAATAGCTTGATCAAACTTTGATCGGGTGGAAAAAACAACTCCGTTTAAGTATGCTACTTTTGCTTTTCCTTTTGTATAGTTTAACGCATTACTTAATTTTTCAGCTTTCTCCAAGTATAATTTGGTAGAATTCACATCTTTTCGAAGATACGAAGATGCTAAATCATATAATAAATTTACTCGAATCGTATCATTTGTTTTATGTTTTTCTAATTCATTTTTTAGACTGTCAATCTTGTTATTCTGAGCTTGTATGTCTTCTGAGAAAAGAAAAAAAACAAATGTTATGAAAATATATTTAATAGAATTCATAAAACGAATTTACTGTTGCTTGCAGAGGTGATTGAATCCTTTTTTATTTCCTGAAAACGAGGAAAATTAACATCTGAATTCAAAACGGAAAAGTCCTTAACTTCTCTAAACAAAGATACAATAGTATTAGAGACCGTTCTATTTATTTCAAAAAGAAAACAACGTTTTTGCTCTACAGTTCAATATAACAGGTATGTCTTAAAAGCTAGTAATTTCTGCTCTTATTCACCATATCAAAAACACACTTAACACCAATAGCAGTAGAAAACTATTATTTACATCTAAAATTATAAACTTAATTTTCTCTACTAATTTTAAAGCTGCTGTGTATAGTAGTTATAATCTGATAATACTCTATCTATGAATTGCAACGGTTTTTCTTCTGGACTAACCTCCATCAGGGAACTCACTTTTTCTGATAATTGCAAAATTACATTGTGTTTTCCATCTCGTTTTGCTGCTGTATAAACTGCTTTAATTTTTCTGATTTGAGCATCATCAAAAACAGTTACCTGAGGATAAACAGGAAGGTAGTCGTCCGCTACTTCCACTAAAATGGTATCTTTAAAAGATACTCGTTTTTTTTCATCAATTACAGTAGTATTAGCCGCCATATCACCTAATCGTTGTCCTTTTCCCCGTAATAATATGACGCAAATTGCAACGCCTCCAGAGCTTATAGAAATATCGACCAAGCGCAATAACCATCGAATTAAATAATCCGAAAACTTTGGTCTGGAACCGTCTAACTTTGCTACTTTTATTTTCATAGCTGCCTTTCCCGGGGTTTTTCCATCCCAGAATGTCTCCCAAAGTAAAAAGTATAAGAAAAAAGGCAATCCAAATAGTAAGGAAAGTACCCATTGATTGGTCACGGCATCACTCAGCACCCCTACTACAAAAGCCATGATAAAAACGTAGACGATTAAAATCATCAAATCTATTAAATATGCCAGAATACGTTCTCCTATCCCTGCGATGTTTTGCTGAATACTTACATTTTGGGCAGTTTCTATTTGAAAATTATCCATTAATTATGTTTCTTTGATCCTCCTAATTAATATTCACATGCGTGAAGCTACTTTCATTAAGCAAAATAAAGATAAATGGTTAAAATTTGAAAGCGTTCTGAATAATAATGCTCAAATCTCCCCTGATGAGCTATCCGGACTATATATTGAAATTACGGACCACCTCAGCTATGCCCAAACATTTTACCCTAATAGTCAAACACTTGCGTACCTAAATGGACTTGCTTCGTCTGCACATCAAAAAATATACAAAACTCGAAAAGAAAAAAAGAACAGGCTGTTGTCTTTTTGGTTTCATGAATTCCCCTTAGAATTTTATACCTATCGAAAAGAACTCTTACTCGCTTTTCTTATTGCTGTCCTATTTACCGCTATCGGGGCTTATTCTGCTGCTACAGATGGAGCATTTGTTCGCTCTATCCTCGGAGATGGGTATGTAAACATGACCCTGAATAATATTGCCAATGATGATCCTATGGCTGTATATAAAAAAATGGGAGAAACAGATATGTTTCTGGGAATTACGATTAACAACATACGAGTTGCCCTGAATTGTTTTATTCTTGGGATTTTGTTTGGAATCGGTACCTTATATATGTTGATGAGCAATTTTATCATGCTCGGTTCTTTTCAGTACTTTTTTTATGACAAAGGTCTTTTATGGGAAAGTGCCCGAACGATCTGGATTCATGGTACTATCGAAATAGCTGCAATTATCATAGCAGGCTGTGCCGGTCTGGTTGTTGGAAAATCAATATTATTCCCCCAAACATATACGCGTCTTACTTCTTTTATAAGAGGAGTAAAAGCTGGACTCAAAATTGTAATCAGTACCATCCCTTTCTTTATAATAGCTGGTTTTTTAGAAGGTTTTGTGACCCGACATACAGAAATGCCTGACTGGCTAGCAATACTAATAATCCTTATTTCACTAGGTGTTATCCTTTTTTATTATGTGATATATCCTACTCAATTACATCAAATATCAACCAATGAACAATAATACGAACTTCATTCAATTTAAAAAACGAAGAGAATTAGGAGAAATTCTTACAGATACTTTTGCTTTTATCAGAAATAACGGTAAACCATTATTAACTCTGTTACTAAAGACTTCTGCAATTCCATTTATATTATTATTGATTGCTGCTGGTTACTACACATATCTATCCGGCGATATCTTAAACTTAGAAGCCTTACAGCATGGAAATTTAATTGATACAGGAAGTTTATTTGTATCTGCGGCATTCCTCTTTATTACACTAAGTGTGTTTTATTCTTGTCTATTTGGATCTATCATGTTTTTTATCAAAGAATATATCAAAAATAAAGGCACTGTAGATATTGATAATACTACCATACAAATAAAAGATGCCTTACCTAAGCTTATTGGGGTTGGTTTAATCAGCATGTTGATTATCTCTGTTGGTTTTTTTATGTGTATACTCCCCGGAATCTATTTCTATGTTCCTCTGAACTTAGTATTTTCCATTATGGTGTTTGAAGAAAAAGGAAGTTCCGAATCTATCTCTGATAGTTTTTCCTTAATAAAGGGAGAATGGTGGATGAGCTTCGCTACTCTATTTATCATTAGCATTATTATTTCTTTTATTGGTTTTATATTTTCTCTTCCTGGGGTTATTTATACATTAATGCAAACCTTTACAGCTTCCGAACAAGGGTCTATTGCAGATTTTTCGGTTAATCAAGACTGGGTATTTATCGCACTAAACACCTTATCTTCATTACAATATGTCTTATATGGCATTATGGCTATTTCTGTAGCTTTTATTTATTATAACATCAAAGAAAAGAAGTTTTCTACAGGAGCGTTTGAAGAAATCGATTCTCTATAATAGTTTTATGATTCGCTGTTTTTTATATCATTTCCTTTTGAAGAAAATATACCTTTTTC
The DNA here is from genome assembly GCF_042684685.1 of Aquimarina hainanensis. Lineage (NCBI taxonomy): Bacteria > Pseudomonadati > Bacteroidota > Flavobacteriia > Flavobacteriales > Flavobacteriaceae > Aquimarina > Aquimarina hainanensis. Next base: position 55,429 of record NZ_JBHULX010000003.1, on the reverse strand, counting down.
TTCTTCTTTGTATTTCTTTCTTTGTAGAGACCAATGCTCGTACCTTACAAGAAAATGACATTCAGCAAAAGAGGGAAATTCAGTATGATCTGAATACAGCGCCTACCATCAGAACACTCGATGCTGATAAAATTCAAGAGTTTTCCGATCAAAAAGAATTTGATTATACAGAACAGGAAGAATCGGATAACTGGTGGTCCCGTTTTAAAGACTGGATCTCTCAATGGTGGAGAAAACTGATGAACTGGTTGTTTGATATTGATAGTGTAACCGGTTTTTGGTTATACGTACTGCAAAGTCTTCCGTATATCTTAATTCTTCTTATTCTGTTACTAATAGCATGGTTATTCCTGAAAGTTAATCCCAAAGAGATCCTTTTAGAAAAAACACCTTCGCCAGATGTTTTACTGTCAGAGGAAGAAGATATTATCCATAATAAAGATATCCAACAACTGATAGATCAAGCTATATCTGATAAAAATTACCGCTTAGCTATTCGCTACTACTATCTTTTGGTTCTCAAAAAACTTTCTGCTAAAGAAATTATTGAATGGGAAGCACAGAAAACAAATGAAGACTATAGCAATGAGGTAACAGATAAGCTTATAAAAAAACAGTTTAAAACCATTACCAGAATCTATGATTTTATTTGGTATGGAAGTTTTGAAGTGAATGAAAAACTATATCGTCGGGCAGAAAAAGAGTTTAAACATATAGCCACCTTAATACAATCGTAATTTGAGAAATAAAAAAACAAACATATTACTGGTTGTACTAATACTGATACTCGGTTTATTAATCTATGTAGAGACGAGTAAGCCTATTCCTGTAAACTGGTCTCCCAGTTATTCTAAAATTGATAAAATTCCTCTGGGGAGTTATGTATCTCATCGACTGATCAAAGCATCATTAGATGATTCTATACTCAAAGATATTAACCAACCTCCTTATGAATACCTTACTGATAATCCTAATCAAGAAGGGAGCTATGTGTTTATTAATAATCATATTGATTTTGACAAAAGTGAAATGAACCAGCTGTTAGCATGGGTTGCTAAAGGGAATACCTTATTTATCTCTGCTAATACCATCGAAAAAAAACTGCTGGATACCTTACTGATAAAAACAGACCAGGAAACATCTTATGATCAGGTCACAATACATCCGCTGGTTGCTTTGGTGAATCCTATGCTAAAAAAGGAATCCCCTTTTCTATATGACAGAAATAATTACACCCGATATTTTTCAGCAATTGATACCACCCATGCTACGGTTCTGGGAGTAACGCAAATATATAGAGATAGCTTACTTATAGATCAGCCCAAATTCAATTATATAAAACATTCTTTTTATAAAGGGAATATTTTTCTTCATACTTTTCCCGAAGCATTCGGGAATTATTTCATGCTCAAAGATGGTAACTATCACTATACGCAAAACCTCTTTAGTTACATAGATGCTCAGAAGCCAATACTTTGGGATCATTATTACAAAGCTGGAAAAATATTCAACACTTCTCCCTTATATATACTACTCAATAACAAACACCTGAAATGGAGTTATTATTTTATACTCATAGGAGGAGTTTTATTTATTATTTTTGAAGGAAAACGCAAGCAGCGAAGTATTCCTATTATTCCTCCATTAAAAAATCAAACTATTGCTTTTACCAGAACAATTAGCGGGATGTATTTTGAAAAAAGAAAACATCGGGAAATAGGAAACAAACAAATTCTGTTATTTATGGATTACATCAGAAATCAATTGAGAATTCCTACGGATTCCATAACAGAGCAGACCCTGTCAGATATCGCTGCCAGAAGTAATAACGAATTAGATGACACTAAAAATTTATTTACTTACTTTAACGGGTTTAAAGAGAAAACAGTAGTTACCCCGGATGACCTGATCGAATTAAATCGCTTAATCACGAATTTTAAAGCTAAGTAAATACTAAAAACTACCATATGGAAAATGAAGAGTCAATAAATAACCCCTCCTCCGAGCCTATACAATCTATACCAGAACAGCATCAAAAACTTGATTTCGAAAATCGAATACAGCTTGGGGAGTTACAGGAAGCAGTAGCACAATTAAAATCCGAATTAGCCAAAGTAATTATTGGTCAACAAGATTTTATTGAGTTACTCATCGTCTCCTTATTGGCAGATGGTCATGTATTAATAGAAGGAGTTCCCGGTATTGCAAAAACAGTAACAGCTAAACTATTTGCCAAAACGCTAAAAACTGCTTTTAACCGGATTCAGTTTACCCCGGATTTGATGCCTAGTGATGTATTAGGAACCTCTGTTCTAAACATGAAATCAGGAGATTTTGAATTTAAAAAAGGACCTGTTTTTTCTAATATGGTGCTTATCGATGAGATCAACAGAGCTCCTGCCAAAACACAGGCTGCTTTATTCGAGGTGATGGAAGAGAAACAGGTAACAATTGATGGTATTCGATATCCGATGGAACCTCCTTTTATGGTATTAGCAACCCAGAATCCAGTAGAACAAGAAGGAACCTATGCCCTTCCTGAAGCACAATTGGATCGTTTTCTTTTTAAGATAAATGTAGCCTACCCTTCTATAGAAGAAGAAATCGAAATTCTGAAATCACATCATGAACGAAAAGCAATAAAAGCCATAGAAATGATTACTCCTGTTATTACTCCGGAAAAATTAATGGAATTTAAAAACAAAACTCAGGAAGTAATTATAGAAGATAAAATAATAGGGTATATCGCTGAGATTGTTACCAAAACCCGTACACACCCTCACTTATATTTAGGTGGTTCTCCCAGAGCTTCTATTGCCATTATGAATGCTTCCAAAGCATTTGCAGCCATTAACGGAAGAGATTTTGTTACTCCTGAAGATATAAAAAAATCACTATTCCCTGTACTAAGACATAGAGTTATCCTTGCTCCAGAACGGGAAATGGAAGGAATGACGACAGAAAACGTACTGGAAATGATATTACAATCTGTAGAAATCCCCCGCTAGTGTTTTTAGAATTCATCAAATCGCTATACCTGACCAAGAGAGTATTTTACCTACTGGCTGCTATCATCATCCTCTTTTTATTCTCTAATTGGTTACCAGGAATATATCCTATCATATGGATGATCGTATGGGCTGTACTTCTGACATGCTTATTTGATGGTATCACCTTATACAAATACAAAAACGGAATAAAGGCACATCGCTTACTTCCTGATAAATTTTCAAATGGAGATTATAACGCCATTCCTGTCCAAATTACAAATAACTACCCCATTCGGATTCATACTGAAATTATAGATGAAATCCCTATCCAATTTCAAAAAAGAGATTTTTTAAAACAGATCTCTATTGCCTCGAGGGAGGTAGTAAATTTTGAATATACAATACGACCTGTACAAAGAGGAGTATATACCTTTGGCCACTTACATATCTATGCGTATACGAATATTGGTTTAATCAAAAGAAGGTTTCGATTTGATAAAGAAGCAGCTGTAAAAGTTTACCCTTCTTTTATTCAAATGAAAAAACATGATTTTCTGGCAATCAATAACAGAGTTAGTACACTAGGGCTTAAAAAGATTCGGAAAATCGGACATACGATGGAGTTTGAGCAAATAAAAGAATATGTAGTAGGTGATGATGTTCGAACAATCAACTGGAAAACTACTGCAAAACATGGACACTTGATGATCAACCAATATCAGGACGAAAAATCACAACCCATTTACTCCATTATCAATGCCAGCCGGGTAATGAAAATGCCATTTAACGGGCTAAGTCTTTTAGATTATGCTATTAATAGTGCATTCGCTTTTTCTAATATTGCTCTAAAAAAGCACGACAAGGTAGGATTGCTAAGTTTTTCTAATAAAATCAATAATTTTTTACCTGCACAAAGAAAAAAAACATATCTGAATACGATTTCTGATAGTTTATACAATATAGATACGGAATTTCTTGACGCTGATTTTGGAATGCTATACGCGCAGATTAAACGGCAAATCTCTCAGCGAAGTCTCCTGCTACTCTATACAAACTATGAGCACATCTCTTCATTAAAAAGACAACTTCCTTATCTAAAATCTATTGCTAAAAAACACCTGTTAGTGGTTATCTTTTTCGAAAACACAGAACTACAACAAGTAATTCATAAAAACACCTCCGACCTTCAAGGTATTTATGACAAAACTATTGCTCAGCAATTTGCTTATGACAAAAAAACAATGGTCAAAGAACTTCAAAAACACGGTATTCAATCCGTATTAACTGCTCCGGAAAACTTAACCGTTAATACGATTAATAAGTATTTGGAGATTAAAGCCAGAGGGATTTTATAACACTATTTTTTATTGTTTTGAAAATCCCTGCTCAATAATCAGATGCAACTATTTTAAATGTTATCCCGAAATTAACACCCATTTTCTATAGAACATTTGTACCTGTACCTAAGTTATTTCGGATAAAATTACATTTCATCACTCCTTTTTGACAATTGGTCACATTTTTTTCATTTATACCTCTCTATTTGCTGACATTTGGAACATCAAAAACAATAAAACCATATACGATGAAAACAGTAATATTATACCTAACATTTCTTTTAATGAGTTTATTTAGTACAGCACAGGAAGTTTCTGGAATTACCATTACTGTTACCACACCTAATGTGACAGGGGATCAGGGAGAAGTAATATACGGTTTATACGATCAAAACACTTTTATGAAAGCTGCTCCCATTCAGGCAGCAAAAAGTAATATAAAAAATGGAGTCGCTACGATTACTTTTACAAATGTCCCAGAAGGAAACTATGCCATTTCATGTTTTCATGATACCAATGGAAATAATAGAATGGACTTCGAAGCTAATGGAATGCCAAAAGAAAATTATGGGATATCCAATAATAACATGAGTTACGGTCCTCCAGTATGGGCAGATGCCAAATTTGAAGTTGCCACAGAAAATATCGTTATGGAGATACGGATGTAATCAATCCATCATTGTTATAGAGAAAAAATCAGCATTATCAAAAAACGAACCCTCATCAGCTATAAAATGTGTTTTATAGCTGATTTTTTATTTATACTAAAAATATAAGCTAATTGTTTAACAAATAATAAAATAGATAAAAACAATTTTTTTAATCAAATACGATAAGATTAATCAATCGCTTTTTGTATTTTTGTTTAAAACCTAGGACTCTATGACAATTACACAACTACGATACGTTCTTGCTGTAGCAGAACATCAAAATTTTACCAAAGCTGCAGAGAAAACTTTTGTTACCCAACCTACCTTAAGTATGCAAATTCAGAAACTGGAAGAAGAACTGGATATACTTATCTTCGATCGTAGTAAAAAACCAATCGAACTGACAGATGTAGGAAAAAAACTAGTACAACAAGCCCGAAATATCGTTAATGAGAGTGAACGTATTCAGGATATTGTGGATCAACAAAAAGGGTTTATAGGAGGAGAGTTTAAAATTGGTGTAATTCCTACTATTATGCCCACCTTACTTCCTATGTTCTTAAACAATTTTATAAAAAAGTATCCCAAAGTAAAACTAAAAATAGAAGAACTGACAACAGAAGCCATAGTAGAACGTCTATTAGATGGGCATCTCGATGCTGCCATTGCTGCTACTCCTTTGGAAAATGAAAGTATAAAAGAGCGTGTTCTGTATTACGAACCTTTTGTAGGCTATATCCCTTCAAATCATCGACTCAACCAAAAGAAAAACATCGATATTAGCGATCTCAATGTGGATGATATGTTGTTATTAGAAGACGGGCATTGCTTCAGAGATGGAATTCTGAATTTATGTAAGACGCAAAAGGGTTTTGACGAAGATCATTTTCAATTAGAGAGTGGTAGTTTTGAAACTTTGGTAAAATTATCTAATGAAGGATTAGGAATGACATTATTACCTTACTTACATACCTTGGACATCAATCCTAATGAAAAAGAATATCTTCACTATTTTAATGAACCTTCTCCTGCTAGAGAAGTGAGCCTTATCTTTAATAAAAGTGAATTAAAGATGCATATTATAGATGCATTACATTCTACTATAGCTGGAGTTGTTAAAGGAGCTATTACATTTCAAAATGTTCAAATTATAAGCCCTCTTTCAAAAGCAAAAAGCGACTGAAAAGTCGCTTTTTTTCTATGATTTTAAATGTATTAAACATGGTTGTAATTCTGGCCGCTCCGCGGTGAGAGAATGAATCCATATTTTTAATTCTTCAATCTCATGAGGAAGTAATCTATTTACTGCTTTAATTACTTCTTTTGTAAAAAGATTCACATCAAAACTGACTTTTTTAAGGACAGCTTTTGTGTAATCAAACATTGCTCTAGCCATAAATTAATAGGGGATTAAATTATAAAGTTAGATAAAAATATGTAAGAACTTTCTTACAATCTTTATTGATTGCTAGTCTAATATACACAAATTAATCCAATAATCTGGTATCTTAGCGCTTATTTAACAAAATTAAAAATTATTATCCCCATCCAGAATATCTCCTAATCCCCCTAAAATACTACCCTCTCCTCTACTTTTTCCTCCTGCACTTGGGGCTAATGCCAGTACTCTATTTGCTAATCTACTAAAGGGTAATGACTGGATAAAAACCACTCCTGGACCTGTTAGTGTAGCAAAAAACAATCCTTCACCACCAAAAATAGTATTCTTTATACCTCCAACTAATTCGATATCATAAGTTACTCCTTTAGAAAAACCTATAATACATCCGGTATCTATCTTTAATTTCTCTCCTGGTTCCAGTTGTTTCATTGCTGTTGTTCCTCCTGCATGGACAAATGCCATTCCATCTCCTTCTAATTTTTGCATAATAAAACCTTCTCCTCCAAAAAGACCTCTTCCCAGTTTTCGAGAAAATTCTATTCCTACGGATACTCCTTTCGCTGCACATAAAAATGCATCTTTCTGACAAATAAATTTCCCTCCATATTTCGACAAATCTAATGGAATAATTTTTCCGGGATAAGGGGATGCAAAACTTACTTTTTTCTTTCCTCCAACCTGATTATAAAAAGCTGTCATGAACAAACTTTCTCCGGTAAGCAAGCGTTTTCCTGCCCCAAAGATCTTACCCATAATCCCTTTATCTTTCTCAGAACCATCTCCAAAAATAGTCTCCATCTTTATACCATCGTCCATCATCATAAAACTACCTGCTTCTGCTATAACCCCTTCCTGTGGATCTAACTCTATCTCTACATACTGCATTTCTTCGCCATAGATCGTATAATCTATTTCATGTGCTATCATATTATATATTGTTTAATTGATTAATGAATTCAATTAATAAGTACTAAAATATGATGATCTGTTACACACCTTTTTATAAATACAGCGAGTATGGTCGTTTTTATTGTTTTACTTTGATTGTCCATTCAAAGGCAAAGGCTGAAACTTCATCTCCCGCAGCATCTCTTCCTATTGATTTCATTGTTATTGTTTGTCCCTCTCCTGTTTCAATCGCTTTTTGAACTGCCTCTTCTACCAAATGTCCATCATTACAACTAAAAAGAATTTTTCCTGTAGCCTTCTTAGAGAAAGTTGCATTATTAGAGGCAACTAACATGGATATTTTTTGTTTTTGCCTTTGTATACACCCCATAACCAATGCTCCTGTTGTTAGCTCTGCTGCCATTCCCTGAACTGCCCAAAACATAGACCGAAAGGGATTCTGATTAATCCATCTGTGACGTACACTTACCTGGCAGCTTGCCACCGATATTTCTTTTACCCGTACACCACATAACCATGCTGATGGTAGCTTTAACATTGTAAACAAATTGATCTTTCCTGGTGTCATTTTATTCATATTATTCTCTTACTAACTATTACTTTATTGTTTTAGGCATTAATTATATTACTAATTGTTCTAATAACCAGATGCATAATTCTTACAAGAAACCTTTTTTTTACAAAAAAACCTAGATACAAGGTCATTTTTATACCTCTATATCCAGGTTTCTTCTAAATTCTTTTCATTGTTTTAAGTGCCCTATACTTTTATAAAGTAACTACTGCAATCAATCCAATTAAATCCATAAGCAGTACTTTCCATCGATACATCGTCCGTTGTCGCATAACTGAACTCCCGAAGGTGTATTTACACAACATTTTTTATTCGAACTTTTGCATCCAAAAAAACCTGCTCCCAGTATCTCTCTTTGCTCCTCTTTGTCAATTACCTGTACTCCTGTAAGCCCCAAAATACATTTTAACATGATCTGAAAATTAAGAATTAATACTGTGATAAATGTACTATTTTCATCCCCTTTGCACCTACGGACATAAGCCCTAAAAAATACGTAAAAACAGTATTTAAAAAATTCCAAACCTTGCAAAAACAAATTAAAATATTGTAATACAGTTGTTTAAAAACAAACAAAATAGACTCTAAAAATAGAATAGATACTCGCTTGCTAGGGCTTTTTTGTCCTTTTTTTTCCAAAACACAAATGTTAATTTTATGTTAATTTATGGTACTATGTTTTGCATAATACCTTCTTTTAGATATATATTTGCATAAGAAACTATTATATACTTTAAACCGATGTCAACAAATAATCATAAAAACATAGCTACTTTTATTCATTTGAGTATTTTTTCGAAATATTTTTTTCCATTGGGAAATTATATCATGCCACTCATCTTATGGACCGTGAATAAAGAAAAGTCATCATTCATTGACAGACATGGAAAGCAGGCAATCAATTTCCAGTTGAGTATATTACTGTATACTATTATATTAGGAACTTTTTCTTTTCCTTTTTTTGTCTTTAATGTTTTTGACAATATCTCTTTTGATCATTTATCTAGTTTTCATGATCTATCAATTAACTTATCAGATTCTGGAGGATTTTGGGCGTTGACAGGAGTTTCTTTTATTGGTCTACTTGCTTTAATAGGCTTCTTTTTAGAAATCATTTTTATTATCACAGCCTCCTTAAAAGCGAATAAAGGAGAAACATATACATATCCGTTAACTATTAATTTTATCAAATAATATGTAACAGTAAATGAACTATTAATATCAAACCAAATACTTCTGAAGAAATACTATAAATAATAACTTAATCACTTATTTTTATAGCTTGCCTTAACCAAAGGATATTGACATCAGGTACATTATGTGTTTGAATAATCAATCAAAAAATGAACAGTTTAACTTTTTTTAAAACCATAGCTTTATGAAGATCGAAAACACAAAAGCGCAAATGCGCAAAGGTGTATTAGAATACTGTATACTTTCGATCCTAAAGGATAATGATGCGTACGTTGCAGAAATTCTTGAAACGCTAAAAGATGCCAAAATGCTTGTCGTTGAAGGAACTATATACCCTCTTCTTACCAGATTGAAAAATGCAGGTCTGTTAAGTTACCGATGGGAGGAATCTACATCCGGTCCTCCGAGAAAGTATTACGGATTAACAGAAACAGGAAAACTATTCCTAAAAGAATTAAATACAACATGGGATGAACTACAAAATGCAGTAGCACTGGTAACCAAACAAAAAAACAAGAAAAATGAACAAGACAGTTAATATAAATTTAGCAGGTATATTTTTTCACATAGACGAGGATGCGTACTTAAAGCTACAACGTTATCTACAGGCTATAAAACGTTCATTTACCAATTCACAGGGAAGAGACGAGATTATCGCTGACATTGAAGCTCGTATGGCGGAGTTGTTTAGTGAAAAAATCAAAGACGAAAGAAATGTTATCAGTATCAAAGAGGTAGATGATATCATTAGTATAATGGGGCAACCTGAAGATTATCAAGTAGATGAAGAGATATTTGATGACGAACCCAGGCAGTCCTATACCAAGAGAACCTCTCCACGTCAATTATATAGAGATACTATGAATTCTTATGTAGGTGGAGTTAGTTCAGGACTTGGACATTATTTTAGAGTAGATCCTATTTGGTTACGATTGGCTTGGATCTTATTAACAATTTTTTCCAGTGGTGCTTTTATCCTTATTTATATAGCCCTATGGATATTTGTTCCCGAAGCCAAATCGACAGCAGATCACCTGGCGATGAAAGGAGAAGCTGTCAATATCAGTAACATTGAAAAAAAAATTAAAGAAGGATTTAGTGGAGTCGCTGATTCAGTAAAAAACGTAGATTACGAAAAGTATGGCAATAAAGTCAAAAACAGCTCGACTACTTTTTTTGAAACCCTGGCGAGTATTCTATTAGCAATTCTCAAAGGAGCTCTTAAGTTTTTTGGAGTACTCATTGCTATGGTATCTGGAATAACACTTATCAGCTTATTTATCAGCTTATTTGCTGTAGGTATTTTTGGAATTTATGATTCTCCATGGATGGAATATCTTGAAGTAGGCAATCAGCCTAATGTACCCTTGTGGTTCCTTTCGATACTCGCCTTTTTGGTCATAGGAATCCCTTTCTTTTTCCTATTCATCCTGGGACTCAAAATTGTAATCACCAACTTAAAATCAATAGGAACTCCAATCAAGTTAGGATTACTAGGATTATGGTTGCTGGCAATGGTAGGACTAGGAGTTATTGCAGCCAGACACGCTACACAAGAAGCTTTTGAAGCAGAAATTATATCAGAAGAAAAGTTGCTTCCTGTCTCTAAAAATGATACGTTAACCCTAAAAATGGTGAAAAACAATCGCTATTTAAAATACCTCAGAGGGTCTTATGATTACCGAGTAAAAAGAGACCCTGATGGAAATAAAGTAATTGTTCTTAAAGACGTTGAAATCTTTCTTAAAACATCAGAAAATGATTCTCTTATCGGACTATCAATAGAAAAATCAGCAGAAGGAAGTTCTTATGAGGAAGCCCGAAAAAGAGCTCAGGAAATAAAATACAATTATGAATTAGACGGAAACACCTTATTACTTAATGGGTATGCATTAACAGATTATGTAAATAAACACAGGGATCAGCAAGTTAATATCTTTTTATCCCTCCCAGAAGGAGTGACAGTGTTTGCCGATGATAATACAGCCAGATATACAAACTCATGGGAGTATGATGACTATATTTCTCTTAATGATCAGGAAGAAAAATACCTAAAAGTAACCAATGGAAAATTCGATTGTACCAATTGTTCTGAGGAACAGAATGAGGAAAAACAATCATGGGAAGAAGATGAAGATAAAGAAGAAGGTGCCGTACGTATCAACCTCAATACAGATGACGAGAATTTTAAACTAAAAATTGACGAAAACGGTGTGGAAATCAATAATCAGCCGGTAAAGCTAAAAATCGATGAAAACGGCATCGAATTAAAAAAAGACCAAGAATAATTTAATACATCAATCAAAAAACGAACAGTAACAAAAAAATGTTTGAACTATGACAACACTAGCCAAAATATTAGCCGCAGCCCTTTTATCTTTATTTATGACTTCCTGTAACATTGTTATGGATGGCGTAAAAGGTGAAGGAGAAATTATACGAAAAGAAAAAACAATTAATGAGACCTTTACTGCTGTAAAAGCAAAAAGAGGATTGGATGTCGTATTAATTGATAGTGATGACCGTAAAGTTGTTATCGAAGCAAATGAAAACTTACATCAGTATATTAAGGTATATGTAGAGGGAAACACCCTTTATGTGACCTCAGAAAACAACATCTACCAAGCTGATCAAAAAAGTGTTTATGTATCCTATCAGGCACTAAATAAGATTACTGCTACAAGTGGAGCAGGTATTACAGCCGATAATACAATTGTAGAAAAAGATCTTACCATCAAAGCTAGTAGTGGGGCAGGTATTGATCTAAAAGTTAACTCAGATCACTTGAATTCCTCTGTCTCCAGTGGTGCTGCTATGACCCTAAGTGGAAAGGTAAACTCGCATGATGCCAGTGCCAGTAGCGGAGCCCATATAAATGCTAAAGAGTTGATCAGCAAAAAAGCTAGTGCTTCTGCAAGTAGCGGATCTGGAATAAAAATATATGTAAAAGAAGCTTTCAACGGAAGTGCTTCAAGCGGTGCCAATGTAGCTTATTATGGTAATCCTAAGAAAGTATCAAAAAACGATAGTTCTGGTGGAGATGTCATCAAACGATAAAAAGACCTCCTAAGAATACCAAAAAAAGAAAACCAATCAATTAATGCATAAATGAGTTCCTGATATTTGATATAGTTTATCAGGTAACTTGTTTATGCTATTTTCATACTGATAAGTACAAATGAATTATAAAATTACCTTATTCACTAGTTTATTATGTCTGTTTTCTCAATTTTCTATTGCACAAGACATTTCCAAAGAGTTATTGTTAGCCATCAGAAACGGAGATACAGAAACACTTAATACTCATGTCACAGCCGATGAGTTAGATACTTGTTTTTCTTTAAAAAACAGCCAATATAATTACTTGGCTATAAGCATAAAAACAAACTCTCTTACAGCTATAAAATATTTTATCGAAAAAGGAGCCAATATTGAAAGAATTTGTACAACTAAAACTCCCTTAATGTACGCTGTAAAATCTGGAAATATAGCTATTGTAAAATACTTAATTTCTAAAGGAGCTAATATCGACGCACAGACTCCTCGTGGAGCTACTGCTATAGACTATGCTGATAAGTATAAACAGACTGAGATCAAAGCATATCTAAGTAATTTGTAAAACATGATCTCAACATTAACATATCAGAAAAAAGTCCAAAACATTTTGCTTATCTACCCCTCTCTTCAACGTATTACACAAAACACACAATAGACAAAAGAGATACTTTACTAACAAAACCTAATCAATCAATAGAAAAAGCTCCTTTAATCAGGAGCTTTTTCCATTTCACCGATATTTTCTTTTTTTTCAGCTGATACATCCTGCTCTTCATTCACAGACACTGTATCTTTGAGTATAACGAATAAAATTATATCCTAATGAAAAAAATACTATTTGTACTCTTAACCGCATGCTCAATAGGAAATATATCTGCTCAAAACGAAAAAATAAAAGGAAATAAAATCGTTACTGTAGAACGAAGAACTGTAGGAGGGTTTCACACTATAGAACTTTCTGAAAACTTTAAGGTAACATTACAAAATAGTACGGAAAACCTGGTAAGAGTTGAAACGGACAGTAATATCCAAGATGTTATTGATGTCAAAGTAACTGATAGCGTATTAAAAATACGATCCAACAAAAAAATCAAGAAAAGTAAAACACTAAACATTACCATATCTTATGTACAACCAATCCAAAAAATGATCTTACAGGATAAAGTAGAAATCAAATCAGCTGCTTTATTAGAAACCCCCAAATTACATATAGAAACGAATGGTGATGTAGAAGCATTTTTATCAGTAAAATGTGAAGAGTTATTTCTTATTGCCGGAGGTAAATCCCACCCTGAAATTCATGCTAATGCTACGAAAGTTACCTATCAAATGAATGATGGCAGTGAACTGAAAGGAATCACTAATGCCGAAGAATGTAAAATTGAATTATATAAAAAAGCTAGTGCCAAACTGGAAGGAGAAATTAACACCTTAGCTGTCAGAGCAGAAAATGATACTGATTTTTATGGGGAAAAGCTCAGTTCTCAAAAAACATCCTTATCCGCAGAAGGTTCCAGTGATTGCTATATTCTCTCAACAGAAGAAATAACAATAGACGCTAATAATAAGGCGGAAATATACCTTTTAGGGAGCCCAAAAGTAATCATGAATACCTTTGCCGATCAGGCAATTATCTATAAAAAAGATCTTAACTATAGTCCTGGTTTGTTTTAATTGAGTCGTTCTAAAATAGGGCAATACGATATTGACCTGTTTCAGGACAGGACATAATAATTAAAAGTGGCAGAAAAACTCTGCCACTTTTTTCGTTTTTATGATGAACAGATATGTAGTATATAATGGGGTATGCGATACTTCTCGCTTATCCCTAGATCACTACTTTCATCAGGAAACTTTTTTTAAACTTGGTAATCGCTCAATCTCTTTGGGAATGATTGCATACTGTTCTTTATCTACCCATATTTCTTCTATGCTCGGAAGTTGAGTTATTTCTTTAGGAATAGACATTAACCAATTCCCGCGAACAGATATCTTTTTTAATAAAGGTAGCTGTACTATCTCTTTAGGGATACTCGTCAATTGATTATTATTTAGTATCAACACCTCCAGTTTTTGTAACGCTCCTATTTCTTTAGGAAGACTTGTCAATTGATTATTACTTAATAATAACACTTTGAGATTCGTCAATGCTTCTATTGATGATGGTATTTCTTCTAAATTATAATTAGAAAGACATAACCTCTCTACATTCTTAGGATTCCGAATGGCTTCTTTCAGCAATTTCTCTCCTGATTTACTCGTACCGAATGATCTTTTACCCTTTTTAGCCTCCCTCACAAAATGATTTCCTGGAGATATTTCCTGTATATTAGGCAACTCCTCCACCCCCTCTGGAATACCCGTCAGTGGATTATGATCCACCCACAATACTTCCAGGTTATGTAATTTCACCATAGATGAAGGTAAGTATTCTAATTGATTATAATCTAACCAAAGTTCTCTAAGTTTATGAAGATCACCCATTTCTTCCGGCAAACTTCTCAACTGATTATGAGACAGTTCTAAAATTTCCAGATTTCGCAATTGTCCTATCGTCGTCGGAATCGTTTTTAGATCCCCATTGGTTAGCTTCAAAACACGAACCCTCTCGGGGTTTCGCAGCGCTTTTTTTAAAGAATAGTATTTCTCTTTCCGTATTATATTAGTAAGAAAGCCTTTTATTGATTCTATAATTAACCCCATCAATTTTTTTTTAATAGTTTTTGATAAAAATGAAGTAAGGCACATTGCATATCTTTTGGACTGATCAAAAATCCAAAGTATATGCGAATATCAATAACAAGCGAGTTTTCCCTTTACCCTCTATACTTGTTGTCGTAACAAAGCTAGGTGTTTTTACCTTTCCCTAAAAAAATGTAGTCATAAAATATTGTGAAGAAAGCTACATAAAAATGTATCTTTTTTCTTAATTCAACCAATTTCTGTAGTTGCAGTAATTATTACATTTCATTTTGTAGGTTTGCCGTAAGAATCTAAACATTCTTAATAAAATCGGAAAAAATACATTTTTTATAAAAAGGAAAACAAAAAATATTTTTAACAAACGAATCATAAAATGAAAAAACTTCTATTTATTATTATCAGTATAGCCATTCATTATACAGTACTTGCTCAATGGGATAGCAACACTCCTACAAAAGTTTTCACTAATGATAGTGTCTCGATAGGAACTGCTACTCCTTACTCAAAATTCCATGTTTTGGTTGATGATGAAAATACCATATCATGGCCTGCTGTAATTAATAACACCAGAAACAGTGCAACAATATCTGGATATGGGGTTGGTTTACAGCTAAAACATGCCTGGAATCATGAAGATTATAAGTGGGGAGGAATTGCTTCAATACAAGAAGGTCCATGGGCTAATCTTTCTGGTTTAGCTTTATTCGCAAACGAAACGGAATATATGAGAATACGATCTAATGGAGATATTGGGATTGGAACAAATACTCCTGAGACTAAATTACACTTAGATGGATTGGGAACTGCTAATGGTATTCAATTTGAAAATAAGTTTAAAATCAGAACTTCCTCTAACACCAATAACCACTTTGTTTTTGAACATATTGCGACAGATGGAAATCTTTATATAAGAAGTGTTAGTACTAATGCAAATGATACCGGAAACCTAATCATTAATGATATAGGAGGGAATATTGGCTTTGGCACCTCTTCTCCTTCGAATGGTCTTGTCCATATATTTAAAAATGCTACTATCGGGAATATTTCATCTCCTAATCTTGTTAATGCAGGTCTAAGAGTTCAGGATAATGGATCTAGTCTTTATTTAGATGGTAATACCTTATATACTAATGGACATATGATTGTAGGAACAATTGCTAATAAGTGGTTCTCAATAGGGACAAATAATGTAGAACGATTTAGAATTACAGAAACAGGAAACGTTGGAATAGGAACAACAAATACAAAAGGATTTAAACTAGGTGTAAAAGGAAAAATCGCTGCCGAAGAAGTAAAAGTAGCCCTCTACAATACTTGGCCTGATTTTGTATTTGAAAAAGATTATATACTTCCTAGTTTACAAGAAGTTGAAAATTATATCAAAGAAAAAGGACACCTACAAGATATTCCTAGTGCAAAAGAAGTAGCCAAAAATGGTTTCTTTCTTGGAAATATGGATGCCAAACTACTTCAAAAAATTGAAGAATTAACCCTCTATACTATTGCTCAACAAAATAAAATAAAAAAACAACAATCAAGGATAGAAAAACTTGAAATGCAAAACGAACAACTACAATTGTTAACCCAGCAAATGGCAGTATTACAATCACGATTGGAGAAATTAGAGAAATAATATTAAACCTTTATTACTCCATAAAAGATAAAAACTGAAAAAAACACTTTTAATCAGTGTTATAAGTAATTTAATATTCAAGTCTTTACAATTTATTACTTTTCTTTACTAACTATCAGCACCATTTACTTTGTTGGTGATAGTTATTTTTTCTATAACCAAACCATAAAAATCAAATCCTATTTTATCTGTTATCCCAGGTTTTCTTTTTTCTATCATAACAATTAGCCCCTATTTAAAGTTCAAAGCTGACCTTTAGCGAACCTTTATCTAATATTTGGAAAGATAACTGCTCCGATAATCCTGATTATTTCTCTATTCCTCAGAACCAAAACAGAATATTTATCTGTGTACTAATAGCTAATTGATTATCAAATCAGCTATATTATCGATACTTTCTATTATTTTATACCTACTTTCCAATTGTTTCTTTATAAAGGTTAAATAACACAATTCAAAATAAGTCATATATCTGTTTACAAAATGATTTCCTGAATGTACAAACACAAAAAAGGTAACACTTACATAACTTATGACACTTATTTACAAACAAATAAAATTATACGTATTATTTTATCACTATTTTGCAAGCATCAACGATAACAAACTACCTCTAAACAAATGTATGAGGTATTGTGTAATAGATGTCTTTTAATTTCAAGAGGAATCCTGAAACATTTACATCATAATGATCGAATAAAATCAATAGCATATTAACCCCTTTATCAATTATGAAAGTACCTTATTTTATCGGATTTTTTTTAACAGCTATTTTATGCATTCAATGTTCTTCTGACGACGCAACTCCATCTGATCCAGGTGATAAAAATGAAGAAGAAGTGCAGGAGCTTAATTATCGTTTATCAAAAATAGATCTCAATCACAGCGCTGATCAACCTTACTACATTGATGATTTTGAGTATATCTATGACGACAGTGGTAAAATTATAAACATACGCCAATGGGGGCGTCTTTTTGAAGTAACCTATCCTAATGAATCTCTTATCCAACTAAAACAAATTGAGGATAATGTTTCTAATGCGGACCTGACCGCATTGCACGAGATACATTTAAAAGATAATACAGTAGACTATATTACTCAATTGACCATTACAAAATTCAATAACGGGCAAACAGTAAGCCAATCTGATTCTATAAAATATTCCTATACTGAAAACAGATTGATAAAAGTAGAAACCTTTACTAATGATACGAATACCAAGACTGTTGATCTTTCTTATGAAAATGGAAATATTAAAGAAACTATTACAACCTTTAATGACCGCATTATCACGGCAAGATATGAGTATGATACCAAGCCCAAAATAACACTATCTGATGCCAAATTTGAAAGCCCAATATTTAATATAAGTTCACTACATTATATATTAACACATGATAAATTGGGGGTTCAGAGTAAAAATAATCTGACCTCAACACGCATTTCTTATAATTATTCTTTGTTTGCACCTGGATATGAAGAAATTAATTACAAACATGTGATAGATGAAAAAACTGGCTTATTGAGTGTCATCGAGCATAGTGGTCGTGCAAAATCTGATGAAGAAGAAGCGTATCCCAATTATTATCCATCCAGGACATTTGATGATATAAAAGTATCTTTTGAATATGAAACATACTAAAAATTAACTTTTAAGGGACACCCCTGGAAGTTTGAATAACTTATTATCTATAAGACTACTGATCTTTTATGTGAAAAAGATAAATTGCTAGTAATTAGAAATTATTAATAAACACTAAATAACCCTCTTTTATGAATTGGTATATTACTGCTTTAAATAAATACGCTGAATTTAATGGACGTGCACGGAGAAAAGAATATTGGTTCTTTGCACTTTTCAATCTCTTATTCGCCATTGTAGCAATTATTTTGGACAATGTGCTGGGAATCGCCATCCGTGAAATCGGATACGGTCCTCTTTATGGGATTTATGCCTTGGCAACCATTATTCCCGGATTAGCTGTTGCTGTAAGACGTTTACATGATATTGGGAAAAGTGGCTGGATGATTCTAATCGCTTTCATTCCTTTTATTGGTGCTATCTGGTTACTCATTCTTTTTACCACGGATAGTGACCCCGGAGAAAATGAATACGGTCCTAACCCTAAACAATTTGAAGATATCGCCCCAATAGAAGAACAATCATCCAATGGGGATCTTATTTTGATCTTGGTTGTTTCATGGATGCTTTTTTCTAGGACATTTTATACCTTTCTTCCGAAAATTATAGATAATTTTTATAGTTTGGGCTGGTTCAAACCATTAAGTACACTTATGGGGCTGGTATGGTCCTGTATTCCTTTAGCACTTGGTTTTATTGTAAAAGACAAGACTAAACAACTTCTAGTTTTTATTCTTGGAGGCGTATATATCTTATTGGAATTATACAGTTTGATTACACAATTTCTTTTCTAATTTACGAACCCTATATAGACTAAAAAAATAACCTCTTTTCGAGGTTATTTTTTGTATGTATCAATCTCCGGTTTTGCTTCTGAAAAATTATTTTTTTTATCACAACATCATGATAACCAAATAAAAAAGTAACATTTTGTTTTATAACGACACTTACCTATAACCAAATGTACATCAATAACCCAAAACCAACGATATGCTACTCAATTACAACCAAAAAGAGGCTAATTATCTAACCATTATTCTGACATTACTCAATGCATTTATATACCTATACATCGGTTATGAGACACATCGATTTATAGCCCGTACTATTTTACTATTAGGGCTCATCCCCTCATTCTTCTCTATTATTGCCGTATCATTGCCTAAACTAAGAGCTTCCTTAACCCCCGAAGAGATCAAATACGCTCATCGTCCGGGTATCATTGCCATCGTAGGACTGATGATTATGAATTTTCAAATTATAAGTAATAGCATCATTTCTAATAATGGAATTGCCATTTTCATCTTTTTTTCTAATAGTATTTGTATTTCTTTACTATTCTTTACTATTTTTTCTAAAAAGGCAAATAACTACACCCCTCTTGAATTTTATAAGCAGAATCAAAGTCACCTATATAAAATAGCTGTTTTTATTGCTGTTTTTTCTATGATCAATACAATGGTAATGAGTATTCGATATATGGAAATCACTCCCTTACTTGCTAACTTAATATTCTTCATTCCTTTATTTTTTACGGCCTATCAAAAAAAGAGAGTAACTAAGAAAATTTACCATATAGTATTAATCTGTTTACTCCTTATTTTATTGTCATTTACAATAGTTGTTGCATTTCAAGATCATCAAACGCCTTTATCAATTTGTCTATACTTCATCCTCACTTTAGCACTTCTTATATTTCATATATATGCGATAAAAATCTATACTTCAACTAAATGTATTTCTATATAGTCTTAAAACCTGGTTTCAGAAAATAAACTAAAGAGTTACTCCAATATTTCGAGACAATATATTATCAACTAAATAGTATTTATATGACTCACTCTTTTCAAACAAAAATTCTTTCTATCAGATAAGAATAAAAAACGCTTGTTAATCTGTTGTTAAGTCCTTATTAATCATATCTACTTTAAATAATGACATATGATATATTCCTTACTTTTATAAAAAAGAAATCCCGTATTCAGTAATACCTATAAAATTCATGACACCAAGAGAACTAATAGAAAAATGGATTGAAATTTTTAACGAAGGAAATGCCGATAAAATAATGGAATTATACCATACAGATGCTATTAATCATCAAGTGGCTAATCCCCCCTGTCAAAGGGAAAAAAGCTATCGGAGCAATGTTTGCTACTGAGTTAAGCACTGCTGATATGACTTGCATTCCCATAAATATTTTTGAAGATGGAGACTGGGCTATTTTGGAATAGAAAGATCCTTTAGGGCTAAGAGGCTGTGGTTTTTTTCAGGTAATGGACGGCAAAATCAAATTTCAACGTGGATATTGGGATAAGCTATCTTTTTTAAAGATGCATAACCTTCCCATCCCTTCAGCATAGGATATAGATATCAAAAAACAGTTTATTCTACTATGTAACTATCTCCCTATCTTTTTATTTTTGGTAACTAGCATATATCAGGAAAATCTTTGTTTGTTATGATCCAAACTTGTAAAAAATACATTTTAAATATAAAGAATATGTTTCGGCAAAAGACCATTACCGTCGAAACTGACAGGGATAGTGTATGTGCAGGAGATGACATGACACGACATAATAAGTTTTTGGATATTCCGGAAAACTACAGTGTAAAAAAGCTAGTCAAAACATTATCAAAACACTACCCAATAGCAAGTAACTGGGCTATTTGGGCGGGTTCTTATGAAAACCATAAGTGCATCAGAGATAGATATGGTAATTGGCTAATCGATGAAAAAACAAGTATCAAAACCTTTTTTCAGGATATCGAAACCTTTGTATTCTTTGATAAAGAATCTTTTGGAACAAAATGTACAAAAGAGATTGCTTCCTCATGAATAAGTAATCAAATTAAGGGATAATACAACCTATACAAAAAATGCCTTCACTATGTTTGCTGAAAAATGTCAGAAAATTCGGTAACATTTTAGCTGCTTTTGACATACATATATACGACCCATATGAATCAAAGTACTATATATGAAAAAACGCTACTTAAAAATACTTCAGGCATTACCTGTATATGCTGATCATGAAAACAATGCCAAAAAAATCTTGACATTAACCCCTCAAGAACTGATTCCTTTTAATCGCGAAAAAAGGAGAAATGGTATCAACTGGATGGAAATCTATTTGGAAAATGATAAAATAGGGTATATCAAGAAGCTACCCGGTGCTTTTTATAAGTGTGAACAAGTTTCTCTTGATGATGAAAGTGTCAAAGGATTTAGCTACTCCTATAGAACTGATAATACAGAAGAACAACTTCCTATGGATCGCCTTTTCTTTCCTCAGGGATATCTTAATCCAGATAAAGAACAGATCGGAACCATCAAATTAGAGTGCATCGAAAAAGCGGAAGAAAATAAAATGAGTTATATCGATCTTGAATATCCGGCAGCACTGATAGACGTAGAAGAGATTCGTTTTAGAAAAGGAGATAAGTTTTACATTACTCATAAAAGTGACGACAAGCACGATATTTTTATGGAAGTTGATAATTTCTTGGGAAAACAAGGTTTTTTATTAAAAAAAACAAATACTTCGAACCTCGAAGATAAATGGATGTACTCAATTTCCATTACTATAGCTATTCTAACGGTATTAGGGATTTTTCTAGGTTTCTTAGCTAATGGATGGATCGTCGTGAGCGGTTTAATGATACTCGTAGGAATCGTAGTTGCCTTTATTTTTGTCTTTGTTTTGCAAATTATACTAATGATTCTAAAGGGAATCTTTAATCAAATCAGAAAACGATTCTGATGCATGGAAAGCAACAATCCCTTCATGTATACAAAACATTATAGAAATAAATTGTAATCTCACTTATCTAGTAAAAAGGGGGCTTCTTCTATTGTTCTGACATAAAAACGATTAAATGAACTACCTATCAAAATAGAATCACTGTATCATATATGCTTAGAGCATCACAGGATTCTTAGTTATGGGGTTATTTGGTAAAGAGTTCATTTATTAAGAAGAAGCCTCTCTTTCTGACCTTTCCATAATGCCCTTCCTATTATCAGAGTAAACTACCTCAGGGTAGGCTTACGAAGTATTCATTAGAAACAAATTTTCAATTTCAGGGAAAACCCTAAGGTATTATATCCTTTGATGATGCCAATAAAAAATACAATTCCTGAATTAGTAACGTTTTTTACTATTGCGACACTTATTCACTAAGGACTAACATATCACTCACACATCATGAAAAATATTTTTCTAAGTTTTGTATTTATTTTTATTAGTAGCAACCTTACTTTATTCGCGCAATCGACAGATTCACTAGATATACACTTAAAGCTATATCAAAAAATAAAGATGACTGACGCAACGCAACTCTCAGCGAATATCTATATGCCCAATGATCTGAGTAAAAAATATCCCACTGTCTTGATTATAACTCCCTATGTATCGGATGAAAACCACGTTAGAGGGCTTTTCTTTGCGCGAAATGAATACGTTTTTGTAACAGTTGATTGCAGAGGAAGAGGAAACTCTGAAGGAACATTCATCCCCTTCGAACACGATGGAAAAGACGGATACGAAATCATCAATTGGATTGCTCAACAATCATGGAATGATGGGAATATCGGAATGTTTGGTGGATCTTATCGGGGAATGAATCAATGGTTAACCCTAAAGCAATTTCCCAAAAACCTAAAAACAATTATTCCTATTGCCTCAGTAGGTCCTGGAAGGGATTTCCCAAAATACAATAATATTTTTTTCCCTTATATGTTGCGTTGGTTAACATTCACCAGTGGAAAAACAAGAAATGGAAAATTATTTGGAAATGCGTTTTGGCAAATCAAACAAGAAGCATTATACAAGAAAGAAATTCCTTTTTATGCTTATGACAGTATCGTAGGAACTCGAAACAAGGTATTTCAAAAATGGCTTAGCCACCCTGCACATGATACCTTTTGGCAAAGCTTCTACCTCACTCCAGAAGAAAACAACAAAATTCAAATCCCCATTCTGTCCATTACAGGTCATTTTGATGCTGACCAGCCGGGAGCAATGTTGTATTATAACGATCATATGAAGCACGGAAATCCCAGAGCAGTAAAAAATCATTTTTTGCTCATAGGACCATGGAGTCATGGGGGAACCAGAAGCCCCAAAAGTAAATTCGGAGGATTGACATTTGGTGAAAATGCAGTCATTGATATGAACCAATTGTATCTGGATTGGTTCAATTGGACACTAAAAGGAAAAGAAAAACCTGCCATACTCAAAAATCGTGTCATGTATTATGAAATGGGAACTAATCAATGGGAATACACAACAGATTTAACATTGTTATCCAACGAACAATTATCTCTCTACCTGGAATCAACCACCACTAATGCGCGAGATTTATTTTCCTCAGGAACATTAACAACATCTCCTCCTGCAAAAGATATACTTCCCGATTCTATTATATATGACCCTTTAACTAAAAAAGGAATAGATAACCCCAGTTATCAGGATACCAGTTCCAATTACTATACTAGTCAAAGCTATACGAATGATGCTAATCAATTAGTATATCATTCTGCGCCACTATCAAAAAACATTACTGTTAACGGAAAAATTAGCTTCGAAGCCTATATTTCGATAGATGTCCCTGATACTGATTTTATGTTTACTGCTTATGAAATAACTACAGACAATACTTCTATATTTTTACAAAAAGATTACCTCCGTGCCAGGTACCGAAATAACCTTGAAAAAGCACAAAAGGTTCCTAAAAATGAGATTGTAAAATATACATTTGATGGAGAAAACCTTTTTAGCAGGGTACTGAAAAAAGGAAGCCGTATCAGACTTATTTTTTCTACTATTGACTCTCCAGAAATACAAAAGAATTATAACTCCTGGACCGATCCTTCTGTACAATCTGGAAAGCATGCACAGAAAGCACATATAAAGTTATATCACAATAAAAAATACCCCAGTAGACTTATTCTCCCGGTCAAAACAATAAAAAAATAACAATTATCTTTGTTTGCTTTTTATTAAACAATTTACATCCCTCAGGAAAAATGAACATACGAGAAGTTTATAGTAATGATTTAGAGCAATTAGCCGTTTTGTTTGACGGTTATCGCGTATTTTATAGAAAACCATCAAATATTGATGCTGCCAAACGTTTTTTAACCGAGCGTATCCAGCATAAAGATTCCGTAATTTTTGTTTGTGAAAATGAAACAAATCAACTTCTTGGCTTTGTACAATTATATCCTCTCTTCTCATCTACCAGAATGCAAAAATTATGGCTCTTAAATGATCTTTTTGTATCTCCGGAATCCAGAGGATTAGGGATATCAGTACAACTTATCGAAAGGGCCAAAAAACTGGTACAGGATTCTAAAGCATGTGGAATGTTTCTGGAGACAGAGAAATCCAATCACATAGGGAATTCATTGTATCCTAAAACAGGTTTTGAATTAAACGAAGGAGCTAATTATTACGAATGGACTACTAAATAACTGACTCTCCAAAAAAAGAACATATTACATTATCAACTATTTTCTTATTGCCCAACATATTGGGCAATAAGAAATACTCTCAGGTTTCTGTTCAGATAACTTGTTAACTTCTTAATCACTACTTTTTAATTACGAAGCAAAAAGCATATGTTAATTGCTCCGGTCATAATAATCTTCTTACCTCTATACAGTTCTATGGATAAGATAATTTCCTGTTTTTTTCTCGAACAACTGTAACAACAAGCAATATCCGTTATCTATAAGAACAAACTATTGCTGGTGCTTCTCAATCCTTTTCAGAAACATTTTTTTGGTTGATACAACATCAGAAAATTAATAGCTCATTAAGTAAATCTAAGTTTATGCGAACAAATATTACTTTTATACTCCTTATTTTTTGGGCAATTACAGCTTGTCAAAAAAAACAACCACCTCTTCAGTCTCTTAATGGAAATTGGGAATCAATCGCCTCTGGTTGGATACTTACTATAAAAGATAGTACTCATTATTCTTTTTATGATACAACCCCTATATCTTGTATCCTAAATCGGCAAGGAGCATTTCAAGAAATCGAAAAATCCTTGCGCATACTGAACGATACACTTTACCTCCAAAACGGGGTAATTACCTATAAATTTCTAAAAACCGACACTCTCCCTGATCTGTGCTCAACTACGGTTACAGCAGAAAAGAAAGCTGATCCTATATACAACTTTGAAGTGTTTGCTGAAACCGTAAAAGAGCATTATGCTTTTATGGAGCTTAATTCTATTAATTGGAAAGATTTATATACGACACAAAAAGAAAAATTAGGTTCAAATGCTACTAATGTAGAGTTATATCAAGTCATTGAAGAAACATTAGAAAAGCTCAATGACAATCATGCATATCTAGAGGCTGATGATACCACCTCTGCATTAATTGATCAACTTAATACTGAAGAGGAAAGTGAGCAAGAGGATTTACCCAAATATGGAGATTTTCAAATAGCAGAAATAGTAGCTAAACATCACTTAGAAGAAGAAATGACCAAAGACTCCTGGCTAATTCAATGGGGAAAATTCAATGATACAACCGGGTATATTCAAATAAAAGCAATGTGGTTATACGCTGCCTTGGATATCCCTAAATCATTAATTAAACAAAAAGGATATGTAGATGCCTATGTAGAAACCTTTAATAAGATGTATGAAGGAGCATACATAGAAAAAGAAGTAATCGGTGTAGCCAATAGTATGGATCAGGTAATGAATGACCTGTCTGATATGGAATCATTAATCATAGACGTTAGATTTAATGGTGGTGGTCAGGATGCTGTCAGTTTTGAAATATTAAGCCGGTTTATTCCTCAGAAGCTTCAGGTCGCAACACAAAAACTTAAGTATGGAGTACAATTTTCTCCTACAATTCCATTATACATTCCAGCAACTGACAATGCTTATACAAGACCTGTATATATTCTTACTTCACAACAAACAGGTAGCGCAGCAGAAGCATTCTCTATTGCCTCCATGGCTATGAAGAACGTAAAACGAATAGGAAGCCCCACCTCTGGAGCAATGTCTACAGAATTACCTAAAACACTTCCTAATGGATGGCATTTTTCTATATCCAATGAAATATATATGGACAATGCCGGAAACTGCTATGAGAATAAAGGTATTCCTGTTCACTATGAGCTAAAGTATCCAGAAGAAAGACAAGCATTTTTTAGGAGTATTGCTAATGACCTGAAAAATGATAAAACCCGTATTTCACAAGCTATAAAAGCATTACAAAAACCATAATACATCTTTTTTTTACAAAGTTTTAAGAAACCTGGGCTTTTTACCTGATTAAAAAGCCCTTACTTTTGTATGGATCATATGACGATATCACTCCCTCCTCTGATACCTTAATTTCTTTAACAATAGTAAATTCCCTCGAAGTAAGCCCATAAAGCTACCAAAGGAACTACTATAAAATATTCCGATACAAGTATCGGAGTATTTACATCTTACTTAGTGAGTAAACTCCCTCAAATATGGACATCGGTTATTGAGTAAATCTACTCAGGAAACGTTATTGAGATTCCTACACAAAGCATTATCTCGTTTGTTTCTTAACTATTTCTGAAAGATAAAATTGCAGCCGTGAATGAATACAAAAAAAACAAGAATGTTTAGACTTATTATACGTTGTATCCTCCCTATCACAATAATTTCATTTGGAGTACTGACCCAATGGTGGTATGGAATTGTTATCGACGGTACGGATACTTTTTTCTACGGATTTCCTTTTATTTATAAATGTCGTGCCTTTCATACATCAATGGCTACTCAATATTTTATATTAGAAATGAGCATCGACTTAGGTATTTATTTTGTGTTTTGGGGAACTATATGTTACTGTATTAATAGATTACGCCCTATTCGTATTCCTCGCTTAGCATCTCAATTATTCTGGATTGGATTTGGCATATTTTTATTAGCTTTTATGTATGTATCTAAAGCTTTTAATGATGTTTATATTTTCAAACGAAATTTTGAAATAAAAATAATCGATACGGGAGGAGCTATTTTTGAAAATAGCCCCAAAAGAGAGTACTATACTTATGAGCTGGAAAAACAGTTTCAAAATAACACCATTCGCAATCGACCATCTTCTGATTGATTCTAAAATTCTAACATTACATATATGCAATCGATAATCAAGAGTATAATTCATTTCTTAATATAATTCTAAAGTGTACCGAAGTAATTAGTTACACTTTCTTTTTTTGATTAAAAACTTGTCCTTCTTTCTTCTGAACCTCTAAAGGAATAGAAACGAATATACTTTTCCTTCTCCTTATTTTTTATCACATATGTTAATCTATTTTTAATAGATAGTATTGCTAGGTATAGTTTTATATCTTCGAATTTCGAAAAATCCCGGTCTCTTACCTAGAAGACCAAATCTTATCAAATAAAGATACTATCCCAAATGAAAAAAATTATATACATACTTCTAATAATACCAATAATCGTATCAGGACAAACTGGAAAATTTAATGAACATACGTATCAGTGTCTTGATACTATAGAGCGTCCTTTTATACTATACACGCCAACAACTATAAACAAAACACAAAAAAGACCTTTACTAGTCTATCTACACGGAGCCATCTCCAACAAAAGTCTTAAGAAAGACCCTTTGGCCTATATGAAAAAGTCTAAGCTCATTAAACTGGCTGAAAAAGGAGGTTTCTATTTAATGTATTGTTATGGTCAGAAGGGAGCTACCTGGTTCGATCCTGTCGGAATGGATATGATTCTAAAAGAAATTGAAATTGTAGCTTCTAAATATGCTATACATAAGGACAAAATATTTCTAAGCGGATTTTCTGACGGAGGCTCCGGAGCATTATATATATCAATGGTTCATCCAGAACCCTTTGCAGGTTTTATAGCGATGAATGGTCATCTAAAAGTAGCTGATAAATTAGGTACTTATGCATTATACCCCGCCAATTCAAATCATAAACCTACTTATATCATCAATACGAAAAAAGATATGTTATATCCTATAAAACAAATTAAACCTACTATTTCATATTTGCAAAAATTTAATACAGCCATTACCTTTAGTGAAGTCGATGGAAATCACGATATGAGTTATCTACAGAAAGAGCAAAAAAAACTCATCGATTTTATTACCACAACTACTCGTAGAAACAAGTATAAAATATCCTGGGAAACCTCAGATCTATCAAATAATTCTTATGAGTGGATATCCATTCTAGAAATGGATACCAAAACAAAAGACGCACATCCAAATCACACCCCATATTCATTGGAAATATTTAATGACAAAGCTGTTTTTGGGATTAAGTACGACTATAGTTTTCGTGGTCCCGGTCTAAAAGTAAGTGATTTCAAAAGCGATACTTGCACCGCTAAAAAAATAGGTGTAAAAAAGGGTGATATTATTCTAATGATGGAAAAAGATACCATGACCTCTCCATACGCTCCTTATTTTTATATTGCAAATAAGCTTGCCGGAGATCAAACCTCCCTTACTATCAAAAGAGGAGATAACAAAATAAAAATAGAAGGAGCTTTTAATCAAGGACATACGTATTCTGTCTTCAATCACAAAAAAACTACTGCAAGAGTATGGGCAACAATAGAAGAAGAAACATTATTGATAACAACTTCCAGAACTAAAAAAATAGCAATTCGTTTTTCTGATATAAAAAATAAAACCATTCGAAAATTGATTATCAATGGAAAAAAATATTCTTCTTCCTATAAAGGAACTCAGGAGATAACAATCAAACAACAGTGATAGTGATCACTATGATTTTAAAAAATTAGATTATTATCATACGCCGTCTTTCTTATTAATGATAAAAAAGGCGGCTGTTCCCCTTATCACCCCATTAAAAGTTCTCGTATATTTGTTATAGACATATCATATGATCGTAAACCTGTACAGCTGTTTTTAAGCTCTTTTTATTCCTAATAATCTATGACTAGCTCCCACTTTCTATATACTATTTTCAAGCCAGAAAACTTTAGTAAAGAAGAACTTCAATTGGTTATAGATCAATTTCAGGAAGTTGTTTTTTCTAAAAATGAATACCTGATAGAAAAAGGAAAGACAGCCAATTATTATTACTTCTTAGAAAGCGGATTTTTGAGATCATACACCCTCGATTTGCAGGGCAATGATATTACCACTAAATTTTTTATCTGCAATGATATTGTCATCGACTGGCATTCTTATTTTCTAAAAACAGCATGCAAAGAATCCATACAAGCACTAACCAAAGGAAAATGTTGGAAAATTAATTTTTCTGACTTCATGAAACTATTTCACATAGAAGCTTTTAGAGAAGTAGGAAGAACACGGCTGGTTAATAATTATTTCGAACTAAAAAACCATTCTGTTTCTATAATCGGAGATCATGCCAAAGAACGGTATTTGAATTTGCTAAAAGAAAAACCGGCTCTGGTTCAAAATGTGCCTCTAAAACATATTGCTACCTATTTAGGAATCACTGACACGTCCTTAAGCCGAATACGAAAAGAAATCACTCTGTAAATTCATTTTTTATGTTTGCATCACAAGTTCCTATTTTTATTTCCGTTTTATTTCTACTGGCTATTCTTGTTCCAATTCTGTTAATTGCCAAATTGGTAAAAACAACATCCTATAAGAAAAGATCTTCTTTTGTCATTCTTTTTTATCTTAGCTATTTATCATGTGTTACAATAGCCTGTTTCATGGGCGTATTTAATGTACAAGCATTACCTCCCCGTATCATACTAGTCACAACCGTTCCTTTGCTCCTATTTTATCTCTTCATTGTATACAACACTACATTTTATAAAACGATATTAAAAGAGAGTACGTTATCTCAATTAGTAGCAGTACATATTTTCAGGTTGATTGGTGTATTCTTTCTTATTTTATTATGGCAACAACAACTCCCTCCAGTATTTGCTATTATTGCAGGAACAGGAGATATTCTTACTGCTATCAGTAGTATTTATGTAGCAAAAGCCATTCGCTCTCAAAAAAAATATGCCAAGAAAATAACCTTTCTTTGGAATAGTTTTGGTCTGATAGATATTCTCATCACCTCTGCCACTGCTGTTATACTAACCAAAATCAGCATTGATACAGGAAATCTTGGAGTTGATATTTTAACACAATTTCCCTATTGTTTTATTCCTTCTTTTGCTCCTGCTACAATTATTTTTATCCACCTCTCCATTTATCTAAAAATGTATCATAAAAAATTTCAATAATTGTCATTTCTTGTCATAAGCAAAGATTTTTCTTTTTTCTGCTTTTTAATTTTGATGTATCAATAATCATTAATATTAATTCAGATGAAAAAAGAACATTATTTTATGATGCTATTCAGGTATATTCCTGACTTTGAGTATCAACCTACTCTACAGGAACAAGCTGATATAAAAGAGCAATGGGGCACATTCATAGGCACTATTGCGATCAAAGAAAAACTGGTTCATACGTATCAATTGGGTTTTGAAGGAAGGCAACTAATGCCCGATCAACAATTGAGCAATGAAATCCTGATACATCAAAAACAGACGCTCAGCGGAACCATGACTGTTAAGGCTAATTCTATAGAAGAAGTTACTGAAATGGCTAAGAGCTGTCCTATCCTGAAAATCGGAGGTACCGTAGAAATTCGTACCATCCTTCCTATGATTTCCTAATCAGTTAGCCTTTCCGGATAAATAACCTCATACAATTCAATACATAGATAAAAATGAAAAAAATGATACCAATATTTATACTATTAATAGTTTTAGTGATAGGGTACGCTTTATACCAAGCCCGTAGCCTGCAACATATTCGAATAACTAGAACCGTACAGATTCACGGTGATATGCAGACCGTTTTTGATCAGGTTGTATATTTGAAAAATTTCAAAAAATGGTCTCCCTTTTTAGAAGCTGATCCTTCTCAAAAAATACAGATAACAGGAGAAGACGGAAACGTAGGAGCACAATATCACTGGATAGGAAATAATGGAAAAGATGTAGGATATCAGGAAATCAAAGATATCCAACCACTTCACTACATTAAAATGGGATGTGAAATTCAGAAACCATTTGTATCCAGCCCTCTTTTTGAGTACTCATTTTCACAGGAAGGAACCACTACCAAAGTAACCCAGAATTTCACCCTAAAATCTGGATTTGTCGATGCCTTCTTTATGTGGATATTCGGAGTAAAGAAAGACATGATAAAAATGAATACACGAGGGATGGAATTACTAAAAAAAGTAGTCGAAGCAAATAAATAACGTTTTTCTGTCAAAGAGATATCTCTTTCTACAAGCCTCATTTTTATAGAGGCTTTTAGGCATTTATAACAAAAATGAAAAATCCAATACTTGGCATAGTAACATTCTTCTTACAAAGAACATATCTTAGTATAAAGAAATAGTACGCATAAAAGAACCGAAATGACAGGCAAATTGCATCCAACTGTTCAATCTAAAAAGAAACCAATGAAGAAAATATGTATTCTTATAGGGGTGGTTACATTGATTTTTAGCTGTAAAAACGAAAAACAAACTATTACAGAAGAAAAAACAGTGTCTCCAATATCGGAGATATCTGATAAACAACCTGTGATTGCTATTCTGGGAACCTTTCATTTTGCAAACACTAGTGATTACTCTGCTATTGTTCTAGAAGATGGGTTCTCTCCTAAACGGCAAAAAGAAATGAAGGAAATCGTAGCACAATTAGCTATGTACAGACCTACAAAAATATTGGTAGAACGAGAACCATCTTATACAGATACACTGAATCTGCAATTTTCTAAATACCTGAACAACGAATTCGAATTGCCTATTAATGAACTTTACCAAATCGGGTTCAGACTTGCCAAAAAACTTGGTCATAAAAAACTCTATGGTATTGATAAACACATGAATTTAGGAGATGAAGATTTAGTCGCTCATCTCAACAAACATGGATTAATGGACTCTTTCTCTACTACTATTAAAAATGCCAGTACATATGGTAAAAAACACACTGCTTACCTGAAAGAACATTCCATAGGAAAAACACTCATTACTATTAATACCAAAGAAGGAGAAGACTTTAATAGAAATTTATACCTCGATCATATTCTAACCAGTTCCGAACTAGAAAATGCTCCTTCAATTACCTATGTCACTAATTGGTACAAACGAAATATTCATATCAAGCACAATATTGATCGAATTACCGAGAAAAAAGATCGGATTCTGGTTATTATAGGAGCAGGACATAGTGCAATTCTGAATGATTTTTATCGAAACAGTAACGTAATTCAATACGCAGAAATAACAGATTATCTAACAGACGAATAATAAATAGTTCTTAAAAGAAAATTAAGTTTCTCTTCTCACTAATTTTGAGCTAGTTTTTATACATTAGCGCTTTAATCCCATCTGATTTTATAAATAAAATAACTCTCTACAGGTATGAATAAACTGTTTAGTAGCTATATCGGTATTCTGATATTTTTTCTATCATGTAAAAATCAAAAAGAAGCACCTTCTTATGTATATGAGAGTTCTTCTATGAAAATCATCCAGCTAAGCCCTCATGCCTATCAGCATATTACCTACCTCAAAACCAAAGAATATGGCAATGTCCCCTGTAATGGGATGATTGTTACTGATACTAATGAGGCAATCGTTTTTGACACACCAGCAGATAATAAGGTTGCTACAGAACTAATTAATTGGATAGAGGACAGCCTCTCTTCAACTATTACAGGAGTTGTCACTACTCATTTTCATATAGATTGTCTTGGAGGATTACAGGCATTTCACGATCGGAAAATACCATCATATGCCAATACTAAAACAATTGACCTGGCTAAATCAGCAAAGAAAGAATTACCTAAAAATGGTTTTGATACTTCTATGGAGATCAAAGTGGGGACTAAAAAAGTAATCAATAGTTTCATAGGAGAAGGACATACTGCTGATAATATTATTAGCTATTTCCCTTCAGAAAAAATCCTTTTTGGCGGTTGTCTCATAAAGTCCTTAGGTGCTAAAAAAGGAAATCTGAACGATGCAAATGTACAGGAATGGTCAGAAACGGTTAAACGCATCACTTCTAAATATAATGAAGTTGAAATCGTGATTCCAGGACATGGTGCTACAGGAAATCAGGAGTTATTACAATATACTATCGAATTGTTTCAAAATTCCTCTGTAGAATAAATCTATCATTTACTAAAAAAAACTCCATTCTTTTACAGAATGGAGCGGATAATGTGCACATCGAAGTGCTTATTTTTATAGTCTGTCCCTATGCAGAAACCTTTTCTCCAGTTTCTATAGATGCTAAATAACGTTCTGCATCTAAAGCTGCCATACATCCTGTTCCTGCAGCAGTAACTGCTTGTCTGTACTCTTTATCCTGTACATCTCCTGAAGCAAAAACTCCCGGTATATTAGTTTTGGTAGATTTTCCTTTTGTTATGATATATCCAGTATCGTCCATATCTACCTGTCCTTTAAAGATATCTGTATTTGGTTTATGCCCGATAGCGATAAACAATCCGGTGATTTTAATATCTTCTTTTTTTCCTGTTTGATTATTAACCATTCGCAATCCCTCTACGACCTGCTCTCCTAATACTTCATCTACCTCAGTGTTATACAATACCTTAATATTTTCTGTACTAGTTACTCTATGCTGCATTGCTTTGGAAGCTCTCATATAATCCTTACGGATCAACATGGTTACCGAATTACAGATATTTGCCAAATAGGTTGCCTCTTCTGCAGCTGTATCTCCTGCTCCAACAATAGCTACATCTTGTCCTTTATAGAAAAATCCATCACATACCGCACATGCAGATACTCCTCCTCCTCTCAGGCGTTGCTCACTTGGCAATCCTAAGTATTTTGCAGTAGCTCCTGTAGAGATAATAATTGTTTCTGCTTCAATCTCTTTAGAGTTGTCTACAGTCACTTTATGAATTCCTCCAACTTCTTTACTAAATTCTACATTGGTAACCATTCCTATACGTACCTCAGTACCAAAGCGTTCTGCCTGTTGCTGTAACTGCACCATCATCGTAGGACCATCTACGCCTTCCGGATACCCTGGAAAATTGTCAACCTCTGTAGTCGTTGTTAATTGACCTCCCGGCTCTAATCCTGTATATACTACAGGTTTCATATCTGCTCTGGATGCATAAATCGCAGCAGTATATCCTGCCGGACCAGAACCTATAATCAAACATTTTATTCTTTCAATAGTATCTGACATGTTATTCTAATTTACGTAAGGTAAAAGTAGCAATTTGATCAGAAAACTTACAGTAAAATCATTAAGAATAATTATGCTGATATAAATCGGGACAATGAATCTGGCTAAATTAATTTCTTCTCTTTGCCCATATACTGAGGTTTTACATGTGGTTTAGCACCTCTGGAGAAAACCTAAAATCTATTTCTCTTTTTTTTATTATTAATAGCAGATCCCCTATTTTTGCCTAAAAAGAAATGACTCTTTTTGATGCATTAGATTTATTGGGAGTAACAGCCTGTGCAATCTCGGGTGCATTGAGTGCAATGAATAGAAAGTTTGATCTTTTTGGGATTTTTATTATTGCATTTGTTACCGCTATTGGAGGAGGAACTGTTAGAGATGTACTTATAGGACAGACACCTGTATCCTGGATGCAAAGCACATTAACCATCTATCTTATTGGTTGTGTAACCACTTTATCTATTATTTTTAGAAATAAGTTGTATTATCTAAAAAAATCTTTGTTTTTGTTTGATTCTATCGGACTAGGCGTTTTTACTATCATTGGGGTCGAAGCAGGAATAAGAACCGGATTGGATCCTATTTTTTGTATTTCACTTGGCGCAATAACTGGTTGTTTCGGTGGTGTTATCCGGGATATTCTTTGTAATGAAATCCCAGTCATTTTTAGAAAAGAAATCTATGCAATGGTTTCTATCTTAGGAGGTATTTGCTTTTTAGTACTGAATGCATTTCATGTAAAAGCTAATATTATTTATATCGCTACGGTATTACTTATTATTTCTATTCGATTACTCGTAGTTACCTACAAGGTTTCACTTCCCTTATTTACTGTAAAAAATAATAAAGAATCATAAACATACTACCTTACTAGTTAACTATTGTCCTAGATGGACAATATCCCATGTCCTAATTTGGCGTAGTATTGTATAGAATTAACATATACGCTATGAACCACCAAACACAATTAGATCGGTATAAAGCACTGATTGATTATATACAGACAAACTACAAAGAAGAGATCACAGTTACAGATATAGAAAACATTTGTTTTTATTCTTACAGAAATATCAACCGTATCTTTATGGCATTACATCATGAAACGGTTGGACAGCATATAAAACGATTGCGATTAGAAAAAGCAGCCGAGTATTTAAAATTTTCTAATGCTCCTGTCAGTGACATCGCTTTCGAAATAGGATATAGTGATCTTGCTGCTTTTAGTAAAGCCTTTAAAAACAAATTCGGATGTGCTCCATCATCTTTCAGAGAATCCATTAAGCTACAACAAAACATCGTTCATAAAAGCCTTTATCCCGAAAGCACTACTCCAAAAAAAGAACTTCCCTATGAAATAGAAATACTCCCTGATATGAAAATTCTCTTTTTGGAATATAAGGGGCGACATGATGACCTTAAAGGAATTGAAAAAACATGGGATCAATTGATCCGATATGCAACTAGAAAGAATATGCTTACTGAGGATACTATCTATATGGCAGAAATTCTGGACGATGAAGCAATTACAGAAACTATCCATTGGAGATATCACGCCGCTATCTGTATAAAAGATCCCTCTCAATATACAAAGGATGGTTTATTTACAACCAAAACAATTAAAGAACAAAAATATGCCAAGTTTATTCATAAGGGAAGCCATGAATCATCTCTAGAAACATACGATCGAATCTATGCTCAGTTCATATTAGAAGAGGAATTTGAATTACATGATGCACCTACCTTAGAATTTTATTTAAATGACAGTAATGATACAAAAGAAGAAGATCTTCTTACTGAAATTTATATTCCTATTGTATAAATCGGAGATGGTCCCCCCGAAAATATTTAATAACTCTTTAACAAGAACTCCTGAGAATAATAGTTAGTTTTCGACCATGTGAAGAGAAGGTATCAACATAAGCAACTCGATAAATATGCAGTTTTCCTAGCTTATCCCAAAAGATCAAACCTCATTTAGTGCCTACTATTTAATTTATTAAGTACTATCAAAAGGTATTGGCTTTATTTCCTTTTCCTTCACTATTTTTTAATAAACCAATCAAAAAGAAATCGTACTACCTATGAAGTCGTATTACTTAATTTTTATGTATCTCTTATCATTATCCTATTCTTTCTCACAGGAAAAAAATGCCATAGAAGTAACTCCTGTTTTACCAGAAATCACTTCTGAATTAGGGCAATTACGTGATTTTACAATGGCACCGACACAAGATGAAGCATATTTCACAATGCAAAGTTTTTTTGGAGAAATTTCAGCAATTGTAAAAATCACTAAAAAAGGAACTACCTGGTCAGCTCCTTCTATCGCTCCTTTCTCCGGACAATTTCATGATATGGAGCCTATGTTCTCTCCTGATGGGTTACAATTATATTTTGTTTCTAACAGGAATACCGGAAAAATAAACCCAAAAGCTACAGACTATGATATTTGGTTTATCAGAAGGGAGAGTAAAAATGCCCCATGGTCCGATCCAATCAATCTAGGAGCTCCTGTAAATACCGAAAAAGATGAATTTTATCCCTCGATTGCCACTAATGGTAATTTATACTACACCAGCACTGCTACTCCTACAAAAGGACAAGATGATATTTTTATGAGTGAGTGGAAAAACAATAGCTATACCACTCCTATATCGTTAAGCGAAGCTATCAATACCAAAGGAATGGAATTTAATGCTTTTGTAGCTCCTGATGAGTCTTTCATATTATATACAGCATACAAGCGCAAAGGAGGAACCGGAAGTGGAGATCTATACATATCGTATAAAAATAAAGAAGGACAATGGACACCTTCTGAAAACATGACTCAAATTAACAGCAGCACGATGGATTATTGCCCGTTCTATGATACAAAAACCAAAACTATTTACTTCACTAGTAAAAAGAACACGATCAACCCTCACCTTAATAAGCCTCAAAATATCAAACAGTTAACTGATATAATTTTTCAATATGAAAATGGCTTGAGTAGAATCTATAGTGCACGACTTGATATACTCAAAAAGTGATTGCTTAACTTTTTGAGATTTTGTAGGGGAAAACAAATTTCATTAGTACCTTTGCTGCCTAATTTTGCAGGTACTAGTGAGAATTGTTTTTTCCATACTTCTTTTTATTTCCTTTGCCATTCGTCCAACGATGGAGATTAGTTCTATTCTCTATTACCAGCTTAACATTGATTATATCGTAGAGAAATACTGTGTCAACAAAAAACGACCAATGCTGAACTGTAACGGGAAATGTTTTTTGAACAAACAACTCAATATACAAAAACAAAGTAGCTCCGATCAAAATGATGGAATCGTTATAAATGCAGAAACATTTTTACCACTCTATTTTGAAAAAAACAAGAGTTATGCATTACACTATGCCTCTCTTACTTCTCTGCAAAAAAACAACTGGTCTTTAAAAGAATTACACCCATTCGATATTATTCGCAGTATCGACCACCCTCCTAATAAAGCTTGAACGAATTTATAGGTTTCTACTACAAACATCAGCAGGTAAAGTCTCTATATAAATATATGAGTTACCTCAGTACTAATATACAACACATTCACAGGAAGTAAATTGTAATTCGGGATAGGTCCGACATTTTACACCTTAATTATCTACTACTATATAAAACGAGTATTTGGTAATAGTGTTTTCTATGTTTAGAAATGTAGTTGCGAAATAAATTCGACAAAACCAGGAATTGGCTATCAGCATCAATATACTTCTTTCTAAAAAAAACAGATAGCAAGCTGTATTGTGAATGTGACATTGAACTATGCTATTTCACTATAAATATTAAAAAATGCTCTCTGTATTGATAGCAGTGCACAATCTAATTCCTGCATAAAGACTATATAATCATTTATTAAAGAAAAATTACTGAGAAAGTATTTTCTAGGTGGATTTTTATCCATTAGCTATAGGGAACAGAATTCTTACAGATTGTTATTTTTATTATACATCCTGCTACAACCAAAAACGAATAAAGCTGATTTACAATAAAATATAACAACACAAAGTACGTTGTTTCATAAAACTATAACTAACTATGGTAGTATCCCCTATAGTACTTTCACACACATTATCCCATGAAAAAAGCAACATTCATTATATTGCTATTAACAAGCATTATAACTCAAGCTCAACAATTATTTAAAGGAAAAGTAACTACTGCCTCCAACCACCCTTTATCCGGTGCAACCATCACTGTATCTTCAGGCCCTTCTGTTGGCACTACCAGTGATCAAAATGGAGAATTTAGTCTTGAGGTTACAAAAAACACCGAAATTCTGATTAACTATATTGGATATACTTCAAAAAAAATAGTCTTAACAGCCTCTTATACCCAAATAGTTTTAGAAGAAGAAAACCAAATATTAGAAGAAGTACTAGTTACTTCTGCCAGTAGGGAAACTCAAAAAAGATCTGAAGTTCCTGGCTCTATTGCTACTCTTAATGCCAAGAGTATAAAAACCAGTAAAGCCTTCGGAATTGACCAATTGGTAAATCAAATTCCCGGAGTATTAATGTCTACTTCCAGAGCCGGGAGTAATGAACAACATTTTATGGCAGTACGTTCTCCTATTTCTACCAAATCATTATTCTTATATTTAGAAGATGGGCTTCCGATTCGTCCTACCTCTGTATTCAATCATAATGCCTTATTAGAAATGAACAATACTTCTTTTGGTCGTATAGAAGTACTAAAAGGACCTGCATCCAGTATCTATGGTAGTGAAGCTATCGGAGGAAGTTTTAACTTTATTACTAAGAATCCTACCGAAAAACTGAGTGGAGGTTTTGACTATCAACAAAATGACCTGGGATTCAGTAGATATGAAGTAGAAGTTTCTAATCAGGCAAATGAAAAATTAGGTTTTTATGTTGGTGGACATTATGCCAAAAGAGAAGATGGTCCTATTGCACATAGTGATTATGAAAAATTAGCCTTTACCTTAAAAACCGTATATGACTTTTCTCCCAATACCCGATGGACATCAGTAATAGATGCTGTTGATTATCGCTCTGATATGGCAGGTTCCCTTAGTGAATCTGATTACTCAAATGGTAATTATGAAAGTGATCAAACCTTCACAGAAAGAGATGCAGTTAGTTTTAGGTTTCGCTCTACTCTAGATCAACAATGGAATGACAATCACAAAACAGCTGTGAACCTCATCTTCAGAAGTAACAGAATGGATCAGATCCCATCCTATAGAATTCGTCAATTCAGAAATCAGGGAAAACTAACCGGTAGCGGATCTGGAGAAGTCAATTCTAATAAATTCACAAGTTATGTTGGACTTATTCAACATAAAATAAATTTTGATTTTGCTGCTTCTTCCTTAATCATTGGCGCATCTACTGATTACTCTCCTCAAAAATATGAGGCAGAAAGAATCAGTGTTTTTGTAGATCCTACAACAGGAATCAATACAGGGTATGAAAAGAAACATCAGGATTATATTCTTAATTATCATGCTGATATTTTTAATCACGCAGCTTATATGCAATACGAAATAACTCCAATAGAAGCATTAAAAATTACTGCTGCTTTGCGATATGATTATTTCAAATATGATTATGACAATCAAAACGACGGTATTTCGGGAGCAAAAGATTCTGAAAACAATTATGATAATATTGCACCAAAGCTAGGAATCAATTATAATTTTAATAAAAAATCAGGAATATATGCCAATTATTCCAATGGGTTTACTCCTCCACAAACCTCTACTCTCTATAGAAACAGCTTTGTTGGAGTAGATGGAGAAGTTTTTGACCTAAAACCAAGTAGGTATGACAATTATGAGATTGGAGGATACTTTGTACTTCCATCTAAATTAAAATTTGATGCTGCTATCTATCTTTTAGAGGGGAAAAATACCCTAATCACATTACGAAATGAAAATGATGAGTTTTTTAATAGTAATGCTGGAAAAACCAGATCCTATGGAATTGAATACGGACTTACATATATGCCTGTAAAGGGAATATCCCTAACACATAATGGAAGCTATGCTAAGCATAGGTACGTTACTTTTTATGACAGAGGAGTCGATTATTCCGACACTGATAGAAATACAGCTCCTTCTATCACGGGGACTTCCATTGTTTCTTATCAAACAAAAATATCAAAAGAGCTTGCTTTCAACATCGCTGCCGAGCATGAGCTCGTAGGGTCTTATAATACTAGTTTTGAGAACCAGGTAATTGTTGAGGATGCAGACGGAAACCCGATTCTTACACCAGAAGGAGACGAAAAAAGAACGACAGCTACCTATGACGGGCATTCTATTTTTAATCTCAGAGCCAGCATACAATATAAAAATATAGAAGTATGGGGGCACTTTCTGAATGTATTTGACGAATTATATGCCGTTAGAGCTTCCTATAACAGGTTTAGAGGTTCTAATAGCTATTCTATTGGAAACCCAAGAGCTTTTCACCTCGGGCTACGATATAACCTATAACACTTTATCCCGACCCTTTCTATAGAAAGGGTCGGGATAATTTCTATAAAAACAACACCTATGATCGCTAAACTGTACAAATGGCATAAAAAATTAGGGCTTTGGGTTCTAATTCCTATGATTCTATGGACCATCAGTGGAGTATTGCACCCAATAATGGGGTGGATTAAGCCTGATATTGCGAATAGACGAGTTCATACCATTCCTATCACAAAAGAAACAGATAGTAGCCTGATCAGTACCATTCTTACAAAAAACCAACTGCCGGAAATCAAAAATATACGGATGGTCTCAATGCTGAATAAACAGTATTATCAAGTTGAAAAACCAGATAATACATTGGCATATATAGAAACACAAACGCATATTCCTCTGACACATGGAGATCAACAATATGCAAAAGTATTAGCACGTCATTTTTCTGGAGAACAAGAACTACCGATTTCAGAAATTACACTACTTCATAATTTCACTAATACCTATCGGGAAATTAACCGATTATTACCGGTCTACAAAGTACGCTTTGAAAATGGCAAAGATGTATATGTTCACACACCATCCAGCAGATTAGGAACCATTAATGATCGTACCAGAATAATAATGCTCTATGCATTTAATATGATGCACAACTGGGATTTTATCTGGTTTAGCAAAGCTGTTAAGCTGACACTTATTATTGTTTTGGCACTACTCAGTTTACTTACTGCTCTTTCCGGGGTTATTTTTTATACTGCCTTCTGGAAAAAATACAAACGTACTATTGCTACTTCCAGGCAGAGTAAATTCAGGAAATATCATAGAATTACGGGAATGACCATTTCGATTTTTATGATGCTTTTTGCTTTTAGTGGATTATATCATGCATTTGTAAAATTTGATATGGTTTCCGGTCCTGCCAAACGATACTCTAAAGTATATGACTCAAAAACACTGCAATTCTCTCTTACAGATATTGTCGAAAAAAATTCACATACTCCTGTAAACTTTCGCTTGACTTCTTTTGACCAGCAAAATTTTATTCAGGTTTTTTCTGCTAAGAAAAAAGTGGCATACCTACACCTAAACACCAGATCTATTGAAAAAGATGGGAATGCAAAACACGCATTTTTTTTAGCTGATTATTTCTCTGGACTGAAAGACGCAAAAAAGAACACTCCTCAAAAAATAGCACGTTTCTCTGGAGAATACGGTTTTATAAACAAGCGGCTTCCTGTATGGAAAATTGCGTATAAAACAGTTCAAAAAGACACCTATTATGTAGAAACAACCACAGATAGACTTGCTTCAAAAGTGGATGCTCCAGCTAGAAGAGAAGGGTTTAGCTTTGCTTTTCTGCATAAATATCATTATCTAGACTTTCTGGGAAAAGATACCAGAAACGGTATTATGATCGTTATTACCCTAATGGTAGCTATTGTTTCTATTCTTGGATTATCCATTTATTATCAAAAAAATGAAAAAAAGAAAACTCGTAAGAAATACGCGTAAGTGGCATCGTTACCTGGGACTATTGCTCGGGGTTCAATTCTTTTTATGGACCATAGGAGGGCTGTATTTTAGTTGGACAAATATTGACGAAATAAGAGGAGATAATCTAAAAAAAGAAAAAACTCCTATTACAATCCCCAAAGGTATTATAGCTCCATATTCGCAGCTATATAACCACATACCAAATCATACCCCTGTACTAGATGTCCGGCTAAAAAAAGTATTGGATACTCTATACTATGAAGTAACATATACACAAGGTCATCAGAAGCAGTATCTTTTATTCAATGCGATAACAGGAAAGAAAGCAAAAAAAATGTCTGAAAACAAAGCAGCATTAATCGCCAAAGAAAAGTTATCAATCGCTTCAGAAATCACTAATATAGAACGCATTACTACAACCAACAAGCATCACGAATACAGGGGACGCCCGCTTCCTGCTTACGCTATTCGTTTTGATAAACCGGCAAATACCACAATTTATGTATCCGAACCGCGTTTTCAAGTCGAAACTTTTAGGAATAATCAATGGAGAATATTTGATTTTCTATGGATGCTACACACCATGGATTATCAAGAAAGAAACAATATGAATAACTGGGTTTTGAGGATATTTTCTATTTTTGGGCTGTTCACTATTATGAGCGGTTTTCTATTATATATATTAACTTCTAAAACATTAAATAAAAAAAAATAACCCCACAAAGCAAGAACATATGCTACTATCCTTTTTTTTAATTGCTATTATACTCTGTATAATAGGTATTGCATGGCAAGAACGAAAAATGAATAAAATTGCCAAACAATACAAACGAGAGAATACTCAAGAAAAAAATACCAAAAACATTAATTTAAATTCACCTTATTAACTATTGCACCATGAAAAAAATATCAGGAATCATCTGTATATGTCTTACGACTTTGTTTTTCATCTCTTGTAATAAAGAAACGCAAAGCAAAGAAGAAAAAGAGTTTGATGCTTTAATGAAGCAAGTTATAGACATCCATGATGAAGTAATGCCCAGAATGGGAGAAATCAGTTCCTTAATTAAGGAATTAAAACCAAAAATTGATACTACCGCTCAAGGCAAAGTATATGAAAAATCTCAATTAGAGTTAAAAAAATCATATGATCATATGATGAGATGGATGAGTGATTTTGGTAGAAAATTCTCCTCTGGTCATGGGCATGATCACGGAGATGGGCATGATGAAGCAACACATGAAGAAGAAAAATTTGATTACGTAGCTAAACTAGCACTATTAAAAAAAGAAAAAGTTGCTGTCGGCGAGCTTCGTGATGAAATTAATAGCAGTATAGAAAATGCCAAAAAACTACTCGGAAAATAGCATATCATTTTTCTGAAAAAAAAATTAAAAAGCATGATTATACAAACAGTTAATCATGCTTTTTATATAAGATCATACCATGATCTCGTTATTTTTATTAATCAAAATATTTTACTTTAGCATATAGAAACCCATTTAACCGTTAAAAGTCGTAGAAATATAACTTTTATAAAAAAGGGTATGTATTAAAAACCGATAATGTAACCGATGAAAAAAATTATTGTATTCTTCTCCATTTCTATCTTAGGGCTTTCCTCCATAACTGCTCAGAAAAAGAAAGATTTACTTGCCGAAATAGATAAATTAAGACAAGAAATAAACACTGTAAAAAGTGAATTACACGAGTCCCGAAAAAAAGAAAAAGTAGGTTTATCTAAGGTACAATCCTTAGAAAATCAGGTGAATGACCTAAGAGAAACCAATGCTTCTTTACTGGCTAACATGGGAAATTTCACGGAGCTCTCTAAAAAGAAAGCTCAAAACTTAGAAAAATCTTTGGAAACGATTAAAGAAAAAGATTTGCAATTAAATACCGTTAATAAAGCTATCAGTAGTAGTGATTCTACCAGACTTGCTGTATTAACACTGTTTAAAAACAACCTGAAAGGAGCTGCTGCCAATGAAGCTTCCATTGGTGTAAAAAAAGGAACAATTTATATCACCTTAGCCAATAGTTTTTTATTTGGTAATGATGATAATACCACAGTAACCGATAAAGCCAAAGTTACGTTAGAGAGTATTGCTAATACGATTAATAGTACTCCTGACCTTTCTATTTATGTAGAAGGAAACAGCAATGCGATAGAGTTTAAAAATAAGACTATCAAAGACAACTGGGATTTGAGTAGCTTACAAGCTGCCGAGGTTATCAGAACACTTCAGAATAAATACAAAGTAGATCCTAAACGAATTGACCTCATCGCTAAAAGTGAATATGGTTCTGAAAGTATAGAAACCTCTACACGGATTG
This sequence comes from Aquimarina hainanensis, assembly GCF_042684685.1. NCBI lineage: Bacteria > Pseudomonadati > Bacteroidota > Flavobacteriia > Flavobacteriales > Flavobacteriaceae > Aquimarina > Aquimarina hainanensis. The sequence continues at coordinate 10,766 of NZ_JBHULX010000003.1, read as the reverse complement.
CCATCAACCCTAAATTTGATCACTTTTACAATACTATCAAAGAAAGCATGAAATAAACTACCTGTTAAAGTTTTTTTAAAGGGAGTATACTTTCCTACACAAAAAAATACTGATTTATTTTTGTAAAGCGCCTGATTTTATTCATCAGGCGCTTTTTTTTACACAACTAATTATCAGAAACATACAATAAAAAACCGTTTTTTATATACGGAAATACCTTTTTATTTTCTCTCTTATAGGGGTGCTCTCTATTTCCTGCGACTTGTTTACAAAGGCCTTTAAAAATTGCATACTTTTTTGAATTTCAAAACAAGAAGACGAAAAAGTATCAATAATAAAAACAATTCAATACCTAATGATTAAAGGAGGAAAACATGATCTCGTATAAAAAACAACTATGCGGCTACTGCAAAACCCGGTTGATACTACCTATCTTTTTATTTCTGGTAGCTGGTATTATCCAAAAAGGGTATTCATTTCAGGAAAATAATGAAAAATATACCATCAGCGGATATGTAAAAGAAAGTGGAAGCGGCGAACTGTTACCAGGAGTATCTATATACATCACTGCTCTAAAAAAAGGAGTTGTCACCAATGATTTTGGCTTCTATTCATTAACGCTTCCTTCGGGAACGTATGATGTTAACTACTCATATATTGGTTTCAAAACAGTTACAACAACCATCTCATTAACCCAAAATATCCAAAAAGACATTGACTTAACTATAGAAAGTAACCTATTAGATGAAGTCATTATTGACTCGAGAAAAAATGAACGGATTTCATCCAAAGTACAAATGAGTACTTTATCGCTACCAGTTGAACAAATTCAGGATATCCCTGCCTTACTGGGAGAAAAAGATGTGTTGAAAGTATTTCAGTTAATGCCAGGAGTCAGTGCCGGATCAGAAGGAAGTTCGGGGCTTTATGTACGAGGGGGTGGTCCTGATCAAAATTTATTTATTCTGGATGATGCAACTGTATACAATGCGAATCACTTATTTGGTTTTTTATCTGTATTTAACGGAGATGCTATTAAATCCGTAGAAATGTATAAAGGAGGATTTCCTGCCAGATACGGAGGTCGATTATCATCTGTACTAGATATACGAATGCTGGATGGAAATAAAAATGAACTTCACGGTAAATTTGGTATTGGATTACTTTCGTCCAATATTACACTTCAAGGACCAATCAAAAAAGGAAAAACTTCATTTCTTTTTTCAGGAAGAAGAACCTATTTAGATCTGTTTACCAGATTAGCGAGTACTTCTAAGAGCAAGGTTTCTCCTTATTTCTATGACTTAAATGCAAAAATAAATCATGAATTCGACAGTAAAAACAAACTCTATATAAGTAGTTATATGGGACGTGATATTTTCAAATTAAAAGAAAATTATGACAATGAAAAATACAAAACCCGGCTAGGGTGGGGAAATCAAACAGCAACGATTCGATGGAACCATCAATTTAATGATAAATTGTTTTCGAATACATCATTAATTTACAGTAATTTCAAATTCTTCCTGGATGTTGAAGAGGAATATTCCAATCAGCAGTATGATGCCAAATTCCACTCCGGAATTACAGACCTTGGTGTAAAACTAGATTTTGATTATTTCCCTTCATTAAACCATCATTTGCGATTTGGTGCACAAGCATTGCATCATAACTTTACACCACATACCAGCGTTATTAAGGAAAAGGGATTCCCTGATAACCGATCCAAAACTGAATTTCGTTCTATAGAATCCGCTGTTTATGTAGAAGATGAATGGAAAATCTCTGAACGTTTTAAAACGAATCTCGGAATACGTGTGAGTAGTTTTAATTACAAATCTCTAAACTATATCAACCCGGAATCTAGAGTATCCCTCGCTTATAAATTAAATGATGTATCTGCTGTAAAAGCTTCTTATTCTTCTATGAATCAATACATTCATTTATTGAGCAATTCAGGAATTGGTCTACCAACTGATCTTTGGGTGTCTTCGACCGATCGGGTAAAACCACAAAGCTCTCATCAGGTTGCACTGGGATACTCCAGAGACTTTATCGATGAAAACTTTACCTTATCACTGGAGGGGTATTACAAAAAATCCAACAATGTTATAGGGTATAAAGAAGGAACTGATTTTATATTTGATGCACGAGAGGATAGCGAAAAAACTTGGGAGGATAATGTCGTATCAGGAGAGGCAGAAGCCTATGGGTTAGAGTTCCTATTACAGAGAAAGTTTGGTAAATTTACAGGATGGATTGGCTATACTCTCGCCTGGTCAGATCGGCAATTTGATGAACTCAACCAGGGAAAACGCTTTTTTGCCCGATACGATCGTAGGCATGATGTTTCTTTGGTTGGAATTTATAAACCCAGTAAAAAAATTACATTATCCGGTTCATGGATTTATGCTTCAGGTAGTAATTATACCTTACCAAACGGTGAGATTAAAACGCCTATCAATGATAGACACGATCTCAGTCAAAGCAACATTTTTAACAATAGAGGAATTTCTAAAAACTACGAAGAGCGCAATAACTTTAGAGGAGAAAGCACCCATCGACTTGATCTTTCGATTCAATTTCATAAAAAGAAAAAAAGAGGAACCAGAACATGGGATTTTAGCATCTACAATGCTTATTTCAGAAAAAACCCATTCACTTATATATTTAAAAGAAAAAATGGTGTCAGAGAGCTCAATCGAATTTCGATTCTCCCAATTATTCCATCAATCACTTACAAGTATGAGTTTTAATCAACAACACTATCCTTATAAAACAAACGAATTATGAAAACATATATTCACAGCCTGATAGGAACTTTATTGCTATCATTATTGATGAGCAGCTGCGGAGAAGATACTTTTGTTACTCCGGTTGATATCGGATCTTTTTTATCTACTGATAATGAAATTGTGATTACTAGCTTTATCGCCCCTCAAAATGATTTGATAGAGGTGGAGATTTCTAAAACATTTCCCTTATCTGTAGTCTTAAACAATCCTAAAATCCCAGAAGAAGATTTTTTGATTAAAGATGCATCTGTAACCTTAAAAAATTCAAAAAATGAAGACATAACGGTTCCATACAATCCTACAAGCAAAAAATATGTAGTCGCATCCAAAGACTTCCCTATTCTGGCAGGAGAAACTTATACGATAGAAGTAACTGCTTTGGCTAAAACAGCCACGGCCAGTACAACAATACCTGGTAATGCAAGTACAGAGCTTGAAAAACCTATCATCAAAAAAGAAGAAGCCAGATTCGGTAGTAGCACCTATCTCAGTGCTGAAATTAGCTGGAAAGATATTGCTTCTGAAGAAAATTTTTATCATGTGATCGCTATAGCAAATGAAGATGTTGAAGATATTGACAATTCTTTCGAAATAAACCTGACTCAATTCGATTTTAATCACCACCTCTTTTACGAAGAAGATGATTTTGGGATAGAAGATGACACGAGGGAGTATATCAGCGATGCAGGACGGGATGGTGCTTTCTTAAAAGCAAAAGGAATAACCGGAAATACCCGAGAAGTAAAAAAGGTAACGGTAAAAATTCTCACGGTAGATAAAAATTATTTTGAGTACCACCAGGCGATAAAAAAACAAGAATTTTTCGAAGATGAAATCTTTGTAGAACCAATTACTATTCCTTCTAATGTCAATGGAGGAAAAGGAGTTTTCTCATCATATCAAATTACAGAAGAGGTGTTTACTTTCTAAATACTACCTAAACCATATCTTTATTAATGCAAAAAGCTCCTGATTCTATCAGGAGCTTTTCTATTAGAGCAATATTATCTAATTAATTGAGGTTTATTTTACTCTTTAACCCATTTGTATACTTTCTTTTTTCCGCTTTCATATACTTCTAATAAGTAAATTCCAGATGGTAATGCACTTGTATTAAAAGATACTGTCTCGTTTGTAGGGTGATTGTCTCTCTTAAAAACGCAAATTCCACCAACATTATAAACGGCTAAGTCTACATATTTACTCTTTACTTTTACAAATTCTATACTAGCTAGTTCACTATATTTTGGAGGAATCACGCGGATATCCTGCCCGGATAATGGTTCTATAGATTCAGTAACGATACCTGATTTAGCTAAAGTAGTAGCTGGAATACAAAACCTCTTTGTATCTACACTTGCAAAGTTTCCTCCTTCTATCAGTACAGTTCCTTTATTTGATAATTTGTAATAACCATTACCGTAGCTACAGCAAATCCCATCCCCATACGTATCTTTGATTTCAAAATTGTAACAAGCATCTTTTAACTCAAATGTTTTTTTAATCAGTTGTCCCCTTCTTCCATAGTTACCTCCTTTATACAATACAGTTCCTTGTGCATCTTTAACCTCCCAGGAAGTTTCTCTCGGATAATTATCCAATTTTAGTTCAAAATTAACTGTAGTCATTCCCCCTCCTCCACTGGTTGTTGCTTTTGCTGTATTGGAATACGTCGACTGGTTCGTGTTGTTAAACGCTTTTACCCTATAATAGTAAGTCGTTCCTGCTTGTAAACCTGTATCTGTATATGAACTGGCATTAGCTCTTACGCTTTTTATTTCTGTAAAGTTGGTTCCATTCGTACTACGTTCTATTTTGAATCCAGTTTCGTCTGTACTATTGTCTTTCCATTGCAACCGTATTTCGCTGTTAGAAGTACTTCTGGCAGTTAAGTTTGATGGGGCATTGATTCCCGGGCTACCATCAGAAATCTTTTTAATTGCTGCTTTTAGATTTGGTATCGGTCCGATATGACCACCACTTCCCTGAGCAATTCCTGTGGAAATTAATAATTCTCGCATCTCTCTGGGAGCAATATTCTTTCCTAATTTTTCTTTTGCATATGATTGAATACAAGCTACTGCACTGGTTACAACCGGTGTCGCTGAACTGGTTCCATTAAACCTCGCAGTATATTCTTTTCTATAATCATTATCATAGGTTACATCTCCATATCCTGTGGTAAAAACATTGTGTCCCCACCCCTGAACATTTACTCGTTGTCCATATGTGCTAAAATTTAGTTTGGAATGAGTAGTATTAGAGCTTCCTGCTCCTACTATAATACTTCCATTATCTCCTCTGTTTCTATAGGAACTATAAGAAGAGCTATCCAGGTTTGCATTTCCATTTCCAGCAGCAGCTACTACTAAAATTCCAGCATCTGTTGCTGATTTTACGGCATCCCATACAGATTGATTAACATCTGCAGGAGCTAGTTTTCCATCGGGTCCCCCGGTTTGCATTTCTAATACAATAATATCTCCTGCCTGAGAGTTTTGAGCTGCTTTTAAGATCGCAGTAGCTCGTCCTTGTATTTCACTAATTACTCTTCCGGTTGCTTTTGGAGCTGTTCCTTTAATTCCCACTCCGTTATCTTCATCTCCTACCAGAATACCCATCACTGCAATTCCATGATCTTTGTAATTGTCTGTATAATGCGATGTAACATATGACATCCCCTGATTTACAAACTCTTCATGATCTAATTTCCCCCAGCTGTATTCAATATCTGTAATTTTTACTCCTTGCCCCATGGCACCAACTGACCAGGCATAATCAACATCTATTCCTGGATTTGCTTTTCTATATCCTTGCCGGGCAGTTAAATCCGGGGTTGGAGCAAATGAGAAAAAACCAGGAGGTGGAGGAGATTTAACTGGCTCCAATACACAGTATTCAACTTCTTCTAATTCTTCTAGCTTTTTTCCCAAAGCTAATAATGCATGCTTATCTTTTATAGAAGATTGCACTTCGCACAAGCCTGCAAAATCTAAAATATTGAATCCTTTTTCATCCGATTGGCTTCGCATTGTCGGACTCCTTAATGCTGCCTTTTGGGCTTCCGTGAATTCAATTAAAGGTCTAAAAAAAAGCCCTCTCAAATTCTTGGAGGACTTCTCGCTAAATGAGGAATTCAATAATGCTACTTCCCCCTTGTTTACAACTGGCATCAATGCTGACTTAAACTTCACCAGAAGTTTATATTCATTTACATCATCCAGTACATAAAGTTGATTTTTTAGCGGATCACTACTTTGCGCATAAAAAATGCTGGTCATACATAGACACAGCATTAAATTAATCATCTGTTTCATAGTTATATATAAGTTTGGTTAAATGATATTATGAAAGTACACAAATTAGCTAACCATCAATAATTCAGTATTTTATTTTAACATATTTTAATAAAACTCTTACATTTTTTTAATAAAAAATCACAAAAACCTTTTATAATGTAAATAGGCACCCTTTGAAATACAGCAATAAAAAAACTCTTGAAAATTTCAAGAGTTCTTTTTTCTTATCTCAATATATCGATGGTTACTTTACTTCCAGATATACTTTAGATTTATAGGCTTTAATTCTAAGTTTGAAAGCAGTTAGAGGTAAAATTGCATAGATTGCTACAAAATCTTCGTGATCACTCTTATTATTGTTATACACCACTACTCTATCATCATGCTCAGTATAATCTATACTTCTCGCTTTGTAGGCTGCTGTGTTTTTAATTGCTCTTATAATTTTTTTTGTTCTTTTCTTTAGCATGTTTTTAAGTTTTAAGGTATTTGATAATCAATGTTGGTTATTTTATCTATGGCATTTTTTGTGCCATTTTCACAAAATACTCGTATACAACACGTTAAAAAAACATCATTAAAAAACCTTATGCATTTAATCAGGTTATCGGTTCGTAGTTCTTTTTATATATCCTGTAAAATTATGAGATTATCAACTACTTTTTTTCACGGAAAGTAGCTCCATTTCCGTCTTTGCAGTCCTTTAGTAAATTATAATATTGATCAGAGAGCCTTTTTTAGATGATACAAAGATTTTTTCTTTCTATTTAGTACTAGAAAAATTCATTTATAATTAATTTTCTCTTCTATAATTTTATGTAAAATTGCTTGATTTACAACAGTTCTTTTGGGACAAAAGGGACTTTTTTATGAACTCACCTTCAATATATAACCTTTACTTTTATGTAAAAACTATCTTTCTCTCATTACTTTCTTTTACTTCCCGATCGAATTCTTTTTAACTTAAAACCATTTTCTAAAGTTCCCTTGACCTCATATTGATGTAACATATTTTCATCATCTCTCAGGTCAATAATAAACTCATACTCTTCTTCTTTATTTTCATAAGTAGCATAAATAGTTAGCTTACTATATGTATTAGAACTATACTTGCTGAAATCTATTGGAAATTCCTGATCCCATTTCAGCATTCCTTTTTTTAAATGTATTTTACTAATAATTGCCTCACAACCATAGTTTTTTAATCGTAAAGACATTTGTTTTTTAATATAATCCACTCCTTTACCATCTGTGACTAGATAAGGTTCTTTATAAATTGAGGCTGCCTCTTCTATAATCATTGTAGTTTCGAAAATATGAATCCCTTTATTTTTACTCGAAGATCCGTATTCTCGTAATATTGCTTTTTTTAGTGTATCTATTGACACCCATTCTGCTGGTAAATTAGCGGCATATGTCTCATAGTACTTCTGAACTTGATAAGAAAGTCTATCTTCATCATATTTGAGATCCGTATGCAATTTTACTAATTGTATACTATCCTTATAAATATTCTCTACTTTAGCATATAACCCATCTGTTCGGAATGACCTTTTTGTATCTCTAATTTTAAAATACACATGAGTATCAAGACTATCCAGTAGCTGAAGGCTATGATCTCTTGTCTGGTAAAATTTTTCTTTATAATATGCCTTAGTTTGATAATTTTTTATCCCTAAATTCCCAAAATAAACAGTTAGTCCTACTAACAAAATTATAGGACCTAAAAATGTATACCAGGGTGTTTTAGGTTTTTCTTTAATCTGAGATGCTATTACTGTACGAATATGTTCAGGAATTTCGTATAACTGTTGATCTTCTTTTCGTAATCTCAATACTTTCGTAGTAGGAAATAGAGGTAAAAAATGAAGGTGGAAATAGTTTTGTCTATATTCAACTCTCATTTTAGCATTTACCTCATTTTCAAGACCTAATTCCCTTAGCGAATAGCTTTTTAAGCGTACACTGCGTATTCCAAATTTAATAGTACTCACTTATTTGTTTTTTTTGATAAATTTCAATTTACACATAATTAATGTTTTAAGTATTGAAATTGTTACCAAATTAAAAACATTACAAAAGTTAAAAAAACAAAAAACCGCAAGACATCAAAATGACTTGCGGCAGTCGGGATGAGAGGATTCGAACCTCCGATCTCTGGTCCCCCAGACCAGCACTTTAACCGGACTAAGCTACATCCCGTTTTTTATTTATTTGCTCTGATTATCAGTATTTTACAGATTTTTCAATGTTCTAAAACTCGCACATGACATTTGTAAAACTGTTCATTTTAGACCGTTTTCTGTCATATTTTATTACATTTGTTTGAAAATTGTTTGAAAATTTTCTAATCTATATTTCTATGATCAAGGCTGATATTGTTATCGATACAAGAAGAGCGTCGAAAGACGGGTACCCTGTAAAGATTCAAATATATTCTGGGCGCAAATATAAATTTATTTCATTAAAAACATATCAAAAAAGTAAAAGATTAAAAATAACTCCAGGTTTGGCTCGTAGGATTTCTGAACTTGAAGACGAAGTTAATTTTTGCAACAATAACAATCTTTCTTTAGAACAATCAATAGATGTTATTAAGAATGGTGTTAAAGATAAAGACTTAGAGATTTTCTTATTAAAAAAACGAATTGCCGAACTTCAAAAGGAATCCGGAATAGGAATGATAGAGTTTATCTCAACAAGAATACGTGAATTAAAAGACCTTGGTAGATCAACTGAAGCTTATGAACGGACCAAGAAACAACTCGAATATTATTTAGGTACTGACGATGTTCTAATAAATGACATAGATTACGAATGGCTCCAAAAGTTCATAGTATACAAGACCAAACACGGAAAAGGAAAAGGCAATGTTCCATTTCTGTTATCTACAATGAGATCAACTTACAAGGAAGCACAGAGGCGTGAGTCTCTTAATATAAAACGTGATAATCCTTTTATGGGACTTATCAGTAATAAACGTTCAGCAGAAGTTACTTCATTGGTACCAGAGGAAATTAAAAAACTACTCAATTACACACCGAAGACATACACTACGAAAAAGAGTAAGTTTACCACCAAAAGGCATATTAAGTTATTTTTACTCCAATTCTTATTAGGAGGACAAGATTACGCAGACTTAGCATCTTTAAAATGGTCTCAAATCAAAAATAGAAGGATAAAGTTCAAAAGATTTAAAAATAGAAACAAACCTGACGGCGGCTCAGTTATAGACTGTTATTTATTTGATGAAGCCTTAGAGATAATTGAGGAATATGGAAACAAAGAAACAGAGCGTGTTTTTTCACACATCCCACATCCGTTAGAGAAATCATACAGACTCAAAAGACAGAACGCTCAACAATCTTTGGAACGCGTATCAGATACTTTAGGCTTTTCAGAAAAAATCAAAACAAAAACACCTCGTTATTTGTTTAGATCTTTTGCAGGTGAAATATTAATCGATACCCTCGTTGCTATGCAAATACAAGGACATAAACCACAAGGAGTAACATTTAAATATCAACGTCAATTGCCTTATTCTGTCATTGATAAGGAACATAGAAAGGTTATAGATTTAATCTTCAAATAATCCCTCATAAAAAACAATAACAATGAAGTTTTTTAAAGTCATAATAGTATTAATTCTGGTTCTATCTTGTAGCAACAACGAGACATCATTTGATAATTCTTTATTGGTAGGGAATTGGTCCAGTTTACGTAAAGGTAATTATCAGGAATATTATTTTGACGGAGAAACAATGTATCTTTATGACTTAAATACTGATAATATAGTAAAGTATAAGTACACCATTAAGGGAGATTCCATATACAGATCTTTTATTCACCCGGATCTGAAAAATTCTGAATCAAAATATTTCAGCCGTGTAGTCAAATTTGATGATGATCAACTTACTTTGAGAACAAAAGTCTTACATAGAATTAACAGTATAAACAGTCTTGAAATGTTTCTTAAAAAAGAAATAGACTCAACTACTTATTATAAATATTTATATAAAAGAGAAGCCTTGCTGAAAGATAATTGGTAAGCTAGTTTGCGGACATCATCAAAAAAAGCACCACAATAATAGTGATGCTCTTTATAGATTGACGATAATCAGTCGTCAATCCCTTTGGCGGGGCTAATATATAAACTAAGGCGGTATTTTTCGCCTTTTTCGTCTGAAAAGTCCTCTCCTTTTCTTTTTAGGTATCGTATCGGAAATAATTGTTTCCGGAGAGAAATTCAACTTCCCTCCTTTCTTCAATTTTGCATCGACATGATTATCTATTTTAATACTCTCCTTATTTGCTAGTCTAAGAATGTTTGATTGCAAAGTGTCTAAGACTACTTTTTGATGTTGATATGATCTCTGTAACTCCTCGTATTTTCCTTTTAACAGGTTAGATTCTTCTTTTGCTGAATCAAGCTTCTTATCGAATATTTTCCATCCAATGAAAAAACCTACCAGCAAAACAATAGCACTAGATATAAAGTGTCTGACCAGGGGAACCTTTAATATTGATGCTACTACTGCCATAGCAAAGGTTTTAATTTTTTAATCGCATATTTCCCCGGGCATGCCGTGGGGGAAGTTTGCCTATGATATCTAACTCCTACAATATTCAGGTAAGCGCTCAATGAATCTTGCAGACGTTTCGCAGACTGTAG
>NZ_JBHULX010000002.1:0-286435 GCF_042684685.1 Aquimarina hainanensis | reverse complement strand
GGTTTTGTGCGATATTTTGTTCGACTTTTGCATATATTTGTGTTGACTTTGTTAATTTTTAATACTGCTTTGTGTTAGTAGTAGTAGTATTATGATACAAATATATGGTAATATTTTATACTAAAAAAGTATTTTAAGGTAATATTTTAAAATAAATGACAAACGCTTCAATAAGAATACAGGAATATCTTAAATTAAAAGGGGTTAGCAACTATAAATTCTGCAAAGACCTAGGGTTTTCAAGTTCGTTTGTTAGAAACGGAACCCATATAGGAAGTGATAAAGCGAGTAAAATATTAAACCATTATCCTGACCTGAACCCAGAGTGGCTTATTACTGGAAAAGGTGATATGTTGAGAGGAACATCTGGAGATATAGATAGTCTTGATCCGAAGAAAATAAAAAAAGTGGTTGGTTTTCTACTTGATAACCAACCAGATTTATTGAAGTCAGAATTGTTTATAGATTTTCTAAAAGATTGTAATCGTGAAATTGAATTAAAGAAAATTGTAGAAGATACAGAGTCTAAGATCAAGCAAGCTAAAGAGACTTTATTAAAGAAAATTAACAAGTTCCAGGAGTAAATAAAATACTAAAGATCAACATCTTCTTAATATCAATCAAAAAAGTTGGCACGTATTTAGCTATTTATTATGCGTGTTATTGGTAATTGGTTTTTGTTTCAAATTACTTCATTAACCAGATAGCCTTGTGTAATTCATTTAAATTCAATACTTTTGTTATATAATTATGGACAAAAAGAAAATAAATAAAGCCTTAATTCTAAAGTCAATTACCAAAATGGTATCTGACAAAGAGGCTGTTCGTTCATATATTAAAGGCACTACAGACTTCAAAACCATAGATAAAAAAGGTATTAAGTTTGCGAAACCCATATAGTTATTATTTCAACGACGCCATAGTGACTTACCAATTTTAGTTAGATTTTTGGACACAAAAAAAACCTAGAGCACAATGTCTAGGTTCTGTATAATTTTTTATAGTGCAACACTAAAGCAAAATGAATAGCTAGGCACTTGATATTGCAAATATAAAAAAATTATATATCATAACCAATTTTATTCTTAATTATAAATTTAATTGTCTCATTATTCTTGTACTCTCTGAACAATTTATCTATTTCGTTATTCATGTCTTTGTTCCTTTCTTCAGATATGTTTCGTAAAATAAAAGATATTGTTTTTATTCCGGCATCTAATGATTGATTGTTGTTGTTGTTAAACTTAGTTCTAGGAATTTTGTATATACCTTGTGGAAAATTCAAATCATATAGAACTCCTGCATGCGCACAAATATTTCGGATATATTTTATAGTATAAATAAAATTTATAAATGTTTTTAGGTTTTTTAACCCATAAAGCATCGAAATTTCTTTTTTAAGATCCTCGTCTTTTAATGCTTTAAAAACAGTAACGATAGCTCCAAACGTTAAAAACTCAAAAGTTTTCCAAGTAGGCGCATATGTGTCTTTTCTGTATTTTTTATGATGAAGTTTTATTTGCTTATTCTCTTCTTTAAATTTATTTGTATATAATTTTTTATTCAGGCTTCTTGTAAACCAAGTATCCATTATTTGAGGATTAGAGTACCATATAGGGTCTTTTTTATATTTATTAGAGACATAATAAATAACTTTAGTTCTAAAATTAACCTCTATACGTTTTAAATATTTAAGTAAAATATTTCTTAAATCTACATCTAAGTAGTAAAGATTAATTATGTTCGAAAACAATGTGTCTTCTCTAAAATTATGATCTTTGTCTATTTCGAAAGGAAACCAATAAAACCCAAGTCTATAATAACCTATATCCAGAAGTATTTCTTCAGCTTTTTCATCTCCGCAATCGAAAATCATTCCTCTTTTCTTTAGAGACGTTAATTGCTCTTTTGTAGTTGTTGCTGTTTTACCCATTTTAATTTATTATGACTAAACATCTTAAATAAGAAATAAATACATTTTTATTATCTATGAAACTTCACCAAAAACTTACCTAAGCTTTTACTTCCTATTTTCGGTCTAATAAATCTTGTCTTTGTTATAGTTTTATTTTTAGATCTCATAACTTTTACAAAGCCTTTTGCGCTTACAATATGCGTTTTGGAAAAAGAAATTTCTGGATAATTAGGGATATCAATAATTGATTCTATATCCTTTCCTACTTGATGCCAATCAGAAAAAATATTCTCTCTATCCTTATTTAGCCCATTTAAATAGCTCTTACTTGCGAATTTTTGTCTAACAGGGTGGCTAGATGAATTTTTAGTCATTGGTTAAGTTTAGAGAGTTTTTTAATTTGTTTTATTCTGTTTCTGGATTTAATGGCTCGCTTTTAATAAAACGAGTTTGTTTTGAATCAGTATAGAACACTTTGTCAAAGGTTTGTTTTGCGTTCCCTAGCATTGGATTGTTCTGAGTATAGCTAGCAACATATTTTGAGGAAAGTACAGAGTCTGGTTTTTTCGAAAGTTGTCTGTGGTATTTTTCTAAAGAATTCACTTTGCTCAATGTTTTTTGATAAGACAACTTTTCATCTAATGCATTGTCTCTTTTTCTTTTTGATTCGTATTTATAAGCTACATCACCAATACGAATCGCGGTCATTACCGATTCTTGATAAGCCTTATAAAGGGTGTCTTGTTTGTTTATAGCATCATTTAAAACATCTTTAAGATAACTAAAACTTATAGTGTCGATAAGGGATTGTTTTGGTTTTTTTGTCCATATCCCTGCAAGTTCCTTTTTTAATTCTTTAATGGTATCGGAGGCGGTTATATCAGCAACCTTTTCTATTTTTTTAATTTCAAAATTCAGATCATCAAGATTGAAATTTAAGGCTTTTGCGTTTTCTTGCTGATAGTTATATAACATTTGTTCTTCTTTGTTTTTTCCACAAGAAACTACAAAAAAAACTCCTATTAACAGTGATGCAATTTGTTTCATTTTAAATTTAGGTTTTAAGTATATATAGTTTATTTGAATTATTTAGCTATCTCATCCATTCCAATAATCTCTTTATAAAGGAAACACAATTCACTTGGGGTAAATAAATCATCTTCTTCATTTAGTATCTCTAAAAACGCGTCAACCTCTGATTTTTTATCTTTAGATTCTTTTATTTTCCTTTTTTGTTCAATTTCTCTCTTTTTAAGAATAAAAGGCAGTAAATCAAAGTCTTCTTCTTTACAAGCTTCTTTACTTATAAGTCCTTTCTTGAATATTTTTTTTATAACATCTCTCATCCCCATTACTCAACAAGTTTTTCAAGTTCTTTTTTTGTTTCGTTTTCAAAATCTAAAACTATATCTATAGTCTCATTTTCTTCAACCTCCATAGCTTTAACAGCTAAACCTGCGATATAAACTCTTCTTATTTTTAAGACATAAGAGACTAAACTCGATACCTTAAACCATAAAGTGTTTTTTGTCTTAAGAGCAAAATACAAACTACCCACAATTATTCCGGTGGCTATCAAGCAAGCTACAACATATATGTAAACCTCAAAATCTTGCTTAATATTAAAGCACCAACCTAAATAATAGCAGGAAATAAATAGCGTAGTAGAATTAAGCCAAATCTTGCCTTTTTTGTATTCAGATTTGTCCAGTATTGCAACTATTAAATGAAATAAAGAGTAGGTAAAAAAACCAAAGATCCAACCAAACTCTCCAAAAAACTGTTGCTTATTATCAAACCCAAAAAACTTATCTTTTTCCTTAATTTCTAATAAATTCTGTTTTGCTTTCTCTACCTCTTTTTTAGCATCTAAATACTCTAAATAAACCCTGGTTCCTTTAGCTTCATTTTTAACTTTACTGAGGGCTTTTGTTCTTAGCTCTTTGTAGTCATCAAACTTGGATTTTGCTTCTATGTAGTCTTTAGTTTGACTTGGAAAAAATGCATACGCAAAAAAAGCGGTTACACAAAGTACCGCTATTATATAATAAAAACTATTTAAGATATATAAATTATTCTTCGTCGTCCTCAATTGGTCCATTCCCTCCACCCCCAGGGTTGATAGAGTCTTCTTTTCGTGTCCCTTGTAGTTCAGTTTGTTCTGATTGTTCGATTTCTCCGATTTCATCATTAATGTTCGTTGTTTCACAAGAAGAAATGAACAGCGCTACAAATACTCCGAATACAATTACTAAATTTTTCATCTTTATTTTAATTTTAGGGTTTATCTAATTTGTTTCCACAAATTTAGATAACTACCTAATTATAAAGGAGGAAAAATCGATAAATATAGTAGTTTACTATATTATACTAGTAGATGTGTCATTCGTATAAGTGGGTTGTCTTTTTTTTCTTGTTTAACTTTTATTTTAATTAATACTTGTGTGTAATCGGGGTAAAGGCGTTTTGTTAAAACTTTGGCAAGTTACATATTTTATAGTAAAAAATTTTACGGTTTTACCGCATTTTTAACGCTTGTACGAAATCTCTTCAACCTAGTCAAATCAGTAAAAACAAGCAATATACTACTTGTAAAAAACAAATTTTTACGGTTTTCCGTAAAGCAACGGTGTTTTTGCCGTAAATATCAATTTTTTAACATTTTCAGCAGGGAAATTTCTCTCTGACAGGGAATTATCTCCCAGAAATTATTTTCTGTAGTTTCAGTAGATTGTTTTTAGAAGTGATCTGAAGAAGATGATTGGGAGCCAAAAAAATGATTTACAATCTTTTTCCATCCGAAAAGAAGTAAAGCCTCCAGCGAAGATAAAGAGACAATCTCCCAAGTGTTTTTAGAATCACACATAAAGATTAAATAACCAATTATACCTGCAAATATAAAAGTGAATAAAATGATCAACTTGAATACTGTATCTTTTCTAGATTCTGATTTGAGTATTTTATAAAGCCTTAATTGCTTTTCAGTCTTTATGTCTTTAAGTTTTTTATGCATTGGTTACCAATTGATAATACTCTAAAATCTCACATTCGTCTCTAGAGAATTTACATAAATCTCTTTCTAAATCCTCACAGGTGTCACAATTAAATGCTTCTTCTATTTCAGAGATTTTGTCATACGATTTAATTATTCTACCGCATTCATCGTTTGGACATATTACTCCATATTTTTTTTTGAACTGTCCTGATCTAGTTGCTGATTCACAAATGCGTCTTGCGGTTTTAAATGAAGTCCCTAATAAACTCCTTACATTCTCCACATAAAACCTATCAGGGTTTATAGAGCTTAATAAATCTATTTGCTTATCAACATTAACTCCCCACATAAATATTATTATTTATTAATTCTTATCCAATACACTAATAACTAAATCATTAACAGAATCAAGATTCTTAGCATATCTACTTATAGAAATCTTCCCTTTCATTGGTTCAGTTGTAAACCTTCCTATGTCGGTCTTCTCTTCTACTAAAACAAAAACATTCTTTTCTAAAGGATTGGTAAGAGCTTCATTGTATAGATCTGGTAATTTATCTTTTAAATTATCGTCCTCCATCATTACTTCTGTAGATACGGAACTAGACCTTAAGTGTTTTAAAAATTTTGCTTTTATCTTATCTTCCTTCCACAGCTCTTTAATGCCTTTATTTAAGTCTGTTGGCACAAAAGTAATCCCAGTAGGCAAACTATCTTTGATTATCTCAATATACGAATTTTCACTATTTTTCCTGTCCAGAATAACAAAATTATCTCCTGAACTATTTATAACTCGTCGCTCAAATGTATTAAAACTTACAATTAAATGAAGTTTTGATTTTCTTATTTGTACAGGAATTAAATATTCTAATTCCTCTAATGATTTTTGTGTTTTATTAAATGCTTGCACATTCATTTCAAAAAGAAGATTGTAAATCGTTTCTGTCCCTTTCTGATAATTTGAATGCTGATTAGCCGGGGAGGGATTAAAGCTTGTAAAATCCTTATTAAATGTATTAATGTAGATATGTTGCTTTAGACAACCAAAATTTTCAAAAACAAAATCAAGGATTTTGTTGCGTTGAAAAGTTTCTACTATATAGTTAATTGCTTGTTCTTTTCTAAACTTACTGTCCAAGCTGAAATGTTCTTTCATTAATTCATTTGGACATCCCTGTAGTAGTCTATGTATTGAAGTACTCAATGTAAATGTTTTTATAAGCAAAGAAAATAAAATCTATTAAAAAAAAACTACGGAAAAACCGCAAAAAACACTCGTAATCAAAGGATTTGATTACGGTTTTCCGTAATTTATGATAATCCCGACGATGATAGTCGGGGTACGGTCAACAAAAATGTCCACCTATTACCATATTCTATTTGCTAAATTTAGACATGTTAAGTATATTAAATTATGAATATTAACTTTTCACAAGAACAAGAAGAATTTATGCCCAAGCAAGTCTCTTCTGGGGAATATCAAAACAACAACGAAGTGATACGTGATCCCTTAAAACTTCATAGTACTTGCCGAGAAAAAGTAATAAAAGACCTGAGAAAAGAAATCGAAGAAGGCTTGAGTTCTCCAGATAGCACTAGGTCAATGCAAGACATTATTGACTCGAAGAAACAAGGCTAATGCAAAATTTTATGTTATCTAAAAAGAGAGATAATGATATTGAAGTGTTGTTAAGTTTTCAAAGTAAAATGTTTGAAAAATGTTTGCAAATCACCAGAAACACCTTTGTAAAACACTGATTTTCAAGTAAAAGATTTACGCCCCCCAGACCAGCACTTTAACCGGACTAAGCTACATCCCGTTTTTTCAAAGACGCAAATATAATAATCCTTTCCGAATTCTAAGGGTTATTTTTCTCTAGAATTTTAATCATCTTAAAAGATTTTAGCAAATGGAATAATCCAGGTAAAACAATTAGACCGGCAATTAACAAAGTAATTGCTAAGGTAGAAATTACGCTATCCGGTGCTATCTTTTCTAATAAACTAACACTTGATCCATTAACTAATATTATATGAGGAAAATGGGCTATAAATGCAGCTAATAAAATTAAAAACACCTGTAGTCCGGCAAAAAATCGGCTCCAGATTACATTTCCTCCTTTTATCAGAAACCACATCGGTACAAGTAATATTCCTGATATCCCGAGTAGTGCTATAGCAAATGGGGTTTGAATTATTTTTACAATAAATGTGTACTCAAAATAAATCCCATACCCAAATACCAACCCTCCTACCAGAAAAACAACAGCTGTAGCGATCATGGCTTTTCTCACATACATCTTCTTTCCTTCCTGCTCTGACTCTCCTATCAATAACACAGCTGATAAAAAAGCACATAAAGCAGTAAAAAACATTCCTATCAGAATACTGAATATGGAACTCCATGGCTGGATAAAAACATCGTAAAAACTTGTAGCTGCATTTACTGCCTCTAAATGAATATCCCCACTAACCAGTCCCCCGAAAATCATCCCTAAAAACATAGGAGTAATAAAACTGGATATTTTAAATAGTGTATCGTATAATTTCTGTGAGTCATCCACAATGGCATCATAGTGCCTAAATACAAAGGCCACTCCCCTCAACGTCACTCCCAACAACATCATTGTTAATGGAATATGCAGATGCACCACCATGATATTATAATATTGAGGAAAACCTACCCATAAAATAACAATCACAATGATAATCCAAATATGATTCGCTTCCCATACAGGTCCCATTACTCTATAAATGGTCTTTTTTGTTATTTTTTGATTTTCTACAGAGGAGAATAACTCTACAATTCCTGCTCCATAATCAGCTCCTCCCAGCACTACGTATAGATATAAAGCAAAAAAGAGGAAAAATAAAACAACGTATAACATATCACTTACTTTGAAGAGTTTAACACTTTAATTTGTCGAGTCATTAGCCAGGTTACTGCTACTGTCAACAATAAATAAACAACCAGATAGCTGTAAAAACTAAAAACGATACCTGGCATTGGCGTCACAGCATCTTTAGTTTTCATAATTTTATGAATAATCCAGGGTTGGCGCCCAACTTCTGTTACAATCCAACCTGCCTCTAACGCAATAAACCCCAAAGGAGAAATGATTGCAAATAACAACCAGTATACTGTACGTTGTTGCCATTTTTTCTTTTTTCTGGAAATAAAGTAAAAGATTCCTATCATCATTAAAAGTCCTCCGATTCCTACCATTATCTGGAAAGAATAATGAACCACCGGAACATTGGGACGTTCATCTTCTGGAAAATCATTCAACCCTTTTACTTCTGCGTTCATATCTCCAAATGCCAAAAATGATAGCATCTTAGGGAGTTCTATTTTATAAGATACCTCCTGGGTTTCTGGATTCACAATTCCTCCTATATATAAAGGGACTCCTTTTTCTGTAGTATAATGAGCCTCCATGGCTGCTAGTTTTACCGGTTGTCTTTTTGCGATATCTTTTGCTGAGATATCTCCACTTATGGGTTGTAATATTGCTGCAATAGCACCAAAAGTAATGGCAATATTAAATGCCTTTTTATGAACAGCTACTTTTTTCTTTTTATAAATCTGATATGCATGTACTCCTGCTACAGCAAAACCAGTTGCCGTAAACGCTGCCAGTACCATATGCAATGCTTGTGTAAACCAGGCAGGATTAAGCAATGCTTGTACCGGATCAATATTTAAAAACTCTCCATCAATATAATCAAACCCGCTCGGGGCATTCATCCATCCATTGGCGGCTACCACTAATATCCCAGAAGAAACCCCAGACAATCCAATAATGACTCCTGTAAACCAATGAAATTTTTCTGGTAACTTATTCCACCCATATAAATAAAACCCCAATGCGACAGCTTCTACAAAAAAGGCTGCCCCTTCTAATGAAAATGGCATTCCTATAATAGGACCTGCATGTTTCATAAATTCCGGCCACAATAGACCTAACTCGAAAGATAATGCTGTACCAGAAACCGCACCTGTTACAAAAAAAATAGCAACCCCTTTTTGCCAGGACTTGGTAAGTTTCAGATAAACAGCATCTCTTGTTTTTAACCATTTATAATGAGATACCACCATAAAAAAAGGCATTACCATCCCAATACATGCAAAAACAATATGAAATATTAGGGTAAATGCCATTTGGAGTCTTGCCGCATCAAGATTTTCCATACACTAAAATTTAAGAAAGAATTCACTTCAGATTATCGCATATAAAGATACGACTCAATCCCCTTATACTTATGGTTTTTTATTAGTTTTTATTGATTAAAAATAACCTGTAATACACAGGTATTTTACTCCTTTCTTCTTTCTTTAAACTCCCTATATCGAATTCTTTAGTTTTTAATAAACAATTAATCTAAATAAATTTGTTAGACATGACTAACTTTTTATATTTGCATCACCTAAACACATGAAATCAAAAAAATGAAATATTACGTTATACTCTTAAGTATGCTCTATTGTTCCATATCTTCTATATACGGTCAAAAGACCACCCTAAAGGGTCAAATTACCGCTGGCGGTCAAGAATTGGCTTATGCCGTTATTCAAGTTAACGGAACAGACTTTTCTACAGGAACATCGGCTAATGAACATGGGGAGTACCAACTAGCATTAGCGGAAGGACACTATAAACTAACAATTGCACTCATGGGATACACTACATTATATACCAATGTGCAAATAAAAAATAGTGAAAGTATTACCAAGAACTTTGACTTAACTCCGGATCGTTTAAACCTGGAACAGGTAGTCGTAAGTGCCACCCGAAATCGGATTAATCGAAAAAAAGCTCCTGTAGTTGTCAATGTTCTTAGTCCTAAACTATTAACTGCCACACAGTCTATAGCCTTAGCAGATGGATTGAATTACGCCCCTGGTGTTCGGGTAGAAACCAATTGTCAAAACTGTGGTTTTACCCAGGTTCGACTTAATGGGCTGGACGGAAGCTATACACAGGTCTTAGTGAATAGTAGAGCTGTATTCAGTGCCTTAAATAGCGTCTATGGACTAGAGCAAATTCCTACTAATATTATAGACCGCGTAGAAGTTGTGCGTAGTGGAGGGTCTGCTTTGTATGGCTCTAATGCCATTGCAGGTACCGTAAATATCATTACCAAAGACCCAGTATTAAATTCCTGGGAAATAGGTACCAATCTAAGCTTAATCGATGGAAAAGCCCCGGATCGTACAGTGACTTTTAATTCTTCAATGGTTAGCGATGACCTCATGAGCGGTATCACCCTTTTCGGGACCTATAGAGACCGGGAAGAATTTGATGCCAATGGAGATGGTTTTACTGAAATAACCACGTTAACGAATAATACATTTGGAGCAAAAGCTTATTTAAAACCAAATGACAGAAGCCGACTCTCGCTGGATATAACTTCTCTAAAAGAATTTAGAAGAGGTGGGGATCAACTCGATATAGCTCCTCATTTTACAGATATTACAGAACAATTAGATCATACTACCTTCCTAGGAGGTATTGCATATGATCTTCAGAATAAGAAATTAACAAACAAATTCTCTATATATTCTTCTGCGCAGTACACGAACAGAGATAGCTTTTACGGAGGTCTGGGAGGCGAAAGAACTGCACAAGACAGTATCTTAGCGAGTAATTCTTATGGAAACACCAAAGATTTAGCTATTGTTAGCGGGATTCAGTTTACTCAAAATTTCAGTAATGAAGATATTCTTACTGCTGGAATAGAGTACAATATCAGTGATACAGAAGATGTTATTGCAGGATACAATCGGTTAATTGATCAAAATGTAAAAACAATTGGTACTTATGTACAATATGAGTGGAAGCCTACAGAGCAATTCACCGCTCTTGTTGGAACACGTTTGGACAATGTGAAGGTAGAAGGAGATTACAACATCGGAGGAATCTCCCGAACGGTTTCCGTAGACCAAACTGTGCTAAGCCCTAGAATAACACTTTCCTATCAAATCAGCAATGCATTAAAGTTCAGAGGAGGGTATGCCAGAGGTTTTAGGTCTCCGCAAGCGTTTAATGAAGACCTTCATATTTCTTCTGTAGGAGGTGAACCACAATTTGTTATACTATCGGAAAATCTATCTACAGAATTTTCTAATGCGTATACAGGATCTTTGAATTACAGCAAAAACTTTAATAAGGTACAAACGGACTTTCTCGTAGAAGGTTTTTTTACTGAATTAAAAGATCCATTCACCCTTGTTAGTACAGGTGCTGCATTACCTAATGGATCAATCCTTGAGGAGGTGAGAAATGGATCAGGTGCCACTGTATACGGTTCTAATATTGAAATTGGGGTTTCTCCTTCAAAAAAATGGCAATTTCAGATTGGAGGAACTTATCAGCAATCAAAATATAAAGAAACACAATTGCTTTTTGAAACAGATGGAAGTGTCCCGGGAGAAATGAACATCAGTGTGGATAAATTCATCAGAAATCCAGAAACCTATGGATATTTTAATCTTTCCTGGATTCCATTAGAAGATTTGAATATTGATTTTACAGGAACATATACTGGTACCATGACTGTTCCTCATGTAATTAGTGAATCTGGGTTTATGGAGCTTGTAGAAAGTGATTCTTTTTATGATCTGAATCTAAAATTAGAATACCATATAGATATTACAGATGATTTTCAGCTAACTTTTAGCGGAGGGGTTAAAAATATCTTTAATAGTTATCAGGATGATTTTGATACTGGAGCAAGTAGGGATTCTGATTATATTTACGGTCCTGCGGCTCCCAGAACTTTCTTTTTTGGTATAAAATTTGGTAAAATGCATTAATATGATGTCGCTTTTTAAAAAACATAGTATTACTGGAATCTTATACTTGCTTCCATTATTGATTTTCTCTCAGAAACATGAAGAAATTCACTGGATCACATTTGAACAATTAGATGATTCTTTAAAAGTAAAATCCAAAAAAGTATTTATTGACTTCTATACTGACTGGTGCGTGTATTGCAAGAAAATGGATCGGGTGGTATTTACCAAACCGGAAGTAATTGCTAAAATTAACAAAGAATACTATGCCGTAAAAATGAATGCGGAGCAAAAAGACACCATCAGTTTTGACGGAACCAACTTTATCAATAAACATCACAAAACAAAACGAAATGCAATACACGATATCCCTTTACTACTTGCTAGTAGAAAGGGATATCCTTTTTCACTTCCAGCTATGGTCATTCTCGATGAAAATTTTAGCGTTAAAAAACGTTTTTTTGAATATCTGGACAGCAAAAAATTACTAAACGCTTTATAAAATTATAAACAAACAACCTATGCAATAAAACTACTCAATGCTCTTAATTCCTTTTTTACCAAAATCAATACAAAAAGAATTATAGAACAGACCTTTCCGGTCCTTAAACAAGAACGCTCATGTAATACACAAATCATTAAAAAACTTATTTCACTTATGAGTACATCAGAATTACTTCATATAGAAAATCAATGGAAAGTATACACCATTTCCGGAAATGCCTTGTTTAGCAAAGGTAAATTTGAAAAAGCTATTATTCACTATACAAAAGCTTTTTCCGAAGCTTCCAAACTCGTTCGGCATATGTTTAGCAGCTTACAATTTGGAATTCCCATTGTCTCCACTTTTATTATTTCTTGTAATAATTTATCCAATACCTACTGGGAAATAGGAAAGCTCAACGAGGCAGATACACTCTACAGACGTGCTATTTTCTTTATTGTATACCTATCCGAGAACCAAAACGTTCACCAAAATCTAGATGCCACTATCAGGCGTGAATTCCCCAGGGTTCTATTGACATATAATGCCTTTTGCGAAAAAACAGACCGTCGACATAAGATTGCAGATTTATTAAAAGAAATTCAGATCAATAAAAACTATTTTCATTAATCAGGCGTTTACCTTTTGCAGGAAGACAATAGTTTTATCATATGTAAAATCAACATGTTGAAACGCTTGATGTTTTGTCAAGTCTCTTAAGTATCTATTTTATTTTTAGATACAAACCATCTTATAAAACTAGTAACCAACAAGAAATAAGACAAATAGGATTTTTATTAAAACACACTAAAAACGTACTGTATAGATGAAAAACTTAACATACCCAATTCAAATATTGGAGCAGGAAAAGAAAAAATTGGAAAGAACGATCAAAAAGGAAGAGTTGATGAAAAAAAATATGACACATGCCAGTGCTCAACTCCGTAAAGTAGCACAATTAACAAATGCTATTAAATATATAAAGCAAAAGCAGGTTAAGTAAAAATCATTAAACCATGCTTTTTTCAGACATATTTAGCTCAAAAGAAGTACTCTTAATACTGTTATAACTTTTTTAAAATCTCCTCCTAAAAACTACATATTATTTATATTTAGGATTTTGTATTAAATTATCTTATCATAATTAAGAGTATGATCCTACTTGATGCTAAATATGTCTGTCTTTTTTCTACAAAAAAGGTTAATTCTATAACCAATTGCAAAGAAGTGCTCCTCCTAACAGAGCATACAAACTGTTTCCCCTTCTCGAATTCAGCAAAACACATACAATACAATATAAAAGATAGGGGCACTACATTGACCTTATCTCCTTATAACACGAAGGTAATTTTCATACAATTCGGCATACTACCTAAAATTAAAGAAAGAATTGATTCTGGTTTTACCAAAAACGCATCAGTCTATCAATATACGAAGCGAGCCATGAAAAAAAATTTGACATCTATTAAAAATAAATATCTGGTTCGTTCTATGCAACTACTAAACATTATTATAAACACATGAAATACATTATGAAATCATCACTTCTTACACTTTCTATTTTATTTTTTTCTATGGGATATGCACAAAATACCTCCGAAACATTACCCTATCATCAGATTCCGGATGCTCCAGAGCAATATAGTCCTGGTAGTGTCGCTGCTAGGTTTATTGACGGACTAGGATATCGATATTACTGGGCTACTGAAGGGTTAACAAAAAAAGAACTGGATTTCTCTCCTTCTGCTGATGCCCGAAATGCCATTGAGACATTAGAACATATCTATGATCTATCTACCACTATTCTCAACGCTTCCTTAAACCGTCCTAATGAAAAACAAGCTGATGCACCTGCCCGTACATTTGCTGAGACTCGAAAACAAACCTTGCTGAATCTACAAAAGGCCAGTCAGCTTATTAGAGGTAAAAATGAAAAAGAACTTGCAGCCTTAACTATTATTTTCAAAAGAGGAGATAAAGAAATTACATATCCTTATTGGAATATGATGAATGGTCCCATTGCAGATGCTATTTACCATGTAGGACAGATCGTATCCTTTAGAAGAAGTGCTGGCAATCCTATGAATCCTAAAGTTAGTGTATTTACAGGAAAGAACCGTTCATAAAATAACTAACGGGCATTACTATTACTAACTACAAATTCATGTAGGCTATGTAATGCCTGTTTCCCACTCTTTTTTATTTCTTTTTTTACCAATAAAAAGAGTACCATTTTTTTTATCCACGACTTTGTTGCTATATATACCTCCAGCTCCAAAATACAGGATTGCTCGGTGACTGGTGTAATCACAAAAAATTGATATAGCTCATCCACCGGTGGTAAACTCGTCGTATACTCTCCATAAACCAACTGCCCCGGTTCTCCTTCCTTTACGACTGTTGTAAAGTCAAAATGCTTGCCATTAATCACACAAACATGTTCAGTTCCCAGTCGTGTCACTTCCTCTTCATTATACGTTACCTTATCAACACCTTCAGTCCAATAATGGCGATATGAATAGTTTGTAATATATTCTAAAAGTTGCGTTGCTGATATTGGATATTGTTGCTTAATCACAAAACTTGGTGAAACATCAAAATTCACTGTTCTTCCCTTGGAAAAAGGAATTAATTGCAGGTCTTCTTTTTCTATTTCTGAATAGAGATATGGAAGTACTTTCCCATCATATTCATTTGCTCCCTTGTAAAAAGTAAATAATTTGTTTTTAAAACCTTCCGAAACAGCAATAGAATCTGCAAGAGATGAACTCAATAAAACATATTGATCATGTGGCACATCATTCTTCAATAATCGATGTACCTCGATTACCTGATTCCCAAAAGGTTTCCGTTTTCCTTTGACATTTATAAATTGTAGTACTCCACTATGGATAACGATCTTCAGCTGTAAGTTTGGTGCTAAAGAACAGGCCTGGCAAGGACAAATTCTGTTTTTCTTCAATACCTCCAAATGACTATAAAAATCTGTAAACATACGCTCCACCTGAGCAAAGAGCGTTTCTGCATCCGGAACCTCATTTTCTTTATAGAAAAACAACGCATCTCCTTCTATCTCTGCCAGTTCCAAATCTAACATATTAGCTTCTATAAGTACTTCTAATAATTCGGCTATAACATGTTCACTATGTCTGGCTTCTGTTGTTTGTACAAACTCCGTAAAACCAGAAATGTCCGGAAGAAATAATAATGACTTGTCCATACTGTATCCTTAGCTGGCGAAAATACTATATATCTAAGAAAACAAGTTACACATTTATTTTTTCTTCCAAAATTATCGGTTCAACAATCGACTTAAGCAAACTATTTCAGAGTAAGCCTGCAAAGCATTCATTAGAAACAATTTTTCAACTTCAAGGTCAGCCATGGGGTATTTTATACTCTTTGGTGATATCAATAAACTCCTCTGCTTCTATGTAATACACCACCTTAAGAAGAAATATCCTCTGCCCTCAACAGTTTTACCATGTATCTCGACAGTAATTATTCTGATATCGATATTATCAAAAACAAAGAATATCGTTTAACAAAAGAAATGCCTCCTTTTATATTTTTAAAAAATTTAAACAAAATACTCCTCCAAACACCTACCCACTCATTGGAAATTCTCTTATTTAATAAGAGTATAAAACCTAATAAAATATAACATTGATATTTACTTATCAATATGGCAAATAATCATTTTATTGTGGCTCTACATCTATAGACGATAAAATAATTAAAAACAAAACAACGTATCGAAACGTCTTTATTAAATAGAAAAAACTTTCTTTTGACTATGGAATAACCTCCATAGAATAAAAACCAAAAAAAATAGAACCATCTCTGATTAAATAAATTATCTAGAAATAATAGCTTTACGAATCTTCCCCAAATCAAATCTATAACAATGATCTTCAAAAGTATCCTTTCTTAAATCAAAAGCCTGACAACTATTAAAGTCATCAGGCTTCTTCAAACAAACAAGTAATTAACCATTACTATGATTAATGTTTCTTTATAAAAAATCTCCTCCTTTTTTCTCATTCGCATCTCGTTTCTTTCGTTTTAATCCGGTGTGTTTTTTCCCAAACCGATAAGAAAGTCCTAAATATACTGTTCGGCTGTTCCAGTTAAACGTACCTATTTGTGTAATTGGTCGATATGCATTGAATGAGAATTGTTGAGTATTAAACACATCATTCATATTCAGACTGACAGTCCCGCTACGATTAGCAAAACTGTATCGTGCTCCTGCATTGACAAAATAGAGCGCCTTTGTCTCATATTGCAAGTTATCATTAGCCCCTCTATACATCCCGAATAGCTGTAAACTGAATTTTTTATTCACTTTGAAACTATGGGTCATTCGCATATTGTATAACACATTATCAACTGCTATTTCTTCTCCTTCAGTAACTCCTTTCTGGGTTTGTGCATATACATCAAAACTAACATTGCCATTCCACCAGCTAAAGGGTTTATAACTACCGGAAATTTCGAACCCATAAGCGGTATTGTCTTTATAATTATTATAGGAAAATAAAATTTGAGCAGGCAATTCCGGATCCTGAAATGCAAACCGGGTAATCTCATCAGAGATACTGCGATAAAATATGCCTGTGGTAATACTTCCTTTTGGTAATCGTCGGGTATAATTAGCTTCAATCGAATTGGTAAACTGTGGATTGAGACTGGGATTTCCTACATTAGTAACTCGTGCAGAAGACCATACCCGTATAGGAGTAATCTGATTTAAACCAGGACGATCTACTCGCCTGCTGTAACTGAGCTGATAAGAATTATTTTGTGTTTCTATATTAGGAGTATACTTGATAAAAGCAGAAGGATATATACTAAAAATTACATCTTCAAAAAGCTGTGGCTCTTTATTACTTTCCTTAAAATCCCCTGTCGCTTCATAGTTTTCGAAGCGCGCTCCCAACTGATAACTCCATTTTCCTAAATTTTGTCCAAAAGTGGTATACAAAGAATAAATATCTCTCGAGTAACTATAGGTTGCATCTTCATTATGAAGATTTGTAGTCATAAACGTATTATCTATCTCCTGTAATCTGGCTTCTGCTCCTATTTCCAAAGTTGTTTTCTTAGATATCGGATATACGTAGTCCAGATTTAATACCGTATTATCACGGGTATCAGAAACATCTTCCAGATAAATATTGCTTCCCTGCTCATTCCCTACAGAAAAATCAGCAATATCGCTTCCCTTATACCGATTATAATCTGCTTCAAACTCCAGAGTTTGTCCTTTATTAAATTCCTGTTTAAAATCAATATTATAACTCGCATTTGTATTTTCTCTGAGACTAGTATAATGCTGATTAATAAATGCTGTAGCTCCAGTAAACGACACCTGATTATCCGCCAATATATCATTCTCAAAAATATTCTGATTTGTATATAATGACAATTTACTTTTTTTGCCAATTGTGTAATCTAACCCAATTTTAAACAACTGTGAATTCCCATCTCTGTTAGAATACCAGTCCTCATTGGATGCATCCAGAGGACGACGAATATTTCCGATCACTCTTCTTTTTCTCAGGTTTGTTCCATAACTTCCATATATATTGATATCTCCTGTTTTATAATTAAGGTCTGTACTTCCATTAAACTGTATATGATCCCATACAATAAATCCCGTATTTACAGACCCATTGAAACCTGTAGTAACTTCTTTGCGCAAAACCACATTAATAATTCCACTCATTCCTTCTGGGGTATACTTCGCACTAGGATTGGTAATCAATTCTATTTTTTTGATAGAAGTAGATGGAATCTGTTGTAATAGTTGATCACTACTAATGTTGGTTGGCTTTCCATCTATGAATACCTGGACATTGGTATTTCCTCTCAGGGAAACATTCCCATCCTGATCAACGTCTACTGATGGTATATTACTCATAATATCTGCTGCAGAAGCTCCTGCAGTGGTCAGATCTTTTCCTACATTAATTACTTTACGGTCTATTCGCTGTTCTATTGTAGAACGCTCTGCTATAATATCCACACTTGCCAAGGCTTGTGCTTCTTCAGAAAGAGAAAGGATTCCCATATCTTCAATGGTATTCTTCAGGCTAATTTCTCTGCGAATCGTTTTATATCCAATAAACTGAATCAACACCACAATATCTCCTGAAGAGATCGCTTCGATTTCAAACTTCCCTTTATCATTAGAAATCCCTCCGGTAAGAGTAATTTGATCCTGTTTTGATTTTACTACAATAGTCGCATATGGGATAGGACTTTGGGTACTTGCATCTACTATAACTCCTTTAATCCCTCCTGTTATTACTTTTGCTTGCTGTGCTTTCAACCTATGGATTCCAAATAATGTATTAATGAGCAATACCAAGCATAAGAACTGTTGTAATTTTCCTTTCATAGTTATAAAATTTGAGACAATACTATGAATTGATTTTCAGGAAAACATGCTATTGATAATACATTGACGTACAGATACTGTACATAGACGGCATACCATTTTATCAGGAGTACACATACCGTATTTGTACAAATATCACTACTAAAAATTAGTTGTTTTTTTATAAAAAACAGTATTAAAAAAGAATCATTTTCTAGTCATATGATTTTAATACAATCATCTAAGAATTCTTTTTGAAAAAGAGTTACTATAATCCCATCATTCTCCCTTATAGCCTATACGATCATTATACCTATTACTCCTTATATTAGCTCCCCGAAGCCTTAATCGGACTATCTCGAAGAGTTGTTTTAATCAATTGAAGAATTAATTTAATGCTTCGAAATACTTTTTGGGGGGTAAGCCCCCATACAGGAAAGAGATCCCTTCCTTGCTTAATATCTACAACTGTAGAGAACATTTATACGTAAAAAATATAGTGCCCTTTTTTATTAGATGAACCAGATTTTTGCATCAACACAATTTTAGTCTTGGTACAATATCAGCGTATATGAAGTATTATATAGAAAATAAATTTAATCCATTTTTCTTATTAAATAAAAAAACCTGATAATCGAATGACTATCAGGTTTTATGTCGGGGTGGCAGGATTCGAACCTGCGACCTCCGCGTCCCAAACGCGGCGCGATAACCGGGCTACGCTACACCCCGATGCAGTTATCTTTTGCGGGGGCAAATATATACAAATATTTAATATTTCATACAGGAAATGTTATTTATTTTCACTTTCTAAATATTCTACATAATTTTTTATTTATCTCCGCTTAGTATCCCTCTTAAGATCCTTGTTTTTTTATACTTTCCAAAATCAATTACAATAGATTAATTTGTATTTTTCGGCAAGAATACACCCCCTAAAAACATCACTAAATGGCAATCAACACATATCATGTAATAGGACTGATGTCCGGAACTTCTTTGGATGGGTTAGATATTTCCTTTACCAGGTATGAAATAATTGACGATGTATGGTCCTTTAGCCTGTTAGAATCTCAAAGCCTGCCATATACATCTCAGTTAAAAAAATCTTTACAAGATAGTATGCACCTTACTGCTTTTGAGTTAATACGGTTTCATAATGAATATGGCACCTGGTTAGGGAAACAGGT
Organism: Aquimarina hainanensis; assembly: GCF_042684685.1. NCBI lineage: Bacteria > Pseudomonadati > Bacteroidota > Flavobacteriia > Flavobacteriales > Flavobacteriaceae > Aquimarina > Aquimarina hainanensis. The sequence goes on along the minus strand of NZ_JBHULX010000002.1, from coordinate 266,670 downwards.
TCTTCAGTTTATAAAAACCCATAAATTAGAAGTGGATTTTATAGCAAGTCATGGACATACTGTATTTCATCAACCAGATAAAGGGGTAACATATCAGATAGGCTCTGGACAACACCTGGCTAATGCTAGTAATTATAAGGTAATCTGTGATTTCAGAACGAATGATGTACTTCATGGAGGACAAGGAGCTCCTCTGGTACCTATTGGTGATCAGCTCTTATTTGGAGCATACGATTACTGCCTGAACCTGGGGGGATTTAGTAATATTTCATATACAGCTCAACAAAAGCGAATTGCTTATGATATCTCTCCCGTCAATATGATGCTTAACTACTTATCTTCCAAAATTGACATGGAATACGATCATAATGGTGTCGTTTCTCAATCCGGAAAAATTATTCCTACACTAGCAAAAGAACTCGATGCATTACCATATTATTACCAGTCTCCACCAAAATCATTAGGCAAAGAATGGTTTACAGAGATAATTATTCCCCTTTTAGAGCAATATCAAGCCCCTGTTCCAGATCTGTTACATACTGCAACACTACACATTGCCACGCAAATTAGTAATGATATCAAAAGAACATGCACCAAAGGAAAGACCTCTACCCTTTTTATTACTGGAGGGGGTGCAAAAAATAGTTTTTTGATAAACTCTCTTCGGGAAAAAATAAAAAACATCGCTACTGTAATCATTCCTGAAGAAACTATTATTGATTTTAAAGAAGCAATTTTATTTGGTTTTATGGGCGTATTAAAAGAGAGAAATGAAGTCAATTGCCTGCAATCCGTTACCGGAGCATCCAGAGACTCCTCTTCTGGAGTTATTTTTTTCCCGGCATGATAACTCATTTATAAAAATCTAGAAGACCAATATTGATAATCCATATTAGAATATTCAGCTGGTAAGACTTCTTTATGTACACACGTTATATAAGAAATGTTTTCGATTCTTAAGTAGTCTTCAAAAAATCAAATCTCGATTATCGAGTAAATCTATTAACAAAAGTTTTATATTAACATACAATCTTTAAATTTGCACAAAAAACAAGAAATGCTCATTATTGGTATTGCAGGTGGTACCGGCTGTGGAAAAACGACAGTTGTCAATCAAATTATCAATGAATTACCAACAGGTAAGGTAACTATAATCTCTCAGGATTCTTATTATAAAGATACCAGTCATCTCACCTATGAAGAACGAACATTGATCAACTTTGATCACCCTCAGTCTATTGATTTTGATTTACTGGCAGAACACCTAGCTATCTTAAAAAAAGGGCAAAAAATAGCCCAACCTATTTACTCTTTTGTAGAGCATAACAGAACAAGCGAAACGATCGACACCTACCCTAATAAAGTGGTGATTGTAGAGGGGATCCTAGTCTTAACACATCCTAAAATCCGCGAGATGTTGGACATTAAGATTTATGTACATGCCGATAATGACGAACGTCTTATCAGAAGACTCAAAAGAGATATTTCGGAACGCGGAAGAGATATGAAAGAAGTACTGGATCGATATCAAAATACCTTAAAACCGATGCACCAACAATTTATAGAGCCTACTAAAGAGTTTGCAGATATTATTATCCCTAATAACCAATATAATAATGTAGCCATAAACATTATGAAAACGATAATAAACGAACGCTTGAATTAACTTTTGTACCTTTACACCATACTATTACAAACACACTTTGAAGCTAAAGAGTTATTTTAATACATTAAAAAATAAGCCTGCATTGATTCCTGTATTTGCCATATTTCTAAACAAATATGTGCTAATCATTACAGTATTTATTTTTTGGATGTTGTTTTTTGATACAAATTCATGGCTCATTCATCAGGAACTAGACCAGGAAATTCAGGAATTAAAAGACAACAAAGAATATTATATCAAAGAGATTATAAAAGATCAAAAAGATATTGTAAAACTAAAAGACAGTACCGAAATAGAGCGGTTTGCCCGGGAAGAATATTTTATGAAGCGAGAAGGTGAAGAAATTTTTATTATAGAATACGAAGATAGTTTACCTAAATCCAAAAATGATGAGTAAGACATTGTTTGATAATTTCGAAAAAGTTTCTGCTAAAGAATGGAAACAGAAAATCCAATTTGATTTAAAAGGTGCGGACTACAATGAAGCACTTATCCATAGAACTTTGGAAGGAATTGATATAAGACCTTTTTATACTAATGAAGACTTATCAGACACCTATACAGTCACTACCACTTCCCCCTGGCGCAATGCTCAGAAAATAGATGTTATTGATGCCATTACTGCTAACAAGATTGCTCTAGAAGACATAAAAAAGGGTGCCGAAAGTATCTATTTCAGAATTTCTGATTCGAGTATCAACCCTGAAGAATTAATTACAGGGATTACTGAGAAAACAATTCTTTATATAGAAACCCTCTTTTTATCCCAAGAATATGCTCAGGTACTGGAGAATGCTGCGGGGCGTACAAAACTGTCAATATACTACATAAATGACCCTATAGGAAAATTAGCAGCTACCGGAAACTGGTTTCAGAATGGAAACGAGGATTTACAAAAAACGCTTACTATCTGTAACAACAATACTCATTTACGCTCCTGCCTCAGTATTGACATGGCATTATATCAAAATGCAGGTGCTACTATTGTTCAGCAATTAGCCTATGGTTTAGCACATGCAAATGAATATTTAAACCAATTTAATAACAGCACTAAAAAATACGTAGAGAACTATCCCATAGTATTCAAAATAGCAATTGGCGGCAACTACTTTTTTGAAATAGCGAAACTTAGAGCTTTTAGACTCTTATGGAGTTCTTTGGCTTCAGAATATGAAATCCTAAAAAAAAGTCATATATTAGCATATCCTTCACACAGGAATAAAACTATATTAGATTATAATGTAAACATGCTTCGTACAACTACCGAATGCATGAGTGCAATCTTAGGTGGGGCTGACACTATTCTCAACAACCGATATGATGACATCTATCATCATGATAATGATTTTGGGAGAAGAATTGCCATTAATCAATTATTAATACTCAAAAACGAAAGTTACTTCGATATTGTTCATAATCCTGCTGCAGGATCATATTATATCGAAAGTATAACAAAACAATTAGCTGACAAGGCATTGTTACTGTTTAAAAATATAGAGCAAGGAGGAGGATTCTTAGAACACCTGAAATCCGGAACCGCCCAAAAGAAAATAAAAGAAAGTGCAGAAAAAGAGCAACTTCTTTTTGATCAGGAACAAATAGTCCTGACAGGAACTAATAAATACCGAAATAAAAATGAAATAACTCCGGATATGGAAAAAGCTCCATTCCCGGAAAAAAATATACATAAAACACTGTTCGCTCCGATCATTAAAAGGAGACTAGCTGAAACTATGGAAAAAGAAACATTAACAAACACAAACAATATGAATGCTTAATAAAAAACCCTAATCGTACTATGCCCCTAAATACAATTAAATTTTTTCTGTTTCTATTAACCATAACAATAATAGTTCCTTCCTCTTATGGTCAGAAATATGATTGTCTGAGCCTGGAAGAAAGCGGTGCTATTAAGAAGTCTTTTGCTTCTTTTGAAAAGGATTTATACACATACTATAACCTAAACAATAACCCAGTAAAGGCATACAAAACATTTTTAGCCGAAATAACAAATCTGTCTATAGATCTTAAAAAATTTCCATCAAAAACCTCCATAGAACTTGCCAGAACTTTTAAGAAGATTGCCAATGGAAAAAATTCCCTTTGGATCAAACTAAGTGAATACGAAGCTTCTGAAGACGGCAAAAAGGCTCCTATCCCCGATACTGCAAAAAAAAACCAGGAAGAAGTAATGATTTTTAATTACAGAGGAGGGTTTATTCAGTGCATCAAAAACAACAGTAATAGTCAAGCCTTTAAAAATATCATCAACACCCTGGAACTAGATGGCAACGTAAGCCCCTCCGTGATTGCACAACGCCTCAATAATCTTTCGGATAAAGAAATCGATACTTACGAGGTCAAAAAGTTTATAGCTTTTGATATCTATTATTCTATTCTGATGGTTATAGAAAAAGCTTTCGGGTAGCCCTATTTGTTATTAAAGTTTTATTTCCCCGCTACTAATTCGTGTTATTCTCTAAAAATCACGGATAAAAATGTATTTTTACATGCTGTCTAATGGTTTTTTCTATCCATAGGCAGTATAAAATCATAAATACTATATGCGCTTGTGATTTTATATCAGTTATGATTTGACACTACTGAAAAGGAAAGCGATGTTTTTTATAAGTAGTTACTTTTGAAAACATAACAAATCAATCAATAATGATATATCAAAAATGACGAGAAAAGATCTTCAGCACCTCGAAATAGACACTAGAGAACTCTCAAAAGATGCTTCCGACATTACCCCCTTTATAACCCAGGAAGGAATCCCTATCAAATCTTTTTATACTCCAAAAGATATCAAAGAGGCAGAACACTTGCAGTTTGCCGCGGGAATCCCTCCTTACCTCAGAGGACCGTATTCTACCATGTATGTTCGACGCCCATGGACGATACGCCAATATGCAGGGTTTTCTACCGCAGAAGAAAGTAATGCCTTTTACAGAAGAAATCTGGCTGCCGGACAAAAAGGACTCTCTGTCGCCTTTGATCTCGCTACTCACAGGGGATACGACAGTGATCATGAACGTGTTGTAGGAGATGTTGGGATGGCAGGAGTAGCTATCGATACCGTAGAGGATATGAAAGTACTATTTGACCAGATTCCATTAGATAAAATGTCTGTATCTATGACAATGAATGGAGCTGTATTACCGATCATGGCCTTTTATATTGTAGCAGCTGAAGAACAAGGAGTAGACAAACAATCCTTATCAGGTACGATCCAGAATGATATCCTAAAAGAATTCATGGTTCGAAATACCTATATCTATCCCCCTACTCCCTCTATGAGAATTATAAGTGATATTTTTAAATATTGCTCGAAAAACATGCCTAGATTTAATCCCATCAGTATCTCTGGTTATCATATGCAGGAAGCAGGAGCAACCTGTGATATAGAATTAGCATATACCTTAACAGATGGATTAGAATACATACGAAAAGGAATAGAAGCAGGAATGGATATTGATTCCTTTGCTCCAAGACTCTCTTTTTTCTGGGCCATTGGAATGAACCACTTTATGGAAATAGCCAAAATGAGAGCTGCCAGAATGCTCTGGGCAAAACTCATTAAACAATTCAATCCTAAAAACCCAAAATCACTAATGCTCAGAACTCACTGTCAAACCAGTGGTTGGAGCCTTACCGCTCAGGATCCTTTTAACAATGTAGCCAGAACTTGTATCGAAGCTAGCGCAGCTGCATTTGGTGGCACACAAAGCCTTCATACAAACGCATTAGATGAAGCCATTGCCCTTCCTACTGATTTTTCAGCAAGAATTGCCAGAAACACTCAGATTTTCCTGCAAGAAGAAACAAATATTACCAAAACAGTTGATCCCTGGGCAGGAAGTTACTATGTAGAAAATCTAACCAACGAGATTGCCGAAAAAGCATGGAAACTAATTCTCGAAGTAGAAGAATTAGGAGGAATGACCAAAGCGATTGAAGCCGGCATCCCAAAAATGAGAATCGAGGAAGCTGCTGCCAGAAAACAAGCCAGAATTGACAGTGAACAAGATATTATCATTGGAGTAAACAAATACCAACTAGAGGAAGAAGAAGCAATCAGTACCCTAAAAGTAGACAATCAGTCTGTACGATTACAACAAATCGCCTCTATCAAAAAAGTAAAAGCCTCCAGAGATGAAGCAGCTGTACAAAATGCTTTGAAAAAAGTAACCGAGGCAACTAACAATGAAGAACTTAATTTATTATCTTTAGCAGTAGAGGCTGCCAGAGCTCGTGCAACACTTGGAGAAATCAGTGATGCATTAGAGAAAAAATTTGGACGTTATAAAGCAGAAATAAAATCATTTACCGGAGTGTATGCCAAAGAAATAAAAAACGATGTCTATTTTGACAAAGCAAGAGAACTTGCTAACACCTTTGCCGAGCTAGAAGGAAGAAGACCTCGTATTATGATTGCCAAAATGGGACAAGACGGACATGATAGAGGAGCTAAGGTAGTAGCCACCAGCTATGCGGATGTCGGTTTTGATGTAGATATAGGTCCCCTATTCCAAACACCAGCAGAAGCAGCTAAGCAAGCAGTGGAAAATGATGTTCATATTGTGGGAGTATCTTCTCTCGCGGGAGGACACACTACACTCGTTCCACAAATTGTTGAAGAATTAAAAAAATACAATAGAGAAGATATTATGGTAATTGTCGGTGGAGTAATTCCCCCAGATGATTACGAGCATCTTTTTCAATCAGGAGCTGTAGCTGTCTTTGGTCCAGGAACCAAAATTAGTAATGCCGCTATCACTATTTTAGAAATCCTAATTTCAACATTTGATGATCTCGACTAAAAAAAATACTATGCATGCATAACTTTTTAAAGTTTTAACCGTACATTAGCACTACTCATTTTAATTAGCAAAGAAACCAAAACATATGAATTACAAACAAAAAATGCTTCGTGACGGAGCTTTAGAAGGAAAAAACATCATCGTTACTGGTGGAGGAAGCGGTCTTGGAAAATCCATGACAAAATATTTTCTAGAGCTCGGTGCTAAAGTAGCTATTACTTCCAGAAATCTGGAAAAACTTGAAAAAACCGCAAAAGAGCTGGAAGAAGAAACAGGAAGCACTTGTTTACCCGTTCAATGTGATGTAAGGCATTATGATCAGGTTGAAAATATGAAAAATACAGTAATCGAAGCTTTTGGAACAGTGGACATTTTGCTGAACAATGCTGCAGGGAACTTTATATCGCCTACAGAACGTTTATCAGCCAATGCATTCGATACTATTATAGATATTGTATTAAAAGGAACTAAAAACTGCACATTATGCTTGGGAAAACATTGGATTGACACCAACTATAAAAATACAGCAGTACTAAATATTGTTACTACCTATGCCTGGACAGGTTCTGCCTATGTAGTTCCTAGTGCAAGTGCAAAAGCAGGTGTTTTAGCAATGACCAGATCACTCGCTGTAGAATGGGCTAAATACGGAATGCGATTTAATGCAATTGCACCAGGTCCTTTCCCTACCAAAGGTGCATGGGATAGATTACTCCCCGGAGAGCTAAAAGATCAGTTTGACTTATCTAAACGCGTTCCTTTAAATCGAGTTGGAGATCATCAGGAATTAGCAAATCTGGCAGCATATCTGGTATCTGACTTCTCAGCATATGTAAACGGTGAAGTCGTTACACTGGACGGAGGAGAATGGATCAAAGGAGCCGGGCAATTCAATCTTCTTGACCAGATCCCTGAAGAAATGTGGGATGCATTAGAAGCAATGATACGAGCAAAAAAGAATAAGTAATTTTTTTTTAAGGTTAGAATCCCTTAACCCATAAGCACTAATCCAACTTTTGGGTAAGGGTGTTAACATTTTTCATTTTTATAATTTATAATTAATTGTATTTTTACCTCTCAAATCCAAATCTTCCCCTATGGGTAAAATAATAGCAATTGCCAATCAAAAAGGCGGGGTTGGAAAAACAACCACCTCAGTTAATCTAGCAGCATCTCTTGGTGTTTTAGAAAAGAAAGTACTTCTCATAGACGCTGATCCTCAAGCCAATGCAACATCAGGACTTGGATTAGATGTAGAAGCAATAGAAAAAGGTACTTATCAAATTCTGGAACACACAGTAGATCCTTTGGACGCTATTATCGAAACGAGCTCTCCGAATGTAGATATCATTCCTGCTCATATCGATCTGGTAGCAATCGAGATCGAATTAGTCGATAAAGACCAAAGAGAATATATGCTAAAATCAATTTTGGATCCAATTAAATCCAAATACGATTATATTTTAATAGATTGTGCTCCATCACTAGGATTACTAACACTAAATGCACTTACTTGTGCAGATTCTGTGATTATACCAATCCAATGTGAATACTTTGCCTTAGAAGGGCTTGGGAAATTATTGAATACAATAAAGAGCGTTCAGAAAATACACAATGTCAATTTAGACATTGAAGGGTTATTATTAACCATGTACGATTCTCGATTACGATTATCCAATCAGGTAGTCGATGAAGTACAAAAACATTTTAACGAAATGGTTTTCAAAACGATTATACAAAGAAATATTCGTTTGAGTGAAGCCCCTAGTTATGGTGAAAGTATCATTAATTACGATGCATCTAGTAAAGGAGCAACTAATTACTTGAGCTTAGCGCACGAAATTATAAAGAAAAACAGTTAAGGATTCATGGCGAAGGCAACAAAGAAACAAGCATTAGGAAGAGGATTATCAGCATTATTAAAAGACCCGGAAAATGATATCAATTCCGTAGAGGATAAAAATGCAGATAAACTTGTAGGAAATATCGTAGAACTGGAATTAGATAAGATTGAAATCAATCCTTTCCAGCCAAGAACAAATTTTAATGACGAAACACTTAAAGAACTTTCAACTTCTATTAAGGAAATTGGTGTAATTCAGCCAATAACTGTTCGGAAATTAGAATTTGACAAATACCAGCTTGTTAGTGGAGAACGTCGATTAAGAGCTTCTAAACTTGCCGGACTAAAAACTGTTCCCGCATACATTCGTATTGCCAATGATCAGGAATCCCTGACGATGGCCTTGGTAGAAAATATTCAGCGACAGGATTTAGATCCTATAGAAATCGCCCTATCCTATCAAAGATTAATGGACGAAATCAAACTTACACAAGAACAACTAAGTGATCGTGTAGGAAAGAAAAGATCCACTATCGCGAATTACCTGAGATTATTAAAACTGGATCCGATTGTACAAACAGGAATGAGAGATGGTTTTATATCCATGGGACATGGTCGGGCACTAATCAATGTAGACGATCCTCAAAAACAATTAGAAGTTTACGAAAAAATAGTAGGAGAAGGACTATCTGTAAGAGATACCGAAAAATTGGTACGAGCTATTAACAACCCTGCAAGTGCTACAGAAAAAGAAGTAAAAGGCTCTAATGTGCTTCCCGGATATATTGCAGATGAATTACAAGGAATTTCTGAGTACTTTGGCGCAAAAATTGATGTAAAAGTTTCTGGAAAAGGAAGAGGAAAATTAATTATCCCCTTCTCTTCCGAAGAAGATTTTAAACGCATAAAGAAACTTATCAGTAGTGAAGAATAAATCGCTCTATATAATTCTCTTTTTTTTCATTGGTACACTACACTACACCTGGGCACAAGAAAAAAATGACGAAGTAAAGATCAAAACGGAAAAAGTAGCCGTTAAAAAAAAGAAAAACAACATTAAGCCATATGAACCACTTGCCCCGGCAAAAGCTGCTTTCTATTCAGCAATTGTTCCGGGCTTGGGACAGGCTTACACCAAAAAATACTGGAAAATACCTATTGTCTATGCAGCAATCGGAACTGGTGTCTATTTCTACACAGAAAACACCAACCAGTATAATCGATTTCGCGATGCTTATAAACGTCGTATTACAGGAATCCCCGATGAGGAATTTAAAGATTTTAGCGACGACCAGTTAATCTCCATCCAACGAAGATATCGAAGAGAACAGGAGTTATCACTACTGGTTACTGTTGGGCTCTACTTACTGAATATTGTAGATGCCAATGTTACTGCACACTTACAAAACTATAACATATCAGAAGACCTTACATTGCAGCCAAAAATCAACATCGACAGATTTAATACTTCTCCGAATTACGGCCTATCATTTAGCTATAGTTTTTAACGTATAATCTACGTACTTTTACAAAAAAATAAATTGCTTACAGAATAAGATTTACATAACTGCATTCCCCAGAAGGTGGTTTGCTGTTATCACTTCTTATGAGACACAACTAAAAAAAAGAACTGATGAAAATTGCACTATTAGGATATGGAAAAATGGGAAAAACTATTGAAAAGATAGCCCTGGAAAGAGGTCACTCGATCGTCCTTAAAGTTGACAAAGAAGACACCAATTATGACATATCCGTGGCAGATGTAGCCATAGACTTCAGTATTCCTTCAGCAGCTGTAAACAATATAACTACCTGTATCAATGCAGGGGTTCCTGTTGTATCAGGAACCACAGGGTGGCTAGATCAATACAATGATATTCTTCAACTTTGTAAAGAGAAAAAAGGAAGTTTTATTTACGCTTCTAATTTTAGCTTAGGGGTTAATTTGTTTTTTGAGTTAAATAAAAAATTAGCTCAAATGATTAGTCCTATTAAGGAATACGATGTTAGCATGGAAGAAATTCATCATACACAAAAATTAGATGCTCCTAGTGGAACTGCGATCACATTAGCAGAAGGAGTAATCGAACACAGTGCTAAAACAGCCTGGAAATTAGATGAAGGAGATATTAACACAATTCCTATTACTGCTGTAAGAGAAGCCGATGTCCCTGGAACACATAGTATTGCATACACTTCCGAGGTAGACACCATAGAGATAAAACACACTGCGCATAACAGGCATGGATTTGCACTGGGAGCCGTTGTTGCTTCTGAATGGTTACATGGTAAAACAGGAGTATTTTCAATGAAAGATGTATTAGGATTGTAATTATGTGTAACTTTTTTCTATAAATCACACTTATACTTATAAAAAACACAGAAGATGACACTTACAGAATGGTTTATATTTTTCTTAATAGTTCAGGTTATTCATTTTTTAGGAACCTGGAAACTCTATATTAAAGCAGGAAGAAAAGCTTGGGAAGCTGCAGTTCCCGTATACAACGCAGTCGTCCTCACCAAAATTATAAATCGTCCATGGTGGTGGGTCATCCTCCTGTTTATTCCGGTGATTAATGTAATCATGCTTCCGGTAGTATGGGTAGAGACTATTAGAAGTTTTGGTCAAAACACTACAAAAGATACGATTCTTGTTGTTGCCACTTTAGGCTTCTACATCTACTATGTAAATTACATGCTCGATGTAACCCATATTGAAGATCGAAGTCTGAAACCTAGAACTAATGGAGGAGAATGGGTTAGTTCTATATTATTTGCAGTAGTTGCTGCGACAATCGTTCATACGTACTTCATGCAACCTTATACAATTCCAACCGGATCTTTGGAAAGAACATTACTCGTGGGAGATTTTCTTTTTGTAAGTAAATTTCACTATGGAGCCAGAACCCCTATGACGGCAGTCTCCTTCCCTATGGTTCATGACACAATCCCGGTAGTCAAAACAAAATCGTATACCAGCAAACCTCAATATCCATATTTCAGGTTACCTGGATTTCAAAAAATAAAAAGAAATGACATCGTTGTATTTAGTTGGCCTATAGACACTGTTCGCTATTTTAGAGATCCTTCTGGTATACATGTACATAAGCCTATCGATAAAAAATCGAATTATGTAAAGCGATGTGTAGGAATTCCAGGAGATTCTTTATCCATCATTGATGGAAAAGTCCATATCAACGGAAAACCAACACAATTACCCGGAAGAGCAAAAGTACAGTTTAGTTATAATATCAAAACAAAGAGTGGATTTAATCCCGCAGTACTTTACGAAAGATACAAGCTGATCTATGGAAAAAACATCTTCCCTGTCAATAAAAGTGGAGACTATTTAGTAGTAGAATTGACCGAGGAAAATGCAGCAAAACTGAAAAACCACCCTCATGTAACTGCAGTAGAACGTATTATCGCCAAAAAAGGGCAGAAAGACACTGGAATTTTCCCAAATAATAGAAAAGTACACTGGAACACTGATAACTTCGGTGCCATTTACATTCCTGAAGCTGGTAAAACGGTAAAAATGGATCTTCAAAGCTTCTCTTTATATCGCAGAATTATCGAAGTATATGAAGGTTCTGAAATGGGAATTGACAATAAATTAAGTGTAAACGGAACACAAGTATTACTGAATGGCAATCCAATAGATTCTTATACATTCAAACAGGATTATTACTGGATGATGGGAGACAACCGACACAATAGTGAAGATAGTCGTGTTTGGGGATATGTTCCTGCAAATCACATTGTAGGGAAACCTGTATTTATCTGGATGAGCTGGGATTCCAATGTCAAGGGACTATTCAATAAAATAAGATGGGAACGTCTTTTCACAACTGTTGGAGGAGATGATGCCCCCAGATCGTATTTCTATTACTTCCTGATCTTAGTTGGTGGCTGGATTGTATTTAGTAAAATAAGAAAGAGAAAGAAAAACGCATAAAATATACGAAGCACATTTTATTATATCTCACTATTCCTCTGCTGCATAAACACATGAGAGATTAGATAAAATAATTGTTACCTTCTCGGAAAAACACTCACATTCTGATGGTCGAATAAAATGTGCTTCTTTAATCTTTGTATTTTTTAGAGAATTGAAAAAGATAATCTTACATCCTATGTATTTTGGAACTATAGCACAGTATAGTGCTATAGCTCAGGCGAAGGAAATCATTTTTGAAAATGAAGATAACTTCCAAAAACAAACCTATAGAAACAGAATGCATGTTTATGGTGCTAACGGCAAGCTTCTTTTGAGCATTCCTACAAAACACAATAAGGACATTGGAAGAAAAAAATACAAAGACATCCTGATTGAAAATGATTTTGCATGGCAAAAAAATCACTGGAAATCATTAGAATCTGCCTATAGAACTTCTCCCTTTTTTGAATTCTACGAAGATGACATTGCTCCTTTGTTTCATACAAAGAAAGATTTCCTTTTGGATTTTAACTACGAATGCATAGATGTAATCACTGATTGTTTACAGCTAGATTACGCATATACAAAATCCACTTCTTTTCTAGCAGAAGATACTGCTGATATTATTGATTTACGTTCCCTTGTAAACGCGAAAAAAGAAACAAGCTTCCAACAAGCCCCCTATACGCAGGTCTTTAATGAGAAACACGGTTTTATTCCTAATCTATGCATCCTAGATCTTCTATTCACAGAAGGACCTAATGCATTACATTATTTAGAAAACCAACCGATTATCCCATAATGACACGTTTTCTAATCCATTATGGTTGTCATTTTATCATCCCTGTATTTTTTGCACTTATATGGTATCCAAAAACATGGAAAAAAACATACCTTATTTTTTTAGCTGCCATGCTGATTGATCTCGATCACTTATTTGCTAATCCTGTATTTGACCCTAACCGATGTAGTGTAGGCTTTCATTACCTTCATACATACATCGCTATTGGTTCATATTTCGTATTAACCGCATTTAAAAAAACCAGACTCATAGGTTTTTCTCTATTGTGGCATATACTCACAGATCAAATAGATTGCTGGTTGATGTAAGCTATGACACGCGAAGAAGATCACAGTTTTACACTTGAGAATATCGGGAAATGATCTGAAAACTCTCTTGTATCACTTTTAAAACTCAATACCTCATACTCCTCAGGAACTAATATAAAGTCTATTCTGGCCGGGAATAAATCAAACTTAAACGTCTTACCAAACCCCTCTCCTGCTTCTTTATATGCATCTTTCAATCCTTTTGATTTGATTTTTTCATATACATACGAATAAGCTGTATTATTAAAGTCACCCATAATAATATTTTTATAAGGAGAAGCTGACATATGCGTCATTAATTTCTCTGCCTGGGTTTGTTGCTTTTTAAACGACACCTGAATACTCCTTAATAACTTATCCGAATTTTCTTCGTTGAGATCCAAATCCTCTATCTGCGAATTCAGCTTATGAGATTGTAAATGCACATTATAAACCCGTACAGTATCATTCGGTATTGCTATATCCGCAAAAATGATGTTATTCGCTGTATTTTTCAGATTTAGTGATCCTTTGTGAACAATTGGATATCTGGTATAAATAACCAGTGCCAATTCTCCGTTATCATTATTGTAGATTTGATACTTATGCGCATACTGACTAAAATCTATATCCGGATTATCGTAATATTCCTGTGCGCAAAAAATATCTGGTTTTACCTCTTTCACCAACTGAGAAATATTTACAGGTATTGAATCTGAGTCGATCCAGCGAAAACGATTAAAACTATGCACATTATAACTAAGCAAAGAAAGCGAGTTCCCTGCCTCTTCTTTCACTTCTTTTCCTGTAATTTTATACAAAGAGCGCACATGAGACACCCCTAACAGCAATACAATCAACGACAACAATAACTTTCGCTTGAATAAAATTGCCCAATACATAAAAAAGAGTACGTTGATAACGATCAGAACAGGAACTGCCAAACTAAGAACCGACAATAACGGAAATGTCTTAGGAGAAACATACGGCAACAAATATGACAATAACAGCGTAAAAGCTGCTATTGAATTCACAAAAAAAATAATTTTATTGAATAGTTTTCTCATCCCCTATTCTTTCCCTGCTTTAAACAAAAGATCTTTTTCTTTTTTAGTCAAACTCTCGTACCCACTCTTACTTATTTTATCCAAAATCGCATCTATTTCTTTTTGATTTGGACGTTCAGCTCTTGAGCTTCGAGAAGTATTTTTAGATGTTTTATGAGTTTTGTGCACTGTTTTTAACGGACTTTTCTTTTTCGGTTTAAAAAAGCTTACCAAACTATCCATCCATTTCTCAAACCAAGCTCCAATATCATTTCCTTTCTTTAATTGCAACGCATAGATATATCCAAAAAGAGCCCCTCCTAAATGAGCAAAATTACCTCCTGAATTTTCCATAGTAGGAATACTTATAATATCCTGCATCACAAAAAACAAGGCAATCCACCAAAAACTAATTTCTCCTAAAAAAAACAATCGTACTTTCAGATGCGGGGCATAGCCTACCACAACAAACATCACAGCCATAATAGCTCCTGAAGCACCTCTGAGGTTGTTTGCCGATATCGATTCAAAAAGAGGAAACACTCCATATGCCAATGAAAACAGAACAGCCCCACAAACGCCTCCAAGCAAATAGACCGTCAACAAACGTTTTCCCGAAAAATAAGTACTAAAAAATCTGGCAGAAAAATGAAATACTATCATATTCAACAGAATATGCCATAATCCTTCATGAAAAAACGCATAACTAAACAGTGTCCATGGCTTTATCAACAATTCCGAAACTTCTTGCGGAAATGCCAGCCAGGTATTCAAATCAAAAGCTTTTACCTGAAATAAACGCAGTGACGTATTTATCAAATGATAACACACAAAAATGATTAGATTGATTGCTATCAGTCTTTCTGACATAGACGCCAGACTATACTTACGCTTTAAATCATCGAGTAGCGCCATATTAGTTCCATCTATTTTGATTAAAAGAATTCTTTTTCCAGTACCACATAATAATAAACCCTAATACTGCTCCCCCGATATGCGCCCAATGCGCAACATTCGAAGGACCTAAAATTGCCTGCCCCGTGATTCCTGCATATAGATCCAATAGAAAATAGCCTCCGATGAGATATTTTGCTTTTATCGGAATAGGGATAAACATAATATACAAGGGCAAATTCGGATATAGTACCGCAAAAGCTGCCAGTACTCCAAAGATGGCACCAGAAGCTCCCACCATAGGCGTTTGATACGATGTAATCATTGTATTAGTTACTTCTTGTGGAATCTGCGGATACACACTAAATCGCCCTTTAGCTAATGCATCTTCTATAAACTTAATAACTTCTGCGTCAGATAAGCCTGCATCCATATAAGCCTGATATCCTGGCATAAACTGAAAATAGGTAAAAAGAATCTGAAATGCAACCGCTCCTAAACCTGCTGAGAAGTAAATGAACAAAAACTTATTCTGACCAATGGTATGCTCCAAATGACTTCCAAACATATACAGCGCAAACATATTAAAGAAGATATGCCCCGCACTCCCATGCATAAACATATGAGTAAGCAACTGCCAAATCTGAAAACTTGAATTTTTAGGAAACCACAAGGCAAATAAATTATACGCTGCATCTCCCAGGGTCAGCGAACCTATAAAAAAAATGATATTAATAATCAAGATGGTTTTTACCGTATCTGTAATTCTTCCCATATTTTTCTAAAACTTCTTATCTATTTCGTCTAAGGTTAACGTGATGAATGTAGCCTTATTATCTGGTGTTACGGAAGGTTCCGTACATGCAAAAAGACTATTAACAATGTGCTGCAACTGCTCTTCTTCCAGATTCACTCCCGTTCTGACCGCAATACTTTTAGCCATAGACCTAGCTAATACATCTGTCTGAGAGAATCCACTATCCGGCACTTCATTTTCTAAGTCCCCTATCAGCTGCTCTAACAATACAGAAACTTCACTTTCTGTTACAGCTGTAGGAATTCCTTTAATCTCTACTTCTTCTTTTTTTATTTCCCCAAAAACAAAACCTGTATTTTCTAATTGTTCTTTTATTGTTTGTAAGGTTTCTACCTCCTGAATAGAAAATGATAACTGAAGAGGAAATAACAATTGCTGACTTACTGCATTTGCCATAGTAATATCTTTCAGTAACTCTTCGTATAATATCCGCTGGTGTGCCCGGTGCTGATGGATAATAATCATACCACTTTTGATCGTAGTAACAATATATTTTCTCCTTAATTGATAGGTCGCATTGGTATCCTGCGAAGTTACTGTATCATTTTCAAAAAGAGAACCTGTTACAGCAGTACTTTCATATTGTATAGAAGATACTTTCTCTTCTTCTCCGGATGACTCAGCTGCTTCTACATTTTCCAATCCCACATATAAATTCTCCCAGTCGGCTGTTTTCTCTTTTTTGAACACAGGGAAGGAACTCTTTTCTGTATTCTTCGAAAAAGAAGACGATTTTGTCACCGGCTCCGATGACGATGTATGTTGAACAGAAGAAAAAGATCCCTCTTCTTTAAATGGATTAAAACTACGATCTACTTCAATAACCGGATTTTTGATCGCCTTATCCTTATATTCATACGGAGTATCCATGGAAGCATCTCTATCAAAATCCAATACTGGAGCTACATTAAACTGTCCTAAGCTATGCTTAATAGTAGATCGCAACATTGCATATAAAGAATGCTCATCATCAAATTTTATTTCTGTTTTTGTAGGATGAATATTAATATCAATAGATTTTGGATCCACCTGCAGGTAAATAAAATAACTCGGATGTGTTTTTTCTTTTAGCAGTCCTTCAAATGCAGAGTTCACCGCATGGTTTAGGTATGCACTTTTTATAAAACGATCATTTACAAAAAAGAATTGCTCTCCTCTGGTTCGTTTAGCAAACTGTGGTTTTCCTACAAAACCAGTGATCGTTACCAAATCAGTTTCTTCTTGTATTGGCACTAATTTTTCATTGGTTTTTCCTCCAAAAATCCGAACGATACGCTGGCGTTGATTAGACCCTGGCAAACTAAACACCTCTGTATTATTGTGATACATTTCGAATTTAATATCCGGGTGTACCATGGCTACCCGGTGAAACTCATCTATAATATGCCGTAATTCTACTGAATTAGATTTTAGAAAGTTCCTTCTTGCCGGAATATTATAAAACAGATTTTTAACACTAATTGAGGTCCCCTGAGGTGTAACACAAGCTTCCTGAGCAATAACTTTACCTCCTTCAATTTTAATTTCTGTTCCTACTTCATCTTCTGCTCTTGCTGTTTTTAATTCTACATGGGCTATCGCCGCTATAGAGGCTAGCGCTTCTCCTCTAAATCCTTTAGTAGTGAGATCAAAAAGGTCTTCTGCTTTTCTTATTTTGGAAGTTGCATGACGCTCGAAACTCATTCGCGCATCCGTAACACTCATCCCCACTCCATCATCAATAATCTGGATCAGGGTTTTTCCTGCTTCTTTTACAATTAGTTTTATACTGCTTGCCTTCGCATCAATAGCATTTTCCAGAAGTTCTTTTACCACTGAAGCCGGGCGTTGCACCACTTCTCCTGCGGCAATTTGATTCGCTACATGGTCAGGTAATAATTGAATAATATCAGACATCTATCGTCGCGCACTAAAAATGGATAAATCAAAATCTATTAAATACAAAAAGATAAAAATCAATATCAGCGCTATATAGATAACACGCCTATTAATTTCTCTATTTCCTCTATGGCGACTTGCTTTTCTGGCTTCCGACCATTGCGCACCAAAATCGCTAGAGTTGGTAGTTTCGCGATATTTTACAATCCTGTTTTCAAAATCATAAATATTCCCCTCGCTCTTGCCTTTGTAATATCTGGGGGTATAATTAAACCTTCTGTTTTCTTTCTTTTTTAGGATATTTACTTTCATGCGCTACTCCTCTCTTTTTTGTATGATTCAAATATACTCAAAAAGCATTGTTTTCTAAAGGATTTAGAAACACAATACCTTGTGAAATATTAACAACAAGGATAATGCCGCATTTGGTATTCTACCACCAAAATTGAATTAAAACGTAGCTTCTTTTCTCAACTGCGCCATTTTTATAGCTGCAATTGCTGCCTCCGTTCCTTTATTTCCATGTTTTCCTCCAGAACGATCTATAGATTGCTGTAATGTATTATCAGTCAACACACAAAAAATAACCGGAATATCCCCCTGTATATTTAGATCCTTAATCCCATGGGTAACTCCTTCGCACACATAATCAAAGTGCTTCGTCTCTCCCTGTATCACACTTCCAATAGCAATCACTGCATCGAGCATATCATAACTTTCTCTCATCTTTTTGCATCCGTAGATAAGCTCAAAACTCCCTGGAACATTCCATCGGACAATATTATCCTTAAGAACTCCACAATCTGTAAGTGCATCAAAAGCCCCCTGAAATAACCCCTCTGTTATTGCATCATTCCATTCTGAAACAACAATCCCAAACCGAAAGTCCTTCGAATTTGGGATTGTTGCTTTATCGTAATTTGATAAATTTTTATTTTCTGTAGCCATATATTTACTCGGTCATCGAGATTTGAATGTTTCGGAATATAATTTCCGAAATTAAAATTCATATCTATGTAATACCTCATGTATCTCTACAAATGAGGATCTACTACATTATTTTCTAATTAAGCATAGCTTCTGCACGCCCTAAGTGTACATCTACCTGATTTGCTTCTATACTTTTAGAAAACTCTTCTTTTATTCTATTTAAATGAGTGATAGCTACATCAGCTTTTCCTAATTCAATTGCAGTAATTGCTGATTTTAATAAAAACCTAGGTGCTGTGTAGTCATTACTTTTTGACTTTGCTGCTTTTTCATAGTATGATAACGCATCGTCTAATTGTCCTAGCTCAGAGAAAGAATCTCCTATAACCCCAAGAGCTAAAGGTCCTAACACTTCTCCTCCTCCATCAAACTTATCCAGATGATCAATTGCTTTTTGATATTCTTTTGTTTTCAAATAACAAACACCTGCATAGTAGCTTGATAAGTTTGCAGCTTTTGTCCCTCCGTATTCTTCAATAATACTCAAGAATCCGTACTGCCCATTACTTCCGTTTAATGCTAGATTAAAAAGAGAGTCACGAACGGCTGTATTTCCTGTCAAGGCATCATCAAAGTACTTCTGAGCCTGAAACATTTCATTGGCTGCTGTTTGCTCTTTTGGTTCTTGAATAAACTTTTGAAAACCAAGATACCCCAATACTACTATTGCAATAGCTCCAACTACCATAAAAATATATTTCTGATTGTTGGCTACCCACTCTTCTGTTTTGGAGGCTCCTTCATCTAAAGTATTAAAAACTTCAGCAGTAGTCGACTGCTCTTCTACCTGTTCTACTTCTTCTACTTTATTCTTTGGTTTATATCCTCGTTTTTTATAAGTTGCCATGAGTTTAGTTTTAGGTAAGCGCAAAAATAAAATTTTTATTCATAATTAAAAGCGAAAATATTTGATATTTTTCAATATTTTGCGCTCGTAATTTAAATACTTCACAAAGGTTCTTATCTTTTGAATGTTAAAAATTTATGATTCTAAAATCCCTGTCCTTATTAAATTATAAAAATTTTGAGTCGATTAATTTTGATTTTGACGAGAAGATAAACTGCCTTGTTGGGAATAATGGGGTTGGAAAAACAAATGTTCTGGATGCCATTTATCACCTGTCTTTTGGTAAAAGCTACTTTAATCCTATCACGAGTCAGAATATAAAACACGGAACTGATTTTTTCTTAATCGAAGGAGCATATCAAAAAAATGAACGTGATGAAAAAGTTACGGTAAGTACCAAAAAAGGACAAAAAAAAGTCATTAAAAGAAACGGAAAGACTTACGATACTCTTAGCGAACATATAGGGTTTCTTCCTCTGGTAATTATATCACCTGCTGATAGAGACTTAATTTCTGGAGGTAGTGAAGGACGACGTAAGTTTATAGATGGGGTAATTTCTCAGAGTGACCCTACCTACCTAACGACCTTATTAAAGTATGCGAAACTCATTTCACAGCGTAACTCTTTACTAAAGTATTTTGCTGCTAATCATACATTCGACGCAACTACGCTCGACATCTATAATCAGCAACTTCATGAGTACGGTTCTATTATCCACGAAAAACGCACTAACTTTTTAGAGATATTTACGCCTATCTTTATTAACAGATATGAAATGATCAGTTCTGGAAAAGAAAAAATAGCATTGCATTACCAAAGTAAACTCTCTGATAAACCACTACTCGACTTATTGGAAGAAAATATAGCAAAAGACAGAGCACTACAATACACAAGCGTGGGTACCCATAAAGATGATTTATCTTTTGAAATTGAAGCGTACCCCATTAAGAAGTTTGGAAGTCAGGGACAACAAAAGTCTTTTCTAATTGCTCTTAAATTAGCCCAATTTGATTTTATAAAAAAAGAAAGTAATGTCAACCCATTACTTCTATTAGATGATATTTTCGACAAATTGGATGAAAAACGAGTAGAGCATATCGTAAAACTAGTCGATGATCAAAATTTCGGACAGTTATTTATTAGTGATACTCATGCAGAAAGAACGGAGACCGTTGTCAAAAGAATTTCTCAATCGTATAAAATCATCAAACTATAGCCTCCTTATGACATTCAAATCAATACTCCCTACCAGCGTACAATACCTTTTTGCTATATTCCTATTGGTATTCAGTAGCTGTTCCCGGAAAAACCCTGAAGACTTAATCCCTTTTATTAACGGTTATTGGGAAATCGAACGGGTAAGGTTGCATGATGGTTCTCTAAAAGAATATGGATTCAACCCTATTGTAGACCATTTTACTATTGAAGGACTAAAAGGGATGCGTACAAAGCTAAAACCTCGATTAGATGGTACTTTTGTCCGAACCAATCCCGGAGAACCTATCGAGCTAAAAATAGAAAATGACAGCCTGTTTATCTATTACCAAAAAGCAAATTCCCCGTATAAGGAAACTGTTATTTCTGCCAAAGAAAATGAGATTGTCCTCAAAAATGCTATTGGAAATACGTATTTTTACAAACCTTATAAAAAGATTGTAATACAACCATGAGCAAACGACAGAATGATCATCAGTTACTGAAAGATGTTCTCAAGGATTTTGTAAAAAGCAATAATCTGGAGAATGGTCTGGACAAAGTAAATGTACGGGACGCCTGGCAACAGGTCATGGGAAGTGCTATTAATAAATATACCCATACCATCACACTGGAGAAAAGCACCTTATATATAGGACTCACCTCATCAGTGTTAAGAGAAGAGCTTAGTTACGGTAAAGAAAAAATTATTTCTAACCTGAATGAAGCCCTTAGAAAAGATCTGATAAAAAAGATTGTACTTCGATAATTTTGTTAGGCTATACTTTTACAAGATTGGAAATACCGAATATTATTACGGACAATATTATGCCACTACAGGCAAACCACTTGTAAAAAGAAGTGCTGCTAATAAAAGAGTTTTTTTACAATCATTGGGATATAACAAAATTCCATTTGGCTATGAAATTGATCATATAAAACCTTTATCTGAAGGAGGTACAGATGACCCAAGCAATATGCAGTTACTAACCATTGAACAACACAAAAGAAAAACAGCGCGAGAAAGAGCCAAGAGAAGCAACTCTTCTTACCCAGTCCTAAAACAAAAACAGTATTCAAATTCAACTTATCATAATAGACACAACACTTCTTCTATTTCGAATTCAAGTTACTTAGAAACTGATCTCAAAAAACAAACCATTTACACTGGAAAGAACGGAGGAAAATCCTACATAATCAGCAATGAAAAAAAAGTATATCTAAGCCCTAAAAAAAGGACATCCAACAGGTATTATTCATCTTCCTCCTACCCAATCCCCACCTATTCAACTCCAAACAATTCATCGAGAAGAACAATTCTAACCGGACCAAGAGGAGGAAAATATTACATTAATTCCAATGGAAATAAAACATATATAAAGAAAAAACACCAAACAAAATTACCTAACTATAGATAGTAGGGGTTGTTACATAGAAATGAATTGTAACTATAAGTAAATTCTTACTGGTATTTCTCCCTTTTATCAAACAACCTTTATATTTCTACTCAAATTTAAAAACATCATATCTTTTTCGTCAAAAAATACATTTATACAACTCTTCGACTGTTTTTATTCATTGATTCCTTTTTTAACAAAACTTTCACCCGTTAAAAGAATTAAATCCCTTTCATTTTCTGTACTTTAAACTCCTATACAGTCTAGTTTCCCCTTACTTTAAGTATACTGCACATCATGAAACATACACCTCTTCATCAATCGACCAATACTCTTTTTTGGGCAGATCACCTAAGGGTTTTTGCTACAATCAGCGTCATCTTATTACATGTCTCTGCTCCTATTTTATACGAATTCAAAAAAATTCCAGATAACCTTTGGTGGGTTGGTAATATATACGATGGGGCTACCCGTTTTTGTGTTCCTATTTTTTTTATGCTTACGGGGGCGTTATTATTCCGAAAAGAATATTCTTTGACTACTTTCCTAAAAAAACGATGCTACAGAATCATTCCTCCTTTTCTTTTCTGGAGTTGTATCTACATAGCCTATGATTTTCCTTACCATAGATTGCAATGGGATTTTTCATCCCTTATATTAGTGTTCAAAACTATATTTAGCAACTTATTAAGAGGTAGTGAATATCATCTTTGGTTCGTTTACGTGTTAATTGGTATCTATTTATTAATCCCTATCCTAAGTAAATGGATAAAAAATGCATCAAAAAAAGAAATACAGTATTTTCTAGTCATCTGGGGAATCACAAGTCTTATTGACATTCCTGGAGTTCGTGAGTACATCCGCTTTGTTGACCTAAGAAATTTTAGTGGCTTTATTGGCTATACTATACTGGGATACTACTTATCCGTTTATAAAATCTCTAATAAAAACATCTGGTATATTTTCCTGGCAATAGGTAGTGCCATCACTATTATTGGTACTTATTACCTAAGTGAACAAAATAACAGCTTTACTAATTATTTTTACGGGTATCTCACATTTGATACAATCTTATGCGCTACCGCTATTTTTATCCTCTTTAAAAAAGCTGTCATTACCAATCCGAAATACCAAAAAGTGATTCACAGTCTCAGCAAGAAAAGTTACGGAATATACTTATGTCACATCCTCATTCTTTCTCTATTAAGCTCATTCAATATTGATTGGAAAATATGTCACCCAAGCATTAGTATTCCTGTTGTAACAATTTTGTGTTTTACGATCTCTTCTCTTCTTATTTTTTTCATAGGAAAAATCAAAAACACCACTTATATTACCGGGTAAAAAACATCCCTGTTACTCAATGAATATACCCCATTCCTTTTATAGTAAAACAAAGCAACAACAGCGTTTTTTTATATTCAAAATCATATGCCTCGCCTTGCTTTGTTTCTTCATAAGTATCGTAATCGCTTATGCTACTACCTTATATTTTTTCCCTTTTATTATTCTTCCTGTCATTATTTCGATCATAGCCCCTTTTATAGATGTTCCTTCATTAAAGGCTACTAAAAAAATCACCTACTACGCCCCTCTCTTTATTGCAGAAAAAGAAAAGAATAAACGCATCAAAATTCATGGTGGGACTTTCTTAGATTATTGCTTTACTATCAATAAAAATTCCAATGCAAGAGAACGAACCCGTTTTATTCTATACAATTATATTGAAGGGCTTCTCAAATTAGTTGAAGAACTGGAAACGAATTCAAAAACGCAATACATCATTCAAGGTACATCGTATATTATCAACGAGCGAACAGCTAATAAAATCGGATTAAAACGCACAAAACAAGATGGTATCCAATTGCTTATTTTACTTTTCAACTATCCCCTGCTCACCCTTACCTATTCTATTACCAAAACGAAACTCAGTTTCCCAAACTATAGAACAGTTGCCACTTATGAAGGAAAGGTATCAGATATACTGGTACATAAAAAATCCCTGCTGTTATTACGAGACAAACTCTCCTAAAAACAAAAAACCACCTCTAGCAGGTGGTTTTGATATAATTAAAAACAGTATTTTATTAAAACTGCTCTCTTCCGGCAAAATGAAATGCTCCCTCAATAGCAGCATTCTCATCGCTATCACTACCATGAATAGCATTTTCACCAATAGAAGCAGCATATTTTTTGCGGATAGTACCTTCTGCAGCCTCTTCAGGATTTGTAGCACCGATTAATGTTCTAAAGTCTTCGACTGCATTATCTTTTTCTAAAATTGCAGCTACAATTGGTCCGCTAGTCATATATTCAACCAACTCTCCGTAGAAAGGACGCTCACTGTGTACTGCATAAAAAGCCTTTGCATCATCCGTAGTTAATTGTGTAAGTTTCATCGCTACAATTCTAAAACCTGAAGCAGTAATTTGCTCAAGGATTGCTCCGATATGTCCATTTCTTACCGCATCCGGCTTAAGCATTGTGAAAGTTCTGTTTGTTGCCATTTTTATGTCTTAATTTGTATAATTTTCAGCTCTAATCAATAAAGAGCAATAATCAATGATTATTAAAATTTATTTTTTGCAAAAGTATGTATAATGATTATAAAAACAAGAGTTATCTATAGTAAAGTACACTTCATTTATAAAAAACGGGGACACATCTCTTTTTGACATACTATCAATGTATATAGATCATACAGAACTCTCTTTAAAATTCAAAAAATATCATACCAACCAACTGGCTCAGACTACATACACCTGATCCCTTTTTAAACGATACATTTCGATTTCAGCACAAACTCCAAAACATTCTCCCTCTATCATCACGTAAACTCTCTCGAGGAAAATCCACGAAGCATTCGTCAGAAACAAATTTTTAATTTTAAAGCAAGTCTTAGAATATTATACTCTTTGGCGACACCAATAAAACCAAGGGAACTGATTGCAATAATAATACACAAAAACAGATATATTATATTTATAATCCAGCGACTCTTCTTTCTATCGATTGTACAAAACAGGAAGCTTTACCCCTCTCCATAAGGCTGTTGGGTTTTTTCAAAAAAAGTCTTAAATATGTACTATTTCAACCGAATTAAAGGTGGTTTTTCTTAAAATTAAACGAACAAAGGATCACAAAATATTTATATATTGTATATTCGCTTCCTTATGAATGCAGATGAAATATTAGAAATCAAGGAGCTTTTATCTACTCCAAAAAAAATCGTTATTATCCCACATAAGAATCCGGATGGAGATGCTATTGGTTCTACATTAGGGCTATCACTCTATTTAAAAGGATTAGGTCATGATTCGACAGTGATCACTCCTAATGATTATCCCTCCTTTTTGAAATGGATTCCCGGGGAAGAAACAATTCTTAAATATGAGAATGAAACAGATGCATCTCAAAAATTGATCGAAGAAGCTGATATCATATTCACCCTGGACTTTAATCATTTCTCAAGAACCGGAGACATGGAAGCTTTTCTGGAAAAACAAGCGACTACTTTTATCATGATTGATCATCATCAGCAACCTGATGATTATGCTACGTATACTTATAGTGATACAAGTATGAGTTCCACCTGTCAAATGGTATATCATTTTATTGAACAACTCGGTGATACAGAAAAAATAAGTCCGGAAATAGCTACCTGCATTTATGTAGGTATTATGACTGATACCGGATCATTCAGATTTAGATCTACTACCAGTACTACTCATAAAGTAATTGCAGCCCTCATCGATAAAGGAGCAGACAATACTGCTATACACGAACGTATTTATGATGCCAATACCTATTCGAGATTGCAACTACAGGGTGTAGCACTAAAGAACCTAAAAGTACTACCAGAATATAAAACAGCTTATATTACCTTATCTCAAAAAGAGTTAGATGACCACCAATTCAAAAAAGGAGATACAGAAGGTTTCGTAAATATGGGATTATCTCTGGAAGGAATTATCTTTGCTGTGATTTTTATTGAAAACAAAGGAGAAAATATTATAAAAATATCCCTACGCTCAAAAGGAGCGTTCTCTGTAAACCAATTTTCCAGAAATCATTTTGAAGGAGGAGGTCACCATAATGCTGCCGGAGGAAAAAGTAATCTTAGTATGGAAGAGACGGTTGAGAAATTTATTAATATCTTACCGTCCTATAAAACCGAATTATGCGATTAACGACCATTCTCTTATTATTTTGTCTGGGTATTGCTACAATCTCATGTAAGACTCCGGAAGCCAGAAGACCTCTCAGTACTTCTTCGGGTTCTTTTATGAGCGAATCTATTCATAGAAACAAGGAACTATCTGCCAGAGAAGAAGCACTCATCCTCAAAATCATCGCCCTCGATAGTACCAATACCTACATTGCTTCTGAAAATGGTTTTTGGTATTATTATCAAAAAAAAGACACACTTACCAACCGAACTCCTAAGTTTGGAGATGTTGTTCGTTTTACCTATAACCTAAGTGATTTGAACAATACTATTATTTATAGCGAAAAAGAATTAGATACTGTCACCTATGCAATTGATAAGGAAGAATTGTTTTTAGGTCTTAGAGAAGGTTTAAAGCTCATGAAACAGGGAGAAAAAATAACATTTCTCTTTCCCTCATATCAGGCATATGGATATTATGGGGATGATCACAAGATTGGGACAAATATTCCGTTAAAAGCAGAAGTAACATTAAACTCTATAAAACAAGAATCAACAACAAAAAATTAATACTTAACACAAAAAATGAAAAAACTAAATCTTTTATTGTTAGCACTTATCACAATTGCTTTTAGTAGCTGTGAAGACAAATACCCGGATTTGGAAAACGGTTTATATGCAGAAATCATTACCAACAAGGGAACTACTGTTGCCAAATTACATTATAATGAAACACCGCTTACAGTAGCGAACTTTGTTTCTCTGGCAGAAGGAACCAATACAGCTGTAGATAGCACTTATAGAGGAAAAAAATACTACAACGGTATCATTTTCCACAGAGTTATCAAAGACTTTATGATTCAAACCGGAGATCCATTAGGAACCGGAACCGGAGACCCAGGGTATAAATTCCCTGATGAGTTTGTAGATTCTCTTACACATAACTCTAAAGGAATCCTTTCTATGGCGAATTCTGGTCCTGCTACCAATGGTAGTCAATTCTTCATTACACTAAAAGAAACTCCATGGCTAAATAAAAAACATACCGTATTCGGAGAAGTTGTTATTGGTCAGGATGTGGTAGATAGCATCGGAGTAGTAGAAACAGCTCCTGGGGATAAGCCTAAATCAGAAGTAAAAATGCTAGAAGTAAACATCATCAGAAAAGGAGACGAAGCAAAAGCTTTTGATGCCACAAGCGTATTTGATGAAAAACTAAAAGCATTAGAAGAAGAAAAAAAGGAAAAAGAGCGTATCGCTAAAGAAAAGCAAGAAAAAGTTGCTGCTAAATACAGTGAACTAAAAGGAAAAGCTAAAAAACTGGAAAGTGGTCTTGAAATCTTAGTACTTACTGAAGGAGAAGGAGAGAAGCCAAAACCAACAGATTTCGTTAACATCAACTACCAAGGATTTTTCGCTACCGGAAAAATATTCGACACGAATATTGCTGAAAAAGCAAAAGAGCATGGAATATTTGATGAACGTAGAGCGGCACACCCTAAAGGATATGCTCCTATGGAAATGCCATATTCTCCAGAAGCACAAATGATCCCAGGATTCAAAGAAGGAGTACAACAATTAAACGTTGGAGATAAAGCTATTCTTTTTATTCCTTACCACCTAGGATACGGGGAAAAAGGAAGAGGTCCTATTCCTCCTAAGACTGATTTAATCTTTGAAATTGATTTAGTTAGCATTGTTAACAAAACTCAGGAAGAAGCTCCTAAATAAGATCGTAAACAACCTTATATACATAAAAACGTCCGTTGATCAACGGACGTTTTTTTTATGAAGAGATCCTCTGAGTTTATCAATTCTCCCAGAATAAAGAAACCTTTTTCTTATTTTTTTACAAATGTTTTATTAATTGTTTTTTCGGGAGTTACTACACTCACAAAATACATCCCCGCAGGTAAATATTTCACACTATAATCCATTTTATAAGAATAAAGTTTTACCTTTTCAATAGTATTTCCCAATACATCTCTGACAATGAATATTGTCTTTACTTTCTCATCATATTGAGGATAATATAAGTGTACTACAGAAGAACTAACCGGATTCGGATATAGTATCAGCCCTGTAAATTCATTTCCTTCTTTCTTTTCAGTAAACGCATCGTCAAAAGAGTCTTTCTGGGTATTTCCTTTAGCAGTAGATATTATTTTTATATGATCAATTGCCATATCACTACTCCAGCTATTGCCGGTAACCCCCTTTATCTGTAACTTAATCACTGTTCCCGCATAATTAGACAAAGCGACAACTGCCTGATTCCAATTAGATCCCTGACTTCCTGATCGGGACCAAATAGATGTATATGTATTTCCATCATCCGTACTCAATAATACTTCCATCTTCCCCATTGCATTTCCTCTCATATGATACCCGAACTCCAACGAATAATTACTCCCTGCACTTAAGTCAATACAGTCACTGGTCAGTAAAGCTACTTTATTAGGATTTCCCACGGGAGTGGTATTAGAAGACGCTTCGGTATAAAGATAATAAGCTCCTTGTTGCCCCGATGAGGGACCTGTACCAAATGAAGGGGTTCCTCCCGAATCTCTGGTCCACTGAATATCATCTCCTAGCTCATTTGTCCACATACCTAAACCTGTTTCAAAACTTTCTGTGTAAGGAAAAACACTTACTCCAGAACAAGAAGGACTCGCAGTTGTTGTTACATTAACCACATTACTATTTCCCGAAATATTTCCTGCTGCATCTGTAGCTCTTACATAAAAGCGATAAGCTGTAGTAGGCGAAAGCCCGACAACCTGATAAGAACTAGACGCTGAAGTTCCTACTTTTACTCCATCCTGAAATATGTCATACCCAGTGACTCCTACATTATCCGTAGATGCTGTCCATGAAAGAAGTATTGAATTAGAAGAAACAGAGGAAGCCATTACTGCCGTTGGAGGAGTTGGTGACTCATTATCTGGTACCATTTCTAAAATACGAAGGTTATCCAATGCCATATCACTACTCCATCCACTCCCTGTAACACCTTTTATTCTCAGTTTAATAACCGATCCGGCATATGGAGACAAAGAAACCCTTGCCTGATTCCAGTTACTTCCCTGAGTTCCTGTTTTTGACCAAAGTGATGAATACGTTACTCCATTATCTGTACTCACTAATAATTCCATGGTTCCCATAGCAGTCCCTTTCATATGATATCCAAATTCCATCGAATAATCTGCTGTTCCTTTTAGGTCGATACATGGGCTATCCAAAATAGCTACTTTATTAGGACTCCCTACCGGGCTTACATTAGTAGAGGCTTCTGTATAAATATAATAGGCTCCCTGTTGTCCCGATGAAGGTCCCGTTCCTGTAGAGGGAGTTCCTCCTGAATCTCTTGTCCATTGGATATCATCAGTAGTTGCGTTTACCCAAACGCCAAAGTCTGTTTCAAAGCTTTCTGTATACGGAAATGAAGTTACTCCAGTACATGCTGGTGTTGCTACAGTGGTAACACTAACTGTATTACTATTGGTCGATACGTTTCCAGCACCATCTTTCGCCTTTACATAAAAACGATAAGTGGTTAACGAGCGAAGCCCGGTAACAGTATATGCCGTATCCGTAGAAGTTCCTACACGAACTCCGTCCTGAAAAATCTCATAGGATGTCACTCCGATATTATCCGTTGCCGCGTTCCATGAAAGTGCTATCGTAGTTGAATATACTCCAACTGCGGTTACATTTGTAGGAGGTGTTGGAGGTATCGTATCTGGATTTGTTTTAATTCCATTTATCACCAAAGAAAAATCTTGTGAATTATTACTTAGTGTTCCTTTATGTGTGACCTCAATTCGGTACGTCCCTGCTGGTAAAACGGCATCAATTTTCTCTACATTGTCTCTAAAGTTATCTCCTTTTTGTGCAGGGTCAGTATAATTATCATAGGTTGCATTGGGAACCATCACCCAAGGAAAATAAGTATTATTCCCTCCTATAACCCTAAGATCCAAATCATTTACTAATGCCAATGCATTTCCCGAAGTTGGGGTTCCTGCCGGATCATTCCACACTACAGTAACTGCCAAAGGAGTTCTTCCATCAGAAGTAATTGACCGAGTATATGTCCCCCCAGAGCGAAGTCTAGTCTCTTCGATAACAGCTGCGGCTCCATTATTGGTAATAACTGCTGCAGCTCTTTCTGCATTTACCAATCCCCATCCTCCTCTAAAGTCAGGACCATCATGAGCTCCTATTTCATCTGCCGTACCTATAACAAGTGCTTTTGCGGTAGCAGCTTTCATATATACTCCGTTTTTACTTTTGTAATACTGCTGCAATAAGGCAACAGTCCCAGCAGTAGCAGGAGTAGACATCGAAGTTCCTGTTTTAGAACTATAACTGGTATCACTAATAGCATCTGATGAATATACATCTACTCCATTATTGGTAATATCAGGTTTTACTCTCCAATCTTTAGGAGGTCCATAGGTACTGGAACTTGCCATAGTTACCGATGTTGGTCCTGTATAATTAGGTACATCATTCGCATTGGCAACAACAAATAAATTCTTAGCTAATTGGTTTCCATATATAGATCCATATCTTCCTCCGTTATTTCCTGCTGATTTGCAATGTAGATAGAACGGGGCATTATAGGCTACATTATCCATATCTCTGGCATTATCATCATACAAACCATAAGGACCAATCGGAGAATTTGAATTATTTGCCAGGATTCCTCCGGCAGCCGCAAAACTGGCAGCTTCTGCGACCATTCCTGTTGCAGTATAACTTTTTAATGTTGCCTCTGAAGCAAATCCTCTAGCTGCTGGAACAATTCCTTTGGCAATTAGCGTCCCTCCTGTATGAGTTCCGTGATTCGTTGGCAAAGCCCCATCTCCATTAGAGGTACTTCCTCTGAGCTCCTGATGGGTTGGACTGGCTGCACCACTCTCCCAAACACCAATTTCGATCCCTGAACCTGTTAGATTTAATCCCGTACTTCCTCCTCTCCATATCTTATTCGCCCGACAACTAATCGCAGCATCGACATTATCATCATAAGCATATACCGGATTTCCTTGTTTATCAAAAGAATACAAGACTCCCAGAGCACCATCTTTATTAGTTCTGCTTAGGGGGATTTTTTGTTTAGTAGCCTTTGTAAAATTATTTTTGAGCTGACGCTCTGACTGTTCAATAATCTTCTGTAACGCTTGTACGTTTGTCTGTTGTTTTATTTGCTCTCTATCTGCTTTATCCTGCGCTGTGACGAAAATCGAAAACAGTAAGAAAGCCAACAAAACATTCTTTTTTGTAATCATAAGTTGAGTTTTAAAAGTTAAAAAAATTGTGTGTATATAAGTTAGTGAATTACCCCGAAGTAAAAACACGAGGTATTCGTTTGAAACAAATTAGTAATTTCGGGGTAAAATGTAGATCAAACTTTGTGATTTCTTCTAAGCCAAGTCTACAAAGCATGATACAGGAAATAAATTTTAATTTCTTAGCAAACCAAAACATCAAAGACTTCCCTAATAGGTAAATAGTATCTGCATTTTTTTTCTTTGCATGGCAGCGATATAACAAAACAATGCTGTACCTTCAGATAAAGGCTGTGTATTACTCTTCCTCTTTTTAATATTAGTTTCCTTTAGGTAAGTCCAAGAAAACATGTCTTTTTTCTCAAAGAAATTTCATCCAAATACTTCGTTTATCATAAAAAACACTTTATCAACCATTTATTAAAAAAATAAAATCTTGAATACATACTAAACTAAATTATACCACTGGAATCGTTTTCTATACCAATGACTCCTTTTTTATACATAACCTGCAACTATTCAGATTATAAAAGTGAAAAGCATCAATGACATATTTTCTTTATAAACTTTTTTTCTTCTAATCGGGTGCCATTCTGGTTTGTTAAAAAAATACAATAAAAACATAAAACTCCCTTAAAAAACTCGTTTTCCGCAACATACACTTTTTGAAATGAGTCACTGGTACAATTATTGAATTTGAGACACTCAAAAAAATCTTAATTATTTTTATGAAAAAACATGTACCCTTTATTCTCGTATTATTAATACAGTTTGGTTTTTCTCAGGAAATCGACATTGAAAAACTCACATTAGATGACTACTTATCGGATTTAGAAACACTTGACAAAACGATTGAAGCTCAACACCCTAATCCGTATAAGTACGTATCAAAAGAATTACAATTAAAAAACAAAAAAAATGCGATCAAACGTTTAAAAAAAGAGCCTTCCTATCATCATTTTATACAAGCGTTAAATCGATTCGGAGATGGTCATCTCAGTTACACTCCTCCTGAAGATTTTATAGATTACACTATTATGAACGACATTTTCTTTCCTTTTCCTGTACTCGTAAGGGGTGGAAAAATGTTTATTAATTATAAAAACACCACCCTTCCCTTTGGAACGGAGATTACTGCTATAGAAAAAATAGCTACAAAAGAAATCATAGATAAACTTCACTACTATATTCATGGAGATGGGTATATCAAAACAAATACAGAAACAAACATTTCATCTGACTTCCCTTTTTATTACTCTAATTACATTCAAAAAAATGTTACTTCATTTTCAATAGAATACAAGAACATAAATACAGGTACTCTGAAAACAATTCAAGTTCCCGCTGTAGATTATTATGAATTATACAGAAGAGCTTTTCAGGCAATGCATCCGATTAATAAACTGGAACAATACAAAACAATTCACGGTCATTATCTTCCTGATTCGAAAACGGGAATTCTAACAGTTAATAGTTTTAATATAAACGAAGCATACGCTTATAAAGAATTTAGTAAGTTTTTCAAAAAAATGAATGCTGATCAATATAAGACAGTTATTATCGATATTCGAAACAATCCCGGGGGAAATCCAAATATTGCAGCTTTATTATTTTCATTTATTACGGATACTAATTTTAAAAATCTATTTAATTATAAGACTAGTACTATTAAATTGTATTCTGAAAATCTGATCGATGAAAATGGAGCACCTGTAGGGTATGAAGGAATTAAAAATTTCGAAAACTTCCTGTACCAACGTTTTGATAAAAAAGACAGTATTTACATCGGAAATGATCGATTAAAAGAAGGAATTTTAGAAAACTTCCCTCCGGACAAAGACAATTTTAAAGGAACTGTATATACTACTATAGGAGGAAATACTTTTTCTGCGGCCGTGTATTTCGCTAAACTATTCAAAGATCATAAAAGAGGAAGTATTGTAGGAATAGAAACAGGTGGAAATGAAAACACCACTTTTGCCGGGTGGTTCATGAACTATAAACTTCCAAAAACGAAATTAAGAGTTCGAATTCCTATTACCGAACTATATTTTGGGGATGTGATTGACACCCCACATGGAATTATTCCTGATCATATAGTTCCTGTAGATCAATACATGAAGTATCTTCTAGAAGAAAAAGATCCTGAACTACAATTTATCCTTGATCGAGAACATAAATAATTACCATATACCAAGAAGCCATTCATGAATTGAATGGCTTCTTTTTTAGAGTTAAATTACTTTTTACTGTTTCGGAATATTTGCTAAAATCTCTTTGACAAACTTCCAATATTTTTGTAGGGAAGAAATGCTTGCACGTTCATCCGGGGAATGTGCTCCTAAAATGGTAGGACCAAAAGAAATCATATCCATATCCGGGTAGTTTTGTCCTAATATTCCACATTCCAATCCTGCATGACAGGCTGCTATATGTGCTTTTTCTCCATTTAACTTTTGATATAATGTATCTAAAACCTTTAAAATCGGAGACTCCATATTTGGTGCCCATCCAGGATAATCACCACTTGTCTTCACCTGACATCCGCATAACTCAAAAGTAGCTGTTAAGGTATTTACGACATCCTCCTTAGAAGATTCTACACTACTCCTGGTCAGACATTCGATAACAACCTCTCCTCCCCCTATTGTTACTTTGGCTATATTATTAGAGGCTTCTACAAGATCTGCTATGGAAGGACTCATTCTATACACTCCATTATGTGCGGCGTATATCGCTTTTATTAACTTAGTACTTACCGCTTCACTTACGACCTGTAAAGGGACTTCTGTATTTTCTATTACAATTTCCAAATCGGCTTCTGTAATGGAAAAATCATTTTTAATAGTTGCTATTAACCTCTTACTTTCGGCTTCAAATGCTGTAACTTCCGCTACAGGTACTTGTACTTTGGCAAAACTTTCTCTTGGAATGGCATTTCGTAAACTCCCACCACGGACCTCATGAACTCTCAGTCCAAACTGAGTAATCCCAAGATGCAATACGCGATTCATTATCTTATTCGCATTTCCTAACCCTTTATGAATATCCATCCCAGAATGTCCTCCATTCAAACCTCTTACAGCAATTGAATATCCGGCATATGCACCTTCTAATGTTTCTTCTTTATAGGACATCGAAGCTGTTACATCGATTCCTCCAGCACAGCCTACTCCTATTTCATCATCTTCTTCTGTATCCAGGTTTAGTAAAATATCTCCTGTTAACCATCCAGCTTCTAAACCCATTGCCCCGGTCATACCAGTTTCTTCATCAATCGTAAACAGTGCTTCAATAGCAGGATGCGGAATATCTGTCGATTCTAATATAGCCATAATCGTAGCTACTCCTAATCCATTATCAGCACCAAGTGTTGTTCCAGCTGCTTTTACCCAATCTCCCTCTACATACATTTCTATTCCCTGTGTGTCAAAATCGAAAACCGTATCCGCATTTTTTTGATGTACCATATCAAGATGTGATTGCATCACTACCGTTTTTCGATCTTCTAATCCAGGAGTAGCCGGTTTATTGATAAATACATTTCCTATTTTATCTACCTTTGTCTCCAATCCCAATGACTCTCCAAAAGATTTCATAAATGCGATAACCCGCTCTTCTTTTTTTGAAGGTCTGGGAACCTCATTAAGATCTGCAAACTTATTCCAGACTGATACCGGCTCCAGCTTTCTTATTTCTGAACTCATAATCTTGTATGTTTTAATGGTAAAATTACGTTAAATCGTTGTTTTGCTTTCCGCAAAGAACGGATTTTTTAATTTTAGATCATACATTTACCTCATGCAATTGACAACAAAACGTATTCTTGTATTTTTACTCCCATTACAAATAGTAATTGTAAAAATACTCTCTCTTTTCCCGGAGTTTGTAGAACAATATTATAGTAATGGTATTTATCCTTTTATCAGTACATTGTTGCGATATGCTTTGGGCTGGTTGCCCTTTTCTTTTGGAGATATCGCCTATATCCTTCTCATTTTTTTACTCCTTCGGTTTTTATACAAAGCACTCTTCAAAAAAAAGTATTCCTGGAAAGAGATCCTAATAGAAATCGGAGCTACTTTATCAATTGTATATGCTTGTTTTCATATATTATGGGGATTAAACTACTATAGAATGCCGCTTCATTCCATTCTTCAAATCGAAGATCAATACGATGAAGAAGCCCTTATCAAAGTGACTGAACATTTAATAGAGCAAGCTAATGCACTTCATTCAGAACTAGAACAAAATGATTCAGTTTCCGTACGAATTCCATATTCTAAAGATGATATTTTTCAAAAAACAGTTCCTGCCTATCAGGAATTGGGGAATACATATCCCAATTTTCGATACCAACCTGGAAGTATAAAAAAATCTTTATTAAGTCTACCTTTGACATATATGGGATTTAGTGGGTACCTAAACCCTGTTACGAATGAAGCACAGGTAAACGCCTTAATCTTACCTTTTAAATTCCCTACAACAAGTTGCCATGAAGAAGCACATCAATTAGGGTTTGCTAAAGAAAATGAAGCTAATTTTATTGCTGTATTAGCAACACTGGCTTCAAAGGACCGATATTTTAATTATAGCGGAACTACCTTTGCACTCAGATACTGCATAAATGATTTATACCTGAGAGATGAGCAAAAAGCAATTTGTTTACTCGAAAAATTACGTCCGGGAATCCGTAAAAATTATCAGGAAGTGCGAGATTTCTGGGATCAATATCAAAATCCTATTGAGCCACTTTTCAAAAGTACTTATGACAGCTATTTAAAAGCTAATAATCAACCGGATGGAATTGAAACATACAGCTATGTTTCGGCTTTAATTGTTAACTATTTCAAAGATAAAAGCTTCAAAAAGTAATAAATTTCAACTTCAGCTGTTAAAAATTTACTAATTCCTTAAGTCTTTCTCTCCTAAGATTTATCTTTAAAACCCATATAACATTTAATATTTAGTATCATAGACACTTCTTTGCTTGAGGAGCAATGCCTATATCGCAAAGATTGATGGGGGATATCTATATATCATCCCCAGTAAACACAAACAATATCATTAACAATGAAAAAAACATTACTGCTATTTGCTTTGATGTTCGGTTTTTTTAGTGGTCATTCACAAGAATATTTCCCTAAAAATGACGGTGTTAAAACATCGGACACCAATTACACCGCACTTCAGAATGCAACAATTCACACCACCCCCACTACAGTTATAAAAAACGGTACCTTATTAATTCGGAAAGGAAAAATTATTCAGGTAGGAAAATCTGTTAATATTCCGGTAAACAGTACAGTTATTGATCTCAAAGGGAAGCACATCTATCCTTCTTTTATTGACCCTTTTACCTCATTTGGAATAAAAAAGCCAGAAGGAAAAGGAGGGAATCCATACAGCAACCCTCAATTCCACCCGTCCAGAGAGGGGTATTACTGGAATGATCATATACGCCCTGAAACCAACGCACTCCAAGAGTTTGTGTATGACAAGAAAAAAGCTTCAGAATATATCAAAGAAGGTTTTGGAGTTCTCAACACACATGTAGCTGATGGAATTGCCCGAGGTACTGGTTTATTGGTTGCACTAAATAATGAGGGAAATGATGGAGATCGACTTATAGAAGATCGTTCTGCTCATTATTTTTCTTTTAAGAAAAGTAAAAAAAGTAAGCAATCCTACCCTACCTCTCTTATGGGGTCGATGGCATTACTCCGGCAAATGTACATAGATGCTGCATGGTATGCACAAGGAAATATAGAAAATAAAGATCTGTCACTGGAAGCATTATTAAGAAATAAAAATATTCCTCAAATCTTTGCTGCAGAAAGTAGAGAAAACAGTTTGAGAGCTGATAAGGTTGGAGATCAATTTAATATTCAGTATACGCTGGTAGGAGGAGGTGATGAATATGCCCGCATACAGGATGTAAAAGCTACAAATGCTACTTACATCATCCCGCTCGATTTTCCAGATGCTTATGATGTATCAGATCCTTATATGCAAAATGCAATAAGTCTTGGAGATATGAAACACTGGAATCAGGCTCCCACCAACCCAATGGTACTCAAAAAAAACAACGTCCCTTTCTCTCTTACTACCTATAAACTAAAAAAGGTAGCTGATTTAAAAACCCGGATAAAAACAGCAATTAAGCACGGACTGGATAAAACCACTGCTTTAGAAGCCTTGACCACTATCCCCGCTAAAATATTAGGAAAAAGTAACCTTATTGGCACATTACAACCGGGCGCCTATGCCAATTTCTTAATCACCAACAAAGCTTTATTTGGGGATGATACGATACTTTATGAAAACTGGGTACAAGGGAATAAAACCATAATCAATGATATGAATATTATTGATATCACCGGAACTTATGATCTTACTATAGGGGCTAAAAACTATACTGCGGTGATTTCAGGATCCCCCTCCAAACCCAGCATTACGGTATCATCAGGAGCGCATACACTGGGTAGCAAAATCGAGTACAAAGATAACTGGGTAACTATTACTTTTACTTCTCCTGATGTTACTAAAAAAACATACAATCGAATCGTAGGAAAAATAGAAACTGACACTGCTAACTGGAGAGGAAAAGCGATTACAACCGATGGAACAACTACCACATTTACAGCTAAGAAAAAATCAGATAAAAAATCAGATAAAAAGGATACAAAAGAAGTCAATACAAAACCAGAAGTACTCCCTGTAACCTATCCGAATATCGCTTATGGAAATTCAAAAATTCCAACCGCCGCTACCATTTTGTTTAAAAATGCTACCGTCTGGACTAATGAACAAGATGGGATTCTCTATGAGACTGATGTCTTGGTCAAAAATGGTAAAATTGAAGCAATTGGAAAAAACCTACGAGCAGGAGGGGCAAACGTTATAGATGCTACCGGAAAACATCTTACTTCAGGAATAATCGATGAACATTCTCATATTGCAGCAGCATCTATAAATGAGGCCGGTCACAACTCTTCGGCAGAAGTAAGTATAGAAGATGTTGTCTTATCAGATGATATTAATATCTACAGAAACCTTGCAGGGGGTGTTACTACCATTCAGATCCTACACGGTTCTGCCAATCCTATTGGGGGAAGATCTGCTATTATAAAACTTAAATGGGGAGAAAGTGCCAATAACTTATTATACCCGAATGCTCCTAAATTTATAAAATTCGCATTAGGAGAAAACGTCAAACAAAGTAACTGGAATAGCAGAAGTCGCTTTCCACAAACAAGAATGGGTGTAGAACAAGTATATATCGATTATTTCTCCAGAGCAAAAGCCTATGATGCGTTAAAGAAAAGCGGGAAACCGTATCGAAAAGACATCGAATTAGAAACACTGGCAGAAATTCTAAACAAAGAACGATTTATCAGTTGCCATTCGTACGTACAAAGTGAGATCAATATGTTGATGAAAGTTGCCGAAAAATTTAATTTCAACGTAAATACTTTTACACATATTCTAGAAGGATATAAAGTTGCTGATAAAATGGCTAAACACGGGGTTGGTGGGTCTACTTTTTCGGATTGGTGGGCTTATAAATACGAAGTGAATGATGCGATCCCATACAATGCTGCAATCATGCACAACCAGGGAATTACTGTCGCTATTAATAGTGATGATGCAGAAATGTCCCGGAGATTAAATCAGGAAGCTGCAAAAGCTGTGAAGTATGGAGGGCTTGATGAAGTGAGCGCCTGGAAGTTAGTCACCTTAAATCCGGCAAAACTATTGCATATCGACGATAAAGTAGGAAGTATTAAAGTAGGGAAAGATGCAGATCTTGTACTATGGAATAACAATCCTTTATCTATCTATGCCAAAGCCGAAAAAACCCTTATCGAAGGAGCTATTTATTTTGATATAGAAAAAGACAAAGCGATGAGGAATACTATTGCAGATGAGAAAAACAAACTAGCTCGTCTGTTGTTACAGGCAAAAAATAAAGGTATGAAAACGCAACCTGCCAAGAAAAAAGAGCATCAGCATATGGAATGTGAGACAATAGAAACCATACACCAATAATAAAAACAGGAATCACATGAAAAATTTTATATACAGTTGCGCTTTGATAACTGCTTTTATTGGAAAAGGAATTGCGCAACAAACTCCTGCAAAACCACAACATGAAGCTATTACCATTGTAGGAGCCAAAGCTCATATTGGTAATGGAGAAGTTATCAATGAGAGTATTCTTATTTTCGAAAATGGAAAAATCACCACTATCGAAAAAGCCGGAACCACTGCCCCAAAAGGTCGTGTAATAAAAGCAAAAGGAAAACATATATACCCTGGATTTATCGCTCCAAACACCACATTGGGTCTTATAGAAATTGATGCTGTCAGAGCTACGGATGACGATAGTGAATTAGGAGACTACAATCCACATGTACGCAGTATTATCGCATATAATGCCGAAAGTAAAATTGTAGAAACCATGCGTCCTAATGGGGTACTTATTGCTCAAACAACTCCAAGGGGAGGTCGCATTTCCGGAACTTCATCAATTGTACAGCTAGATGCATGGAACTGGGAAGATGCTGCTGTAAAAACTGATGATGGCATCCATATTAACTGGCCTGCTGTTTTTTCTCAAGGTCGTTGGTGGATGGGAGAAGAACCCGGATTAAAACCTAATAAAAACTACAACAAGGCGGTTACTGAATTAGGAACCTATTTTTCGGATGCCAAAGCTTCGATCAAAGCAAATACTCCTGTCAATAATTTACCTCATTATGCTTTAAAAGGGCTTTTTGATGGTTCAAAAACTGCTTTTATACATATCAACTCTGAAAAAGCAATACTGGATATGATTTCATTTGCAAAAAAATATGAGATCAAAAAAGTAGTTATTGTAGGAGGGACAGAAGCATATAAAATTGCTTCTGAAATTAAAAAATCAGGAATTCCCGTCTTAGTAAACAGAACACACTCTACTCCTGATAATGAAGATGATGATTATGATTTGCCTTATAAAAATGCAAAACTCCTTATGGATCAAGGGATATTAGTAGGATTACAAAATAGTGGAGGAATGGAACGCGCCAATACCCGAAACCTTCCATTTCAGGCCGGTACTGTAGCTGCTCATGGGTTGGACAAAGAAAAAGCACTGCAACTGATTACTGCTAACAATGCCAAAATTTTAGGAATTGATAACTCTATGGGGACGCTGACTGTTGGAAAAGATGCTACTTTATTTATAAGTAATGGAGATGCACTGGATATGAGAACCAACTTAATAGAAAGTGCTTTTATTCAAGGTCGGGATATCAGCTTAGAAAGTCATCAAACAAAACTTTGGAAACGATATCAAAAGAAATATACGGAATAATAGTACATACTTTAATGCCGGAGAAGCATTAAATGAATATTATCCTAAGAAAAATAAACAGAGTATATAGCTCTATTATTTAATAAGTGAGTTATATTTTTACTATAAAAAAGTGGCTTGAGATCTCAAGCCACTTTTTTTAAGTTCTTATATTGGTCGTTTAAAAATATAGCGGGTAATAAAAATTCCTTTCCCATCTTTTGATCCTGCATCACTCTCTACAGCACTTGCTACAAAAACCAAATCCCATCCCTGAGAAATCATATCAGTAAGTTTAGAAGAAACAACAGCATCATTAGCTGCTATATTCTGAAAACGAATTCCTCCTAAGTTATAGAAGTTTAGCAATTTTGTTTCCTCAAAATCTTTAACTCGGATTTCTTTTCTATCTGATTTATTTCTCTCATTTTTTTCTTCTGTTCTATGAGAAGTAAACTTTTTATAATCCCTTTGTTCATTTGTAGAGATTAACCTAGAACGTCCTAATCCACTCCCTACAATAGACTCTACACTAGTTATTACTTTTACTTCATACTTCGGGGTTGCGTCTTGTGCTTTCATTCCATAAGCAGTGGCAAAGGTCAGTACGATTGATAAAATAATTTTTTTCATTTTCCTGTTTTAAATTAGTATTGGTTTATTAAAATTTCCCCTTTTTTAGAAAAGGTATCTCCACCAAACCAAAGAACATGCCAAAGTCTGACTTTTAAATTCCCTACAATACTCCAGATGTTATTTATAAAAACAAAGACTGCTATAAAGCAGTCTTTATCAATTAATTAATATAAACCTGATGTAAGAAAAATGCTTTAAAAAAGAATCAAATTTCTTAAATCAACCTTATATCATTACTAAATTCCCATTTTGGCCATGTGAAACTCAGACTTGAAGTTAATTGCAACTCTTCCTCTCACCGCTTCATAAATATCGTCATTCTTTGATCTCCAAACAGCCTTCACTCCTTCCTTTACCAACCAGCTAAAACTTGGAGTGTACGTTGGTCTCGGTACCAGATCCATTAAATGAGAAGCATCTAAAGCTTCTGCAAACATCTCTGCTGCCAAATCTCTCAATTCATTATTGAGATCGTGTTCTAAAATAGGTTCGCCTGGGTAGAAAAAAGTAAGAATGTCGATGACCATCTTATCATCACTTACACTTGTTGTGGTAGCCATAAAAATGATATTAAAAATTAATGATTTATGTAAACAGAAGATTAACTTTTATTAGTAGCGTTATCCCCTTTCACAAATTTCAAAATTTATAGCGCATTAAACCACCCTGTTTTCAGTGAAAAACAGGAAACTCAGGTCTTTTGTTTTTTCTTTTTAGCGGCAGGAAACAGAATATTATTGAGGATGAGTCGATATCCAGGAGAATTGGGGTGTAATTCTAATTCTGTTTTAGGATCACCTACTCTATGGCGATAATCTTCGGGATCATGTCCCCCATAAAATGTAAAGAACCCTTTTCCTTTTATTCCATGAATATATCGAGCTTCATTATTTGTTCTATTTTCTCCTAGTATCAGTACATTTGATTTAATCTCTCGATGATCATACGCAGTAGTTTGCCCCAAAAAACCTTTAACCAAAGCTGTATGGTTCTGACATAACATGGTAGGGATCGGATCCCATTTTGCAGAAAAATCCATGAGTGTAAAATAATCCGTAGTTTCAGGAATCCTTCTTTTTCTCGTCATATCAATGGTGGAGAACTCATAGACTGTCGGGCTTCTTTCCAAGGTAAAATTGGTAAAAGCAAATGTTTTATTATAATCTATTTTGGATTGGTATCCTGGTTCACTGGGATCTCCATCAAACATCGCTTCGCAAATATCAACTCCTTCTGCTGCCAATGCAATTTCGAAGCTATCTGTAGCACTACAC
The DNA here is from genome assembly GCF_042684685.1 of Aquimarina hainanensis. Taxonomy (NCBI): domain Bacteria; kingdom Pseudomonadati; phylum Bacteroidota; class Flavobacteriia; order Flavobacteriales; family Flavobacteriaceae; genus Aquimarina; species Aquimarina hainanensis. Next base: position 223,527 of record NZ_JBHULX010000002.1, on the reverse strand, counting down.
ATGGCAAACATAAATCCTCCTCCAATCACATAATCTCTTATTTTTAAAGCCACTGCGAGTTTTTCTTCTGATACCTTATCATATCCTAACTCACTTGCTAATTTTTCTGCATTTGCCTTTTCTCTAATATACCAGGGAGTTGCTCTATAGGTACCGTAAAACTTCCCGTATTGCCCTGTAAAATCTTCGTGATGCAAATGAAGCCAATCATACAAAATAAGATTGTCTTCTAACACCTCTTTATCATAAACAATATCATAGGGAATTTCCGCAAAAGTAAGTACCATAGTTACGGCATCATCCCAAGGTTGTTTACTTTTTGGAGAATACACAGCTATCTTAGGCACTTTTTCTAAGATAACTGCCTCCATATTTTGAGATGGACTACTGATTTCTGATAGGATTTGCTCAGCTTCTACCTGAGATAATACCTCATAAGAAACCCCTCTTACAGTACATTCTTTTCTAATTTCTTCTGCATCCGGAAGCAAAAAAGAACCTCCTCTGTAATTAAGCAACCACTTTACTTTTGTGTTTTTGCCTAGTGTCCAATAGGTAATCCCATATGCTTTTAGATGATTGCGTTGACTTTCTGCGTCCATTGGTATCAAAATATAGGAAGCATAAGTCTGCAAAGAAAATAATATTCCTACCAGAAATACTACGGTCTTTATTTTTTTAGTCTTGGTAATATTGTTTATCCAACCAAACAGATCGGTCAATATATGTTTAAAAAGGAACGTCGTCGTCATCATTAGAATCATTTATACTACTCCCAAAAGCTTCATCCGCACTTGGAAGGTGAGTGGTATCAAATGGATTCTCTTCTTCACCCTCATTCATTTTGGAATGATACTCAAAAGGAGTACTAAAGTCATCTAAGTTATCAAATTTACCTAAGTGTCCAATAAACTTTAACCTAATATTTTCTAAACCACCGTTACGGTGCTTGGCTACAATGAACTCTCCTTGCCCTTGAGTCGGTGATCTTTCTTCATCATCCCACTCATCTATTTTATAGTATTCCGGACGATAAATAAAGGATACAATATCAGCATCCTGCTCAATCGCTCCAGATTCACGAAGGTCACTCAACAGAGGGCGTTTGCTTCCTCCACGGGATTCAACGGCACGGGATAACTGTGATAAGGCGATTACCGGAATATACAATTCTTTGGCCAATGCTTTTAAGTTTCGAGAAATCGTAGAGATTTCCTGTTCACGGTTTCCGTTTTTTCCTGACCCTCCTGCTGTCATCAACTGCAGGTAATCAATAATAATCATCTTGATTCCGTGCTGAGAAGCTAATCGCCTGGCTTTTGCTCTAAGGTCAAAAATTGATAATGACGGAGTATCATCAATAAATAACGGAGCTTTTTCCAGGTCTTTTACCTTTACATTTAATTGCTCCCATTCATGTTTTTCTAATTTTCCGGTACGTAATTTCTCTGAAGACAAACCTGTTTCAGAAGAGATCAAACGGGTAATCAGCTGTACTGATGCCATCTCCAGAGAGAAAAACGCAACAGGTATTCCCTGTCCTACAGCAATATTTCTAGCCATAGATAGCGTTAATGCCGTTTTTCCCATACCCGGACGAGCAGCTACAATAATCAAGTCACTTGGTTGCCATCCTGAGGTTAGCTTATCTAACTTATCAAAACCGGAAGGTACTCCACTCATTCCTTCCTTATTGGAGATTTCTTCTATCTTCTTTTTAGCCTGTATTACCAAACTCTGAGCAGATTCACTCGATCGTTTAATGTTTCCTTGAGTTACTTCATACAATCTGGATTCTGCCATATCCAGTAAGTCAAAAACATCTGTAGTCTCATCATAGGATTCTTCTATGATTTCGTTAGATATTTTAATGAGACTTCGCTGAATAAATTTTTGCAGAATAATACGTGCATGAAACTCAATATGCGCAGAAGAAGCCACTTTCTGCGTCAGTTGTATCAAATAATATTCTCCTCCTGCTTGTTCTAATTTCCCATCTTTTTTTAACTGGTTAGAAACAGTTAATAAGTCAATGGGTTCTGAGTTTTCAAACAATCTAAATATAGCCTCGAAGATGTATTGGTGCGATTCTTTATAAAAAACTTCGGCATTGAGAATATCAATAACTTCGTCAACCCCTTTTTTATCAATCATCATCGCCCCAAGCACAACTTCCTCTAAATCAACAGCTTGAGGGGGTACTTTCCCTTTTTCCAACGGTATTACGTTTCCCTTACCATAATTTGCCGATGGATTTCTTTGTGCGTTTTCCATAGTTACGAATGTAAAAAAAATGTAAAGAGATGAACGGAATAACTACATATCAATGTTCACTGGTCTTCAACATTTTACCTGTTAACAACTCTTTTTTTTTGTTAATAAACATAAAAAAAATCTGAAGTGCAAGTCTTCAGATTTTGGAATAAGTGATTTTTTAAGGGTTACCCTTTAAAGTCTCCCATATTGGCATATTTTTCCATACGCTTTTCTATCAAATCTTCTTTTGATAAGTTTTTTAATTCTTCAAAAGAGGCTGTAATTTGATCTCTGACAGTTAAAAACATTTTTTCTCTGTCACTATGTGCTCCTCCAAGAGGTTCTTTTACTATTTGATCAACAACTTTCAGTTTTACACTGTCTTTTGCTGTCAATTTTAATGCTTCTGCTGCGCGCTCTTTATGATCCCAACTTCTCCATAAGATAGAAGAACAGTTTTCTGGAGAGATCACAGAGTACCATGCATTTTCTAACATTAAAACTTTATCTCCTACGCCTATACCTAAAGCTCCTCCACTGGCTCCTTCACCAATGATAATAACTATAACAGGTACTTTGAGTCGTGTCATCTCCAAAATATTTCTGGCAATCGCTTCTCCTTGTCCACGTTCTTCTGCTTCTAGACCTGGATATGCTCCTGGTGTATCTACAAAACAAACTACAGGAATATCGAATTTCTCTGCACTTTTCATTAATCGAAGCGCTTTTCTATATCCCTCAGGATTTGCCATTCCGAAATTTCGGTATTGTCTTGTCTTTGTATTGTATCCTTTTTGTTGCCCAATAAACATATAGCTTTGATCTCCAATTTTTCCCAATCCTCCGATCATTGCCTTATCGTCTTTTACAGTACGATCTCCGTGTAATTCGAGAAACGAATCCCCACAGATTGCATGAATATAGTCAAGGGTATAAGGTCTAGATGGATGTCTAGACAATTGGACACGTTGCCATGCCGATAGGTTTTTATAGATATCTTTTTTAGTCTCGTTCAGCTTTTTTTCAATCTGTTTGCATGTATCAGTCACATCTACATCACTCTCTTCTCCAATAGCACATGCTTTGTTGTACTGCTCTTCGAGCTCTTTTATAGGGAGTTCAAAATCTAAATATTCCATATCAAGAATATATTTTATTTTTACTAGGGTTAGCGGACAAATATAAAAACTTTAGTCGTTATCTTATATCATGTAGGCATTCTTTTTCGCTTTTTGATATTTTTAAAAACACCATTTAGCACCACGGTCCCAAGTATAATCAAGGCTCCGTAATAAAATTGAGAACTCATTTTTTCTGAATCTCCAAAAATCAAAAAAGCAAGTAAAATTCCATAAACAGGCTCCATATTAATAGTAAGCATCACGGTATAAGGACTTAAGTACTTCATTACCTGTACCGATCCGATGAGTGCATATGCTGTACAAACAGAAGCTAAAATCATTAAAAACACCCAGTCTGAGGTAGACAATTGGAAAAAGCTCCAGGAAAATCCTTCTGCTCCATCCCCTATACATGTCATAACGATAAGGTATAAAGTAACGACAGCTACTCCACTTATCAGTTCATAAAAAGATATTACAGAAGGTGCATACCCTTGTACCAACTTCCCGTTGATCAAAGAAAATACGGATGATAAAAAGGCAGATGTTAATGCCAATACAATTCCCAGAAAATAATTTTTCTCCACATTAAATATCAAATAGAGTCCACCAATAACCATAAGACCAAACAGCACTTCATACCAGATTAGTTTACGTTTATAGAAAATAGGTTCCAAAATAGATGTAAAAAAGGCTCCTGTGGACAATACAGCCAATGTAATGGAAACATTAGAAACCTTTATAGCTGCAAAAAATGTAATCCAATGTAATGCTATTACAATTCCTGCCACTAAAAATGCCAACAATAATTTTTTTGACACCTGCAGTCCTATCTTTCTGATTTTTATATACCCCCATATAAAAACAGAAGCCAATAACATCCGATACCAAACTAATGGTATTGCATCAATAGAAATTAACTCTCCTAAAATTGCTGTAAACCCCCAAATAAAAACGATAAAATGTAAGTGGAAGTAGTTTTTAAGTCTAGCGTTTGGCATTATACAATAAATAAATAGCTAAAATTCCAAAGGACACATTCGGAAACCATACTGCAACAATGGGTGAAAAATCTGATTGCTTAGCCAGAGTTCCCAAAACCTTATCCAAAAAGATAAAAATAAATGCCAAGGAAATTCCTACGGCTAAATTGATTCCCATTCCTCCTCTTCTTTTCATAGAAGATACAGCCACTCCGATTACTGTAAGAATGAATGCAGATATAGGAATACTCCATCTTTTATAAGCAACGACCTTATATCTGTTTATATCGGAAGACCCTCTTTTACTCTCTTTGTTTATAAACTCGTTAAGCTCCATATAATTGAGTGTCTCAGCTACATAAGTAACGGGAGTAAATTCTTCTATATTAAAAGGTAGCAGGGTATCTTTTTTACGTTCTTTAACAATAATATCTCCCTTATCCGTCACATCTCTTCTCACATAATTACTCAACTCATAAAGACTATCTTTATAGGTAATTTTTCTCGCTGAAATTTTAGTTACCAAGGTATTCCCTTTGAAATACTCCAAGGTAAAATTAGAGGCAGACTTATCTACCGGTTTGAAATCACTCGCATACAAGTACACTGTATCATTAAGTCTTTTGTATACATTCTTAGTTTCCTGAACTTTTTTATTTTTCTTCAGATAGGAATACCTAAATTCATTAAATCCCAAACTTGCTTTAGGAGCCAGAAATAATCCCATAGCCAACGCTCCCACACAGATAATCACAGCACCAATCATATAAGGTCTTAAAAACCTCCAAAAAGATACTCCTGAACTCAAAAAAGCAATAATCTCTGTCTTATTAGCTAATTTAGACGTAAACCATATTACTGATAAAAAAACAAAAAGAGGAAACAGCAGATTTGCAAAATAAATAGTAAAATCCAGGTAGTATTTCAACACCGCATCCAGGGGAACTTCGTGCTCCAGAATGTTATCTATCTTTTCTGAAAGATCTACAATAATCCCGATAGGAATAAATAATAATATCATGGTAGAAAAAGTCCCCAGATATCTCTTTAATATGTACCAGTCAAGTATTTTCAAATTTATAATCTTTTATCCATTTGTTTAACCATCATATTCTTCCACGTATAGAAATCTCCAGCTAAGATATGTTTTCTAGCCTCTCTAACCAACCATAAATAGAATCCTAAATTATGAATGGTTGCTATTTGTTTTCCCAGCAATTCATTTACTGTAAACAGATGTCTTAAATATGCTTTGGAATATTCCGTATCTACATAGGTAATTCCCATCTCATCAATCGGAGAGAAATCATCTTCCCATTTCTTATTTTTAATGTTTATGGTACCATGTGCAGTAAACAACATTCCGTTTCTCGCGTTTCTCGTTGGCATCACACAATCAAACATATCTACTCCTAAAGCTATATTCTCTAAGATATTAATAGGCGTTCCTACTCCCATCAAATACCTGGGTTTATCCTCTGGCAAAATCTCTGTTACTACCTGCGTCATTTCATACATTTCTTCTGCCGGTTCTCCTACAGACAATCCTCCTATTGCATTTCCTTCTGCCCCTGCATTCGCAATATATTCTGCAGACTGTCTTCTCAAATCTTTATAAGTGCTTCCTTGAACAATTGGAAAAAATGTCTGATCATACCCATACTTAACTGGTGTTTTTTCCAGATGTTGCATACACCTGTTTAACCAGCGATGAGTCATATGCATACTTCTTTTAGCATATTGATAATCGCAAGGGTATGGAGTACACTCATCAAACGCCATAATAATATCTGCTCCGATTGTTCGCTGAATTTCCATTACATTCTCTGGCGTAAAGAAATGGTACGACCCATCGATATGCGATTTAAACTTTACCCCTTCTTCTTTTATTTTTCTATTAGCTGATAATGAATACACTTGATATCCCCCACTATCTGTCAATATATTTCGATCCCAATTCATAAATTTATGAAGTCCTCCTGCTTTTTCCAGAATAGGTGTTTGCGGTCTTAAATACAGATGATATGTATTCCCTAAAATAATATCTGGATTGATATCATTTTTCAACTCTCTTTGGTGTACACCTTTTACAGTTGCGACTGTTCCTACGGGCATAAAAATTGGTGTTTCTATAACACCGTGATCCGTGGTTATTTTCCCTGCTCTAGCACTGCTTCCAGGGTCTTTGGATAAAAGCTCAAATTGCATAATTTCTATTTCGTGGATCGCAAAGATAACTAACTAAAACTACTTAGAAGCGCTTTAAATTTCAAAAACCAAAGTTATCAACAATAGTATTTTAACTAAAAGCTGCTTCGACATTTTGTCACCGCAGGTAAAACCGTTATTTTTGAGCGTTCAATATTAAGATAATTAGCATCGTAATGCCAGAAACTAAACATTTAGAAGATTTTGTAACACAAGTACGTAGAGATATTCTACGTCAGGTTCACAAAGTAAACTCAGGACACCCGGGAGGATCTCTTGGTTGCGCAGAATTTTTTGTCGCTTTGTATCAAGAGATCATGGAAAGAAAAGACGGTTTTGAAATGAACGGAATTGGAGAAGATTTATTCTTCTTATCAAACGGTCACATTTCTCCAGTATACTACAGTGTATTAGCTCGTAGTGGATATTTCCCTGTAGAGGAATTGAATACATTCAGACTCATCAACACCAGATTACAAGGACATCCGACTACGCATGAAGGACTTCCCGGAATTCGTATTGCTTCTGGTTCTTTAGGTCAGGGAATGTCAGTAGCCATTGGTGCTGCCCTTGCTAAAAAACTAAACAATGATGACCATATTGTATATAGTCTACATGGAGATGGAGAGTTACAGGAAGGACAAATATGGGAAGCCGCTATGTATGCTGCCGGAAATAAAGTAGATAACTTAATTTCTACTGTAGACCTGAACGGTCAGCAAATCGACGGTTCTACTGACGATGTATTACCTATGGGAGACCTAAGAGCTAAATTTGAGGCTTTTGGATGGGATGTTATCGATATTAAAGAAGGAAACAATGTTGCTGCTATCATCGAAGGGCTTACTGAAGCTAAAAGCAGAACAGGAAAAGGAAAACCTGTTTGTGTATTGATGCACACCGTTATGGGGAATGGAGTAGATTTCATGATGCATACGCATGCATGGCATGGAAAAGCACCTAATGATGAGCAATTAGCAAAAGGTTTAGCACAGAATCCTGAAACCTTAGGAGATTATTAATTTAATCGATTAAACAACAAGCGTGTTTACCTTATTACTAATTAAGAGCAAACACCCAACAGATTAAGAGTATGAAAAAATATATAGATACAGGAAAAAAAGATACACGTTCAGGTTTTGGAGCCGGATTAGAAATCCTGGGAAAAACAAATGAAAATGTAGTAGCATTATGTGCTGATTTAATCGGATCATTAAAAATGGACGCTTTTAAAGCTAATCATCCCGATCGTTTTTTTCAGGCAGGTATTGCAGAAGCTAACATGATGGGACTAGCAGCAGGACTAACCATCGGAGGGAAAATCCCTTTTACAGGAACCTTTGCTAACTTCTCTACAGGTCGTGTATATGATCAAATACGTCAATCTATTGCCTATAGTGATAAGAACGTAAAAATCTGTGCTTCTCATGCCGGATTAACTCTGGGAGAAGATGGAGCTACGCATCAAATTCTAGAAGATATAGGATTGATGAAAATGCTTCCCGGAATGACTGTAATTAATCCATGTGATTACAATCAGACAAAAGCAGCCACCATCGCAATTGCCGAACACCATGGACCTGTATATCTTCGTTTCGGAAGACCTAAAGTAGCCAATTTCACCCCAGATGATCAAACATTCGAAATAGGAAAAGCTGTTCATTTACAGGAAGGAACTGATGTTACGATAGTTGCTACCGGACACCTTGTATGGGAAGCTTTACTAGCCGCAGAAACCTTGGACAAACAAGGAATCAGTGCCGAAGTAATTAACATCCACACAATCAAACCACTGGATGATGAAGCAATTATCAACTCTGTAAAAAAGACAGGGTGTATAGTTACTGCGGAAGAGCATAATTTCTTAGGTGGATTAGGAGAGAGTGTTGCCAGAGTATTAGGACAACAACATCCAACCCCTCAAGAATTCATCGCTACTCAGGATACCTTTGGAGAAAGCGGAACTCCTGACCAGTTAATGGATAAATACGGACTAAATGCAGCTGCAATAGTATCTGCAGCACAAAAAGTTATCAAACGAAAATAACGATTACTTTCAGATATAGTATCGATCAACCTCCTGACACAACTAATTCAGGAGGTTTTTTTAGGTCTTATTACAGAATAATCACTCGTATAAAACGTTTATACATTACTAACCATTACGTTTAAAATAAACTCTAAAAATAAATATTCATTACATGAGAAATTTATTAATTCTTTTTACCCTATTAAGTTCTTTTTTAACTATTGCCCAGGGCAATCTTTTAAAATTTGGTGTTAAAGCCGGAGTTAACTACGGAGATAACGGAAAAATAGAACTAGTCGACATAACCAATGCCGGAGAGAACATCTTATCTGAAGATGCAAATCAACGTACCGGATATCATTTTGGTGCATATCTAAGAGCCAGTATCCTAAATACCCTCTATATTAAGCCAGAATTATTATATACTGTAAACAAAAGTTCCTATGATGTCAATGGAACCGAAGTTGATTATGAAGTAAAAAAAATAGACCTTCCGATTTTGGCTGGTGTATCTTTGATAGGTCCCTTGCATATTTTTGGAGGTCCATCACTTCAGTACATTGTAGATAATGAATTAAAAAATGTAAAGCTAGGAGATATCAAAAATGATTTTACTGTAGGAATGCAATTCGGAATCGGAGTAAAAATCAAGCGATTAAACGCAGACATTCGTTATGAACGCGGATTAAGCAAAAACCAAGCTGAATCTATCGAAAATGAATTAGGAACCCCACTTCGCGTGGATTCCAGACCAAATCAGTTTATACTTAGTGTTGGTGTTGATTTCTAAAAATTCCTTCCGTATCAATATACAAAATAAAAAGAGCTGCAATCATACAGCTCTTTTTTAATTTTATGTCGCTTCCGACAATAGCAGTTTAGTAATACAACCCCTTTTTCTGGATTTCTTCTACTGCTTTTTTCTCATGTGCTAACCGTTTTTCTAATGCTTCTCCTGATAGCTCCTGACAAGATACCCCGATAAAATCCATATCGTATGCACTTAAAATTTCATTAAAAATTAATTTTACTCTCCTGACATGAAAATCTGAAGTAATAATTTTCAGAGAGACATCTTCCCGGTTATAAAGAACTTCTTTTACCTTTACCGCATCATCTACCGTATGTTTTGATAGTGCAAATGCTAAAAAATCATCTTCTTTAACTCCTTTCCGAAGTAAGTATTGTTTTGCATAAAAAGCGTGAGGTGCCTCAGAAGTATTAAACCCTTCTCCCCATCCTCCTGTACACAAAACTTGTTTTCCTTCTCTATACAATAATACACAGTGATTTAATCTACTTTTAGAAATAGCACTAAGCTCTCCTAATACAGAATTGGGACCTCCCAACACAACCAGCACTTCTTTTTTCATTTTGTATTTTTTCTAACAAAATGAACACTCGAAATCAAACCTTCTCTCAGTTTATAAATTGCTACCACCTCTACCAAATCTACTCCATATCGCCCACTAACTCGTTCATGATCCAATACCTTGTCATCAAAAACAATACGACTAACAATCTCACAATGAAGCTTTGGAGAGTTCTCAAACATCTCCTTATACACGTTTCTTAACGCTTCTTTTCCTGAAATGGTAACTTTTTCACCCGGAAAATCCAAAATTACAATGTCATCCGAATAAAAACTTAAAAACAACTCAAGATCTCTCGAATTATATGCATCTAATTGCTCTTGTACTATTGCCTCTGTAGTATTCATCTATATTTACTTTAAAAAAAAGCTGAATTCACAACATAAAGAGAAATGAATTCAGCTTTTTTCTTTATTAAAGATATCTATTTAGAAATTTCCTTTGTATTCAAAAAAACACAAAAAAGAAGTATTCGTTATCTAAACTAACTCTCCGTACAGATCAAAATCTTCTGCTTCATATATTTTTACTCGTGTAAACTCTCCTGTTTTTAAATATTGTTTGGTAGCATCAATCAACACTTCATTATCCACATCCGGAGAATCTGACTCTGTTCTACCTACAAAATACTGCCCTTCTTTTCGATCAATAATCACATTAAACTCTTTTCCTATTTTTTCCTGATTGAGTTCCCAGGAAATTTGTGATTGGATTTCCATAATCTCATTAGCTCTTGCTATTTTCACATCTTCAGGCACATCGTCTTCTAAAGAATAGGCATGGGTATTTTCCTCATGAGAATATGTAAAACAACCTAAACGCTCAAAACGCATTTCTCGTACCCATTCTCTAAGCGTCTCAAAATCTTCCTGCGTTTCTCCTGGGTATCCAACAATCAAAGTAGTACGGATTGCCATTTCAGGGACAGCAGTCCTAAATTCATTTAGCAACTTAGTTGTTTTTGCTTTCGTAGTTCCTCTGCGCATGGATTTTAAAACAGGGTCTGCAATATGCTGTAATGGAATATCGATATAATTACATATTTTTGGTTCTTCTCTCATTAGCGCCAATACCTCCATCGGAAATCCGGTAGGAAATGCATAATGAAGACGTATCCACTCAATACCATCAACTTTCACCAGTTCTTTTAACAAGTCTGCCAGTTTCCTTCTTTTATACAAATCCAGACCATAATATGTCAAATCCTGAGCGATCAGAATAATTTCTTTTACTCCATTAGCTGCCAATTTTGTCGCTTCTACAACCAATTCTTCTATGGGGGTAGACACATGTTTCCCTCTCATTAACGGAATTGCACAAAAAGAACAAGGTCTGTCACACCCTTCTGCTATTTTGAGATACGCGTAATTCTTAGGTGTAGTAGTTAATCGCTCACCAATCAGTTCATGCTTATAATCTGCTCCTAAAGCCTTTAATAGCCCCGGCAATTCTGTTGTTCCAAAATACTGATCCACATCGGGAATCTCTTTTTGCAAATCCGGTTTGTATCGCTCCGACAAGCACCCTGTAACAAAAACCTTATCTACAACTCCTTCTTCTTTTTTATGTAAATACTCTAGTATAGTATTCACTGATTCCTCCTTCGCATTATTAATAAAACCACATGTATTGATCACAACCACATTTCCTTCCTCCTCATGCACTACTTCTTTATTATTGGCTTTTAGTTGTCCCATCAACACCTCACTGTCGTAGACATTCTTACTGCATCCCAGGGTTACTACATTGATTTTATTTTTCTTTAACGTCTTTGTCCTCATAGCTTCTTGGTAAAGGTTTGCAAAGATACAGAGAATCCTTTAATAAAATTCCTTATACTTCAAACATTATACACTAATAAGTAACCTCTTACTGATATGCTTTTGGTTGTTTCCGACTTTTTGATTGCTGCTCATACACATACCCACATTCCAATAATTTCTTTTCAGCAAATGGCTTACCTATAAATGTCAACCCCTTTGGCTCCCCTTCTTCTGTAACCCCCATTGGTACTGTCAATGCAGGATATTCCGCTACAGCTGCAAAACCTGCATGATAATTATTAACAGATAACACAACATCTAATTGATTCGCATCCATAAGAACATCAAAAAATTTTCTTCCTTCTGTTTTTAGTTTTTCCTTTATCGATAACAACTCTTCTGTACTCGCTGAATCGGCAACCACACCTTTTAACAATGCTTGTCCATAAGGAGCTCTAATAAGCGTGTCTTTTTCATTAAACAAAATCACATCTTCAACATTTTTGATCTTTACATCTTTTCCTCCATAGATAGACAAATACACTTCAAGATCTTTTTTCATATCCAAATTAAGCAATCGCAGGAAGCCGGGTAGCTCCACTTTTTCCTCTTCTACAACAACTAAAGTGCCTCCTAATTCTTCAATTACCTTTGTTGCGTTCTGATATAATGAATCTTCTACCAATGATTTTAGTACTCCAAAACGTTTTCCTTTTACAGATGCTGTATCGAACCCTTCATAATATGTTTTTTGTTTTCTTTTTCCTCCTAATAAAGTTGCAGGATCTTCCTGATCTTCTCCTACCATCGCCGTCAACATAATCGCTACATCTTTTACTTTTCTTCCCATAGGTCCCGGCGTATCGAGTGTACTCGAAATAGGAACAATTCCTCCTCTACTTATCAATCCAATGGTAGGCTTGAGTCCTACTACAGCATTTTGACTGGCAGGAGACAAAATAGAGCCAGCAGTCTCTGTTCCAATAGCCACCGCACAGAAATTAGCTGCAACAGCCACTCCACTTCCTGAACTAGAACCTCCCGTATCAAACTTTTTTCTCCCATATGGATTAAAGGTTTGTCCTCCTACCGCCGAATACCCACTGGGGCAATCTCCACAAAAGAAATACGCCCATTCACTCAGGTTTGCTTTCCCTAAAATAAGTGCTCCTCGTTCCTTTAATTTGGTTATCACAAAAGCATCTTCGGTTTTATTATTCATCATAGCAATAGCTCCTGCTGTCGTTGACATCTTGCTAGTATTCACATTATCTTTTACTAAAACCGGAATCCCATACATGGAATTTTCCGAAACCATTTCATGTTCTTTTTCATCTAATAACCTTGCTTGCTTTACCACATCAGGATTTATCGCTATAACCGAATTAAGAGATGTATCATTCTCCCGATCATATTTACGAATCCGGTATAGATAAAACAAAACTAATTCTTCATAGGACAAAGTTCCATCGTTAAGCAATCGATGGATTTCAGAAATCTCGCGCTCCAAAAGTACAGGACGTAGTTTTTGATATTCTACTTCTGTAAACTTTTTAAAATCTTCTTCAAAAGCAGCCCATATTGTTTTATTTTGGATCACTTTTGCATCCGTCACTTTGAAGTCTCTGAATTGTTTCGTTGCTATTTTATCCAGACTATCTCGCTGGTGAACAACTTCTTCTTTTTGCACTTTCTCTTGTTTGGGCTCCGATTTACACGATACTATCATCCCTAACAACAGTAAAAAAAATATTCTTTTCATATCTTACTTATATACAATTGTCTTATTTGACAACATAAAAACTATCAGTACCATTTCTAAAACGAACACAAAATAAAAAAAGAACCGCACATATAAGCATGTACCGTTCTTTTTACTCGATAATCGAGATGTCACATTCTTAGATTTCTTCAGAAATCAACACATATTTTCTAGTAAACGATTCTTGTTTCTACATTGAAATACTTTATTCACTTGGTAGGTTTTAAACACTTCGTTCCTCGTATTGAAATATATTCTGGTAGCTTCCTTTGAACCTTACATGAGTTTATTCAGGGATAGCTGACTTTTCTTTTTTCTTATTTAAAGAAAGAATCGACAAATTCATATTTATTAAACACCTGCAAGTCTTCAATTCCTTCTCCTACACCAATATATTTAACCGGAATTTTAAACTGATCACTAATTCCGATAACCACTCCTCCTTTTGCTGTACCATCTAGTTTGGTAACTGCGAGAGAGGTTACTTCTGTTGCAGCAGTAAATTGTTTTGCCTGCTCAAAGGCATTCTGTCCCGTAGAACCATCCAACACCAATAATACATCATGAGGCGCATCTCCTACAACCTTTTGCATCACTCTTTTTACCTTAGTCAATTCACTCATCAGGTTGATCTTATTATGAAGTCTTCCTGCTGTATCAATTATTATTACATCTGCATCCTGACTAACTCCTGACTGTAAAGTATCATACGCTACAGAGGCAGGGTCACTACCCATTGCCTGTTTTACAATAGGCACATCTACTCTATCCGCCCATACCTGCAATTGATCAATTGCTGCTGCTCTAAATGTATCTGCAGCTCCAAGAACAACATTTAGTCCTTTTTTCTTAAACTGATAAGCTAACTTTCCTATAGTCGTAGTTTTTCCTACACCATTCACTCCTACCACCATTAATACATATGGTTTTTTGTCTTTTGGAATGTCATAATCTGTTGCTTCTCCTGAATTTGTCTCAGAAAGCAATCCGGCTATTTCCTCTCTCAGGATCTGATTTAATTCGGCAGTCCCTAAATATTTATCCTTACTTACTCTTTCTTCAATTCTTTCAATAACCTTAATAGTAGTCTTGACACCGACATCACTACTGACCAAAACTTCTTCCAAATCATCCAAAACCTCATCATCGACCTTAGATTTCCCGGCAACAGCTTTACTAAGTTTAGAAAAGAAACTTGTTTTTGATTTTTCTAATCCTTTGTCAAGTGTTTCTTTCTTCTCCGAAGAGAAAATCCTTTTAAAAAAACTCATCTATATACGTATTCTATAAAATTCTATCAGACATTATTTATCTGCGTATAAATATAAAAAGAAAGAGCCATTCCAATAAAATTGAAACGGCTTCTTTTTGAAATATTTTAAGTGCGAATTTATTTTTGCTTTAAGAAGTCATTCACTGCTTCCGGAGCCATGATTGATTCCACAAAAGTATAAGCGCCAGTCTTAGGTGACTTAACCATTTTTATGGCTTTAGTTAACCTGTTCGACTTAGTCTGTAACGATGCTACTGATTTCTTTGCCATCTTTTCTTATTTTATTTCTTTATGAACAGTCATCTTCTTAAGAACAGGGTTAAATTTCTTTAACTCAATTCTATCAGGAGTATTTTTCTTATTTTTTGTAGTAATATATCTAGAAGTACCTGGCTTACCAGTTGCTTTATGCTCTGTACATTCTAATATAACCTGAACTCTATTACCTTTCTTTGCCATTATTCTATATCTTTAATAAAGGATTGATTATTTAAAGAAACCTTTGGCTCTCGCTTCTTTTAATACAGCAGAAATCCCGTTCTTGTTTATATTTTTTAATGCCGCTGCAGAAACTTTAAGTGTTACCCAACGATCTTCTTCTGGAATATAAAAACGTTTTTTAATTAAGTTAGCATTAAATTTACGTTTCGTTTTATTCATCGCGTGAGAAACATTGTTCCCTACCATCGCTTTTTTACCTGTAAGTTCGCAAACTCTTGACATCTCTTTCTAAATTTTGGTGTTATTTCAAAACAGGGTGCAAATTAACAAATTTTTTACCTAACAACCAATAATACTTCTATCTTTTTTAATATTAATCCCTACTTTTTTTTCTGATTACCTACTAAATTTCAAAAACAGGTATTTTCACCTGTTTGCACAACTCCATAAAGCGCTTAATTTTGCTCCTGTTAGTTTATCATAGCTGATAGAAGCTAACAGATACTTGATATGGGGTATTAAGTAGTACATTTGGACGAGTCATCTTTGATGACTCGTTCTTTTTTATACAATAATCAAGATGTAACAACCCCAAAATAAGCCGCAAACTAATAATTGTTCCCTATACATCATACGGAGCTGGAGAACACAGCAAACAACTACTCAAAACATGTTTCTATTCTAAAAAGAGAGTTCGGAAACACGTTTCCTATTTTAATAGATTAAATACCATCTCAAGGGATTTATTAACAGCTCTTGCTACATTCTGAGCTCTGTTTTTCCCAAAACGAACTTCTTTAGAAGACACTCCATCCGGTGTTGCTACAGCTAGAAAAATCGTTCCTACTTCAACATCTCCATCGCCTTTATCAGGTCCTGCATTACCTGTTGTTGCTATCGCATAATCACTTCCAAACTTTTCTTTAGCTTTTAATGCCATACGCTCGGCTACTTCGATACTAGTTACTGAATAACGTTCAATTAAGGAAGCTTCTACTCCAAGTACTTCTGTTTTACTTCTGGTTGCATATGAGACAATCCCTCCCACAAAATAAGCAGAAGCACCTTCTACTGCCGATATAGTATGCGCTACCTTACCTCCTGTACAACTTTCTGCCGCAGCAAGGGTATAGCCTTTTTCTTTCAAAAGAGCTCCGATACGCTTTTCTATAGGGTCCTCTCCTATACTAACAATAGAAGTACCTATCAATTTCTGAAGAGAAGCAATCTCTTTAGCTACTGCTTCTTCTATACGTTTTTGATCTGTTCCTCTGGCTGATAAACGCAACCGCACTCTACCCAATTGAGGCAAGTATGCTAATTTTATAAAGGGTGGTAAGTTATCCTCCCAATCTTCTAACTGCATTGCCAGATCACTCTCTCCTATTCCATAGGTCTGGATTGTGGTATGCAAAATAAAAGGACGTTCAAATTTTGTTTGCAACCGGGGCAATACTCCTGACAGCATGATGTTTTCCATCTCAAAAGGCACTCCCGGCATAGCTATAAATACTGTTCCGTCTTTTTCCATCCACATTCCAGGAGCAGTTCCATATTCATTCTTTAGCACTATAGCCTGACTAGGCACCATTGCCTGCAATCTATTTAATTCTGAAGTTGGTTTTTTCAAATAGGTAGTGAATAACATTTCTATATGCGCCAGAACTTCTTCATTTTCCTGCAATGAATCTTGAAAAAACTCACATAAAGTCGCTTTGGTAACATCATCTTTTGTAGGTCCCAAACCACCGGTTATGAGCACTACATCTACACGAGCCGCCGCTGCTGACATAGCTGTTAAAATATGTTCTCGTTGATCACTAATGGAAGTTATTTGAGCTACATCAATTCCTATCTCGCCAAGCTTTCGCCCTATAAATGAAGAATTTGAATCAACAATCTGACCGATAAGAATTTCATCTCCTATCGTTATAATTTCTGCTTGCATTATTATTCAAAATCTGCTTTGAGATCAGAAATTGCTTTACTTATAGTAGCAACTATATGCTCTATAACAATCGAAATCTCTTCTTTTGTTTTATTGGTTTTAGACCAAGCTTCTACTTCTTTTATATACGATAGAAGATCGATATCAAACAATTGAAGATTTGGTTTCATTTTATGCGCATACTGATATGCCTGAGGAGGATCATCCGAATTTACTGCATGAACCATCTTATCCAAATCCTGAGGAATTTCTTCTAAAAATGTCTGTACTAAAACAGACACAAATTCTGTATCTCCTCCCGATAATTCATTCACTTTTTCTAAACTATATCCTTTTTCCATTATTTTACTCGTATTGAAAAAAACTGCTGATTATTGATGTATCCTTCTAATCTATCCTCTGCTTTTACTGCTCCAACTCCAGAAGGCGTTCCTGTAAATATAATATCTCCTATCTTTAAAGTAAAATATTTTGACACATATTCTATTAATTCATCAATCTTCCACAACATAAGACTTGTATTTGCCTGCTGCACGACTTCTTCATTTTTTTTCAAACAGAAGTCAATTGCATCTACATTTTCGAATTCATTTTTAGAAACCCACTTCCCTATTACTGCAGCACCATCAAATGATTTAGCCTTTTCCCAAGGCAATCCTTTTTCTTTTAATTCTCGCTGCAGATCTCTAGCCGTAAAGTCAATTCCCAAACCAATTTCATCATAATACTTATGAGCAAATTTTCTATCAATATATTTCCCAATCCGATTGATTTTTACCAAAATCTCCACTTCATGATGCACTTCATCAGAAAAATCAGGTATAAAAAAAGGTTGTTTCTTTAATAAGATAGAAGTATCAGGTTTCAAGAAAATTACCGGATCTTTTGGTTTTTCATTTTCTAATTCTTCTATATGATCCGTATAATTACGACCAATACAAATAAGCTTCATTTATTTTTTTACTATTTCATAAAAAAGGACTTTCTCCTTCTTTTTATTTAAAGCTATTATTCAATTTCCTCAAACGAATAGCCGTCAATACTTTTTTTGTATACAATGGAAAATCTGCATTCTGAATCCATCCAAAATACCCAGGCTCATCTTCGAGTACCTGTGCTACAAGTTTTCCTTTGTGTTTTCCGAAAGAAAACACTTCTTCTTTTTTATTGTTAAAAGCTATAAAACCAGCAAAATCGGCAAACTGATTTCTAGAACTAAAATCTGCTAAAAATTTAGTATCATTCTCTAGTTCCGGATAGCGATCTAACTGAGCTTTTAGCACTTCATATGTCGCCATCGTATCGGCTTCTGCAGAATGTGCTCCTTCCAAATCTTTATCGCAATAAAACTTATAGGCTGCTGATAAGGTTCTCTTTTCCATTTTATGAAAAATCGTCTGTACATCGACCCCTACAGTATTTTTCATATCAAAATCATATCCTGCTCTCAACAACTCTTCTGCTAATAATGGAATATCAAATCGATTCGAGTTAAACCCTCCTAAATCACAGCCTTTGATCATCTCATGTACTTTTGAAGCCAGTTGCTTAAAAGTAGGTTCATTAGCGACTTTCTCATCCGAAATCCCATGAATCTCAGTGGTAGCAGGAGGAATTGGCATCTCAGGATTTACCAGCCATGTTTTACTTTCTTTATTTCCATTCGGAAATACTTTTAGAATTGAAATTTCGACAATACGATCTTTCGTTATATTAACCCCGGTTGTTTCAAGATCGAAAAAACATATCGGTTTTTTTAAATTAAGCTCCATAAATTGATTGTGTATCCCAAATATATAAGGTATTCATTACATTCTCAAACGTTATTTATCTTAATTAGTATATCTATTTACTAATTTTCACAAATACGTTATCTGCAAACTTTTTTGTGACTGTTTCTACCCTATCATCAAACTGAATTCTGATAGAGTTATCGAAGTCTCTAATTTCTAATATGGTGATTTTACTGCTTAGCACCAGTCCTATCTCTGACACGTACCTAAGAAAAGTCACAGAACCATCATTAACAGATACAAGCTGACAGACATCTCCTTCTGACAGAGAAGACAGCATTACTTTTGGTTGAATAGAGTACTTCCCGTCTGCATCCGGTATAATTTCCCCGTGTGGGTCTCTTCTGGGGTAATTCATAAAGCGATCTAACTCATCAATTAACTTCGGAGAATTAATATGCTCCATTTGCTCTGCCACTTCATGTACCTCATCCCAAGTAAAATTGAGATAATCACATAAAAATGTCTCCCACAACCTATGCTTTCTTATCAGCCTTACAGCAATTCGCTTCCCTTCTTCTGTAAGGTCTAATTTTGTATATTTTTCACTCACTACATACCCCTTCGCTTTTAGCTTCTTCACCATATTATTGGTCGAAGCAGGAGATACATTGAGGTGATCTGCCAATTGATTATTACCTACTTTCTCCAACCCCTCAT
Organism: Aquimarina hainanensis; assembly: GCF_042684685.1. Lineage (NCBI taxonomy): Bacteria > Pseudomonadati > Bacteroidota > Flavobacteriia > Flavobacteriales > Flavobacteriaceae > Aquimarina > Aquimarina hainanensis. The sequence continues at coordinate 203,917 of NZ_JBHULX010000002.1, read as the reverse complement.
CAATAAGCAATTGAAAAAGGGCTTTTAGGTAATCCTCCTCACTTTTTGTTAATTTATGCAAATTCCCTTTGTTAGTCATAGCTAACTTTTTTAATTTTGTACCATTAAAAGGCAAATTTACTAAACCGAATGCAATTACTTAAGATCGTTTCGTTCGTTTTTTTCAACTTGTACGGAATATCTTTTATTTTCTATCGAGAAAAATCCCCTCACCCCTTATTTATTCCGAAAAAGTTAACAAGTCTTTTCTCTATTTATAAAAAAATTTTAAAAACAAAAGAGAAGTCCTATCTCCTCCCCTTTATACGATTTACTTCTCCTTTCAGTTATCATATTATTAATAAGAAAGCTATCCCCTAAGCGTATTTAATCACTATTATTTAATCAGACATGAAAAAAATCACCCTTCTACTCCTTATAACCCTTTCTCTTTTCTCTTGTAATTCAAATAAAAAAACACCTAAGGAAAAACTTCATGTAGTCACTACCACATCTATGATTACTGATATCTTATATAATATAGGAGGAGACTTAATCCAGGTAGACGGCCTGATGGGAACAGGAGTTGACCCTCATTTATACAAAGCCACAGAGGGAGATGTTTCTAAATTAATCAATGCAGATATCATCTTCTATAACGGATTACATTTAGAAGGGAAACTGGTAGCAATTTTTGAAAAAATGAAGCACCAGCAAATCAAAACTGTAGCACTTGCGAATATTTTACAAAAAGAAGCGCTGATTGACTCTGATTATTTTGCTTCTAATTATGACCCTCATGTTTGGTTCGATATTAACAATTGGAAAGAGGTAGTACAATACGCAACTCAGGAATTAAAAAAGGCAGATCCTAAAAATGCAGATGCTTTTGAAAAAAACAAGGATATATATCTAAAAAAACTAACCCTTTTAGCCACAGAGATCAAGCAAATCATTAACACGCTACCTCAAGAAAAAAGAGTTTTAGTAACTGCTCATGACGCTTTTAGTTATTTTGGAAAAGCGTACGATTTTGAAGTAATCGGATTACAAGGGATTTCTACAGCGACCGAAGCAGGCGTACAGGACGTACAGCGATTGGCGAACTTAATTATTGAAAAAAAGGTAAAAGCTATTTTTGTAGAAAGCTCTGTTCCTAAACGAACTATTGAAGCACTACAGGCTGCTGTAACCTCTAAAAATCATAAAGTAACTATCGGAGGAACCTTATATTCAGATGCATTAGGTAACCCAGACACTAAAGAAGGAACCTATACAGGCATGTTTTTATACAACGTCAATACAATTGTTAATTCACTACAATAATTATGAAAGAAACTATTGCTGTTAGAATAGATGATTTAACGGTTGCTTATAATTATAAGCCTGTATTATGGGATATCGATTTAGTTATTCCAGAAGGGGTTTTAATGGCCATAGTCGGTCCTAATGGTGCTGGAAAATCTACTTTAATCAAATCAATCCTCGATATTATTGATCCTATTGCCGGCAGTGTACAGATTTATGGAAAACCGTATCGCAAAAATCGAAATCTAGTTGCTTATGTCCCTCAAAAAGGGAGTGTAGACTGGGATTTCCCTACGACAGCTTTAGATGTGGTAATGATGGGAACTTACGGAAGTCTAGGATGGATCAAACGTCCCGGAAAAAAAGAAAAGAAGGCTGCCTTAGAAGCTCTGGAAAAAGTAGGAATGCTCAGTTTCAGAAGTCGTCAGATAAGTCAATTATCAGGAGGACAGCAACAGCGTATCTTTTTAGCAAGAGCGCTGGTTCAAAATGCAGCAATCTATTTTATGGATGAGCCTTTTCAAGGAGTAGATGCTACTACCGAAAAAGCAATTATCAACATTCTCAAAGAACTCAGAAAATCAGGAAAAACAGTGATCGTTGTCCATCATGATTTACAAACTGTTCCTGAATATTTTGATTGGGTTACATTTCTTAATGTAAAAAAAATAGCTACTGGTCCTGTCAAAGATATTTTTAATGATGACAACCTAACCAAAACATATGGAATCAATTACAAAGTAAGTATTCTAGGATAAAAACAACCACAGCATGAACATTACAGAATACATAGAATTACTTGTAACTGATTACACCTTGAGAACAATTACTTTGGGAACTGCGATTCTCGGGGCTATTTGTGGAATGCTTGGTAGTTTTGCTGTATTGAGAAAACAAAGTCTTTTAGGAGACGCTATTTCACACGCTTCATTACCCGGAATCGCAATTGCTTTTCTTATTATAGGTACAAAAAACAATGCTATTTTATTGATAGGCGCATTAGTAAGTGGTCTTATCGGTTCGTTCTGGATACGCGGAATTATAAAAAAAACACATCTAAAATCTGACACTGCGCTTGGGTTAATCCTATCCTTGTTTTTTGGTTTGGGGATGCTTTTGCTCACCTATATCCAAAAACTCCCTAACGCCAATCAGGCAGGCTTAGAAAATTATTTATTTGGTCAGGCTGCAACCTTGTTAGAGAGTGATGTTTGGCTCATGGCAATAATCACAGGAATATGCTTGTTTATCCTGCTAATTTTCTGGAAAGAACTAAAACTGTTATTATTTGATGAAGATTATACGAAAACACTTGGATTCAACACCCGTTTTCTGGATATCTTAATAACAACCTTTATTGTTATTGCAATCGTACTGGGGCTACAGACTGTTGGAGTAGTCCTGATGAGCGCCATGCTTCTTGCTCCTGCTGCTGCTGCCCGACAATGGACAAATAACTTAGCCACCATGATCATTATCGCAGCTGTCTTTGGTGCTTCTTCCGGGGTTATCGGAACTGCTATCAGTGCTTCGAGCAACAACTTATCGACAGGACCTGTCATTGTTTTAATTGCAGCCATTTTTGTTCTGGTCTCCTTTATTTTCTCCCCAGGAAGAGGGTTACTTTTTCGAGAAATCAGATTTAGAAAAAACAGACATGACCTACAACTACACAAAACACTGTCATTTATGTACAATATTGCCAGTACTCATGAAAACAAATCTCACCCTCATGCTATAAAAATCCTAAACAACTTTCAGGGATTCACCAAAAAGTCTTTAAAAAAACTGGAAGACAAAAATTTTATTACCATCTCAGGAAATATGTGGTCATTAACCACTTTGGGATATGAAACGGCTGCTAACTTATACAATCAACTAACAACTGATCCGGAAAATGAGTAATATCCAAATAGAAATACAATTAATCGCTTGTCTGGTTGCTATTGCCTGTGCTATTCCGGGAACTTTTTTAGTTCTCAGAAAAATGGCATTAATTACTGATGCGATTAGCCATTCTATCCTTCCCGGTATAGTCCTCGGTTTTTTTATCACTCATGATTTATCATCTCCTCTTCTCATCATTCTCGCAGCGGCTACCGGAGTTCTAACAGTCGTTCTTGTAGAATTTATTCAAAAAACAGGGCTCGTTAAGGAGGACACCGCCATTGGCTTAGTCTTCCCTGCACTTTTCAGCATAGGAGTGATCCTCATCGCTCAAAATGCCAATGATGTACACCTGGATATCGACGCTGTTTTACTAGGAGAATTAGCATTTGCCCCTTTTGACAGGATACTTATCAACGATACTGATCTTGGTCCTAAATCTTTATGGACCATTGGAATTATATTGTTAGTTACCATCATACTGCTTTTCACTTTTTTCAAAGAATTAAAAATAAGCACCTTTGACAAAGGACTCGCTGCTTCTTTAGGATTCTCTCCTGTCCTTATTCACTATGGATTAATGACGATCTCATCTGTTACCACTGTCGGAGCATTTGATGCTGTTGGAGCCATTTTAGTAATTGCCCTTATGATTGCTCCTGCAGCCACCGCCTATCTATTAACAAATGACCTAAAAAAAATGATTGGTCTGGCATGTATATTTGGCATATCCGCCGCCTTATCTGGTTACTGGATCGCACATTTGTTAGACACATCCATTTCTGGGGCTATGACAACCGTTTTGGGAGTCATCTTTTTAGCTGCTTATCTTTTTGCTCCTGACAAAGGGCTTTTTACTGTACTTTACCGTCAGAAACAGCAACGTATCGAAGTATCCCTCCTCACTTTTTTATTGCATATCAGAAATCATAGCGATGACCCTAAAGAATGTCATATCGACCACCTGAACGAGCATATCAACTGGCAAAAAGTTACTTCTAAATCTGTACTAGACCTCGCCCTAAAGAATAATATGATTCATATTTCTGATGATATCATCTCTCTTACCCCTAAAGGAAAGAAATTTACCAAAGAGGCGATCAACTACATTATTAAAGAAAAAAACACAGAAATAGAACACATGAAAGATCGTTTTTTCCTGTTTCGGGGATAAAAAACTTCTACATTCCAGACATTTTAATTCAAAAAAAAATCAGGATAGTTACGTAACGATCCTGATTCCTTCATATTTTAGATTCGATGATTAGAACTCTCTGTTTACATCCCAATCTTCTAAGTATTCTTTTACTCTTAGAACAAATTGTCCTCCTAAAGCTCCATTTACCACACGGTGATCATAAGAATGTGATAAGAACATTTTATAGCGTATTCCTATAAAATCTCCTTCTGGTGTTTCTATAACCGCTGGTACTTTTCTAATAGCTCCCAATGCCAAAATCCCTACCTGTGGTTGATTAATAATCGGAGTTCCCATAATACTACCAAAAGTCCCTACATTAGTCACTGTATATGTTCCATCCTGAATATCATCTGGTTTTAACTGATTATTTCTTGCCCTACCAGCTAGATCATTTACAGCTTTGGTCATCCCTACTAAATTCAACCTGTCTGCATTTTTAATAACAGGAACGATCAAATTACCATCAGGTAATGCAGCAGCCATTCCAAGATTTATATTTTTCTTTTTGATGATTTTATCTCCAGAAACAGAGATGTTCATCATTGGAAAATCTTTTAATGCCTTTGCTATTGCTTCCATAAAAATAGGAGTAAATGTTATATTCTCTCCTTCTCTTTTTTGGAATTCGTTTTTCACTTTCTTTCTCCAGTTCCAGATATTGGTAACATCCGCTTCAATAAATGACTGAACATGAGCAGAAGTTTGTACAGAATCAATCATATGATGCGCAATTAGTTTCCCCATTCTGGACATCTCGATAATCTCATCCTCTCCAGAAACAGGAATCACCGGATCAGGAGTTTTTGTTTTTACCGCTACGGCATTTGCTGGTTTAACAACTGCTTCTTTTTCTACATTAGCAACAGGTACTTCTTTAGCTACTACTCCTGCTTTCCTTTTTTCTATATACGAAAGAATATCGTCTTTTGTGACTCTATTATCCTTTCCGGTACCATGAATACTTTCTAACTCTTCTATAGACACTCCTTCCGTTGCTGCTATGTTCTTAACTAACGGAGAATAAAACTTATTAGAGCTACTAAAATCTATTTGCTTTGAAGATGCAACTTCTTCTATTCCTGCTTCCAGTACTACTGCTTCTTCTGGTTGCTCACTTACTACTTCTTTGCTTGCGGCAGGAGTTTCCGCTACAACGCCCTCTCCATCTATTTCAATAATAGCAATTGTTTCTCCTACTTTTACTACATCATCTACATCAAACAGTTTCTCAACCAACACACCTTCTACCTCACTTGGTACTTCGCTATCCACTTTATCTGTAGCGATTTCTACCACTGCCTCATCCATTTCAATAGTATCTCCTACTTCTTTTAACCAAGTAGTTACCGTTGCCTCTGCAACACTCTCACCCATTTTCGGAAGTTTCAGCTCAAATTTTGCCATATTCTTAATCAAAAGTATTTATTGGTTATTATTTTTGCGAATTTAATTAAAATTCTCCTTTTATTTTGTTTTTTATCTATTATTTTATCCCAGCAAAACAACTTCGCCGTGATTACTACTACAATCACTTCCTAAAAAAAAGCATTCATTCCGAGGACGAATTCTAAAGGTAATTGCATGTGTATTATTCGATTGCATTGCAGAAATCATCTCATCATATCTTACAAAATCACCGTCAAAGATAACTTCGATATTATTAGTTCCCAAATCAGGTAATTGATTCAATGTTGCTAACGCTACTTCTTTTTTTACTGCTTTTTCTATTTTTATGACCAACTTCTGATTTTGAGACACCAGCATAAGCTCTTTATTTTTGGGGAGATCTTTTTTCTTATCAAACAAAAATTGAACAGAAGACACAAAAGACACCCCAACCCAAACAATCCGATCTAACAACCAATTGGTCTTAAAATGTTTTTTATAAAAAATAGTCATTGCAGTATAAAACTGTTTTTTATAAAAACTGGTCAGTTTCGTACTCTCTCCTTTAAAATGAACCGCAGTTACTTTTCCACAGTAATAATTTTGATACCCTGCTTTTTTTAATCTATATGCTAAGTCAATATCCTCTCCATAAATAAAATATGCTGTATCAAAACCTCCTATCTCCTGAAAAACAGTTTTTTTTATCCACAAAAAAGCACCTGTTAATACCTCTACAGCTCCTAATGATTTTTCAGAAATATGACTCGCATAATATTTTTTTATGATTCCTGACCGAATTCCAAACAATCGCTGAAAAGCAATCAAAGGAGCTGGAATATTTCGTTTACTCTCTTGCAAAAAAAGCCCTCTTCCATCAATCAATCTAGGACCTATTCCTCCTACATCAGGCAAACGTTCTTCCAATTCAGATAATTTCTTAAAAATATCACCGGGAACCATTATATCCGGATTCACAAAACATATCTGCTCTCCTTTTGACACTGCTACTCCCTGGTTATTAGCTTGTGCAAACCCTACATTTTCTGTATTAATCAACAAAACAACCTCTGGAAACAATCGTCGAATCATAGTGACAGTACCATCCTGAGAGTTATTATCTACCACAATAATCTCCGCTTCCAGACCGCGAATAGCTTCTTTAATACTTAACAGGCATAACTGCAAGAAATACTCAACATTAAAGCTTACTATAACTATTGATAATTTCAGAAGATATTATTTTATAATTTACGAATTTTTTAATGCATTTTCGAACGGCACTCTATTAATTATACTTCTTCCCAGCGTTACTTCATCTGCATATTCTAATTCATCATTAACTCCTATTCCTCTTGCTATTGTTGATATTTTGACCGCTGTTCCTTCTAGTTGCTTATAGATATAGAAATTGGTTGTATCTCCTTCCATCGTAGCACTCAAAGCAAAAATCAACTCCTGAACATCCCCAGACTTCACTTTATCCAATAAAGATTGAATCGTTAAATCCTGAGGTCCTATTCCATCTAGCGGGCTTATTTTACCTCCCAATACATGATACAGCCCTCTGTATTGACTTGTTGCTTCAATAGCCATTACATCTCTAATATCTTCGACAACACAGATAACAGTATTTTTTCTATTAGGATTACTGCATATCTCACATATTTCTATATCACTTATACTATGACATTTTTTACAAAACTTTATTTCTGTTCGTAATTCCCTTAAGGCATTTACCAAATACTCTGTTTGGGTAGGCGGTTGTCTTAATAGATGCAACACCAATCGCAATGCAGTTCTCTTCCCTATTCCAGGTAATTGAGACATTTCATTTACGGCATTTTGTAACAGTTTTGAAGAAAATTCCATAGCACTGCAAATTTAACGTTTTTGGAACTATTCCCTGATAAAAAAGAAGCTTAATTATCCATTCTCTACCTCCATAATATATTTCATTCTATTTTAGTATTTTTACTTCAAACTAAAAGAAACATGCTAGCATCTTTATCCGAAGAGACCCAACTTGTACTGGCAATTATTGGAATCGCTATATTATTTGGTATTGTGCTTTGGAACACCAAAAGAAATCGAAAAAAACTTTATCACAGAGAACAACGGAATTTCAAAAAAAATTACGCCAAGAAGAAACATCAGAGACTTTAGTTTTTTTCTCTATTTTACCCCATATACTATTTACAGTATTTTACAGTTTATAAGTATCTATACAGACCAAAAGCACTAATTTTTAATCAGAAATGAAAATATACACAAAAACCGGGGACAAAGGGACAACCGCTTTATTCGGTGGAACCAGAGTTCCTAAGCATCACATTCGTATTGACAGCTATGGAACTGTCGATGAGCTAAACTCTCATATTGGTCTTATTCGGGATCAAGACATTGACGAGACTACAAAAAAGCACTTGATCGCTATACAAGATCATCTTTTCACCCTTGGGGCTGTATTAGCAACTGATCCTGAAAAAGCAGTATTAAAAAACGGAGAAAAACGTCTAAACATTCCTACTATTTCTACAGAAGACATTAGCTTTCTTGAGGAACAAATCGATGAAATGAATACCGCCTTGCCACCAATGACACATTTCGTATTACCCGGAGGACATCAAACTGTGTCATTCTGTCATATTGCACGCTGTGTATGCAGGCGGGCTGAGCGTTTAGCAGCTGCCTTATATGAATTAGAACCATTTGAAGAAGCTTCTTTGATGTACTTAAACAGACTATCTGACTACCTATTCGTACTGGCACGAAAGTTGTCATACGATTTAAAGGCTGACGAAATACAATGGATTCCTACAAAGAATTCATAAGCCTAAAAACCTGAGTATTAAAAAACAACAAAAAATCACGTTCTTAGATATTATTGTTTAAATAATTAATTTTTTACTTGACTTTTTGAACTAAAAATTTATTTTTGCAAAAAATTAAACCAGTAAACGTATGTATTGGACTTTAGAACTAGCATCTTACTTAAGTGATGCACCTTGGCCGGCTACAAAAGATGAATTGATAGATTACGCAATTCGTACTGGAGCACCTCTGGAAGTTGTAGAAAACCTACAATCAATAGAAGATGAAGGAGACTCATATGATTCTATAGAAGAAATATGGCCCGACTATCCTACAGACGAAGATTATCTTTGGAACGAGGATGAATATTAAAACATAGAAAATAGCGCTAAAAGTCTCGAAAGAGGCTTTTTTTTTGCGTAAATTACGCCTTGTATACTGACCTTGACACGGTTTTATACAAAGCTTTGTATAACACTTGATAATCTTAGGAATTATACGGTGATTACCCCCTTATTATATAGCACTATACAATAATTCGGGTAGCCACAATAATTTTTATTAGTTAGACGTATAAGAACTAGATAAAACACACGACCATAATTATGGGAATTTTAGATTCTGTATTAAAAGTATTTGTTGGAGATAAATCCAAAAAAGACATAAAAGAAATTCAACCCAAAGTTGAATTAATAAAAAAAGCCGAAAAGACACTGGAAGGTTTATCTAATGATGAATTGCGTGCAAAAACTGTTTCTTTTCAAAACATAATAAAAGAGGCTCAGTCCGAAGTTAAAAATAAAATCGAAACGCTTACTAATGAAGCGAACACTACAGAGGATATCGATAAGAAAGAAGATATCTATGCAGAAATCGATAAATTAAAAGAGGAAGCCTACGAAATTGTAGAAAAAACACTTTCTGAAATCCTTCCTGAAGCTTATGCCTTAGTCAAAGAAACTGCCAAGCGCTTCGCTAAAAATGACAATATTACTGTACAGGCATCTGCATATGATCGTGAATTATCTGGCTCTAAAGAATACGTAACACTAGACGGAGAAAAAGCGATTTGGGCAACAAGCTGGAATGCCGCAGGAAAAGAAGTTTCCTGGGATATGATTCATTATGACGTACAGCTTATCGGAGGAATCGCCATGCATGAAGGAAAAATTGCAGAGATGCAAACCGGAGAAGGAAAAACTTTAGTTGCAACACTTCCTGTTTACCTAAACGCATTAAGTGGAAATGGCGTACACCTGGTTACTGTTAATGATTATCTTGCGCGTCGTGATAGCGAGTGGATGGCACCGTTGTTTCAGTTTCACGGATTAACCGTTGACTGTATCGATAATCACCGACCTAATTCCCCTGAACGAAGAGCTGCCTACAATGCAGATATTACATATGGTACAAACAATGAATTTGGTTTTGATTACTTAAGAGACAATATGTCTCACTCTCCAGAGGACTTAGTTCAGAGACCTCATAACTATGCGATTATAGATGAAGTAGATTCTGTATTGATTGACGATGCCAGAACACCACTTATCATTTCTGGTCCTATTCCAAAGGGAGACATACATGAATTCGATGAATTAAAACCAAAAATTGAAAAAATAGTTTCTGTTCAACAGAAGTTCCTTACAGGGGTCTTTGCCGAAGCTAAAAAATTAATCAAAGAAGGAAACACAAAAGACGGAGGATTTAAGTTACTTCAAGTCTACAGGGGTATTCCTAAAAATAAAGCATTAATTAAATTCTTAAGTGAAGAAGGAATTAAGCAATTGCTTCAAAAAACTGAGAATTTCTACATGCAGGATAACAACAGGGAAATGCACCAAATTGATGCAGACCTATATTATGTTATCGAAGAAAAAAACAATCAAATAGACCTTACTGATAAAGGTATTGAATTCTTATCCGGAAAAGAAGATCCTGACTTCTTTGTTCTACCGCAGATAGGAATGGAAATTGCCAAAATCGAAAATCTGGAACTCTCTAAAGAGGAAGAAGCCGAGAAAAAAGAAGAGCTATTTAGAGATTACAGTGTAAAAAGTGAACGTATTCACACTTTACGTCAACTACTTAAAGCATATTCATTATTCGAAAAAGATGTGGAATATGTTGTAATGGACAACAAAGTAAAAATTGTAGATGAACAAACAGGACGTATCATGGATGGTCGTCGCTATAGTGATGGACTACACCAGGCAATTGAAGCAAAAGAAAATGTAAAAATCGAAGATGCTACTCAAACATTTGCTACAGTTACCTTGCAAAACTACTTCCGTATGTACAACAAGTTATCAGGAATGACTGGTACTGCTGTAACAGAAGCAGGAGAACTGTGGGAAATCTACAAATTAGATGTTGTTGAAATTCCAACGAACCGACCTATTGCCAGAAAAGATCAGGAAGACCTTATCTACAAAACAAAACGAGAAAAATACAATGCCGTTATAGAAGAAGTTACAAACCTGTCTAGAGCAGGTCGTCCTGTGCTTATCGGTACTACATCTGTAGAAATATCAGAACTTCTGAGCAGAATGCTTGCCATCAGAAAAGTTCCGCATAATGTACTGAATGCAAAATTACACAAAAAAGAAGCGGATATCGTTGCTGAAGCCGGTAACCCAGGAGTTGTAACCATCGCAACCAATATGGCAGGAAGGGGAACAGATATCAAGTTATCTGATGAAGTAAAAGCAGCTGGTGGTCTAGCCATTATCGGTACAGAGCGTCATGATTCCAGACGTGTAGACAGACAGCTTAGAGGTCGTTCTGGTCGTCAGGGAGACCCAGGAAGTTCTCTTTTCTATGTTTCACTGGAAGACAACCTTATGCGCTTGTTCGGATCGGAAAGAATTGCTAAAATGATGGACCGAATGGGGCATAAAGAAGGAGAAATGATACAGCATTCTATGATTTCTAAATCTATAGAAAGAGCACAGAAGAAAGTAGAAGAAAACAACTTTGGGGTTCGTAAACGATTACTGGAATATGACGATGTAATGAATGCTCAGAGAGAGGTTGTTTACAAACGTAGATATCACGCCCTTTTTGGAGAGCGACTACGAGTAGACATCGCTAATATGATTTATGACACCGCAGAGGTAATCACTGAAACAAATAAAGGCGCTCAGGATTTCAAAAATTTTGAATTCGAACTGATCCGTTATTTCTCTATGAGTAGCCCTGTAAGTGCTGAGGAGTTCGAAAAAATGGACTCGAAAAAAATTGCAGGAGAAGTATACAAAAATGCTTATCAACACTATCAAGACAAAATGAAACGCAATGCAGAAACTGCATTTCCTGTCATCAAACAGGTATACGAAGACCCTTCTAACAACTACGAAAGAATCCTCGTACCATTTACTGACGGTGTAAAAAGTTTAAATGTTGCTACTAATCTAGAAAAAGCATACGAATCGGAAGGAAAACAGCTGATTACTGATTTTGAAAAAAATATCTCTTTAGCCATCATTGATGATGCCTGGAAAACGCATCTTCGAAAAATGGATGAATTAAAGCAAAGTGTACAGCTTGCTGTTCATGAACAAAAAGACCCATTATTAATATACAAATTCGAAGCTTTTGAGCTTTTCAAGAGCATGATCGAAAATGTAAATAAAGATGTAATCTCCTTCTTATTCAAAGGAGAGCTCCCAACCGGAAATACAGAGGATATCTCTGAGGCTCGTCAGGTAAAGAAGAGGGAAAATCTTGAAACATCCAAAGAGGAGATCCCTAATATGGATGAGCGTGCAGCCATGAATCGTGCTGCCGGACAAACACAAAGCCAGCCTCAGCAGGTTACAGAAACTATCACCAGAGAACATCCTAAAATCGGACGTAATGACAAGGTGACTATTAAGCATGTAATGAGCGGAGAAAACAAAACCGTAAAATACAAACAAGCCATTCCTTTAATTCAAAAAGGAGAATGGGTTCTTATAGAAGAGTAATTTAACAACATAAAAAAACCTCCAAATCGCGATTTGGAGGTTTTTTTATTACTTTATTTATACAAATAAAACATATTCTACACTTTATTTTCTATTCGTTTTTTCAAAAAAACTACTTGAACTACAAATAACACCATTAATAACAATACACTATAAATAAACGATTTACTTGCTGTATATCCTGAAAAATTAAACCCGAATTTAAAAAACGAGAACTTGAACTTATAGCTAAAAAAATGTGAAACATCCACAAAAAGATAGGTTCCCACTAAAAACATTGTTATCAAAATTCCAATAACACCCCATGCTTTTTTTGACACAATAGGAGACATCTTATAATCTTCTTTACAAGGCACTGTCTCTGCATGAATCTTTTTCATCACAGTATCAACAAACCCTACAGAAGGAACATCTACTCCTGTCTTCTTTATCAATTCTTCTATTTCATCATAACGCTCTTCCATATCTATCCTTTATTTCTGGTGAAACATAGTCCTTTAGTAGCGAATATAGTTTTTTTCTCGCTCTGTAAAGTTTAATTTTTACATTTTGAGGAGAAATCCCGACAATAGCTGCTATCTCTTTTACTGAATTTTCCTCTAAATAATAGAGTGTAACAATAACTGATTCCTTTTCTGGGAGCTTCATAATTGCCTCCAAAACAATTTCATTCTGCTCTTTACTCTCCATATAGTCTAATGCATTCTCTACTTGTTTTAAAGCTTTTTCTGATACGTTATCTATTACACTAGTTGTAAAAGTTACAGATTGATTCCGAACCCTATCCAAACTTTTTCTGTATGCAATAGTATATAACCATGAAGAAAATTTCGACTTCCCTTTATACGTTCCCAACGACTGATATGCTTTTACAAAACTATCTTGTGCTATTTCTTCCGCTTCCTCTTTATTACGTACAATACGATACACTACCGTATACACCATATACTGATACCGCTCCACAAGAGCCGCAAAGATAGCTGTATCCCCTTCTAAGGTTCTATCGATAATTTCCTGATCAGTATAGTGTGTCATTATCTATATGACGCACAATCTTTCTTTACGGTTACATTTTACTTACTAAAAAAATAAATTATTTTTTTTAATTAAACCTGTAACCAACTTCAAAACAATCCCGTCTTACTAAGAAAACGAACAGTATTAATCACAAAAAATGTAAATCTATGGGAGCAGAAGTTATTATTTTACCTGCTATATTAGGAGTTATTTTTGGTATATACTACGTATATATCTCTGCCAGAAATAAAGAACGAATGGCTTTAATTGATAAGGGAGCAGACGCCTCTATCTTTTTTAATTCTAAGGATAGGAAAGTTACCCCAATTTGGAAAATCATTATCCTTAACCTATCCCTATTATGCATGGGGATCGGTATCGGTATATTTATAGCCGGTATTTTGGATAAGGCTATTGGTGTAGATGAAGATATTGCCTATCCAGGCACCATATTCCTGATGGCTGGTATTGGGTTATACACTTCCTTCACAATAACAAAAAACCTGGACAAATAAAGGTTATAATAAAAAAAAGACCGAATTTGTGAATGATTCGGTCTTTTGTGTATGTGAGTTTTCGGTTTATTAATACATAGCGTATCCTTGCCCCTCTATTATTTCTTCTTTAATTTTTTCAATTACAATAGCTTTTCCTCTATTGTTTTCCAGCACATATCTTCCAAAAGGAAGTTGACTAAGATCAATTGTTCTTGTCGTTTTAGATAATACATGAACTGTATTTTTAATCTCGAAAAGTTTAATCATATCACCTTCTTCAAAATCAACTACTATTATGATATCTCCTTCTCTAGAAATCTCCAATTCGTCTGAATCTGTACTAGCATAAAAATTGTTCAATTCTTCTGCTGTGTTCATATCTCCAAGATCAGTCGCTCTCTCACTGTCTTCCGCAACCATATAATCAGTCCCTAACACATCCTCTTCTTCTAGATAAATCTCATCTTCTCCTCGCTCAATAACAATTGACCGGCCTTCATTATTTTCTAATAAGTACTTCCCGATTGGTAATTGACTTAAATCGATTTGTCCTCTAGTTTTAGACAACACATGATCCCCTGTTTCTACTTCAAATAATTTTATCTTATCTCCTTCTTCAAAGTTTACCACTACAACAGTCAATCCATCAAATTCTACCTGAAGATTATTATCTGAAAATGCATAAAAGTTAGTTACGAAAAATAAAGTAATTAAAAGTAAAGTTGTTCTCATACTGTGTCCCCTTATCTGTCAATATTGTTACGTGATTACCGTACAATAATATTACTAAATTGTGACCCTCTAAAGAAAAAACTTAACTTTTAGATCAACTGTTTTTGATATTCGATAAAGAACACAAAAAACGAACTTTTCACACTTTTAAAACACTAATGAATTGATTTATAATTAATTACGTTTTTAAAAAGTTTTTTTAATAGACAAAAGACATAATTTACAGACCAACAACTCAATTAACTGTTTGTTATCAAAAGTTTATTAATGTTAAAATCGTATAAATCAACAAAATACACAATAAAAACAATGTATCAATTCCTAAAAAAACCTTTTAACAAAAAGAAAAAAACCTACAAAAACACAAGTATATTTCTTGTTATCCTTGGCACTTTTATTGCTTAAAACCAGTCAGTAACCAACATTACTTTTACATATATTTAAGATATTTTAACTATTTTATTTTTTTCGTTTACAAACAAAAGAAAAAGGTTTTTCCTCTCGAAAAAACCTTTGAATTATATCTTGTAATTTTCACTTGATAATCGGAACATAAATACCCTGGAGTTATCCAAAAACAGCATCTATTTCTTATTTGACATTCCCCGTAATTAGACCGAAGGTTCTACCAAAAAACAAAAAAAATCTTTTAAGCATCTTATTGTTATTTAATTAAAATGCTTGCGTAGTATTTCTAACCAGTCAGTAATACGTTCTGAAGACAGATCAGTTTGATTATCTTCATCAAGAGCCAGACCATAAAATAACTCTTCGTTATAAAGTGCTTTTGATTCATCAAAATCATAAAATTCAGTAGACCAATGCCCGACAATTTCCCCTCCGTTTCTTAGCACCTCTTTTGCTATTATCCCTATTCCATCCACGAAATACTGCGGATACCCATATTGATCTCCCAGACCAAAAACAGCTACCGTTTTTCCTGTAAAATCAATAGTTTTGAACTCCTCGAAATATTCTTCCCAATCACTCTGTAGTTCTCCATCATACCAAGTAGGAAGCCCTAGAATGAAATAATCATACGCCGCAAAATCATCTTTAGTAACATTAGCTACTTCGACAACATTTATTTCATTAAAATCACATTCATCTACAATTACATGTGTTATCTCTTCTGTCATACCTGTATCAGAACCGTACACTAAAAGAATACCATTATTCTTGCCCATTTTTTATCCATTTATATCCATTCAATATTAATAAAGCACTTACGGCAACCATCCAACCTAAAATTAATATCTCGGATATGTTTGATGCTTCATACATAAATGAGGCTACTAGATGATATACATTATACCCTCCTAGCAAGATTGCCCATACAAATGCAATCCACTTATAAAACTTTGCTGTAATCTCTAATGACAATAAACAGAAAATCAATGCTATTCCTTCGAAAAGGATTCGGTATATATGATGTATCAGAGGTACTTCGCCTGTGGCTCCTTCCATCATCAGGCTCTCATGATAGTATACTCCAAAAAGTCCATAGATGTGGTGTAGTATAAAACCTACTGCCAGAAATAACCATAAAAGTGATATTTTTAATTTCATGTTTTAATTATTGTTTTGACGTGCTTACGTATTTTACATTTTCTGTACAGCACGCTTTATTAGATTTAAATATTTATTGGCGGTTTAATGCCCAAAAGTTTGCCTTGAAACTGAAAAATTGTTTCTAACGGAATGCTTCGTGATAGTTTACCTACTTGGCAGGTTCCATTGCTGCTATGGTCATTTTTTCCTTATCAAGCTCAATGGATATTTTCCCTTTTTTCATCTTTCTCTGGGGTTCTTCTTTTCTCTTTACTTTTAATGCTGTTATAAAAGTTATCACAGACACCACTATCCAAAAAACATCAATAAAAAGAATCTCATGTTGATGATTCATATAGGTAACCCAAATCCAATTGCCTGAAGAAATTCCATTACTAATCGGAATAAAAAAACCAACAATGCTTCCTGACAACAAACAATACTTATTAGTATAAAAATTGTCTTTTTTGAGAATAAAGAATACTGTTGCTAAAAGCCACCCACCAAAAAACGTCCAATACAGAATATCCATTCGCATGAGGTTATGCTCTTCCGGAATTAATTTTGAGACTACAAAAGAAATTGCAGTTATCGGGTACATACTTAGGCATAATGCCAAGTATATGACCCCTACTCTTCTATTGAATCTTCTTTTTCGTTCTGGCATATTTCGTTTCTTTCTCGCTTCTAACCAAATCAAAACACCTGATATAATTACGAAACAGGTAATAATAGCCATTATAAAGTAGACCATTTTTAAAGCAAGCCCTCCATAATCTCCAAAGTGAAGACGATATATCACAAGTCGAACTCCCTCCATATAAGAGCTCTCATAAGGATCTTTAATAGAGGTTATTTTTCCTGAAGTGGCCTCGTATACAATCCTTCCTTTTCCCAGAAAGCCGTCTTCTGCTCGTATAAGTCCTTCCACCAGAAATTTCATATTGGAAGAACCATAATTTTTTATATGTACTTCTTCTGCAGTAAAACCTTCCCATTTATCCAGTGTGAACTGCATAAACTGATTTACTTTTGGCACGTCCTCAATCCTCTCTTCTAATGGGTATGTCTTCATCATAGGAAGTACATCTGCCATTAATTTTTCCTGATCTCCATTGTACAGAAAATTTGCTGGCAATAATGCCAGAATAGACAACCCCAGAAAGCAACTGGTTACAGCATACACAAACTGAAACGGCACGCCAATCATTCCTAATACTGTATGCGCATCTGTCCAAACCGTTTTTAGCTTAGCTGCTGGTCTGAAAACATAAAAATTAGATATAATTTTTTTCCAATGTACTACAACCCCTGTTACAATAGCGAATAAGAAAAATACCGCTACTAATCCTGCCAAATACATCCCTATATAAGGAATTTGGCTAAAAAAATGAAGCCGAAACAACAGCTCTCCCATGCTGTAGTAATCATAATATCCTGATGTCTCATAAGTTTCTGTATTGATTTTAAAATAAGCTCTCCCTTTATCTTCTTTTGTTGCTAACGAATCTTTTGATCCCTGGAGAATTACCAATACTTCTTGCTTGACATCACTCGGCATTAATCGAATATCTCTTCCGTATAGATTATACCCTTCACATTCGATAGTTTCAACCACTTTATCGTAGTTTACATCTGCTCTATTTTCTACAGCTGTAGGGTTCCCTTTTTCCCACGCTGTAATTTCATCTTTTATAAGTGCAAATGCTCCTGCAAAAAAAATCACATATAGTGCTACACTTATAACTATTCCACTTACTGTATGTGTATGAAAAAACACATTATAATCCCTCTTACTCATGCTATATTTATACTATTGGATAATACATTTTCCCTAAATAAATCACAATAGAACATATAAAAAACACAAGCGTATACACGCCCCATACTTTCCACCCATTCTTAGCCCAAAACGGTACAATAATCAGTGCTACCCATAACAAATACATACTATATATAGACGTGATCAGAACAGCCTTAAAATCTGGTACCCAATAAGCGATCGCTACATGTATTGCAGCAGCTACAAAATACCCTCCTAAAATCCCTGAAGATATCTTTGCAAAACGTTGCCAATTCGAAGTCGTTAAATATTTTGGATTTGCCGGCATCTTATGAAAGTATTAGTTCTAATAATAAAAAAACACAAAATGAAATGGCTATCCGCTTATATGTTATGACATGAAGAGGTGCTAGCAATATCACCAAACTACCTAACATCATAAAAATTAAAAAAGCGATAAAAACTCCTGCTCCTACTCCCAAATTAGCCGTTAAACCAATTAATGAAGTTAGTAACAATGTAATTCCTATACATTTTGCAATTGCATCATTTCCCTGAAACCAGGTTTCTACTTTTACCGGTAGTTCCAAAACGGCTCTTTTTGATGTATTATACAAAAAAAAGAAACCAGATAACATCAATAAAACTGTAATTGAAATCATGATTTTATTAATTATTAATTATTAATTCATTTTTTAAAACTGTTAAATACAGTCGTAACTTGTAATCAAAAAACAATTAGTATCAGTATAAAAAATGTATGTATTAATTAGCAGATGCAGTACTCAACCATATTTTAGTTATTGGTACTCGAAACAGTAGAAGTACTAGTATACACTATTTTTTTAGATAGATTTTACCCTTAATGAATACGGGTCAGAACTTACCTAGTCACTTTCGAACGCCTCCCTTCTAAAAATCAATATATTCTTAAGGGCATCGAGAAAAGTACCTAATTAATGCTTCACCTATTTTTATAGTACATACATTGTAGAGGTAACGATAAAAAAGCGTTATCCTGTTTGAAAAAATTCATTTATCCTTATTTAGACTGATTAATTATTGCACACAAAAATAAAGCAGTCTAAGAGAAAAATAAAATTTATTTAGATTAATTTTTAATAACTTAACATTCAGCGTCTTAATTCTAAGACAAACAATCTATAAAAAAATAGCTTGTCAAAACATATTTGACAAGCTATTTTCAAGTTACTACAAAATTAACACATTATCGTAAAAACGATTATTGTAATATTAGCTCACTATACTTAGCATTAATAGTGATTATTTTTTCTGTATTTCTGGTTTCATTAAATCCGTTGATAAAAATATTTCCAAAGTTTCTTGTTACTGTTTTCTCCATGGTTTTAGGCAACGAAATTCTACTTTGCGCTCCATTATACACGAAATTAAATGCTTCTTCAGGTAGTTTTAGTTTAAAATCACTATTTGCTACTGCCAGATTTAGACTTTCAAAATCAGCTCCAACCTTCAAAATCGTAACAGCTCCAAAACTCCCTGTAATAGCTCCTTTCTTACTTAATTCATGAACTATAATGCTACTGGAATCCGCGTTAGCATGTAATGTATTTGCCTTTTTAATTTCACATCTTTTCACATAATTAAGTATCAATTCTCCCTCATTCCAGTTGGTAATAAATACAGGAGAGTATGAAGCTTCTATATAAGTATCTCTACCATCAATCGTTCCCGCAGTTAATAGTGTATGTGACAAAGAGGCTTTTACATCTGCTGAAAAATCAGGAAGTTTCACTTCTCCGTGTCTGGAGTTAATTCTCAATTTAGCATTTTTAGGCATGTATACCTTTATTATTTTACTGGCATTTATATTCGTACTACTGGTCGTATATCGATATACTTGTATAGTTGTTCCTACATTTTGTTTTGTTTGAAATTCTCTAGCAAACTGATTAGCCCATGCTTCCATCTCTCTTCCAAACTGCTCTCCCCAGTATTTAGAATTCTCTCCTCCTATTTCCTGCATGCGGACTTCCATTTTGGCACTAATTTCTTCTGCTCCTTTCTGAAATTGTTGTTTCCAATCTTTTAATGAGTTTCCAAAATTACCTCCAAACTTCTCTGATATCTGGTGCTCCCATTGTTTTATATATTTTTCTTCTCCTTCTTTGTACTTTCCGTAATCAAAACTGGCATTTATCTTATTATTTTTAGGCAATGTACTTGGCATAGGGTTATTAGCCATTCGCTCCATAATGGGACCTAGCATATCATTGATCATTGGTTCCATCATTCTCAGCTCCTGTAACCCTCTCTTAACAGCAACTTCTCTGGAGATTGAGTTTGCAGAAGCAGAGGTTATCACTACTGCATTCTGATTAGCCATGGTATGGACTTTCCAGTTATCCAGTAAATACTCTTTGTTTTCTTCTGTTATATTTCCTCCATCCAAATATGCTTCAACTGTAACTGTGCTTTTATTCCAAGGAACAAAAACTAAATTTGTGTGATTGGTATTTAATGTAATTGTTACGTCTTTAGCAACTGAAAAAGACTCTTTTAATTTGCTTTCTGTATTCTGAGCAAATAAGCCTACACCACAAAAGACACTTAAAACAGCTATATTAAACGTGTATTTCATTGTAATTATCGTTTTCAATATCTTCTTGTTCTTTTAGTTTGTTTTCTAATCTATTTAACAGCGTAATTCTCATTTCCAGGTTATCTTTCATTGCCTGAATGCTTTGCATAGAAGGACCTTCTTCCATTAATTCTTTATTCAATCGCTGATATTCTTCGTGTAAATCCTTTAATCGAACCATAAAACTCTCTACCAGTTCTCTATTATCATCGGTTACTTCAATTTTAGAAAGTCTGTATTTTACATTCGTCAAAAATGCATTTTCTGTCTCTTTATATTGAGGAGAATAATCTGCTAAAACAGAAGACTGTTTTTCTACCAAAACCGTCGCATCTTTTATTTTATCTTTATCAAGCCCTACAACACCATCATTTGTATTTTGTGAGCTTCCGAACTGATTAAAGGCTGTCAGTGATATAGACACTATAACTGCAACACTTGCTGCAACCTTTAACCAAGTATACTTAGTTGACTTTTTTGGGTTCTCTATTGGCAATTGTTCATTGAGTCTCGCCAAAAAACGATCCTGATGCCCTTTTCTTATCCGCTCAGAAGAAACGTGGGTATCTTGTTTTAATAACTCTCTAATATCCTGTGCCATCTCGTAAGTGTTTTAATTGATCCTGAAGCTGTTTTTTCCCTCTGTGTACCAGCGTCCTGGAAGCTACAGGGGTAATATCTAAAATTTCGCTTATTTCTTTATGGTCATACCCTTCTATTAAAAATAGCATTACAGCATATTTATATTTTTCGGGTAAATTTTCTATTGCTTTTTTTACTTCCTCTACGGTAACCGAATCTGATACAGACCAATCATTCTGCTCCTCTACTGTCGACATTACCTGTTCATTAATCGCTACCATATTCATCTTTTTCGCCTTCAGCATGTCAATACTTTTATTAATCACTATTCGCTTTAACCAAGCTCCAAAAGTGACATCTCCTGTAAATTGATGTAATCTCGTAAAAGCCTTGATAAAAGATTCCTGCATTGCTTCCTCTGCCTCATACGGATCTTTGAGGAATCTAAGTGCTACATAATACATCCCATCACAATACTTATTATAAAGCTTCATCTGTGCACGGCGATCATTCGCCCTACATAGCTCTATTATTTCGCTTTGTAACAAATTTTTCTTCAACTTAGTAGTTAGTGTTTACGTTGTTTAAAAAACAGTCCCGGATTACAATTCATCTATAATGACGCTCTCCCAATCTGCATGTTGCAAAATTAGTCAGAAAAAAAGCTTTTTCTTCTAAAAAAAATACATTTACAAACAGATAACAATCGCCCACATAGGTTTTGTTTTGTTTCTTTATCCAATCATAATGAATATTTATACCATTTGAGATGGTTATACAATTTCATTCTATTAATTTTACACAGGTCTAACCCCCAATCATAGCTTACACAAAAAATATCTTATATGAACAAGTTTATTAAACGTTTGATCTTTATTCTAATCGGAATTTCTATTATCAGCTATATCGGTTTATCTTTCTTAAAAACTAATACTAAGAAACACAGTCCCGAAGAGACGGTCACACATCAAACCAAAGAAGCTTCTCTTAGCGTATTTTATAACCGCCCATACAAAAAAGATCGTATTATCTTTGGTGAATTAGTTCCTTTTGGCAAGGTTTGGAGAACCGGAGCTAACGAAGCAACTACTTTTAACACTTCCAAAGATCTTCTTATTGATGGCAGTACATTACCGGCAGGAAAATATACTTTATGGACTATTCCTAATAAAAAATCATGGAAAATACTATTCAATAGCAAACAATATAGCTGGGGAGTTAATATGGACGGAACTGTAAAACACAATCCTGAATTTGATGTACTAACAATAGAGGTTCCTGTAAATCCCCTTCTTAATGTAGTAGAACAATTTTCTATCTATTTTGAGGAAGCGAATGATTTTTCTATCATGTACCTCGCGTGGGACACTACAGTGATTGCTGTACCTATAAAGGTTAAAAAGTAAACCTAGAAACACGAAGCATTACTTCAGGGGAACCTCATGAACATTTAGACATCGATTATCACATAGACACATCAGGTCTTTCTTTTACATCTAAGAAAGACCTGATTACTATATTATTCATCTAATAACAAATTCAAGGTTACATCAATGTTATCTCTAGTCGCTCTGGAATACGGGCATACTTCATGAGCTTCGTTAATCAATTCCTCTGCTAGTGCTGTTTCTATCCCCGGCAAATAAGTATCTAATACCACTGCCAATTCAAACTCTTCTTCTTCTGTTTTTCCTATAGATACCACAGCTGTGACAGTAAAATCCCCCAAATCGATTTTTCGCTGATCGGCTATATGTTGTAATGCGCTCCCATAACAAGCAGAGTACCCTGCTGCGAAAAGTTCTTCAGGGTTTGTATAATCTCCTCCTGCTCCTCCTAATTCTTTAGGAACACTTAATGGTGTATCAATAGTTTTGGTATCTGTAGAAACATGACCAGATCTTCCCTTTTCCGTTGTTGCTTCTGCGGTATACAAAATTTTCATATGTATATATTTAGTGATTAATGTATGATGATAAACTCCGTAACGACAAAGTCCGGAGTACTAATTTTTCACTTAGTAAACAAAGTATATGTTTCTCAAAAAATGAATGCTTAAATTTGCAATAAATCGATATCGTGTCTAAAGATAACACAAAATATAACACTAATACTCCTTTTTCTAAAACACCTGGAAGTACGAATCCAAAAGCTATCAAGAGCTTCAAATCCAGGCAACAAAAAAAGGTAGATATCGAAGAATTATTTACTAAAATCAGGACAAAAGACAGAACTGCACTTAGTCAGGGAATTACTTTAATCGAGAGTTCCCAACCCTTACACCAGGAAAAAGCGCAACAATTAATCGAAAGATGCCTGCCTTTTTCTAATAATTCAATACGGATTGGAATTACAGGAGTTCCAGGAGTTGGCAAAAGTACTTTTATAGAAGCACTGGGAAATATATTAATCAGCCATCAAAAAAAGGTAGCTGTTTTGGCTGTAGATCCCAGTAGCAGTATTTCTGGAGGAAGTATCCTTGGAGATAAAACACGAATGGAAACATTAGTCGCTTCTCCTGATGCATTTATACGCCCTTCTCCCAGTGGGAATTCTTTGGGAGGAGTTGCACAGAAAACGAGAGAGTCAATCATTCTTTGCGAAGCTGCTGGTTTTGATACCGTTATCATAGAAACAGTTGGTGTAGGACAGAGTGAAACTGCCGTACACAGCATGGTTGATTTTTTTCTTTTACTCAAATTAGCTGGAGCAGGAGACGAATTACAAGGAATAAAACGAGGTATTATCGAAATGGCTGACTCTATTGTAATCAACAAAGCCGATGGTGATAACAAAAAGAGAGCTCGGGAAGCGAAAAATCAATTTAAAAAAGCGTTACACCTTTATCCTATCTCCCATAACGGATGGCTTCCTCAGGTACTTACCTGTAGTGCACTAACTAATGAAGGAATTACAGACATTCTGGAACTGATTAGTTCTTACATAAAGATCACAAAGACAAATGGCTCTTTTGAAAATAAAAGAATCGAGCAAAATAAATATTGGTTATTGCAAACCATCGAAGAGCAATTAAAAAGCTCATTTTTTAATCATCCTGGCATCAAGGAAATACTCCCAAAAAAAATTGATGCTCTAAAAAGACATGAGATTAGTCCCTTTGCTGCTGCCAAGGCACTTCTTACCCTTCATAAAAACAATACAGAAAAAGCTTAAGCGTACCGCACTAAACTTTTTCTGTATCACAATAGGTCTATCAGCCTGTAAAACCTACTCCTCTAAATCATAATTCGCCATAGTATCAGCCAAACGCTTACTTATTTTCACCAGATAAACAGTGTCTTCTGTTTTCACTTCGACTGCTTCTATAACATCATTATGACCATTTTTAAAAGTAACAATATCGCTATCATTATATCCATCCGGATATTTTTCTACTAACAAAGCAAGGATATCTTTATTAAGCTTTTTATAGTCAACAATTACTCTTTTCATGTCTATATTGATTTGTTGGTTACATATCCAAAAGGTACGCAAATATTAACGGAGCCACAATAGTCGCATCACTTTCTATGATAAACTTTGGCGTATCAATATCGAGCTTACCCCAGGTGATTTTTTCATTGGGAACCGCTCCTGAATACGACCCGTAACTAGTTGTAGAATCTGAAATCTGACAAAAATAACTCCAGAATGGGGTATCCGTTCTTTCCATATCCTGATACAACATTGGCACCACACAAATAGGGAAATCCCCAGCAATTCCTCCTCCTATTTGAAAAAAACCAATCCCTTCTTTAGAATTTTCCGTATACCAGTCTGCCAGGAATGCCATATATTCTATTCCTGATTTCATCGTACTAGCTTTTAACTCTCCTTTTAGCACATAGGACGCAAAAATATTCCCCATAGTACTATCTTCCCATCCGGGGACTACAATTGGTAGGTTCTTCTCTGCTGCTGCATACATCCAGGAATCTTTTATATCTATTTCATAATATTCTTCCAGAACTCCAGATAATAGCAGCTTATACATAAATTCATGAGGAAAATAACGTTCTTCTTTCTCTTCGGCATCTTTCCAGATTTTGAATATATGTTTTTGCAACCTTCTAAATGCCTCTTCTTCAGGAATACAAGTATCTGTTACCCTATTCAGTCCTTTCTCTAATAACTCCCATTCTTCTTGTGGGGTAAGGTCTCTGTAATTAGGTACTCTTTTATAATGCGAGTGTGCCACCAGATTCATGATATCTTCTTCGAGATTAGCTCCCGTACAGGAAATAATATGCACTTTATCTTCTCTAATAATATCTGAAAAGATTTTTCCTAATTCAGCAGTACTCATAGCTCCTGCAAGGGACACCAGCATTTTACTTCCTTTATTCAACTGATCTTCATATGCCTTGGCTGCATCGACGACAGTAGCTGCATTAAAGTGTAGATAATATTTCTCTATAAAATTGGATATTGCTCCTTTTGTATTCATTTGTTGGTCAATTTTATTTACTATTTATTTCTGAGCACCTTCATACTCCTGATTAACTGCCTCTTCTTTGAACTTATAGCTAAGCATTTTATAATACAATTTAGCTGCTAAAAAATCAGAGGACTTTTCTTTTTCGTTAGGACATAGTTCTACAATATCAAACCCAACTACATTTTTTTCTTTAAACACCATTTGCAAAAACTCCATTGTCTCATACCAGAATAACCCTCCTGGTTCCGGGGTTCCTGTGGATGGCATAATTGAAGGGTCAAAAGCATCTAAATCAAAGGTGATAAACACATTATCTGTCAATTGATCCACCACCTTATCCATCCAATACTCATCAGCGACCATCTCATGAGCAAAATATGTTTTTTCTGTATTCATTACTGTCTTCTCAATGCTATCCATACTCCGAATACCAACCTGGATCAAATTTGTTTTTTGACTAGCTTCATATACTGCACAAGCATGATTACAAGCTGTTCCTTCATATTCTGGTCTCAGATCCGCATGCGCATCTATATGCAATACGGAGATATTCTCAAAACATTCATCAAAGGCTCTGATTGTTCCGATAGAGATGGAATGCTCCCCTCCAAACACTGTAACAAATTTATTTTTCTTAATATACTTTTTAGTAATACGATGCACTTCTTCCACCATCTGCTCCGGAGAACTAGATTCGGTTACAGGTTCTGCCAGATATACCCCATGCTTATACACTTCCGTATCTGTTTCTATATCATATAATTCCATGTTTTCAGAGGCTTCCAAAAAAGCATCTGGTCCTTTATCTGCTCCTTTTTGCCATGTACTTGTTCCATCATACGGTACAGGAATCAAAACGATTTTTGCATTATCTAACCTAGCATACTCATCTGGTATGCCTGCATAATTATTTTTACTCATTGTAACCTAGTATTTTTAGTAAATCTTCTCCTTTCTGCTGTCTGCTAAATAGCGAGGTAACGATGTTACCTTCTTCATCTTTATCAATCAAAATATGTTTTGGCTGGGGAATCAAACAGTGCTGCAATCCTCCATATCCTCCTATACTCTCTTGATATGCTCCCGTATTAAAAAAACCTATATAAAGTGGCTTATTCTTCTTAAACTTGGGAAGATAAATAGCATTCATATGTTGTTCACTATTATAATAATCATCACTATCACAAGTAAGCCCTCCTAACAGCACTCGCTCATACTCATCATTCCATCGGTTTATTGCCAGCATCACAAAACGTTTGCTAATTGCCCAGGTATCTGGCAGCGTAGTAATAAAAGAAGAGTTAATCAGGTTCCATTTTTCACGATCATTCTGTTGTTTTTGATGCAGTATCTGATAGATAGCACCTCCACTCTCTCCTACTGTAAAACTTCCAAATTCTGTAAAAACATTAGGAACTTCAACCCCTGCTTTTTCACAGGTAATATTTATTTGATTAATAATCTCATCTACCATATATTGATAATCGTACTCAAAAGCCAGGGAGTTTTTTACAGGAAATCCTCCACCTATATTCAAACTATCCAGACTGGGACATACTTTCTTCAGTTTGACATATACTTTTAAACACTTTACTAATTCATTCCAATAATATGCGGTATCTCTTATCCCTGTATTGATAAAAAAGTGGAGCATCTTCAATGTCACTTTCTTATTATCCTTAATATCTCTATTATAAAAAGGAACTATATCCTTATATCCTATTCCCAACCTAGAAGTATAAAACTCGAATTTGGGTTCTTCTTCTGAGGCAATGCGAATTCCAATCTCATAATTCTTATTAATCTCTTCGGACAATAAGTCTACTTCTTCATAATTATCTATAATAGGAATGCAGTTTTGATGCCCTTCATTGATTAACCGCGCTATATTATGGATATATTCCTCTCGTTTAAAACCGTTGCAAATCACATAGGTATCATTAGTAATTTTTCCATTTTTTTTAAGGTTTTCTACGATGTTGATATCAAAAGCAGAGGATGTTTCGATGTGTACCTCATTTTTCATTACTTCATTGAGTACATATTCAAAATGAGAACTCTTAGTACAGTAACAATAGTTATAGTTTCCCTGATACTGATGTTTTTCAATTGCTGCTGCAAACCACTTTTTGGCCTTATTTATATTCTCAGATATTTTGGGCAGATATGTAAATTTTAAAGGAGCTCCATATTTTTCAATTAGCTGCATCAAATTTATATCATGAAAGGTCAGCTGATCTCCTTTTAGGTTAAATTCTTCTTGCGGGAAGTAGAATGTTTGGTCAATTAAGTTTATGTATTTGGTATTCATTATAAATTAAAAGAGTATGTAGTTAGGTATATTAGTTATACAACAGTAACTAAACTGATATGCGATCTTTTTTATTCATTAATATGTAAATGAAATAAAGAGGTACCTGTATTTCTTTGGTGAGAGTACAAAAATTGAAGTTGACGGTGAAATGTCCGGGGTCTATTCCATAAACGTGCTCTAAAAGTAACTTCTTCTCTTTCAGAAGACCGAACGTAAAAACACTTATCATAATGTTCCGCTAATTACTATTGTAATGCTACTCAAAAATAACAAAACTTTCATATGCTTCTACCAAAAAAAAATGCTTTTCGAAAGTTTTAATATTTTAATAACACCAACTTCTTACCTTTCAATCTATAACCTCAAAAAAAAAATTTTTTTTTATGATTTTTTAGCAATTTCAAAAAACACAAAACCCAATATATACTGTTATACCATAGGAAATATACTGCGTATCCTGCCTTAATTTAATATCAAAAAATCAATGTTTCCTTTTTTTATAGGACAATAGTCATTTCCTCATTCCTGAAAGAACGTTTTTTGGGATACGTATATCTTTAGAAAAGGATTTCTTCTCTTTGCGTAGAAGAACCTCTAGTCTCTAACCTAAAATACAGTCATAAAATGACATTTTGTTTATGCTTTTATATACTTTGTAATAAGCCATTGATGAAGGCGAAAAGCTCCTATTCCCAACAGAGCTCCAATACCCCATCCTGTCAGGACATCTCCTGGGTAATGCACTCCGATATAAATTCTACTGTAACTAACAATAAATGACCAAACAATCATCAATACAAAAATATATTTCAGTCGTTTTCTAAGTGCTAAACCTGTAAAAAATGCCAAAGCCATAGAACTCGCCGAATGACCTGAAAAATACCCATGTCTACCACATCTTTCTGCAATAAAACGAGTCAATTCCGAAACTCCTTCTGCTCTACATGGTCTAGGACGCATGAACAATACATTTTTAAACAAATTAGACAATTGATCCGTCGCTGTTATTAAAGCCGCTACGACTAAGATAGTTATCAGTAATCCTTTGGGTCCAAATATTTTATAGAAGAAATACAAAAGGACAGCGTATAATGGAATCTGATAAAACTTTTCTGTCATAAATAACCAGAAACCATCCCATGTTGTTGTTCCGAGATTGTTCAAATACAAAAACAACTCTTTATCTAATTGTATCAACTCTTCCATTAAAACAAATTTATATCCTTGTTAGTTATACTCTAAGTGAGGCTTATACGCGTCAACACTTGTGCTTAAAATCTCATAGTAGTTCCTTTTGAACACCTCATAGACTTGCCCCTATGCGCTTTATGTATACTATTACGCTTCGTATCTGGAAATTTCTCTGTCGTAAAATTCATTTGCTTGTTCGAACAACCGCTCTGCTTCATTTTGCAACTCTTCTTGATCATTTTTATCAAACTCTTCTAACCATTCTACTTCATCGTTTTCTAAATTAATGATGAATCGGGGAAACTCAGTATGTATTACAAAAATGGCATTAGGGTAATCTGTATTGTCCCCCAATAAGAATTTTGGAAACTCCATATGTTCAAAAAAATTATTGTCAAAACTACAAAGGTTATTTTAATTAACCGTTGTTTTCTCCTCTGAATTCTCAGATATTTTTTTACTTAAATAATAAAATCTTCCGAATAGTAAAACAGCTGAAGTACTTAAACCTGCAAGTAATCCTAACCAGATCCCTTCACTTTTATAAGATGTATATAATCCCAAGTAATAGGATACAGGAAAACCAACCACCCAATATGCAAAAAAAGTAATAAGCGTAGGTATTTTCACATCCTGAAGCCCTCGCAAAGCTCCCAAAACCACCACCTGAACTCCATCCGATATTTGAAACAATGCCGCTATTAATAACAACTTGGCCGCAATTGTTAACACCTCTGCATTATCTATTAAATTTTCTGCATCATCAATATCCAGATATATTTTAGGCAGTAACTCATTAAAGCATACAAACAATCCTGCAAAAACAATTTCTATTAATAGGGTAAGAATAAAAAAAGAGGTCGCTATTCTTTTTAATTCATCATACCGTTTCAAGCCTTTCTGATTCCCTACTCTTACCATAGCAGCCACACTTAACCCTGTTGCCACCATAAATGTCATAGAAGATAAATTCAATGCTATTTGATTGGCTGCCTGTGGATTTTTTCCCAAAATACCAGACAACCAGACAGCAGCAGTAAAGATCCCGACTTCAAATAACATTTGTAGTGCTGAAGGAAATCCTAAAGCGATGATTTTTTTAAGCATTACTTTTTCAAGGGTAAAAAACTTGATACCACTAATAAACGCATTAGACTTTTCTTCATTTTTCAGGAACCACCATAAACAGATCACCATAACAATTCGGGATATCAATGTTCCGATAGCAGCTCCAATAATTCCCAATTCCGGAAAACCCAATTTCCCAAAAATCAACACATAATTCAGTAGTATATTGACAATATTAGCTATCAAAGTAGCATACATTGGGTATTTCGTCATTGACAGACCATCTGAAAACTGCTTAAATGCCTGAAATACAATCAACGGAATAAGAGAGAAGGCTACCAAATCCAGATATGGGATGGCATACTCTACCACTTCTACCGGCTGCTTCATCAAATACATTAATGGCTTGGCTATCCATATTGCTGCAAATAGAAAGATTCCTAACGAAGTACACAATACCAACCCATGCTTAAATGATGATTTTCCTGCCTGGAAATTCCCCTCTCCATCGGCTTCTGCTATCAAAGGAGTCAAAGCTGTAGAAAATCCAATCCCTAATGAGATCGCAATGAACATAAAACTATTCCCCAGAGACACGGCTGCTAATTCAGCTGTC
Organism: Aquimarina hainanensis; assembly: GCF_042684685.1. Taxonomy (NCBI): domain Bacteria; kingdom Pseudomonadati; phylum Bacteroidota; class Flavobacteriia; order Flavobacteriales; family Flavobacteriaceae; genus Aquimarina; species Aquimarina hainanensis. Next base: position 172,968 of record NZ_JBHULX010000002.1, on the reverse strand, counting down.
CCTAGTTGGCCCACCATAATATTATCTACTAAGCCTACAAAAGTATGCCCTAGCATTCCTAACATTACAGGGGCAGCCAGTCTCATATTATATCTGAATTCTCTGGTGTAGTTGTTGAGCATTCCTTCTTTTTTTGAATCGGTAAAGATACATATATTCCATATCGTAAAACATCTGTTACCTCACTTTAATTCATAGAACAAAAAGTATTCTTTACAAAAAAACCGATATAGTCTTATATCGGTTCTTTATTCTATTCTTTTTTCTTCTTAGCTTTCTCCTTCTTAGCTTTCTCCTTCTTAGCTTTCTCCTTCTTAGCTTTCTCCTTCTTAGCTTTCTCCTTCTTAGCTTTCTCCTTCTTAGCTTTCTCCTTCTTAGCCTTCTCTTTCTTAGCCTTCTCTTTCTTAGCCTTCTCTTTCTTAGCCTTCTCTTTCTTAGCCTTCTCTTTCTTAGCCTTCTCTTTCTTAGCCTTCTCTTTCTTAGCCTTCTCCTTCTTAGCCTTCTCCTTCTTAGCCTTCTCTTTCTTGACCTCTTTTTCTGCTGCTATTTCAGGGATTTCTTTTTCTGTTTCTTCTATCTCTTGCTTCCCCTCCTCCTGATTTTCTAGTAAAGTTTCTTCGGCATCTTGTTTCGTTTTTTCGACGACTTCTTCTGTTTTTACTTTTGACTTTTCTTCTTTTTTACTCTTATCCATCATGACGACTTCTTTTACTTGGTTTACTTTTTCTTCTATTGCCTGCAATGCATAAAACAGCTCTTTTTTTACAGGGTCATTATCTGATTTTTCTGACACCTTTTTTTCTTCTAGCTGATATAGCAAAAGGTTATATTTTGTTGCTAACTTATAATATCCATACCCTCCTAACAGAAGCCCTCCTAGCACAATAAATAATGTTACCCAAAAAAACAACGTTAATCGATCTTTTAACATGCTATTTTCTTTGAGTAAAAAATCCATTCTAGTCTGAATACTTTCTTGCACCGAAATCAGCTTCCTATCAGTATTTTTTTCAGAGGCTGCTATCCTGTTACTGACATCAGTCGATAAATTTGTAAGTTTTTTTTCCTGATTAACTGTTTCGGTTTTCAGCTCCCCAATACTAGTCAACTGTTTATTAACTACCTGACTCAAACCAGAAATATTTCTGGTAAGTTGTCGATTGAGCTGTACCAACTGTACTATTTCTCCTTCTATTTTAGAAATAGATACTCCTTTTTCTATTCCCAAAGTCTCTTGTGCATAATTCCATTGCACAAATCCTAACAATATTATGATTAGATATCTCATAAGCATTCAGATTAGTCTGATTAATATACTAATTAAAACGACTTTTCAAACCTCTCCTTCAAAACTTTTCAAACTATCAGTTTTTTCGTACTCAAAAAAAATAGTTTTGAGTCTTTATTTTTTTTATACTAGCCATAGAAATTAAGCATCATGAATACAGCACAGTCTATTATTAAACATTTGGATTTACAACCACATCCAGAAGGAGGATATTTTAGAGAAACATATCGCAGTAAAGAAGAGATTCCAAAAGCTGCCCTTCCTGACACGTACAGCAGTTCCAGAAATTATACTACAGCTATATATTTCTTACTAACATCTGACACTTTTTCTGCTTTTCACAGAATTAAACAAGATGAAATCTGGCACTTTTACGATGGTGCACCTATCCAACTGCATATGATCTCTCCTGAAGGACACTATTCTATGGTTCGTATTGGAAAAGACTTTTCGAATGGAGAGCTTCCTCAATTTACTGTTCCAGGAGGCTATTGGTTTGCAGCAAACTTACAAAAAGAAGCTACTTTTTCTCTGGTTGGGTGTACCGTTTCTCCAGGATTTGATTTTCAGGATTTCGAACTCCCAAAGCGTGATTACCTACAGTCACTCTTTCCAGAACACACACAAATCATTACGTTATTAACCCGATAAAAAGAAGCAAAAAAAATAAACGAGAACATTATATTTAACATTCTCGTTTATTAGGTTTAAAAAGCATTTTTATAGATCTTCTTATCATCTTCTCATAGCATAACGTGATGCTCCTGGAAGATCTCTAAGAAAAGAAAAAAATGTATTAAAACTTAGTTTGAAAATAGTGTAAAAATTCATCATAATGTGTTGGTTTTAAATTGTTTACATAAATATAATCATATTTTTCCAAAAAAACCATAGAAAATCGACGAAAAACACAAAAACAAGATGAAATACACAATTGACTCTATTTTTGCTGTTAAAAACTTACGGTTTAGACCTAAAAACTAAATTTCACCTCCTTAAAACCCCTTTCATGATCCTTATTTTTACCAAAACAAAAAACAATGGCAGTTCCTAAAAACAAAGAAGAGCTACTCAAAGCAATCCAAACAGATTACAATAAGTTGAAAAATGATTTAACAGCCATTCCACAAAGTCTTACATATAATAAGGAGTTACCAGGTCATGCCAAAAACACTGAAATGAGCGTCTGTAACTTGATTTCGTATCTTATTGGATGGGGAACACTGGTATTGACATGGGAAGCAAAAAAAAGAAAGCAACAGCACGTTGACTTTCCCGAAACCGGATATAAATGGAACCAATTAGGCTTGCTTGCTCAAAAGTTTTATAATGACTACGAACATAAAACCTATGCAGAACTTCTTTTTCTACTAGAAAAAAACCATGTTGCTATTCTTTCCATGGTAACATCATACTCTAATGAGGAACTATATCACACTGCCTGGTATGATAAATGGTCGTTGGGAAAGATGATTCAATTAAACACTTCTTCGCCCTACAAAAATGCAAGAAGCAGAATCAGAAAATGGAAAAAAGAAACAGGGGTATAATAATCAAAAGAACGTTCTTTGGTTCTATCTTAGAATAACATCCCTCCTTTTAAAATATGTACTGGCTATTCACGCATAAACATAAGCTCTAAACAAAAGAAGTAATTTTCTTACATAAAATAAAAATACATATTTAATAATCTCTTCAATCTTATTATGTGTTTTTGACAAAAAAAACACGATTAAACCTCAAAAAACACAAAATAAAAGTAAAATATTTACTAAAAATTTATCATTTATCTTAATAAATCCCATATTTTTTTGTTTAAATGACTAAAATCCAGTAATTTTATTGATGTTTTTTAACGACAAAAACACGTTTTTAAACGATGAAAAAACCACAAAGCATTGAAAATACTGCTTTTTTCATCTATGTATTACTTTTTAATAACCCCTAAACAACCAAATATGAGAAACAACTACGTATCCGCTACCAACATATCATTATTAAGAAAAATCATCTTATTTGAGTTTGACAAACAAAGTTTTACTCTAACGACTGAGCCATAGCCTGTACGTTAATAAACTAACCCAATATTACTATCTTTTTCAAAAAAAATGTTTGATTCAAACTCATAATCGAGTTTCGTTTTTTACCACTTTAAAAAGTGACAATTGTTTGTAGTTGTTGTTAAAAATTAATGACAATCTCAAACCTATTTAATAAACCTTTTACGACATTCTAAGACCATTTTAGCTGGTCTTATTTATGGTTTTATATTTTTTTTGAAAATTTCAATACCTCAATGACAGACCAAAAAAATGAATCATGAAAATAGCCCTGCAAAAAAAAATATCCCTTACTAAACGTGCTCTTCTCATACTCCCCTTTTTATTATTCCACCAATACTCTGTGGCGCAATGCCTTACTGTAAACAATATAGGTACAGGAGATGCTGATAATGATAACTTATGTGATTTATACGATCTGGATGATGATAATGATGGAATCCCTGATACTATTGAATGTAATTTCCCGGAATTATTAGTGAATGGTAGTTTTGAATTAGATAATCTGGTTGCTCCAAGGAGATGGGCTCTTGTTAATCATAATAGAGTCACCGGATGGAATAGCTCTATTGGAATCATCGAATATTGGGGGAGAAATTTCCTAAATGTTAATGCTCCTCAGGGAGATGTTATAATAGAACTTAACTCTACCCGCCCTTCCGCTATATTTCAAACATTAAATGTACAACCTGGTGATCGTATATTTTGGTCTGTTTCTCATAAAGGTAGGGCTGGAACAGACGAAGCATCTGTACGAATAGGTGCTACATTAGCAGGTGCTCCTGTTCAAACTGTCATGAGAACAGGACGTAACAATTGGAGACAATATGTAGGGGTCTACACTGTTCCCCCTGGTCAAAACACTACTTTATTTATATTAGAATCAGTATCTACTCATAGAAACAGTCGTAGTGTTGGAAACTTAATTGATAATGTTCAGCTTTTTTCTATAGATATGTTAGAGAATTGTCAAGACACAGATGAGGATGGAATTGCCAATAGCTTAGATCTGGATAGCGATAACGATGGTATATATGATGTCGTAGAAGCTGGTGGTACAGATGACAATGATGATGGAAGAGCTGATGACAATGATAATAACGCTAATAATACTATTACTCTTGGTATTCCTAGTTCTGCCGGAAATGGAACCATACCAATTGACACTGGAAATAATGGTTCATTCGATTTTCTCAACCTGGACAGTGACGAAGATGGTTGTAGTGATGCTGATATCGCTTATAACAATCCCTTAGCGGATAACGATGATGGATTTGAATATGGTGATGCTGATACTGCAACAAACAATGACGGTTCTAATAGAATTAATGCAAACGGTTTAGTTACAGCTGCTTCATATGATGATCCGGTTGTGATCAGTCATCCGGTATTAAAAGTATTAAAAAGAGTATTGGACAAAGATGGAAATGACATCACCGGAGGGAACGTAAAACTGGGAGATGAAATCTTTTATGAATTAGAAATAGAAAATCAAGGAAATGAAAACATCACTAATGCCAGTATAAAAGATATTATTCCTGCAAATGTCAATTTTGTTCCTGGGTCTATTGATGCTGATACCGGGCTTAACGCCTCCTATGATTCTCCAAATAGACAAATCAATATTACAATTGATAATACTGTAGTAGAACGATTCGATAGTGCGATAAAAATTAAATTTAAAACTAATGTTGTAGAAAGTTGTGCCGATCTCAGAGAAGCTTGTTCTAATGAAATAAAAAACATTGCCTTGGCAACATATACAGGAAGTATGTCAGGTGTTACTATAAATGAAGAAGAGAGTATCCTGGATCAAGATGCTTGTCTATTTGATATAGAAGGAGCTTCTACTTTTTTAATCGATATGAATGACTGTGATGGTAATTTTGATCTTTTTATTTGTTCAGGTACTGCCGATATTACAGCAGGAGGAGGATTTACAGCTTATAGATGGACCAATTTAGACACCAATGCTATTATTGGAAATACACAAACTATAACAGTTAGTAGTAGTGGTCGATATCGAGTAGATAAAACCGGAAATACAGATTGTCCTGATTTATTTGAAATCTGGACCGTAAAAGCTTTTAATGAGATTGTTAATCCTATCATAGAAATAGCAGAACGTACTACTGTTAATGGAAATATAAGAACCTGTGCCGTTACAGGAGATAAACTTCCTGAGCTGTTTTTATGTGGTGAAGATGATGAAATTACTCTTGACTCCGGTTTTGTCGATGCCACTAGTATTACCTGGGAGCGTTTAGACTCTGCTGCATGTCCTTCTGTTATCAGAAATGAAAATTGTCCTACTATTGATGGTCAATGTGAACCTGAATGGACTGCATTAGGAACGAATAGAGAATTCACAGTAACAGAAGCTGGAGAATACCGAATCAAAAGTGTATTTGACGGAAACTGTACTATTTCATTCTATTTCAATGTCTATAAAAATAACTTTAAACCCAATCTGGTAGCGGTAAAAGATATCATTTGTGATGTGAAAGGAGTATTACGTGTTCAAAACTCTTCCAACCATTACGAATATCAATTACAAACTCCTTCTGGAGCTACCATGCCAACCCAAGGAGATCCAACTCTTGATCCTGATGCTAACGGGTTTCAAGATTCTCCAGAATTTTCCGGATTGACAGACAAAGGGAAATATACAGTTAAAGTCCGTCAAAACAATGGTCTTCCAACTGCCTGCACATTTGAAGCTTCTAAACTAATGGATACAAAAGACCCAACAGTAACCATTACCACTTTTGATCCCGGATGTCCGAACGATACCGGAGAGATGTTAATAAAAGTAGAAGATGGAGCTTCTAACTACACCTACAATATCAGTAGCACAACAAACAATTTTACTGCATCAGAAGGACCTACAACTGAAACAAACCATACTTTTAAAGGGCTAAACCCTGACACATATGATATCGAAGTTTTATCTTATGATGGAGATTGTATTGATACCCAACGAAAAACCATAAAAAAATCAGATGATTTTATAGCAACTGCATCTCTTCAAAAAGACCTGAGTTGTAATACAAATTACCAACCAGATGCTACGCAACCTAACTTTGATGACGATGAGCATACTGCCCTGTTCATTGTTAATATAACGGGGGGTAAAGGTCCTTTTACCTTTAGTACCAGTGATACAATGACTCCAGCATTAACCCCAGAACCTAATACCACGAATGAGTTTAGGTTTACTTCGGCAGGAGCAAGAGATATTTATGTAAAAGATGAAACTACAGGATGTATTATTCCTGCAGGAACCGTGACTGTAACTACCTATGAAGAGCTAGAAATCACTATGACAGGAGTTCCTGCAAAATGCCCAGGAAACAAAGGTGCTATGCAAGTAGAAGTCACTGCTGGAGAAGGTCCTTTCATCTATATTTTGGACAGTAATATTTTTACACAAGCGATCAACACCACTACACATGTTTTTAATAACATAACTCCAGGAAACCACAGTGTTATCGTAGTTGATCAATTTGGTTGTAACTCCAAAACTGTCACAGTAAACCTTCCTGAAACAAAAGCTATTGAAGCTGATTTTAAGATTACACAAGAATATAAGTGTACCGCTGCCGGAATTCCTGAACAAACGGCTACAATTAGTATTACAAACCCTAAAAATGGAAATGGAAATTACGAGTATAGTATTGATGGTGTTGATTTCACTAATACAACCGGATCATTTACAGGCTTAAAAAATGGAGTCTATACTGTATACATTCGAGATACAAATACTGCTATCTGTCCTGTCGAATTAGGTCAATTGACTGTTGCCCCATTACAGCAGGTAATTGATTTGAAAATTGATTTCTCGCAGGTCGAATGTGATGACCTAACTGCTAATGCAACACTTACTCCGACAGCTACAAATGGAGCCAACTCCTTTGAGTACAGAATTACCGGACCTACAGGACAAGAAAGAAACTGGCAAACCTCTAATGTTTTTAATGACTTACCTACAGGAGCTTCGGGAACTACATATACATTTGAAGCCAGAACAACTACAGATGGCTGTATTTATTCTGAAGACATAACCTTAAAAAACATTGATTTCATAGGTATCAACGCCAAAGTAACACAGGAACCGACCTGTCAAGGAGATGAAGATGCGATCATTAGTTTTAATATTACAACGATTGATCTAACAAAAACTACCTTCAATTACGAAATAACCGGAGGAACAATTACAGGAAATCAAAATGGAAATAACCTCACTGATCTTACAACTGCCATTAATGGATTAGGAGCAGGAACCTACGCTATAACCGTTACTGACAATACGACAAAATGTACTGCGACAGCAAATAATATAGTCATTACAGATCCTCAGGAGATTAAAATTGACAATACTGAAATAGCTCCTTTAACATGTATTAATAATGCAATTGTGACGATTACCGCATCAGGAGGGAATGGAGGAACTACCTATGAGTTAAAAGACAGTACCAATACTACTACAGTTGCAGGACCTCAAACAACGAATGTATTCTCTATAGCTACTGCTGCTACTTATACTGTTGTAGTTAAAGATAACAAGGGGTGTACTGTTAATGAAACAATTACGATTACGCCCCCTCCTACCCTAACAGCAACTGTCGAAAACACCTCTGATTTATGCTATGACTCTACTAACGAGGCCAGTATGAATATCACAGTAAATGGGGGGACTTCTCCTTTTACTTTTACAATAAATGGAGGTGGTGCCACCAATATAACAGGAAACACATTTTCTATAAATAATTTAACTCCAGATGATTATGAGATTATTATAAAAGATAAGTTTGGATGTGAAACAACCATAAACCAGACCATTTCAGAACAATTAACAACAACTGCTGCTTTAACGAAAGATATTGATTGTTCTGGTACTCCAAATGCATCTATTGCTGTAACCTCTTCAGGAGGCACTGCTCCTATCATGTTACAAGTTAGTAATGATGGAGGAACGAGTTTTACTGCAGTCCCAGGAGGCTCTCCGTTTTCTACCAATGTTGCAGGAGATTATCAATTCAAAGTGATTGACGCTAACGGCTGTGAAGCTATTTCCAATACCGTGAAAGTTACAACAGCTCCTGATCCTGAAATTGCATCCACTGCAATTACTCCTCCTACTTGTCAGGGAGCTGCAGATGGAATAGTAGAATTAACAGTAGACAATACAATTGGAACCCCTCCATATGAAATTAACTTTAACTCTGGTGGATTTAGTGAAAATACAACTTTTGGAGGATTAGCTGCCGGAACATATACCTATGTAATCAGAGATGCCAGACAATGTGTTACGACGCCTCCTTTATCTGTAACAATAGCGGATCCTGCTCCGATTACTATAGGAAATTTAATTAAGTTTGATATTACTTGTACACCTACTACAGATCCTAATAATCCCACACTCACCAACGGTTCTGTTATTATTACAGGGGTAACAGGAGGAACAGGAACTTATGATTATACATTATTAAAACTTGACAACTCTGTAGTAGCTACCGCTGGGAACCCTTCTTTAGGAACTACAAATACAAATATTAGTTTTAGCGATCTTTCTTTTGGAGACTACATTTTTAAAATTACAGATTCCAATGGATGTAATAGTACTTTTAATTTTAATATTGCTACCAGAGCTATTTTTACCGTTACAGAATCTGCTCCAACCGTTTCTTGTACCGGAGGAGTAACTGTTGACATTAATGTGCAAGATGGTACTGGACCTTTCTCTATTCGAGAATACCCAAATGGAACTCCAGTGGACTTGGATCCAGCCCCCGTTCCAACTTCTCCCCCATTTACAAGAACTTTTCAATTTACCAATCTGGATTTCGACACTCCGTTTACCTATGAAGTTATTGATAATGGAACAGGATGTACAGATATTCGTTCTATAGCTCCTCAACCAAGTCCATCTGCAATGGATATTTCCATAACCCCGACTTCATCTACCTGTAATGGAGCCGATAATGGAAAAATAGCCTATGAAATTACCGATTATAACGGAAATGAATTAACATATGAAATATATAGTGTTGTTGACCTGAATACTAATATTGCTTCTTCCTTTACCTTCTCTAACGGAAATGCTCAAACAGGACTGGGAACCGGTCCTGCTACCGGAGAAGTTACCGGTTTCTCTCCAGGAGTCTATCAACTAAGGATATTCGAAACAGATGGAGGAGTTGCCGCTCCATGTAATGCTGCAATGCAATTTACCATAGAAGAACCTGAGGTTCTAAAATTAGCAAGAAATAGTAAAAAAGATGGATTCTGTTCCAAATTACCCGAGTTATCAATGATCGCTAGTGGTGGAACCGCTCCTTATACATATATTGCAAATGATGGAACCAGTGATGTTGCCACCAGTACATCCGGAGTATTCAATACTCTTACCGATGGAACTTATCATATACGGGTAGAAGACAGCAATGGCTGTACTGTAACCCCTATACAAGAAACTTTAAATACCATTACCAATCCTTCTATAACACCAATTACAGCATATGATCGTTGTGATTTTGGCACAGGATATACCTTTACTGTAAACGCTACTGGTACGGGGCAACTTTCCTATAGCATTGACGGAATAAGTTTTGTAAATGATGGGGCAACCCACACATTTACAGTTACCTCTCCCGGAACATATACTGTGACAGTACGAGACCCTAACGGGTGTACAGGAACACAATCTATAGAGATTCATGAGGACCTGATTGTTTCTGCGGACTTTGATACAGAACCTACCTGTACAACAGGTCAGAATATAACTGTAAATGTTTCTGGAGGATCAGATTTCACTTCATCTCCTGCCAATTTCACCTTTACACTAACAGGTACTGATATTAACGGTACTACTGTTAATACCACTCAAAATGCTAATAATATATTTGCCTCCGTATTAGCTGGTGATTATACTGTAACAGTTACAGATACAGGAGTAAATGCTACAGGATGTACCAAATCGGTAAAAGTTGCCAGAGTCTATACCAATCCGGTATTAACACTAGCGGATAGCGGAAATGTATCTTGTAATGGTGGTGCTGACGGGTTTATTTTGGTTGAGTTACAAGCGGGAACCGGACTTGACAACCCATTTACATATCGTCTGTTTGACAGAGCAACCAACGCACAAGTTGGTACAGATCAAATAGACAATCCATTATTTGAAAACCTATCTGCTGCAACGAATGATTATAGAGTCGAAGTAACATCTGTTTTTGGATGTACAGCTGTATTAGAACCCATAGAAATAACCGAACCTATAATACTATCAGCTACACCTAGCACGAGTTCTTATAGTTGTAATGCTAACAATGACAAACTATTCCCTCAAATAACTGTAGATATTAACGGAGGGACTGCTCCTTATAAAATATCTTATACAGGACCGCTTTCTGGTACTTCTTTGTCGGTTACCGGAACACAGTTCATTATTGATGCATATGAATCTGGAGACTATACAATCACAGTTACGGATAAAAATAATTGTACACATACCATTACCCCTGTAATTAATATCCCAACCATTCCGGAAATGACATCACCTGATGTTGCACAGGTAACTGCTATTGACTGTAATACCAACACAGAAGAAGTTACGATTTCTATCAATGGAGGTACTGGTCCATTTAACTTTACGGAAATTAATGGTGCAGTTGCTGCTCAAAATAATATTCCATCTGGAGGAACAATTACGACCAGTAATGCTTTCCAGCTACCTGGTGTAGGTAATTATATTTTTGAAATTCACGATACTGCTACAGGATGTAGTATCCGGACAGATTTATACCCTATTGAGGCATATGATACAATCGAAGCTGAAATTACAGATGGAAATGGTGTTGCATGTTTTAACTCTACCCCTCCTAATGGTTCCATAGAGCTTACTGTTAGTGGTCATACAGGAGCATATACCTATCAATTAAACAATCTTACTACAGGAGCTGTTGTCAACGGTGCTGGAAATACGACAGCTCAAAATCCAATTACTATAGCAGGGCTTTCTCCTGGTAATATTCAGGTAACAGTTACCGATCCTACTTTGGGATGTACAGATGAGACTAGTATATACACCATTCCATCTGCTCCTACAATTGATGTATCGATAGAACTAATTAGTGCAGGATTCTGTAACTCCAGTGAAAATACAATTATAGAAGCTTTTGCTCAAGGAGGAAGCGGAGATTTTGAATACCGATTAGAAGACCAGACAGGTACTCCTTTGGCTCCATATGATACCTATAGTGATACCCCTCTTTTTGAAAACCTAGATCCTGTAGCAACAGGTACCACATATCAGGTTCGAGTAAAAGATGCCAATGGTTGTGAGGCCACCCAAACAATCATTGTTTCTCCTCCTCAGGAAATTACAATTGCTTCTGTTACCAGCAGCACATTATCCTGTGTTGATAGTAGAGATGGTTCTATCAGTATCACTGCAGCCGGAGGACAAGGAAGTGGAAGTTATTTCTTTACAATTACACACCCCGACGGGACAAAAGATGCTCCAATAATAGGTTCAACCGACTCTCATACATTTACTAATCTTCCTGCTGGAGAATATACGATTGAGGTAACTGATAACCTAAATTGTGAGGCTTCTCAAAACGTAACTATTGATACGCTGCCAGAAGTTATTGTTGCTGTAGAAACTACCATGACACCTTCTTGTGCAGATCCAACTGCTTCTGTACAAGTAACTGGAGTTGGAGGAACTCCTCCTTATGAGTTTAGTAAAGACGGGACTACCTTTGTTTCCGGTACTAACCCACATACATTTAATAACTTGACCGAAGGAGACTACTCATTCTATGTCAAAGATATAAACAACTGTATTTCTAAAGTATCCAATACAGTTCCTATTAGAAACATTGAAGATCTTTCTATAACACTAGATAAAGGCAATACTTTTATTATATGTTTTGGAGATAATGCTGCTTCTATAGATGCTTTTGTAACCGGAGGGTTAGGAGATTATACATATTCTCTGACAGGAACAGATTATCTAAATCAAGCTGTAAACATTGGACCTCAAAATGATAGTTTCTTTGGTGATTTACTCGCCGGAGATTATACGTACAGTGTAACGAGTAAAGACTGTGGGCCAGAAGAAGTATCCTTTACTATTGAACAGCCAGAAGCGTTTACTGCAGAAGCTACCCCTCAGGACATTTCTTGTAATAGTAAAATAGACGGAAGTATTTCAGTTACTGCCTCTGGCGGATCCCCTGGATATATTTACTCTTTGTTTAACAGTGCTGATGAGGCCTTATTCACTTTTGTAAAAGATGATAGTGATGGTACTTTAGGATCTCATGTATTTGATGAACTTCCTGCAGATATATACAGAATAGAAGTATCCGATGAAAACGGGTGTAGCACATTTGTTGATTCAATAGAAATAAAAGAACCATTAGAAATCAGTGCCCAATTACTCTCTTCTACTCCAGAATCCTGTGCAGGAGATGCTGACGGAAGTGCTATTATCTCTATCTCTGGAGGAGTAGCTACCTCATCAACACCGGTATATTATTGGAGTACAACAGGTGAAGAAACTAGTTTTGTAACTGTACCTGATCCTTCTAATCTAGTCCTACAAGATCTCCCTGGAGGTATCACTACTGTATTCATCAGAGATGAGAATAATAATAGTGAATGTCAACTAGCCTATAATATAGATATTACTCCTGGTGCTGTTCTGGAAGCAGAGCTAACCAGTACTGTCGAATGTCCTGTAATTGATCCGGAAACCGGAAGAGTGATCACTCCTCCATCATACACAATTAATTTCGAATTAAGCAGCGATGCTACCACTACCGATATTATTTATAGTATCCAGGGAATTAACGGGACATCTACCCCTCCTGCTAATCAAAACTTATCAGGAACATTCATCGTACCTCCGGGAGAATATGAAGGGTTTATGCTGAATTCATCTGGATGTGAAAAGTCTATAGGAACGATTACTGTAGAAACATATACCCCACTTGCTACTCCTTCTGTTCAAACAACTAATAACTCGAGTGATGTAAATGAATATGAAATTCTCGCAGAAGGAGGAACAGCTCCCTATACTTATTATATCACCTTTATAGATGGAAGTGAAACCGAGAGCGAGTTACCTGATAATATATTCTTTATCAGAAAAAGCGGAGAGTATAAAATTAGAGTGGTAGACAGTATTGGTTGTGAGACTTCATCAACCATTAAGCTCACCTATATTAACTTAATCATTCCAAACTATTTCGCTCCTGATAAAAATGGAGTACAATCATGGTATCCTGATCAAACAACAACCGATGAAGATATTCCTTTCTTATTTGAAAATATAGAAGTAAGAGTGTTTGATCGTTATGGAAGGCTATTGGCTGACTATAAGGGAGACCATAGAGATGATGGTTGGAAAGGAATCCATCAAGGAAAAGAGCTACCATCAGGTGACTACTGGTATATGATTATTGTCAATGATAAAGACAATCGAGAATTTACCGGACATTTCACTCTTTACAGAGAATAAAAACGAATCAATATAAAATACCGTGTAAGTTATTAATCAAATTGCGGGCAATCAAAAGAGTAGATCAACAACAGATCTGCTCTTTTTGTTTACTTCTGTTATACAATCCTCTAAAAATTGAATATATTAGCCAATATCAACAGTTCATTATGAGCAAGTAAAAATAAGTTAGCTTATGGCATCTTTATCCGAAATCAAAGCCTTTCTGGACAATACTATTTCCAACCCCAACTTTGAATCATTAAAAAGTTTACAACATTGGTATCAAGAAACAACACTGGATAATTGGCAAAATAAGGTAACTTTTGAAGACGCATCTTATAAAAGAATTTCTTTAATAAAGTCCCATTATTATGATTTACTGCTCTTATGTTGGAAACCCGGTCAAAAGTCTCCAATTCACGGACACCCTAAACAAGGATGTTTAGTAAAAATTATGGAAGGGAATTTAAGTGATGAAATTACTACTCCTAATCAACAAATAACAGCTAATACTTACTTCCAAAATGATGTTTTATACATAGCTGATAATGTAGGACAACATCGGGTATTCAATATCTCTGATAAAAATGTCGTCTCCTTACATCTCTACGCACCAGGAGGGTACACTCCAGATATGTAAAATAATAGTCTCTCTAAAAAAACATTCCTTATCCTCCTCTTATAACTACAGACTTAAACACTATCCCTTTTTGTTATTTATCTGCGTCATAAATGATGCTTTATCCTTTTTATCTCAACTTTACTTGCAATAGAAGTTATCTGGTTGAAACTTGTTTTGAAGTTAAACTTTACTCCCTCTATAATCTCTCAAGAACTTATACCCCCCTCTACATTTCTTTAAGAAATTTTCACATTAAAATAACACAACATTTTGTTTTCCCCTTCTCTTTCCTTAGGGGGTAACAAAATTCCTCTACGTCAGATTAAAGTAACTAACACATATAATCATTAACAATTACTAAAACTTTTAAAACCTATGAAAAAGAAAGTAATGTCCTTATATAGGGGAAAATCCTTTTGGCATAAACTAAAGTTCTTACTTATTATTTTTTTAATTACAACCATAGCACGAGCATCACCTAATACTCTGTTATTACAAATCAATATTGATTCTGGTCATATGAACCTACATCAGTTTTTTGACTTAATTGAAAAGAAAACAGATTTTACCTTTTTCTTTGAGAATTCCGAATTAGATTTAAAAAAGACATTTACCATCTCTGCTCAAAAAGCATCTTTACACACCATTCTGGAGCGGTTATTCAGAAAATTATCACTTACCTATCATTTTGCTAATAAAAAAATCATTGTCCAACCACAAGAACAATCATCAATAACCATTACAGGGAACGTTCGGAATGACAAAGGAATAGCTCTTCACGGAGCGACTATTTCTATTAAAGGGACCACAAAAGGGGTTTCTACCGATCAGGAAGGAAGTTATCGTATCAAAGCTGCAATAGGAGATGTACTGGTTTATTCCTTTTTGGGGTATTACAATCAAGAGCAAAAAGTATCCATTTCCAAACAAATTAATATCACCTTACACCAGCAAAACACCTCACTTGATGAAGTGACTTTAATCGGATATGGAAAACAGAAAACAAAAGACATAGCCTCTGCCATTAGCTCTATCAAAGCAGAAGAGGTAATTACTAGTAACTCTAATAGTATTGATCGTTTATTAGGGGGACACATTCCCGGACTATATGCAATACAAATGTCTGGAAGTCCCGGTGCAGGAGCTATTGTTAATATCAGAGGACGTACTTCTTTTAAAGGGATGAATCAACCCCTATATATTATTGATGGTATCCCTATTGTAGTGGAAGATAATTTTCCTGAGTTTTTTAATAATGGACTCGGTGCTTTGCGAAAAACAAATCCATTAGAACTGATTGCTCCATCTGATATTGCTACGATTGAAGTTCTAAAAGACGCTGCTGCTGCTTCAATATACGGATCCAGAGCAGCAAATGGAGTACTGTTAATCACCACTAAAAGGGGCAAGAAAAAACAAAAACCCATGATTAATTTCAGGTATACTTTTACCAATAATCAACCCATTGCCAAACATCAATTACTTACTGCAAAGGAGTACAAAGAAATGATGATTACTACCGCAAAATCCTCTTTAAAAATTGATCCGAATGACCCCATTGCTACACTAATTATAGATCCTTTAGACAATACGGTCAACAACGATTTTTTCTTTAATGGAGATACGAATTGGCAAAATGAAATATCCAGAAAAAATGCAAGTCTACACACCACAACTGTGGATATAAGTGGAGGAGGAAATAAAACCAACTATTATTTTTCTTTAGGAAACACGTCTCAAAAAGGAATTTTCCTAGGAGAAGAATATGATAAATATTCAGTTCGGACTAATTTTGATGCAGTCATTTCCAAGCACCTGACTACTGGTGGAGGAATTAGTTATCAAACTTCTGATCTAAACAACAACAACTTACAATCTTTAGACATCACATTTCAAACCAGACCTGATATGCCTGTAAGAAATGAAGACGGAACCTTGTTCCTAATTAATAATGATGATTGGAGCAATCCATTAACTAATCTTGATAAGACTATCAACATACAAAAAGCACTTAACTTTTCTACGAATACGTATCTTTCTTATAACGTTTTCCGTAACCTCACACTAAAAACAACCTTTTCTTCTACCATTGCCGATAGTCAGTTAAGTAATTACTATGGACAAAACTCTTATAGCTACAGAACTGATGATAACAGCCGTGTATTTAATCAGACCTGGGAAAACACTCTTTCTTTTAATAAAAAGCTCTCTCTCCATCAGGCAGACATATTACTTGGGACAACTTTTGATTTTAGAAGAATTGAAGCAAATGGTGCTACCTATAGTGGTTTCCCTTCTCCTGCGTTTTATAATGTTATCAGTCTGGCAGATAACATTACGCACACTTTTGAGCATATAACAGAAAGTCGGCTACACTCTTATTTTGCTCGCTTACAGTATAATTATGATAGTAGATATTACATATCTGCAACAAATCGAATTGACGGATATTCCAAATTTGGAAAAAACAAACAATGGGCATCCTTTCCTTCTGTTGCGCTAGCCTGGACTCCCACTAATGAAGCTTTTTTTACTAAAAATAATATGATCAATACTATTAAACTTCGATTCTCAATAGGACGTACAGGAAAAGCCAATTTACCGGATTTTATAAACCAGCAATTTTACAGCGCAACAATAAGTAACATTTTTACTAACATTCATGATATCACAGGAATTGCTCTCACAAATCTCTCAAATACGAATATTGGTTGGGAAAACACCAATGAAATCAATTACGGGGTAGATGTTTCTATGCTGCAAAATAGAATTTTACTTACTGCTGATTATTTTAATAAAACCTCTGAAGGAATGATAATGTACCAAAAAATCCTTCCCTCTACAGGCTTTCCTTATCAGCTAAAAAATTCCCAAAGTACCGTTAGTAACAAAGGGTTAGAAATAGCAATATCAGCGGATGTAATTTCTTCTAAGGCTATTCAGTGGAATTCTTCTTTTAATATTAGTTCTTTAAAAAACACAATCGAAAATGTAGATGGTTCTTTATATGCTGGTTTAAGTTATAGAATTAATAAAGGAATATCTATGGGAGCTATAACAGGGTTCGTATCAGAAGGTATTTTTAAGTCTCAAAAGGAAATAAATGAACATGCACTACAACCTGGAGCTCAAATTGGAGATTTAAAATTCCAAGACACGAATAATGATGGACAGATAACATTTGAAGATTTACAGATTATCGGTGATAATATTCCTTCTTTTTTTGGTGGCTGGAACAATACAGTTCGTTTCGGTAATTTCGAATTAGGAATAAATCTTCAATACAGTTTTGGAGCAATGAAAGAATGGGCTCCTTCTGAGACCATTGTTAGCTCCTTAGATACCAAAACAAATATTACCAGAGAAATGTATCAAAATTCATGGAGCCCAGGAAAAGGAGATACAAAATACCCTCAATTACGATTTAATCGCCCCAGGGGGTTAAATACAGCTTCCTCTGCGATAGTTGAAAATGCTTCGTTTATCCGTTTAAAGAACATATCCTTTACCTATCATCTCCCTGTATCTTTCCTAAAAAAACTATCCCTGAGTAATGCTTATATCTTTACAAGCGCTACAAATCTATTTACAATTTCTCCTTATCCGGGCATTGATCCTGAAGGTGTCAACTCTAGCAACCTCTTTATGAACACCTTCAACACAACCCGGGATTTTAATGGATATCCCCTAAGCAGGTCTTTTAACTGGGGAATTCTTATCTCTATTTAATTATAAAAACAAAACTTATGAATCATCAATATAAATATATCTGTTGTATCTTTTCCTTTTTATTTATTTGTAGTTGCGAACCCTATGGGCATCTTGAAGATGTAGAAACAAATGGGCAAATCCCAATAGAGCAAGCCTATACTGACAAAAAAACCATAGAAGCTGCCGTTATTGGATCCTATGCATCCATGCGAAAATACATTGGTATTGTTTCATATTTATCTGCCATGGGAATCTCTGGAAAAAAAACGGTGCATAGCTATGGAGAAGACAGTTTTTTAAATAATGCTGTCTCTCCTAACAGCAGAACTGTTATGGAGACTTATGCCGGGCTATATCGATCTATTGCTAATGCTGATGAGATCATCAACAGAGTTCCTAAAACAAGTTTATATGATCTGTCTGAAACAGAGAAAAACAATATTATAGGAGAAGCTACCTTTATAAAAGCACTTAGCTATTTTTACCTGCTAAGAATGTATGGTCAGTTTTACGACATAAATGCTGAATATGGTATCATCTTAGGTCCTACAAAACTAGATAGTAATAATCATCCTATTTTAAAACCCAGAAGTTCTGTAAAAGAAACATACGATGAAATACTATCGCTACTCAATATCGCTTTAGAAACCGATATTCCTGAAACAAGAGAAGCTTCAAGAATATCAAAAAGAGGTATAAAAGGCTTTAAAGCAAAAGTTTTATTATACATGAATTCCTATGAACAAGCTGCAAACATTAGTAGTGAGTTTATTGATATTTCTTTGCGAGAAACCTATATAGATATCTATAAAAAAGCACATACTGCTACTGATGTACTATTTGCTTCACCCACTGATTACTCCAGGTCAAACAGTCAAGGAGGCGGGTTTACTACAGGTATTGCCCCTGGATCTGCATACTTAGAGAGCATACATAGTATAGAAAAAGATAGTATCAGAAAATCTATTACCTCCACTACACCTCAGCTTCTTGATATTACAGGTTTCAAATGGAAGTTCTCATATGAGTTCCCTCCCGCATTATTACACCTTAGATTAGCAGAAGTTGTTCTTATTTATGCAGAAGCAGAGGCCAGAAAAACTCTGATAAACGGAGGAAGTATTACTGATATACCTATAGCGGTAGCTCAATTAAACAAAGTGAGAAAGCGCGTTGGTTTAGATCCCAAAGTTCCTACATCAATTCCTGAATTTTTAGAAATGATTCGCCTGGAAAAGGCAATGGAACTTTATTATGAAAACGGAGAAGATTGGTTTGATCTGATCCGGTACCAAATAGCAAAAGATATTGACATAACAACTATTAAACCCACTATTACAAATTCGTCTCAATACATACTCCCTATTCCTCTGGATGAAATTATACAAGGACAAGGAGTTATTACACAAAACCCTGGATATTAACACCTATATAAAAGCCTCAGAAATAATTCCTGAG
Organism: Aquimarina hainanensis; assembly: GCF_042684685.1. NCBI lineage: Bacteria > Pseudomonadati > Bacteroidota > Flavobacteriia > Flavobacteriales > Flavobacteriaceae > Aquimarina > Aquimarina hainanensis. Next base: position 153,313 of record NZ_JBHULX010000002.1, on the reverse strand, counting down.
GCTTTTTCTCATTCTAACGCTTCGAGCAGAGATCGAGCCTTTTTATAATCCTCCGCAGTTGAAGGTATTTTTTCTAAATATGATTTACTAATCGAGTATTTTTTCTGTTTTAACTGGTTTAATGCTTCAAACCATATAGCTTTATACTTATAAACAGAAGCGCCTTCATACAAGGACAAAAAAACCGTACTTGCCTCTTGATGTTTATTTTGTTCCAACAGAGAAATTCCATAATAAAACTGGTAGGTTGTATTTTCGGTTTCTTCTAAAAGTCCTTCAAGCAGCTTCTCTGCATCCGCATATGCTTTTGAATTAAAAGCCATTTCTGTAGCTTTGATAAGCTTATTTTCTGATTGACGTTCTGTAATTGTTAATTCGGGAATACTGACAAAGTCCTTATATTCCGGGGGGTGATTTTTATTAAAAAAAGTAAACACTCCCAATATGACCAAAATACTCGCAGCCACTCCATACTTCCAGAATGGAAAAGAGATCACTTTTGCTTTTTTCTTTTCTTTTTCTTTTGCAAAATAGGTAGTCCCTGCGTTATCCAGCGTTTTCTTAAACGCTTCTACATCCTTTTTCTCCTGATGTACTGCTTCAAAATGTCTGGTAAATTCTTTAAAAACGGCAAACTCTTCTTCTAATGCTGTATTACTTTCTAATAAGCGTTTAAAATCTTCCAATTCTACAGAAGATAATTCATTTGCACAATAGCGTTCAAAAAGTAAATATTTCTCTTCCGAATTCATAATCCTTCTTTTATCTTTTTATACATTGGAGATTCCTGAATCATCTTTGTTAGTCTTCCTATACAAATTGATTTTCGTTTTCTGACATACCCATAAGATTTTCCTAATTTATTTGCTACTTCTTCCATCGACTTAATTGCAAAACTGAGTTTTAATAGTTCTTTACAGCTATCTCCTAATTTTTCGAACATCTCATCATACAACTTCTTTCTATTCATATACATAGCTGTCTCCTCTGCTAATCGTATGCTCTCTTCATCTACAGATACAAAATCCTCCGGCATTGTTACCTCTCTGGAGGTTGTTTTTTTCAATGTATTAAGCCATCGTCTCTTACACAATAAAAAGAAATACGCATCAAACGGGCATGTCAACACGAATTCTTTTTCTTTCCCTTGGTGATATATGGTTAATAAGGTTTCCTGTATTAAATCATTTGCCGCCTCATCATCTCCACTATTTTTACGGACATATCCCCGTATTTTGGGAGCAAATTTTTCATAAATCTCTGCTACTACACGATGATCATTATTCAATAATCCATGTATATATCGTTGATCCGAATGAGGTTTCTTTTTTGTCATATAAAACACGCTGAGTGATCTAAAGTAAAAAAAGTTTGGAAAACAGGGTAACAAAAAATAAAAGGAGTTGATCTGAGAGTGTAGAAATAAAAATACAGTAAGGAATATTTCTATCTCGAACTGCATAAAAACTGTTCGAATATAGAGATCACTATTTCTTACTGATTTCAAAAAAATGAAAACAATGAAAACAATGAATGTAATGAAATCAGGATCTTTTTTTAAACATAGCTATATTGCTATCCTTATACTAATTATACAACTATGCTTAGGATGCAGCAGTGATGATAATTCACCTGCCATTATTATCGGAGAACCTGATATCCAGGAACCTTTTGATGGAACTGCTCTAAAAGATGCTATTGCAGAAAATAGAAATAAAGCCATACAAGAATTTTCTCTCACTGTAGAAACCGGGGGAAGCATCACTGGAGAACAAGGAACTGTTTTATATTTCCCTCCTGATATTATAACAGATCAACATGGGGATCCTGTTACTGGAGAAGTAACGATCCGTCTGATCGAAATATATGACCGATCCAGTATGGTATTAACCAAAATGCCAACCAACGGAAAACGCGAAAACGGCGATATTGAAACATTGATTTCTGCTGGAGAGTTTTATATAGACGCTTATCAGGGGGAAGAATCGTTACTCCTTTCCGGAGCATTCCAGATAAATGTTCCTACAGAAGAATTTGATCCGGAAATGAGAATATTTGATGGACAAGATAATGACTGTGACGGAATTCAATGTGATATCGTATGGGAAGAGAATACAGAGAAAGGGCTAGAACCCGGACAGGGAGATGGAGCAGAAGATGGAACATGGGTAAACAGATATATTGGTTTTCTGGATAATTTTGGATGGACAAACCTCGATCGATGGATTATTGACCCCAGACCTAAAACTTCTGTATCCGTGGCTGTCCCAGAAGGGTATGATAATACAAATTGTAATGTATACATTACAATTGATAATGAACCTACCGCATTAGCTTTATTAGATATCTATAATGAAGAAACATCTTTGTTCACTGAACATTACGGTCATATTCCTATTGGAATGGAAGTACATTTTATTTTTGTTTCCAAGCAGGAAGACGCATATGTATATGCTGTTCAGCCAGCAACCATAGGAGAAAATCATATAGAGACGATTGGAACACTGACTACAGGAACAGAAGAGGATTTAACAGCCGTAATTAATGAGCTGCCATAATTATTAGCATTACCACGACAAACCTACTTTATTCTGTTGTAAATTAGGAAACACAGTATCAGAAAACTTCTTTTTTGTACTGTGTTTTCTCTATATCACCTCTCTGTTAAACAATATTTTTTTAATTATCTTTATTGACAATGAAATGGTTATTTGCTAAAATTAAATCTTCAAAAAACAAGGATAAAAACCTCCGGGATATTCATTTATTGCTATTTGTTTTCTTTTCATTTTTTTCTCTTTTAGGGTATACTCAATCCCCTCTTTCTGATTCACTTCGGGTAGCTCCTATTTCATACGACATACAAGGAAACAATGTTTCTTTCAGGGGAGAAATGCCTCCATTAAATCAAATGGCAGGAGCCCCAAAAGCATTTTATACTTATTTCTGGGAATTTGGAGATGGACATTACAGTTTTTCCAAAAACCCTACTCATCAATACAACAAAAAAGGTGCTCATACAGCACGATTATGGGCTACTAATAATTATGATAATGGGAAACCTCCGACCAGTATTCCCAAAATCATTGACATTATGAAATCATATGATCAGGCTACTATCATAGACTCTCCATTTAATGAACAAGAAGACTTAATGATTAAAAGAAATAGAGAGCCATTACCAGACCAGGAACTAGTTATTATTACTTCTTACAAAAACCGGTTAGACTACACTTCTTCCGGTAAGTTATACTTATTCTATAATGATGTTCGTTTCAAGAATAACAACTTTATACTTCAGGATACGAGAACCCATTATGGAGAAAAAATACGTGCAACGGATGTTATTGCTTCTCAGCTTCCTGAAAATGACAGCAATACCTTTCTGGCGACAACACTAACTTCTTCCTTTATTTCTAACCGTATTGTACAAGACTCTACCAAAAGAAAAAATCTACCACTTACTCTGGAGGAGTCAAAAAAACAATACAGAGATTATCAGGTAATTGAATTTTATGATTTAAAACCCGGAGAAGAACGTTCTTTTTTCAGAACATTAAAAACAACTCCGGAAATGATCAAAGATACGAGCGCTGTGGTTACTTTGCGAAGTATTTATGTTCCGGATATCAATTATGATGATCATACGGTAAAAGAAACTGAAATGGAAATCGTGACCTCTCATGACCCTAACAAAATGTCTTCTAATGGATGGTTGATGAATTATCGTTTTGCCCGGTTTAAAAGATTACAGTTCAAGGTACGTTTTCAGAATAATGGAGAGGGCCCGGCGAACACGATTCGACTAGAGGTAGATACTCCTGATATGTTCGACAAATCAACTTTACAAATTAAAGGAATGTATCCCGAGTGCCCTATTTGTCCAAAAGAGAAAGAGGTCAATTATAGTTGTCTGGACACTCTAATTCAGCCAGATAAAATCACCTTTACTTTTAAAAAAATATACCTACCGGGAAGCCAGCAAAAAAATGTATATGAAATTGATTCTACCAAAGGTTTTGTTAAATATTCCATACGGTTCAAAAAAGATTTTCACAAGAAAAAGACAAAAAGCAAAACCGCTATTTTCTTTGATAAAAATGATCCAATTATTACCAATTATGCAACCACTCGTTTTATCCCTGGAATTTCTATTGGAGCCAAAGCCGGATATATTTTTAATCCAGAACGAACCAATGACAAAGAGTATTTTGCAGGAGTAACTTTGTCCCCCTTTAAATCCTACAGAGGATATTTTCAGGCAGAACTGATGGTTTCTTCTGCTTCTTTTGATGCTCTTAGAAATTATGCCACCCAATCGACAAATGCAATTGGGATTGAAGAAATTGTTCGTTTTCAGGAAGAAAATACTACGAATGCCATTAGTATGTATGCCGTTCCGGCTTCATACAGATATAACCTTTCTAATTTCTTTGCTGTAGGAGCAGGAATCCAATTGTCACTGGATGCCTCTCGTAAAAGTACGATTACAGCTGCTGGAGAAGGTTATCAATTAGAACTAATACAAAATGAACTCAGAGAAATCCGAAATCCAGAATTAGATGTCAGAACTTCTCAGGAGATCTCTAATTCTTTTTCAAATCTGCACACTGGCTTTTTTATAGGAGCTAACCTGGGCACCGTTCGAATTGGTCCTAGCCTGGGAGTACGCTATGTACATTATTTTGATTATGACAATCCTCAAATACAATGCTATGCTATTTGGAAATTCTAAACAAACAGCATATTTAGTAGTACGTAGTTGTTGTTTCTTTTTTATGTTCTCTCCTATTTTCTCACAATCTTCTCCTGCTGATACATTACTAAAAGAGCTTATTTTTCTCAAACAGACCCCTTCCATAGAACGATTGCATACCGTATCCAAAAACATCCAGCCAATAACTGCTTTAATCACTACAGAAAAAGATTATTATATGTGGTTAGAGATACAAAATAACCTGGGATACTATTATCAGCAATTCGGATATATAGCCAAAGCAATCACTCATTATGAAATTGCGTGGAACACTTACCGTTCTCATGCCGTTTCTAAATATGACATTATCGAATACTGTCTTCAGCCATTGGGAAACCTGTATATTAAAATCGGAGATTTGCAAAAAGCTGAACGCATTATTACCTATTACATCTATCAATCCGAAAAGGAAAAAAACACAGAGAAAGTGATCACAGGTATTACGAATCTCTCTGTAGCTTATAATAATTCCGGGACCTATGAAAAAGCTATACAATTATTAAAAAAAGGACTCTTATTCGATTCGAAAAATATCAATCTGCAAATCAATATGGCAACCAACTACCTACATCAGGGAAACTGGAAACTTGCTACCCGATATGCACAATCAGTCATATCAATCGCCCCGGAAGAAACACAAGCATATACAATTCTTGCTGCTATCGCAATAGAACAAAAGGCATATGACGCTGCCGAAAAACACCTAAAACACGCAAGAAACCTTCTCGCACAAAAAAGCAATACTACAGGAAGAACACTAATACAATGGGAACTACATTATACAGAACTGTTAGTTGCTAAATCTTTATACAAAAAAGCACTATCCCATATATCCTACTGTTATACACATCTCTTCCCCGGAATAGCTATCGAAAATGAATTGCCTTCAAAAAAAATCAACAACGCAGATCCCATTTTATTAGCTGTTTTAGACATACAAGCCCATATATATCAAAGCATGGGTGCTATTGAAAAAGCAAACGAAACCTATGAAGTTGCATTTGCTCTCCAAGAGAAATTAACGCTTTTTTATCCCTTACAGGAAACCAAACTGATACAGCATTACCAACATCGAAAACGGGTAGAAAAATACCTGCAACAACTATATCATTTATACCAAAATACTTCGCAACAGTCATATCTCGAAAAAGCATTTATCATGGCTGATAAAAGTAAATCTCCTTTTCTAACCGCTTCTTTATTTTCCAAAAAATTCATGAACACATATCAACACGATACACTAGTTGTTCAAAAGCAAAAATTACAGGAAGAAATTGCACTATTTAGTACACAAATAATTAAAGAAAAACTAAAAGGACCTACTTCTGATATTTTTCAAATACAGCAATGGAATCTTCATTTAGAGCAGCTCAGCAGTACATACAGAAACATTACTCAAACACTTACCAATACCTATAAGCAGCTCCTTCCTCATTCGACTCCCTTATCTATTTCTGATTTGCAGGAACATCTGGCGAATCAGGAGACAACACTTATCTCGTATTTTTTTGGAGAAGAGGATGTATTCCAATTTCAGGTTACACAAGATCATATTTCCATGCACCGACTGGGCAGTGCTACTCAGATCAAAGAAAAAGCAATCTCCTTTATTCGTTTTTTTCATCACGCTAATACAATCACGGATGATATTTCTTCCTATACACATACCGCACATGACACCTATACCATGCTTCATCTACCTCTTAACACTAACAAGATTGTTCTTATTACGGATGGGCTTCTCAATTTTATTCCTTTTGAGGCATTATTGACTACAGACACGAAAAGCATTCAATTTCAGGAGATGCCTTTTCTTATAAAAAAGAGTCATATTCACCATGAAATTTCAGCGGTCAAATATGTCCATGCTACCCGCATACAAAAAGCTAAAGACAAAACAGTTCTAGGTGTGTTTCCTATTTTTGAGGGCACTGCTATTGCTTTGCCTTATTCCAAGAAAGAACTCAATAGTATTAAACAGTATTTTTCCGGACAATTTCTCACCCGACAACATGCTACTTATAAAAATTTTAAAGCTAACTCCTTAGAACACGATATTCTTCATTTATCAACGCATGCTTCTTCCGGAACATTAGAAGTTCCTGCCAGTATCCGTTTTTCTGATGAAAATGTACTTGTCAATCAATTATATGGTTTGTCATTACAGGCAGAAATAGCCATATTAAGTGCTTGTGAAACCGGTATTGGAAAAATTTCCAAAGGAGAAGGTCCCATCAGTATTGCCAGAGGGTTTCAATATGCGGGTGTCGAAAATATTATCTTTTCTTTATGGAAAGTACATGATAAAACAGCATCGCTTTTTATGGAGAAGTTTTATAATAAACTGTATAATCAATCGCCTGTTTATACAGAGGCATTACACTTCGCTAAAATTGATTATCTTCAGGATCCTGTTATTCTCAATGCTCAAAAATCCCCCTATTATTGGGGAGCTTTTGTCTTCTACGGTACTCCTGTTACTATTGAAGCTTCTGGTTTTACACCTCTTCTAGCAGGAGCCGTAATATTGATACTCCTAATAATAATCGGCCTAATATATTATACATTTTTCCATACAGCCCCCCTTAAAAACAGTTAATACATTTTATCTATAAACATTCTCTTTTTCTGAATTTGTTTTATTAAAAAATCCCCTGAATGGATTCACAAACAAGGGATTTTTCATTGTGTAATTACTACTTATTACTTAATACATTGATAGGAGACCCTGCTTTTTCTATTGTGTATACCTCCTGTAATAAGACAGCAATAGTACTCGCTATCTGATTACTATATAATTGTTCTTCATCTGTTACTTCTCCTAATTGTGCGACTCCTTTTCCAAAAGCTACTAACCAGACATCTCCTGCACCTACTATGTTTTTACCATGACTGCGCCATGTGTTTATTGGAGTAGTCCCTCTTCCATGATCTGTAGTAATAATAAAAATAGTCTGATCTTTATAAAACGAGTCTTCCTGTGTATACTCCCATAATTGTTTGATCATTTCATCTGTATTGTGAGCGGCTTTCAGATAGGCTTCATAATCCCCATCATGAGCAAAATCATCTGTCTCTCCATATGCAATATAAGTAAGTTGAGGATGTTTCTTTTTCATATACTCCAAGGCATAATGATGTGTAAATGCATCCAATCGTACAGAACTCCAAGGACTGGGAATTTGCTCTTGAAGTTCATTGAGAAACTTTTCTCTGCTTGTCAAATTAGTTGTAGCTGGTTCAAACCCAGCATTTACAGGGATTCCTGAACGTTTTTCATTAATAATAAAAGGAAATACGTCCCAGCTCCCGAATGCAGCGACCTTGCCTTTATATTTTCTGGAATTATTGATAAACTCTAAAACTGTTCTGTTTGGATTATCTATTTTATTATTACTATGAATACGGGCATCATCTGCTACCCCAGTTAAAATTTCATTATACCCGGGGTATGAAAACCACATTGAATTAGTCAGGTTTACTTTACTTCCTTCCTTTCTGTTTCCATGCAGCTGTCCTATAGCTTCAATTGTATTCCAGAAAAAAGGCATCAATACTTTTCTTCTTTCTACCTCATCAGATCGCCAAAATTCCTTTTTTAACCCGATAGTATCGTTTACATATTCTTTATTGGTAATCAATTTAGGGTCTGCTCCGCTATACAATTCCTGCCACCTTAGTCCGTCTAGTGTAATTAGTACAATCTTTAGCTCACTTTTCTCCTGTGATCTTCCCGAAAGCCCCACACATAGTAAAACTCCTGTCAGTAGTATATGTTTCAAATTATATTTCATTGTTATTTTTGATTCTTGATCGATTATTATTGTTCCCACCAAGCTTTTATATTGATCGTATTTCCTCCTATATCAGAAACTACTTGATCATAATTCTCTTTATTCAATGTTTGTTCACTATCGGGATATAAAAAGCGAACAGGGACAACATCACTATTAACATTATCGGGTCCGGGAGTTATAAAAGTAGGAAAACCAGTTCTTCTGTAATCATACCAACCTTCAAACCCGACTAAAAAAGAGGCTAGCCATTTCTGAGTTAGGATAATTTCCAGTGTATCATCAAAAGCAACCCCTGTCTGCGCTAAATAAGCATCTATATCCTGAGGTACTTCCCAATACTCGAAAGACAATCTTACTCCGGTTTCATAGAGCGTTTTTGCATCTACCGTAATCCACCCTTTCTGTGCCGCCTCTGCCAAAATAAATTGTACCTCCGCAGCTTGTATAATCGCTGCTTTCACCTTATCAGGAGCATCAAAAAAATACGCTTGATTTATACGAGATACATTACTGGCTCCTCCATTATAATTAGAAGCATTATCCTCACTCAACCCATTAGGCAAACCTACCAATAAAGAAGGTGCATCCGTGGGATTATCTGTAGGTTGAAACCAAGCTGATAATCGTTCATCTTCAAATTGTTTTAAAACTTGCTCACTGGTCTTACTCAATCTATATTCATCAAAACTACCGATTCTCGAAGTACTGATTGGCCAGGAATCAATCTGAGTACTTCCCGGATAATTCATGACCGCATTTTCTGCATTCGTGCTTATATATTTTCCAGAAGAAAAAATAGCTTGTATTTCCGCTGCGACATCTTTTTTATTAGAGACTCTTAGCAAATATCGCAATCGCAATGAATTACCAAACCTCACCCACTTATCCATATCGCCATCATATAGCATATCTCCTCCTAAAATGGGTTGTTTTTCTTCCAATAAAGCTACTGCTTTTTTTAAGTCCTTTAATAATGCAGTATAGATTGCTTCTTGTGTATCATATTTGGGTGTAAAATTATTCTCAGTTCCCCGAATTGCTTCTGAAAACGGAATATTTCCCCAATTATCGGTAAGAATAGAAAACACATAAGACCTCAAGAGCAAAGCAATCCCTTCATAACTGGTATTTTTGGTTTCTTCTTGTTGAGATGACGTCAAAATAAGATCTATTTCCGGTAATATCCCATAATAGGTATTCCATAATCCAGATTCTGCCCCCCATTCGTACCTATCAAAACCTGTAAAATTAATTTTGGCTGTCAACTGACTTACTACATTTCCTCTTCCCCATCCAGATGTTGCTGCTTCGTTAGCTACTGTTGATATCACTGTAGCTAATAATAAATCGGCACCAACTGCTTCGGGTTGATTGGGATTTGTATTAATTTCTTCAAAATCACGAGTACAGGATACGATCGTTAATAGTATCAAAACTGTACAAACTATATTATTTCTCATTTTTTCTTTTTTTTAAAACGTGACATTAAGATGTAAACCATAACTTCTGGAGCTAGGAAGTGCCATATCCTCTACTCCCGGAACAATGGTTCCTCCATTAAAAGAAATTGTTTCCGGATCAAAATGAGGATTCTCTGTCCACAAGGCTAAATTTCTTCCTACCAGAGATAAGGAAAGACTTCTGACAAATGTTCGCTTCAATATTTTTTTAGGAAATGTATACCCTAATCGTACTTCTCTAAGTTTTAAGAAAGAAGCATCAAACATTCCTACTGCTTCATTTCCCCTATTATATTTCCACCAATAAAAATCTCTTCCGGAAAGAACCACATCATTGGGTCTGTAACTTCCATCTGTATTTTGAATTACTCCTTCTGATATAATTCCTGTTTCTCTTCCTACTGCCGTAAAATCCATCATTCCAGAAGTTCCTCCGATCAGTACTGTACGGGAATTTACAACCCCTCCCTGTCTCCAATCAAATAGAAAACCAACATTAAATCCTTTATAACTAAAGTTATTTTGCCACCCTACAGTGAAATCTGGATTATAATTCCCTAATTTTTTTAATTCCGGATCCCTTAGCGAGAAACCATCTTCGTTATGCACCACCTGTCCGTGATATGGACTATTCGGGTCATCTACTGTCACCAGCCCCGTTCCATAAATATCTCCCATTCTTCCTCCGACTTTGGCTAATACATTCACATAATTAGATGAGATTTCATAGGTATCTAATCCATCGATTAATGATTTTATTTCGCTTCTGGCTGTGGTAAAATTTACGGTGGTATCCCATGTTAATCCACCCTTTATCTTTACTGGTTTTGCATTCAATACAATTTCTAATCCTGAGTTTTCTATTTCCCCAGCATTAATAATTCTGGAATTAAACCCTGATGTATTAGAAACCGGAAGTGTTAATATCTGGTTTTTGACTGTAGCTTTATAATAGGTAAGATCTATTCCCAATCTATTTTGAAAAAAACGGATATCAGTTCCTACTTCTATAGATGCTGCCTCTTCTGGTTTTAGGTTTTCATTTTTTAAAACAGTAGATGCACTTACCCGCTGATGGTTCCCAAAAGGTTCATTAAACGAAAATGTATTTCTCAGGGCATACGGATCTGTATCGTTCCCTACTATTGCCCATCCTCCTCTCAGTTTTACAAATGAGAACAATTCAGGTAATGCCATCATATCAGATACAATCGCACTGACGCCTACTGAGGGGTAGAAATAAGAGTTGTTACCCTCAGGAAGTGTACTCGACCAATCATTTCTTCCGGTAAGGTCTAAAAACAAAAAATCTTTGTATGAAAAATTGGCAAACGTATAGAGAGAGCTCACCTTTCTACGATCATTAAATTGTGTTTTAGCCAATGGTTCTGCAGCATTTTCGAAATTATAAATTCCGGGAATTGATAATGAATTGGCACTAATTCGTTTATAACGATTCTCTTCTTCTCTGATATTCCCTCCTGCTGATAGCTCCAATCCTACATTTTCTGTTAATACTTTAGAATACCTAAGAAGAAAGTCTGTGTTTTGTTCTTTAAAGTAAATATCATCTTCTCTGTATTGTCCTTTTGCGAATCGTTGCGTACTGTAGGCTCTTCGGCTTGTTCTCAGTTCATCAAAATAATCTATTCCCGAACGCAGCATTAAAGATAGTTCTGGTGTTATCTGTATATCTGCTCTGACATTACCAAATATGCGATGTTTATCAAATCCATTGGTATTTTCATATAAAGTGAAATATGGATTATCATGCCAGTTATAGTTATAATTAAACTGCTGTATACCTTCAAATCCCGGTTGCCAGTAATTTCTGAGTGAATTCATATCTATCTGACGACCAAACCACACCCATAGGTACATAATATTCTCGGTTCCATATGAATTGTTTGGACGATTATCACTACCACTATTAATGTAGTTTATGGAGGAGGATATTTTTAACCATTTCGATAAGTTATATCCTCCATTAAAAGCATATGTTCTCCTTCTATAATCTGTATTGGGTAAAATTCCTTCACTATCCAAATCAGTAACAGATACTCTCATTGTTCCTTTTTCGTTTCCTCCTGTCAAAGAAACATTCGTAGTTCTGGTGACTCCTGTTCTAAAAAAGTCCTTAATATTATTCCTGTTTTTTCGCCAGGGAGTTGGAATAACCTCATCTGCAAAACTCCCATCTGGATTTTTGGGTCTGGCTGCAAAATCTCCAGCTCTAAACCCACTTGTCGTAGGGCTATTGTGCTGTGCAATTAACTGTCCATTTAATACTGGTCCCCAACTCTCATCAATATTATCATTCACTCCTCCTCCAAAACCATCTAAAAAGGAAAACTCCCCATTGGCTCCCTGACCATATTCATTTTGATATTTAGGAATTCTGATAGGAGATTCAAAAGTGATATTCTGACTAAAACTAACTCCCAGTCCTTTACTGTTCTGACCTGACTTAGTTGTAATTAGTACCACTCCATTTAACCCTCTCGATCCATATAATGCGGTAGCACTGGGTCCTTTTAGTACAGATATTGATTGAATATCATCTGAGTTAATATCCTGAGCTCCATTCCCGTAATCTGTTTCTAGATTCCCTTCTGCTCTATTACTTACTGTTCTATTCGTAACAGGAATTCCATCTACAACAAACAAAGGAGAATTATTTCCTGGGATTAGAGATCCTTCTCCTCGTATTGTAATTAAAGAGGTACTCCCTACTCCTGATCCTCCACCTGTAATTTGCACTCCGGCAACACGACCTGCTAATGCATTGGTAAGGTTTGCTTCTTTGGCGGTTGCTATTTGATCCCCCTCTACTTCCTGTACAGCATACCCTATCCGTTTTTTTTCTTTTTTAATTCCCAAAGCAGTAACAACCACTTCGTCTAATGCTTCTTCAGAAGGAACTAATTTGATCTCTTGCAGCTCTTTGATTTCATTCGTTTTTAAAACTACTGTAATCATTTTTTCTTCAAAACCGATATAACTAATAACCAGTTGATATTGACCTGATTTTAATCCTGTTATTTCAAAATTCCCATCAAAGTCAGTGACGACACCTTCTTGTTTTCCCTGAAGAGTAATAGTGGCTCCGGGTAATGGAATTTGACCGTCTGTAACCATTCCTTTAATACCTGAATCCTGACTGCTGACTATCGAGGTAAAAAAGTAAAATAAGACGGAAAAGATTGTTAGTGAACTTTTCATGCGCGACGTATATATTTTACTAATAATAAATTAACAAGTCAAAATTGATTATATTTTTTATTATTAGTAAAACTTTATCATTATTTAATCTTTATGATAAAGACGATAAATCGTTAACCTAACGTTATTAATATTATCAGAAGTTTTTTCTTTTTTTGAGAAGGATAAACACTTATTTCTTTGAGATACTGTTTCATCCTTTTAAGGATATTTTATCGTATAGAATCTCCACTTGTTTTATACATACTCATAAAATAAATAGTATATTAGTAGAATTATCATATAACAAATACCAAATAACCAAAAGATACATCATGTCACTTATTACTTTTTCTAATTATATACTTACTTATCAAAAGATTTTTATCTGATTGTACACTCTCAATTGTTTTAATTTCCTGAAAAGTTAGGAGACGTAGCTCCTGTATAGTAAATCATTAAAAAAAAGAATATCGGATCGGATATTTATATTCTGCTGATGTATCTCACACAAACATTTTATATATGAAACAAATAGTATGTCTGACACTACTGTTAATATCGGTTTTTTATGTCAAAGCTCAAGAAAACATTTCGTATCAAAAACCTCCTGATGAAATTCTGAAATTAGTTGATGTACAAGTAGCTCCCAGGGTATTACTTGATGATAAAAAAGAACTACTTATACTATTATCCAGAAATGCATATAAATCAATAGAGGAATTATCACAAACTGAGCTAAGGCTAGGAGGGCTTCGAATAAACCCCAAAACAAATATCGGCAGCAGACAACGCTATTATAACAAAATTCAGATTCAGAATATCAAACAAAAAGAGGATGCTAAAGAAATTAAAGGGCTTCCTAAACATCCTAGGCTTACTAATTTTTCATGGTCTCCAGATCAAAGTAAAATTTCTTTTACGCACACTTCTACTACCGGAGTAGAATTATGGATTCTCGATGTCGCTACAGCCACTGCCAAAAAATTAACTCCTGCTACTATAAATGCTAATTTATATAGTCCTGTTCAATGGTTTAAAGACGGTACGGCTATGTTGGTCAAAATGATTCCTGAACAAAGAAAAGCACTTATCGATCCCAAAAGTGCAATTCCTTCGGGGCCAACCATCTCAGTAAATCATGGAAAAAAAGCGCAAAACAGAACGTATCAAGACTTGTTAAAAAACAAAAATGACGAACACAATTTCGAGCAATTAGCAATTTCTGATTTGTACAAAGTTTCGCTAGATGGGAAAAAAGAAAAATGGCTTGATACCTCTATGTACCGCTCTATACGGTTCTCCCCTGACGGAGAATATGTATTGATAAATATTATAGAAAAACCTTTTTCTTATTTAGTCCCATACAGACGCTTTCCTTCTACCACTACTGTTTACACAAAAGAAGGTAAAAAGGTAAAAACCGTTGTTTCTGTACCTCTGATCGAAGATTTACCACAAGGTTTTATGGCTGCCAGAAAAGGAAAAAGAAGTTTTTCCTGGAGAAAGGACAAACCTGCTTCCTTAATTTATGCAGAAGCACTAGATCAAGGAGACCCAAAAAACAACGTGACATACCGGGATGAAGTTTTTCAATTAGATGCTCCTTTCACAAAAGATCCGGTATCCTTACTAAAAACCAAAAACCGTTACTCTTATATCGAATGGGGAAATGATCAATTTGCAGTTGCTCATGATTTTTGGTGGAATACCAGAAACATAAAGTCATATATATTCAATCCAGGAGACAATCGTGCAAAACCTGTTTTAATTGAAGATAGAAATTACCAGGATCAATACAGTGACCCGGGTAAGTTTTTGATGAAAAGAAACCAGTTCGGAGCAGAAAGCCTGGTATTAGATAACAATGCAGCATTTTTAATTGGAGATGGGTATAGTGATAAAGGACAATTTCCTTTTTTAGATCGTATTGATTTAAAAACAAATAAAAAGGAACGGGTTTATCAATCCTCTTTTGTCAATAAAATAGAAGATATCAGGGATTATACTCCTGAGAAAAAAGAGCTTTTGGTACGTATTGAATCTCCTAATGAATATCCTAATTATTATTTCAAACACATCAATAAAGATCAGATATCGCAATTGACTCATTTTGAAAATCCGTTTAAAAGTATTCAGAATATTCATAAAGAAGTTATTAAATACAAAAGAGAAGACGGAGTTGAATTATCCGGTACTTTATACTTACCGGTTGGATACGATACTCAAAAAAAGGAGAAAAAACCCATGATTATGTGGGCTTATCCAAGAGAATTTAAGGATAAATCATCTGCCGGTCAAAGCACTAAAAACCCTAATAAGTTTACATACCCTCATTATGGGTCTATGATTTATTGGGTCACCAGAGGATATGTGGTTTTAGACGAAACTTCTTTTCCTATTATTGGAGAAGGAGATACGGAACCTAATGATTCTTTTAGAAAACAATTAGTAGCAAATGCCAAAGCTGCTATTGATGCTGTTGATAAGTTAGGGTATATTGATCGAAAAAGAGTTGCTGTAGGAGGTCATAGTTATGGTGCTTTTATGGTTGCTAATTTGCTTTCTCATTCAGATTTATTTGCTGCAGGAATTGCCAGAAGTGGAGCTTACAACAGAACACTTACTCCTTTTGGGTTCCAAAGTGAAGAAAGAAATTATTGGGAAGCTCCTAATGTCTACTACACAATGTCTCCTTTTATGCACGCTGACAAAATGAAATATCCGCTATTATTAATTCATGGAGAACAAGATAATAACTCAGGGACTTACCCCATGCAAAGCGAACGTTATTTCAATGCTCTAAAAGGACTAGGTGCTAAAGTGCGACTTGTTATGCTTCCTAAAGAAAGTCACGGATACAGAGCTAAAGAAAGTATCTTACACTTACTCTGGGAGCAAGATCAGTGGTTGGAAGAACATGTAAAAAATAGGCCTGTAGGTCAATAAATATCATCAAAATACATACGTGAGCATTGATTACGTTTTGAGATACACCTCGAAACTATTCAGGTCGCGATGATCAAGTAAAAAGGCAAACTTAGTGTTTGCCTTTTTACTTCTATTATTACATCTGTACATCAAATTGTTCTTTAAACTGCTTTGGGATTTGATCAACTTCTTCATCTAACAACTGTCTGAGATCAATTTCTATTCCCCGGGAAATTGTAGAAATAGGGACATCATTAGCAGACCCTTCGAATGGATTTTCTCCTACCGTTCCTATTCGTTGCATCGTATGGAAAATCCAGGATACAATCGTATAAAAAGGAACTGCGAGCCATACAAAATTGAATCCTATTATTGGATATTTTGTTGCTATTTTGTCTCCTATCCCAGAGAATTCAGGAATAATCGCAAAAGGCAATAGTATCACAAAGATTAATACAAAGTAATGAGATAGAGTCGCGTATTGCCTCGGATATGGAAAATTTTTAATCCTCTCGGATTTTCCCTGAAGGGTAAATAACTCTTGCAATACATTTTCTAAATCCAAAAATGAAAATTCCCAGAGTAATTTTTGTTCTTTTAACTGTCTTAAATGACCTGATTGCAAATACAAAATTGCTGCGGCTTTATTATTTTTTTGTAAAATATAAGCTTGTTCTTCTTTACTCAGATATGGAGATATTGCTTCTTCCAGGCTAATATCGCGCTCAGGAATATGCATCATTTTTGACCATTCTCTATTGGTTCTATGATATTCAAAAACTTCCCATTTTTTTGGACTTCTCATAGCATGACGTAATGCTGTAAGCCATGCTATATGACGATACACCATTGTTTTCCTTTCCTGTATTAACCGTTCTTCAGGAACCTTTTCTTCTGTATACTCATTAGTGATCATGTCTTTTGTTTTCATTCCCCAGCTACGTGAGGTATTTACTATACCTCCCCATATTTTTCTAGCTTCCCAGATTCTTCCATAGGCAGCGTTATTTTGGAATCCGATGATAAAAGCTACAGCTGTACCAACAACAGCAACCGGCGTCCATGGAATTTTAAAAAAAGTAAAATCAAACAGCTGATGTAATACGGTTATGATCGAGGAAAAAATAATAAATCCGATAAGCTCCCATCGGGTCCACTGGAGCATATCTTTTACTGAATAACGAGCTTTCGTAAGCATATTTACATATTTTAGATATGCTTAAATGTACTCTTTTTTAACAAAAAAACAGACTCTTATTATCTCCTCTCTATCTGATAATCTACACATTACCTCTATCAGTATATAATAGCTTTTGGTATTTCCTATCTCAAGAATAGCTAGGAATGCTGTTTTTAATTTCTCCAGCAATATCTTTTCTGAATTCAGGAACATTGTCAAACAAAAAAAACAAGCATCTATATATCAACAACTTGTATTTATTTTTATTTTTTGGCACAGCAATTGTTTATAGTATGATCACAATAAGTAATAATACTAAAAACAAGAAAACATGAAATTTTTAAACAACGTATTCAGATTTAATTTTAAACCTTTTATTAATTTTTTAAAAGAACTTCCTGCATCATGTAGCTATGCGATTCACAGATAGATCATGGAAGAAACATATCGCATTCTATTCCGCAAGGAATTACAGGTTATTACATAAAAGTGAGATTCAATAAACGATCTCACTTTTTTATTTAATGTTGTTTTTCTAAAACAAAAAAGAGAATACTTTTAAGCATTCTCTTCTATGATATCGTTACTAAAAACAGGAGTTACTTAATCCCATAGGTATCCATTAGATACATCAGACTAGTCATAGTGGCTGCCCCTAGTTCAAGTTCTCTTTTATTTACGGCATCAAATGTGTCATTTGCTGCATGGTGGTAGTCAAAATACCGCTGAGAATCTGGTCGTAATCCTGCCAATACAATTCCTTTTTCTTTTTTGAGAGGACCGATATCTGCTCCACTTCCTCCTTTTTCGAAATAATGAATCAAATACGGTGCAAATAGCGGTTTCCAGGATTGTATCTGTTGTAAATTTGCTTCATCACAATCAAAAGAAAACCCTCTTGGTGTAAAACCTCCTGCATCACTTTCTAAGGCAAAGACGTGATTCTCTCCTTTTTCTTTTGCCTCTTTCGCATATTTTTTTCCTCCTCGTAATCCATTTTCCTCATTCATAAATAATACAACCCGTATTGATCGTTTGGGTTTATACCCAATTTTCTTAAACAGTCGTAACACCTCCATCGATTGAACAATTCCTGCCCCATCATCATGAGAACCATCTCCTAAATCCCATGAGTCTAAATGACCTCCTACCACCATATATTCATTCGGGTATGTTGTTCCTTTTATTTCACCAATCACATTAAATGATTCTACATCTTTCCACAAACGACAATTCATATTAAAATTAAACTTAATTTGCGGATTTAATTTCAGCATGGCACTTAATAAGTCGGCTCCATTTGTACTAATAGCTGCTGCCGGAATTTTTTCTGAATTGGATAAATCACCATAACTCATCGCTCCTGTATGTGGATAATCATCTTGTCTTAAATTCATTGAACGTACAATCACTCCCACAGCTCCAAACTTGGCGGCTTCTTTTGCACCGGCATATCGTTGATCCACACATCCTCCATATGCTTGAAATGTTTGAATCAGCTCTGCCTGCATAGGACGGTTATAAAAGACAATTTTTCCTTTGATTTTTTCAGTCCCCAAATCTGCTAATTCCTCTATTCCTTTTACCTCTATTACAGGAGCCTTTAACCCTCCAATCGGTGTAGGTACTGATCCTCCTAATGCACAAATAGGCACATTAGTCGTTTTTCCTAATTCTGTTTCTATATAGGCAAATTCAGTAACTCCTCTAGTCCATTTTGGTACCATTACAGACTGTAGCCACACTTTATCCAAGCCTAATTCCTTTAGCTCTTTTTCTGCCCATTCTACCGCACGTTGCGCATTTAATGAACCGGATAAACGCCCTCCTATCTGATTGGATAAGTAATCTAACCATTCATAGCTTTTTCCTTCTAAAAGAGAAGCGTTGTATATTTTCTTTACTATCACAGAATCTTGTTTCGCAGAAGTAGTCTTCTGCGTTGTCCCTTTGGTTGTAATCATAAATACTCCGATAAATAGTAGTATTCTTATCGGAGATGAGAGGAACGATTGCTGCATTGGTATCATTCTCATATTCGTATTGTGTATGTATTAGCAATTATTTCTTTGACTGCTTATTCGCTTTCTAATTGTCTTTTATATAAATCCAGATTCGCTTTTGTTTCTGGGTCCAATTCTGGCTCGTCAATATCTTTATACGTTTTTAAGCTATCATATAAGGTTCTCGCAACAATATATCGAGCGGTTGGTTTATCATCACCAGGAATGATATACCATGGCGCATGGGAGACCGAAGTTCTGTTAATTGCATCCTGATAATACTCCTGATAGTGATCCCACAGCTTTCTTTCTTTGAGATCTCCTGCAGAAAACTTCCAGTTCTTTTCCATTTTTTCTAATCTCCTTAAGAGTCTGTTTTTTTGTTCATCTTTAGAAATATGCAAATAAAACTTATAAATCAAGGTTCCATTTTGAGCGATGTGCTTTTCAAAATTTCTAATTTGCTCAAATCTTTGTTCCCAAAATGCATCATCTATATCAGAGACCTTATCTATTCCCGGAATATTCTCTCCCAATATATATTCAGGATGCACCCGGGTTACCAAAACATTTTCATAATGCGTGCGGTTAAAAACCCCAAACTTACCCCTTGCTGGTAATGCTATATAATGTCTCCATAAATAGTCGTGATCCAATTCTAATTCGGTAGGTACTTTAAAGCTATGAACAACGATTCCCCGTGCATTAAAATCCTTAAAAACTTCACGTATCAAGCTATCTTTTCCTGCGGTATCCATTCCTTGCAGACATACCAGTACTGCATATTTACCATGTGCGTATAAGGTATCTTGTAGTTTTCCCAGTTTTTCTCGTACATCTTCTAATTCTTTCTCTATTTTTTTTTCACTGGCATCCAAATCATATGTGGTTGGAACATCGGATAGAGAAACAGGATCAACTGCCTGAAAGTCTTTATAATTAATTTTATTCATACTATATCCATTAGAATCTTTTGGAAAGATACTAAAGTTTTTACTCGAAGGAAACAGAAAGCTAAAAATAACAAAGGACTGCTTCTTTTTTTATGATTTATTTGGCACAATCCTGCTGACTTGTCTTATCGGGTATTAAAATCATAACTGATTCCCAGGAGTACGGTATCGTATTCCCTTCCCAAACTCTTCAGGTTAAACTCTGCAAAGACATGAATTGGAGTACTCAAATGGTATAATGCTCTTATTTTTATTTGTGCACCATGATTAATATCTCCTGTTCTGAACGCCAAAAAAGCATCATCTTCTACTGACGGAAAAAATGATGAGTTATTTCCTATATATCCAATTCCTCCCGTAATGGTTGTCGGGTACCAGTTAAATAAGATCAAGTTTACTCCTATACCAAACTCATGATACCCACCTGAAGGTTCTTGTTCGGTATCCAAAGAAAATACCTGCGCCAGTTCTCCCATATAGGTAGTATAACAATTCGGAGCATATTCTACACGAATTCCAGCTCCAATGCCTTGTTGCGATGCTACTGGTTTTATCGCAGTGATTCCGTAATTAACAGCTCCTGGATCATACTGACCATAGATACCTCTTACGAAACCAAATACAAAGATAAAAATGATTACTTTTTTCATTGGGGCATTTCATTCATCACTACCATTTCACCTATAGATGTATAGATCAACTTTTATATCCTTATGTGATGTATTTTCTTATTAGTCGCAATACAATGGCAAGCATTACTACTTTGCGGCAAACAAAGAAACATCTTCTTCGCTAACTTCTGCTCCTCCTAAAATAATTAGTCGTTCGATCACATTACGCAATTCTCGTATATTTCCTGTCCAATCATATTGCTGTAATTTCTTGATAGCTTTATCAGAAAACTTCTTTACTGAAGACCCCTGCTCTTTTGCTATTTTCTTGGCAAAGTGATTTACCAATTGCGGAATATCTTCTCTTCTATCATTTAAGGCTGGTACTTTTACCAAAATAACGGCCAATCGGTGGTATAAATCTTCTCTGAATTTGTTTTCTGCAATTTCTTTCTTAAGATCTTTATTGGTTGCTGCAACAATGCGAACATCTACCTTGATATCTTTATCACTTCCTACTCGCTGTATTTTATTTTCCTGCAGGGCTCGTAATACTTTAGCCTGAGCAGAAAGGCTCATATCTCCTATTTCATCCAGGAAAATGGTTCCTCCATTCGCTGCTTCGAATTTTCCTGCTCTATCTTTATTAGCAGAAGTAAAAGCTCCTTTGACATGACCAAATAATTCACTTTCTATCAGTTCTCCTGGAATTGCAGCACAGTTTACTTCTATCATAGGTCCTTTGCTTCGGTCACTTTTTTGATGTATCCAATGTGCTACCAGTTCTTTCCCTGTTCCATTAGGTCCGGTAATCAGTACTCTGGCATCAGTAACCGCTACCTTTTCTATCATATTCTTGATATCGGTAATTGCTTTGGAATCGCCTATCATCTCATAATTCTTAGAGACTTTTTTCTTCAGCATTTTATTCTCTGCAACCAGTTCTTTTCTATCTACTGCATTTCTCACTGTATTGAGCAAACGGTTTAAATCTGGTGGTTTGGAAATATAATCAAAGGCTCCTAATCTCATCGTATTCACTGCTGTATCTAAATCTCCATGCCCCGAAATCATAATCATCGGTATTTCGGGCTTTATTTTTTTTACAGCCTCCAGAACTTCTACTCCATCCATTTTAGGCATTTTGATATCACATAATATCAGGTCAAAATCTTCTGCTTTAATCTTTTCAATCCCCAGAAGACCATCTTCTGCTTCAGAAACAATATATTTATCGCTTTCTTCCGACAGTATTTTTACTAATACTCTTCGGATTGCCGCCTCATCTTCTATTACTAATATTTTTGCCATTATATCTTAAATTTTAGTCCGGTTTTTAGATATACAGTATTCTCATCAGAAAGTATTTTCAGATTTTCCTGATCTGTATTTCTCCATCGGATTTCATTATCAATTGTATATCCTACATCTGCATATAACAATAAGTGTTCCGTAATATAATACTCATAGCTCAAAGCTCCAAGTACCATGAACATGGATGTACTGTTAATTCTTTCTTGTTGAGCTGCTCCGACTGGTAATGTATTAACATGCTGCATGGTAGCATAAAATCGATCTAGCCCCAGATACATTTTCAAAACAGATTTCTTTTTGCAATAAAAAGAGAGATTAGAAATGGGCGTTCCTACTGTATATGACCAATTAGGATGAAATTTTTTATAGTAGCTAATGATAGGTAATGGAGCAAAAACATCAAAAGGAATTGTCATATGCAATCCCAAAATCCATTTGCTTGTTTGTTGTTCATTCGCAGCTGTTTTTTTCTTAATGAATAAAAAATAGGTGGTATAAAACAGCTCCTTATTGGTAATTTCCCCTTTGGAAAAATCAGAAGATGCAATTGCTTCTCCTCCCAGTGTAAACCCCCATCCGTTTTTTACTGGTGTTGTATACAATGCATTTACAGCAATGGTATGAAATTTCTGTGGAGACTCCATTAGTACCTCATCAGATTGCAGCTGTAGCGTATGATAATTATAGCGTACTCCTGGTATGAAATAGGTATTTTCTTTTTTTAATTTCACAGGTATTCTCCCCAAAACCTTAATACGGTTATATTCCATATTTGTCTGCTGAGGCGCATGGGTATAGTCTACATTAAACAACTCTAAGCTTTGTGCCTGTACATTCGAATTACTCCATATGTACAGCAAAACAACTAAGTGATAAAGCTTATAAAGTCGGATCATATATTATGTATTTCATCATTTCCTGACAATAGTGACTTCTGTTTGAGGGAATGGTATATCAATCTTATGTTCTTTGAATAAACGATCAATAGCAAATCTTATTTCACTTTTTATAATCGTTGCTTCAAAACAATTATTGATTGTAAAAATAAGTCGGAATTCTAGAGAGCTATCTCCAAAATCAGTAAACAAAACACTTGGTTCTGGAGTTGCTAAAACTTTATCACTCGTTAATGCGGCTTTTATCAATACTTCTTTTACCAAATTGACATCACTACCGTATGCTACTCCAACAGTAACAGATTCTCTGGTATATACATTATTTTGTGTCCAATTATACAGAATAGAAGTCAAATACAAGTGATTAGGAATAATTAACACCTTGTTATCAATCGTTACAGCTCGGGTTGTCCTCAACTTAATTTCTTCTACCCGACCAACAGTACCTTCCATTTCGAAAATATCTCCTACTTTGACACTTTGATCTATAAAAATAAATATCCCGGAGATAATATCCTGTATCAATGTCTGTAATGCTAACCCCACTCCAACCAGTAAGGCTGCTGAGGCTGCAAAAATTCCGGTAATATTAAACCCAATAAGGTCTAATGCGATAAAAATTACGATCACATAGATAAAATATCGGGTAAAGGAGAAAATAGAAATAAACTTCTTTTTATTCTCATTGGGTAACTTTCTTGTGACCAGTTTTCTGATCAGCTTCAGACAAAAAGAAGTAATGACAAATACTACAATTACAAATAACAGCAGTCCCACTGTCAATATTATGGGAGATTTTTCGGTTCCGAAATGAAAAATTTCATAGTTCAAAAAGCTTTGTAAGCTTTGCCAAACATCTTCATGAATCACTTCTTTAACTTGTGCTGTTATATCGTCTTGCATCCTATTTATACTTTAACCATTTAAAGAGTTCTTTATAGCTCGCTTTTTTTCCATACATCAAAATCCCAACTCTGTATATTTTTGCTGCAAACCAGGTAATAAAGGTAATACTTCCGAATAATAAAACAATCGATATCACTACTTCCCACCAGGGTACCCCAAAAGGTATACGCATCAACATTACGATAGGAGATGTCAGCGGAATCATGGAGAATATAGTCGATACCGTTCCATGCGGATTTTCTATAACAGAAAAGAACCCCACATAAATCCCCAGCATTAATGGCAATATGACAGGCAGCATAAATTGCTGAGAGTCAGTTTCACTATCTACAGCTGCTCCAATAGCTGCATAAATAGCACTATACAGGAAATAACCTCCAATAAAATAAATCAGGAAAGAAATCGTAAGTGTTATTAACGGTAATCGTTGTATTTCCACAAATATATTCGTCATATCATCAATCATACCTCCATTCGAAGCGATCATTTTATTGACCTCCTGTAACTGAACAGGTTCTACATCTACTCCAAAAACAAAGGTTCCCACAGTCATTAAAATCATTCCTAAAAATACCCAGATAATAAATTGTAAAACTCCTGCAAAAGAAGTCCCTAGTATTTTCCCCAACATCAAATGAAAAGGTTTTACCGAAGAAATAATAATTTCTATAATCCTGTTTGCTTTTTCTTCAATAACAGATCGCATCACCATATTTCCGTAAATAATAATAAACATCATCAACAGATATCCGGCAACGCCTCCAAAAACCATTTTTACGTAACTAGCCATTTTTGAAGTCTTTTCTCCTGAAAAATCTTCAACGAGAATAGAAACTTCTGATTTTGATTTTTTGATAACATCGAGGTTTAGTCCTTTTTCTCTATAATTACGTTCTGTTATTTTTGCTGATATTACCTGCTCTATTTTACTTAATATAGAAGGACTGGGGGCTTCTTCTGCATAAAACTGGATAGATGTTGCTAACTGATCAGTACCTTCTTTTTTAGGAATATACAGTAGTCCATATAACTTTTGCTGCTTAACCGAATCCTTTGCTACTTTCCAGTTCAGATGGGAATAATCAATATATTCTATGTTCCCTTCATTTTTTAAATCAGCTGAGAACATTTCTGTTTCATCTACGAAGGCTATTTTATGTATCTCATCATTATTAATCGTTGCCAACCAAGTAATCAATGAGATCATACCAATAAAAATCAGGGGGCTTAAAAAGGTCATTACTACAAATGTCCTGTTGCGAACCCTCGCCATAAACTCTCTTTTGATAATGAGTTTTAAATTATGCATTCTCTTCTGTAATTGTTTTAATAAATATTTCGTTTACTCCCGGAATTACTTCATTAAATCGCAAAATCTGTGCTTGACCAGATAAATACCCTAATAAATCATTCGGAGAATCTTCCTTTCCAAGGGTAATATTTAATTTTAGTTGCTCATCAATTGTTCTAAAATCGGCAGGAGACACCTTAAACTTACTTTTAATTTGCTCTAATATTCCCGCTGCATTATCTGTCATCAACCCCACTTCAAAGGTATTTGATTTATAAGCTCTTTTTACATCTGTCAATTTCCCATCTAATATCTTTTTTGATTTATTAATCAAGGCGATATGATCACACAATTCTTCTACGCTTTCCATTCTATGTGTAGAAAAAATAATAGTAGCACCTTCTTCCCTGAGTTGTAAGATCTCATCTTTTATAACCGTAGCATTAATAGGGTCAAAACCACTAAATGGCTCATCAAAAATCAACAATTTTGGGCGATGTAATACTGTAACAATAAACTGAACTTTTTGCGCCATCCCTTTGGACAACTCTTGTATTTTTTTATTCCACCAATGTGAAATTTCAAACTTATCGAACCAGTACTTTAATCGTTCTCTTGCTTCTGTTTTACTCAACCCTTTTAATTGTGCTAAATACAGTGCTTGCTCTCCTACTTTCATCGATTTATAAAGTCCTCTTTCTTCTGGCAGGTACCCTATATCTTTTATATGTTGTGGTTCCAGAGGTTGACCATCCAGAAAAACCTTTCCCTGATCGGGGTATGTGATTTGATTAATGATTCGTATCAATGTAGTTTTACCAGCCCCATTGGGCCCTAATAAGCCGAATACACTTCCTTTAGGTACCTGAATGGACACGTCATTAAGCGCAGTAAAAGTTCCAAAGCGTTTTGTTGCGTGCTGTACCTCTAATACATTGGTCATAAATAATGGTTGTAATTTATTTTTTCAAGTAAATAAAAACGGATGAATTTTCAAGAATAAAATTCTGTTCCACGCGTTTTCAGTTGCATAATTACAAAATTATAATGTCTTCATAACTTTTTATTTACCTACTTATTTTATTTCGGTACAATATCCTATAAACCAAAAACAAAACCCACCCTGAATACGAATACTAAGGATGGGAAAAAAATTGCTATGAAAAAGAAAAATTATCACTAAACATTTTTAGTGATGCTCAAATATACAAATTTTTCTTAACCATATGTTAAAGAAATCAAATCATTACGACCTCTCTTATTTCTTTATATCGTTTTTATGAGAACATATCTTTTACTTTCTCAAAAAAGGATTTATCTCCACTTTCGGGTTTTGGCGTAAAATGTTCATCTTTTGCCATTTTTTCGAAAAACTCTTTTTGTTCTCTGCTCAGGGTTCTTGGGGTCCAAACATTGACATGTACTAATAGATCACCTCTTCCGTATCCATTAATACTTGGAATTCCTTTTCCTCTAAGTCTCAATATTTTTCCACTCTGAACTCCTTCTTCTATCTTAATTCTCACTTTGCCACTTACTGTATCAATTTCTTTGGACGCTCCAAGAGCAGCTTCTGAGAAACTGATATACAAATCATAATGCAGGTTATCTCCTTCTCGTTGTAACTCTGTATGAGGTTTTTCTTCTATGGCAACCAGCAGATCTCCTGCAATTCCATTCCCAGGTGCTTCATTTCCTTTTCCTGCTACTTTTAGCTGCATTCCTTCTTCTACTCCTGGCGGGATTTTTACACTTACGGTTTCTTCGACAATCTTCAACCCCTGAGCGTCTGCATCGGCTGGTCTTTTATCGATCATTTGTCCGGTTCCTCCACACACATTACATGGAGAGGACGTTTGCATTCTTCCTAAAATCGTGTTGGTAATTCTGGTAACTTGTCCTGAACCATTACAGGTACTACATGTTTTATATGTAGTTCCAGGAGCCTTAACTTTTCTTTTTACCTTAATCTTTTTATCGACTCCATTCGCGATATCTTCTAAAGACAGTTTCACACGAATACGAAGATTACTTCCTTTTGCCGTTCGTTGTCTTCCTCCTCCGAAGCCGCCAAAGCCGCCAAAACCACCACCAAAGATATCTCCAAACTGACTGAATATATCATCCATATTCATTCCACCACCTCCGAAGCCACCTCCGCCTTCGAATGCCTGATGACCAAATTGGTCATAACGTGCTTTTTTATCAGGATCACTTAATATCTCATATGCTTCTGCTGCTTTTTTGAACTTCTCTTCTGCAGTCGCATCTCCCGGATTTTTATCTGGGTGATATTCAATTGCTTTTTTACGATATGCTTTTTTGATTTCTGCCTGACTAGCTCCCTTACTAATACCTAGTATGTCATAAAAATCTTCTTTCATAAATGTCTTATTGTCCGGTTACTACCTTTGGAAAACGGATGACTTTATCGCCAAGCTTATATCCTTTTTCAATAACATCAACTATTTTCCCTTTCAAATCATCACTAGGTGCAGGAATCTGGGTAATCGCTTCATGATCATCTGCATTAAACGTATCACCAGCAGCAACTTCTACTTCTGAAAGTCCTTTACTCTTTAGTGTTTCTTTGAGTTTATTATGAATCAATTCTACCCCTTTGATCAGGTTTTCATCTTCCGATTTTTCGATTTCTTTTTGCGCTCTATCAAAATCGTCTAATACGGGTAGCATTGATTGTATCACATCTTGACTTGCTGTTTTAAAAAGCTCTAAACGTTCTTTTGAGGTTCTTTTTTTATAATTTTCAAACTCTGCAAAGAGTCTCAAAAACTTATCTTTTTCCTTCTCCAGTTCTTCTTTTAGCTGTGCTTCTACATCAACCTCTTCATTTTCTTTCTCTGTAACAGGCGCATCAAGTACTTCTTCTACTTGATCTTTTAGATCATCGTTTTTTTTATTTTTCTTACTCATGTAAAACGTATCTTTTTTATAAGTTTTTCTTTATTGCAGGTGCAAAAGTACTGCCATTTTTCAATAAATGTCATAATGTCACAATAATATTTTAATATATATTTAAGACAGAAGACATCAGAAAGAAATATTTTTGACCAAATTTTAAACCTTTAATTCTTTATTATGAAATTTAAATTAATGCAACTTGCTGCAGTCACGGCACTTTCAATCCTTGCTTTTTCTTGTAAAGGAGAGAAAAAAAATGAAACTACTGCTAAGGAGGCTGAAGAAGTAAAAGAAGCTCCTGCTGTGGCAGTTACGTATACTGTAGACCCTGCAGCTAGTACTATCGAATGGACAGGATCTAAGCCTACAGGTAAACATATGGGAACTATCGCGCTATCGAATGGTACATTAAAAGTTCAGGAGAACAAAGTACTTGGAGGATCATTCGCTATAGACATGACTACAATTACTGTTACTGACTTAGAAGGTGACGAAAAAGCAGGTCTTGAAGCACACTTAAAAGGTGAAGGTGAAGGTAAAGAAGATCACTTCTTTAATGTAGCCAAGTTTAAAGATGGTGCTTTCGAAATTACTGCTGTAAATGAAAAAGATGGAAAAACTGTGATCGAAGGAAACCTAACATTAAAAGGTATCAAGAAAAATATCTCTTTCCCGGCAACTATCTCTTCTAATGATTCTGAAACTACTATTACTAGTGACGTATTCACAATTAACCGTACAGAATGGGGAGTAAACTACGGATCTAAATCTGTATTCGAAAACCTAGGAGATAAGTTTATCAACGACGATATTGAGATCAAAGTAAGCTTAAAAGCCAAAAAAGCATAATCCGAATAGGATGATGCTTTACAAAAGCATTAAAAAACTGACATCTGTTCTGATCTGGTGTCAGTTTTTTTTATGCGCATCAATTTCTTCAAGCGCCTGATAAATATTTTCGTAATAAAACTGAAATCCGTTCTTTTCTATTTTGGCATTAGAAACCCGCTGACTACTTACCAGTAATACGTACATCTCTCCCAGTAAAAACCGTAATACAAACTCAGGAACATTCGGTAATAGTATTTTTTTACCCAGCTGACTCGCTATTGCATAGGTGAGTTTTTTATTAGATATCGGATTAGAGGCTACTGCATTATAGACTCCTTCTAATTTCTTTTCGTGAACAAACAGAAACATTCTGGCTACGTCTTTTAAATGAATCCAACTCTGCCATTGTGTTCCTTTCCCTATTACGGCTCCTACTCCTTTTTCTATTGGTTTTGCCATTTGAGGTAAAGCGCCTCCTTCGTGAGATAACACCAAACCGATCCTCAAAATGCCTAATCTCACCCCCAATGTTTTGAAGCCTTCTACTGCTTTTTCCCATTTTTGTACTACATCTGAAAGAAAAGTTGAATCTCTCTCCGTACTTTCTTCCGTATAGTAGTTTTGGGATGAACTTGGATAAATCCCTATGGCACTGGCAGCAATCACTTGTCTTACCTGATGCTTTTGTTGCTGCAATGTGCTTATTAATAAATTTGTCGTTTCTACTCTACTGGATTCGATTCGCTTTTTATAAGAAGTAGTCCAGCGCTTTCCTATAGTTGCTCCTGCCAAATGGATAATCGTCGTCACTCCTTCAAAACAGGACGAATCAATTTCTTTAGTATCGGGATTCCAATAAAACCCCTGATAATTTTCTTTTCCAGTCTTTATTTTATTTTTACTCGTGGTAAGATAATTCACATCCATCCCTGAATCATGGCATAACCTCACAATTTCCTGACCGACCAACCCCGTAGCTCCAGTAATTAGAATCCTCATTAAGTTAAGTTAAAGTTGAGTAAAAATACTACTTCCTTTTATGAAAAGCCGCCTCTTTATTATAGGTTTAACACAATTCTTCTGAAGACAAGCTATCTGTAAAAAATATTATTTTACAGCCCGTAACATTTCTCTCTTACCAGGAGGTCCTGGCAGTCTTTCTACCGAAAAACCTACTTCTTCCATTGCTCTTCTTACACTTCCTTTGGCTGCATAGGTGACCAAAACACCTCCATCCCGTAAGGCTGCAAACATTATTTCGAAAATCTGAACTGTCCACAACTCTGGTTGTACTCTCGCTCCAAAGGCATCAAAATAAATCAAATCATACGACGCTACATCTTTTATATCGCCAAACAACATTTGTTTTTTAGTCAAAGAAAAAGTATCTGATACTTTTTTTTCTTTTTCCCACTCACATTCATGAAGGCTCATAAAAGTAGCCTGTTCATGAAGGGCTTCTAATTGTTGAGCATAATTTAGTTTCTCAATTTCATCCATTAGTACAGGATACGCCTCAATTCCAACATACTGGATTGCTTTCCCGCTTTTTTTACTTTCTAAAAACGTAATAAATGCGTTAAGCCCTGTTCCAAAACCTATTTCCAGAATGGCTGTTTCCTCCTTTTTTTCTTTTTCCCATATATACTGAAGTCCACTTTTAATAAATACGTGTTTTGCTTCATTGATAGCTCCGTGTTTGGAATGATACTGTTCATTAATTTCGGGAAGATGAATCGTTACCGAACCATCTCCCGTAATGATAATTTCTCTTTTAGTTTTATGCTCCATTAACTCTTTATCAAAACTCCATCAGCTACAAAAGAATATGTCTTTTTAGGAGTTGTTATTTTTGCTATTTCATCTTCACTTTTACCTGCATCACTTGCCAGATGGCGTTGTTCTTCTACAGATACCTCTGTTACAAACGCTTTTCCTTTTACGATTACTTCTTTGTTTTCGATATCCATAGGAACAAAAAAACCATAGTCTTTAAACTTTACCATGTTCTCTTCTTTATCATCAATAGCAACTCTCATCCAGCAACCTTTGACCTTACACACACTATTAACCGTACTTTTATACATCATAGCAATAGTATCTCCCTCTTTCATCTCATGATATTGGGCAGCCAATTCACCCGGTGAAAAAACAGTTCCTTTTTCTATTTTTTGTCCATATGCTTGATATTGCTCCAGGGGTAAGTTTTCTATTAAGTTTTTTCCTTTTGTATTCGTGTTTTTACACGCATATAATGTCACTGCTCCGAATACCAATACTATAAATTTTCTCATATTTTTTGTCTATTGTCGTATTTGGTAAAATTAAGCAATTCAAAAAATTATTAATTACGTAGAAAAAGGTATTTTTGTGTCAGATTAAAATTGGCTATTTCTTTTTTAATCATTAAATCGTAATAAACATTTATTGAGTTTATTACACTTTTCACAACCTAAAAAATAGTTAATCGGATGAAGAGTTCAACTCAACAAGCAATTGAAATCACCAAAGCAAATGAGTCTAAAATCGGACAAGTAGACTTTGAAAACCTAACTTTCGGTAATATTTTTACAGATCATATGTTTGTCTGTGATTTTATTGACGGAAAATGGCAAACTCCAAAGATCACTCCATATGCGCCGCTCACTCTTGATCCTTCTGCTCGTGTTTTTCATTACGGGCAAGCCGTTTTCGAAGGAATGAAAGCTTATAAAGATGACAATGGAGATACCTTTTTATTCCGACCAGATGAAAATTTCAAAAGAATAAACAAATCTGCCGCACGTCTGGCAATGCCCGAATTCCCTGAGAATTATTTCTTTGACGGATTAACGGAGTTACTCAAATTAGATAATGAATGGATCAAACCTGGTTTTGGAAATTCATTATACATCAGACCTTTTGTAATTGCTACGCAGGCAGGTGTTTCTGCTTCTGAAGCAAATGAATACAAGTTCATGATTATCTGCTCTCCTGCTCAGGCATATTATAGTGGAGATGTCAGTGTATTGGTGGCCGAAAAATTTAGCCGTTCCGCTAACGGAGGAATTGGATATGCTAAAGCTGCCGGGAATTATGCAGCTCAGTTTTACCCTACGAATTTAGCAAAAAAAGAAGGGTATCAGCAGGTTATCTGGACTGATGCTGACACGCATGAGTATATGGAAGAAGCGGGAACTATGAATGTTTTTTTTAGAGTAAACGACACCCTGCTTACAGCTCCAACTAGTGATCGAATATTGGATGGAATTACACGAAAAAGTTTAATCGATATTGCTAAGAAAGAAGGGGTTTCTGTAGATGTCAGACCTGTAAAAGTTAGCGAAATTGTGGCAGCTGCCAAGGATGGAAGTCTCAAAGAAATTTTTGGTGCTGGAACAGCCGCTGTTATCAGCCCTGTCAAAGCTTTTGGATACCAAGGAAACCACTACGAACTCGAAAAACAAGAGAACTCCTTTGCTTCCTTGTTTAAAACAGCTTTGATGAATATTCAATACAATAAAGCAGAAGATCCATTCAACTGGAGACATAAAATATAAACAATAACTTTTGTTATTACTGTAATTATAAAACCCCTCCTAGGAGGGGTTTTATAATTCTTGGTTATCGAAACTTATATGCTTCGAGGTTCTCTTCTCTCTCAAGAGTACAATACCATTTCGCGTATAATGTTATTTTTTATCAACGTAATTATTTATCTAAAATAGCTTTGATATCAGGTTTGAAATAATTAGGGCCTTTTAATACCTTACCGTCTTCCCGATATATTGGTTCTCCATCTTCTCCTAACTTACTCATATTACTGCGTTGAATTTCATCAAATACTTCTTCGATCTTATGTTGTAAACCATGTTCTATAATCGTCCCGCACAAGATATATAACATATCACCCAACGCATCTGCAACCTCTACCAGATCTCCATCTTCTGCTGCTTCGAGATATTCTTCATTCTCTTCTCTCATCAAATCAAAACGCAATTTGTTTTTTGCAGACCCCAAATCTGCCATGGGTTCATTCTTATATCCGATCTTAAATGCTGTATGAAAATCCTGAACTGCCTTTATTTTATCCTTCATCCGTATCTTTTTATGAGTTATATTTGCGGTAAAATTAGCAAAATATGTTTAGTACAGGTCAATTAGTATTTGCCGGATTTTTTGTCATTGCATTTATCTTGCTTATGATTTTCAGTTATAGAAAAGATATCCAACTACACAAAAAATACTATAAGGGTACCTTATTTATTTTGGCTGGATTTATCGTTTTTATCATACTTCTCTTTGGTTTAAAGACGTATCTACATCCATAAACTAGCTGAAATCCCCTGATCATTAGTACTGTTTATCTTATTATTTTATAGAATCCCCATCACTGGGTATGGAATATGTGCAAAATTTTAAGGATTTTTATCCTTTTACAACACATTAAATTCCAATACTATGAAATCAAAATTTTTACTTTATGTATGTATTGTTTCCTTTTTATCCGTTACCGGATGCAATATCTTTCAAAACGAAGACAATGACAATAAAGACAAAAAACTTCTCGCCCTGAAAGAAGCGCTTGCGAATTGTCAGGAAAACACTAGTTTCCAAACGAATTTTCGTCGATTAGCCAGTGATTTATCTATCAGTAGAAAAAGAGACAGTGTCACACAGGACAAAATTGTTTTTAACCTGGACTTAACCCACAAAAAACCACAAATTGTACATCTGAGCTCTGACCCGGAAAAACTACCTTTTATGTTGGTCTGTACTATTGACGGAACCCCTGAAGGGACTGAACATTTCAAAATTACCAAGCTTCACTTAGCTGTACGTTCTATTTTTGAAGATCCAGCTACTTATTTCACTATTAGTTCCATTTCCAAGCTTGTTCCTGCACCAGAAAATAAAGGATATGATTATTTTCTTCATGCCGATATTGATCTAAACACCCCCACAAATGCTCCTAATGCCAGCAGATCTGTATCCCTGGATATTGACAATCAAACCGTAAAAAAAGGAGAGCATATCGATATCAAGCTTTCTG
This sequence comes from Aquimarina hainanensis, assembly GCF_042684685.1. Classification (NCBI taxonomy): domain Bacteria; kingdom Pseudomonadati; phylum Bacteroidota; class Flavobacteriia; order Flavobacteriales; family Flavobacteriaceae; genus Aquimarina; species Aquimarina hainanensis. Next base: position 119,229 of record NZ_JBHULX010000002.1, on the reverse strand, counting down.
CTAATGCATTAAAAAGAACATTGGATGGGCTGTCTGATAAAATAAACAGTTCGTATATTGATAAAGATTTTATAACCAAACTAGATAAGCGATGCTGTAATGGAGTAATCTGTTCCGTAAAACTTATGATGTAAGTACACTATATACTAAATGAAGACTAAGGTTAATTTCATTATTATACTCTTATGCGTTGGGATTTCCACATCGTACTCCCAGAATAATGATGAAATTAACCTTCTTAAAAAAATACTCTTCCACTTAAAAAATAATAACATTGAAAATGTAGAAGAGCAATCGCAACGCATTACTTCCCCTTTCATGCAATCTTTTGTTGACTGCGAATTGCAATTTGTAACTTTTCAAAAAATTCAATCTACTACTTTTGATCAATTCCGATCTATTTCTCCTACTGATCAGAATCAACAAATTTTATTTCACATTGCATATGGAGATTATCTATCGGGTACTGAAAAATTCTCTGATGCCAGCATTATCAAGCAATATGAAACGGCTTTTCATATGGCAAAAGCACATGACAAAGAGATCTTAGCTGCTGAGGCAATCCGACGGATTTGTAATTATTTTTTTAAGACCCAAAAAAACATTTCTTCTTTAGAAGAGGCACTTACAAGGTACAAGCATTACTTATATGATCCCTATGAACAGTACAAATACAATTATTATTCTCTGGGGCTAAAAATGCAACAAAACTATGCTACGGGGAAAAGTGCTCCTTCTACCAAATTCAGCACCCTTATTCATCTTGCCAAAAGAACAGCTAATCCTATCCTGATCGGAGAAGCTTTGCAACTTACCGGGAGTTATTATATGATATTTCATCAAAACAAAGACAGTACAACCCACTATTATACGCTCGCCAGTAACTCATATGCTCATTGTTCCAACCTCAGTTGTAATATCAAATCATACGGTTTAGAAATTAACCGGGCGATTTTACTATTTGAAAACAAAGAATACAAACAGACGATCGCAAAGTTAGATAGCCTCCGAGCAAAAAAACTCCCTTATCAAAACTTACAAGAGCGATTAAGTGTATTTCAATACCTAAAAAGCGCACACCTTCAGCTACACAATTACAAGCAAGCATATCAAGCTCAGGAAATAGAAAAAAGAATTCAGGACAGCCTGGATCTTACCAAACATAAAATTGCCATTAATGACATTCAGACATTCTACAAAACCAAAGAAAAAGAACACGAAAACCTACAGCTAAAAAAGGACAAAAAAAACTTATTACTCCTTTCGGGAATACTTCTATCACTAGGACTCTGTATTATTTTTCTGTTATATAAAAACATGCTTCGGAAACAAAAAATCGCAGCTCAAGAACGAGAAATTGAAGTCCAGCGAATTGATAAAATACTGAAAGAACAAGAGCTACAAACTATAGATGCTATGATCCTCGGACAGGAAAAAGAACGCCAACGTATCGCAAATGATCTACATGATGATCTGGGGAGCACTCTAGCTTCTGCAAAACTTCATTTTCAGCACTTACACAAGAACATACAAAACCCAAAAATAAAAGATAAAGAAGCCCTCTTTACACAAACAAACCTCCTTTTAGAGGAAGCTTATCAACAAGTACGAACAATTGCTCATGAAAAAAACAGCGGAGTCATGGCTAATCAAGGGTTACTCCCCGCTATAAAACAGCTGGCAAAAAAAATCTCAGCTGCTAATAAACTTCAGATTACAGTACAAGATTATAATTTAGAAGAACGACTAGATAACACGTTGGAAATTTCTATTTTCAGAATCATTCAGGAATTGATTACCAACACAATAAAGCATGCTGATGCTACAGAGGTAGACATTTCTCTAACGAATCACGATGCATTACTCAATATTATTGTAGAAGATAATGGCAAAGGTTTTGATGCCACTATACTTCCTAACAAGGATGGAATGGGGTTAAAAAATATAGAAAAACGCGTCGAGTATCTGGAAGGTACTTTCGAAATAGATAGCACCCCCCATAAAGGAACTAATATTATTATAAACATTCCCATATGATTACAGTTGCCATTGCAGAAGATCACCAATCACTTATCGACGGCGTTACTCTTCTATTGAAATATGAAGAGGAGATTAGCGTAATCGGTATGGCTAATGACGGAGAAGCATTATTAGACATTATCAGAAGGAAACAACCTATGGTTGTCCTAACCGATATTCGAATGCCAAAAATTGATGGTATTGCTGCTACTTCTATCATCAAAAAAGAATATCCTCATATAAAGGTTATTGCTTTTTCTATGTTTGATCAGGAAGAAGCCATACGACAAATGTTTGAGGCTGGTGCTTCTGGCTACCTCCTAAAAAACTCCCCTTTGGAAGAAGTATTAATCGCCATACAAGAGGTTGTCAAAGGAAACACCTATTATGATGAAGCTATTGACATCTCTTCTATTCTGCCAACAACAGGTCATAAAACTAAAAAACAATTACTTTCTAAAAGTGAGCGTCAAATTCTAACGCTGATAGGGCAAGGGAAATCTTCTTCAGAGATTGCAGCGATTCGATTTAATTCCGTTTCTACAATTGAAACGCATCGCAAAAATATCATCCGGAAATTGGGTCTGAAAGGCAAGGGGGAATTACTCAGGTATGCAATCGAGAAAAAATACGACTTTGAGTAATCCACCCTCCTCTAAGCAGGCTATTATCCAAGTCAAAATACTCATTACCCCCTGATATAAAAAAAACATCCCCGGCTATACCAGGGATGCTTTAAAAAAATAAGCAATACTATAATTAGTTCACTTCTGGTAAGAAGTTATATTGTTTACTATATTCCAGCATTTGTGTCACAAAATCCTTAGGTTGTGTCACATTAATCTTTACGATTTCTCCATTTTCATCCTTTTCAGGAACCAATACCGGGTTTACAAATCCACTATACGGTGCAGAAGTGAATTGCTCATTGCGTTTTAACACCTCGGCATGAATTTTCTGATCAACTTTTACTCCATATCCTTCTACTAACTCCTGAGCTGCTTTGAAATCTCCTTCGGATTTGATTCGCTGTGTCTCTCTTAGTAATCTTCCGAATATCTCGCGAAGTTTTTGATAATCTTTGATATCGAAATATGTCTTCCCATCTTTGGTTACTTTTTCGATAACTCCTTCTTTTTTGCCTTGTTCGAATGCCCAGGCACTTACCCACTGCCTGTTTCGCATATGTGCTTCTTCCACATCATCCCCAAGATTCAATCGAATTAATTGTGTCATTAACCCATTACGGATATATCCATCATATGCTGCTTTTCCTACTTTTTCCCAATCAGTAACCAGACATAATTCCTGTAATTTTGGGTCCATCAAATAGTATAATCCTACTAAATCTGCTCTACCTTCTTCCATTGTAGATGCATAATTCTTTAATGTTTCTTTAGTCTCTCCTACTCCTGGGTTTAGTTTTCCTGACGCATGTCCTATTACTTCATGTAGTGCCGTATGCAACTTATCTGCCAATTGTCCATACTCCTCTTCTAATTTGTATTCTTCTTCGTCATGAACAAACTCTTTTAATCTTCCGGATCCTCCTGCATTATTATAAGCATGGATGATATTCCCTAACGATACAGACTTAGATCCTACAGCCGCTCTAATCCAGTTCGCATTCGGTAGGTTTACTCCTATTGGAGTACTTGGAGATGCATCTCCTGCTTCTCCTGCTACCGCTACTACCTTATATGATACTCCTACTACTTTTTCTTTTTTATGCGCATCCATCAAAGGAGAATTATCTTCAAACCACTGTGCATTATCTGATAAAACTGCCATTTTCTCAGACATATCAAAATCTTTGATCTGAATAATACTCTCGTAAGAACCTCTATATCCTAATGGATCATTATACACCTCTATAAAACTATTTATATAATCAATATTTCCTTCTGTTGCCGCAGTCCAAGCTACATTATAATCATCCCATGTTTGCAGATCTCCTGTTTGATAATACTTGATTAACAAGCCCAGAGCATCCCCCTGTGCTTTGTTTTCTGCAACTCCTTGTGCTTTTTCTAACCAGAAGATAATTTTATCTATTGCAGTTCCATATAATCCTCCTGATTTATACACTAATTCTTTTAGTGTTCCGTTTTCCTTCACTAATTTTGAGTTTAACCCATAAGACAATGGCTTATCTGGATTAGGAGATTTCATTTTCTTATAAAATGAAACTACATCATCATTAGTTACTCCCGGACCATAAAAATTAACCGCGGAAATCGCTACATTATCTACATCTTTTGCCTGATTTACCTTTTTATTATCTGCATCGTTAAAAATAACATCAACTGCCTCTTTTACCAAGGTCGTCTTTGTCTCTGTCAATAATCCAGTTAGGTATTCTTTTGTAAATTCTGGCTTTATCTTATCATTGCTATAATGATGATGGATTCCATTAGAAAACCAAACGCGTTTCAGGTAGGTTTCAAAAGCACTCCACTCTTCAGTACTTTTATCTCCTGCATAAGTTGTATAGATATTTTCCAATGCCTTGCGAATAGAAAGATTATATCTATAATTCTGATCCCACATAATATCTCTACCACTTAGACCAGCCTGAGTTAGATAGTATACTAATTTTTGCTCTTTAAGAGATAATTTATCCCATCCCGGAATTTGATATCTCAATATTTTCAGGTCTGCAACCTGTTCTACAACGTAGTTAAATTTATCTTCAACTACTTCTTCTTTTTTTACTTCTGGTTCAGCGACAGCCTCTGTTGCTTTAGTATTAGGATCATTCTTACAAGCTATCAGCGCGCTACCGATAGCTACGGAAAATAAGATCTTGGTAAGCTTCATATATTAGTTTGTTTTATATTTTTGGCAAATGTAACAAATTAATAGGATGTCAAAATTGATTATATTAGCTCTGTAATTAATTTTAACTTAACTAACTCTAAATGAAAATTATTAAATATCTATTCTTTCTTCTACTTCTTATAGTTATAGGAGGTTCTGTATATATCGCTACTATTGACGGGGAATATCAAATAGAAGAAAGTAGAATAATAGATGCTCCTGATGAATTAATCTTCAATACGGTTAATGAATATAAGACCTGGGAAAAATGGGGACCCTGGATGGACATGTCTGATGATCTGATCATGAGCTACCCCAATCAAACTAGTGGAGAGAATGCTTCATATAGCTGGAAAAGTGAAACTCAGGGAGACGGAAGTATGAAAACTGTAAAGATAGCTCCTTTCTCCAGTATCGATCAAAAAATAACCTTTATTACTCCTTTTGGAGAATCCGGAAGTGATGTTTATTGGAAATTCGAAAAAATTGCTCCTAAAAAAACTAAGGTATCATGGGGTATTAAAGGAGAACAATCCTTTATGGAAAAAGCTTTTTGGGTAACTCAGGATAGTACCCTATCTGCCAATATTCGTCCTATGTATAAAAGGGGGCTAGAAAAATTAGAGGCCTATATGCAAAAGCAAATGGATGTATATACCATTAATGTAGATGGAGTTACAGAGCATAATGGTGGGTATTATATGTATAGTGCTACAGCTTCTTCTATTACCGGAATTGTCCCTAAAATACAGGAGTTATCACAAGCGGTAAAAACCTATATTCGAGAAAATGAAATTCCACAAACCGGAATGCCATTTACCCTCTACAATGAGTATAATAAAGAACAAGGAACAGCTATATTTTCTGTTGGAATACCAACAAGAGATCAGGTAGTTGTTCCTAATGAAAGTACAGTACTATGCAATTCTTTACCTCAGCAAAAGGTAACAAAAATAACCTTGACAGGAGATTATAAAAACCTAAAAGAAGCCTGGGAAGCCGGTCTTACCTACATGGCAGAAAACAATCTCGAGATGAATGAAGAGTCTCCTGCTTTTGAGGTATACCGAATTAACCCGGATCTAAATCCAAACCCTGCTGCATGGGTTACCGAGATCTATATCCCGGTTAAGTAAAATCGATCCGTAAGATGATCGTATTTCGGAGTTTTCCGGAATTAGTATATCAACAATATTCAACTGCTTCCTGGTATTCATCAGGAATGCGATACCATACAGACTCCGTGTTACTTTTGGTTAGTAACATGGAGTTTTGCTTTTCTCTATACAAACGTTATTCTTTCTGAACTACACCTTTCAGGTACTCTCTCTTTATTTTTTTAATAGCCTCCTACCAACTAACGATAATTATAGTTAGTATTGTCGTAAATTTACACCAGATCAGCATAGTTTTTTTTTTAGAAAACTGCTTCGATGCTGACATACATAGTTATAGTAATTATGAGGGCAATCCTTACAATATTTACATCTTGATTATCGAGTAAGCAGTACATATAAAAGCGAAAAACATGAAACAATTACTATTGGTATTTATTGGAGGAGGAAGTGGTAGTATTGCCCGATATTTATTAGGGAAACTTTTAAATACATCTTCATCACCAATTCCCTATGGAACATGGACAGCAAATGTTTTGGGCTGTTTTTTTATCGGATGTATTCTAGGGTATTTATTAAAAAACAACCCTGTTGCTTCTCAAAGCATCGCTTTACTATTGGCTACTGGTTTTTGTGGTGGCTTTACTACTTTTTCTTCTTTTGCCTATGAGAATCAGGTATTTTTAAAAAATGGGGATATTACATCTTTCGCACTCTATACGTTCGGATCTGTCATCCTGGGAATGGCTGCAGTATTTGCTGGTATATTGATCGCCAAATTCTTTTAGTGCTCTTCTGAGCGAAGATATTTCTTAACTCCTACTGGAATCTCTATCTCCAGATGGTTTTCTACGGGAGGAACAGGACAGGAATACCTATCGTTATAACAACAATATGGATTATACGATTTATTAAAATCCAATATCAGTTCATTTCCTTCTGGAATTTTCAAATCGATAAAACGTCCGCCTTCATAGGTAGTTTTTCCATTGGTCATATCCGTATATGGAAGAAATAAATAATCTTTATATGCTTCCTGAGTAACCAGCATTTGATTCTGATATACATTTAATATGTATTCTTTATCTTCTAATTGAAAATGCACTTCTCCATATTTTACATAAATCGGTTCCCTATTGGTGGTGGTCTTCATAACAAAGGGAGTTTCATAGGGAGTTCGGACAAATGTGGCTTGTACAGAAAAGGAAGGATCAATTTTGAAAAAATCCAGATTCTTAAAATTTTCAAAATCTTCAGATGGCAACGGTGACATTTCTTCTGACGCAAATTTTTCATTCAACGCTGACTGAAATTTCAGCACATCCTCAACCACAGTTGATTGCTGTGCTATTCCATTAAAAAAGAGAATAATAAGCCCGTAAAAAATTCTGTACACCTCTATTTTTTTTGCAAAAATACAAACGTTTCCCAAAAGCGAACGTTAATTTTATCTAAAATTAGCGTTTTTTTAATTTTTTTAATGCTAGTTTTGCAGGATAAATTAGTTCAATTAATAAAATCAAGGTGATGTTTTAGCAAAAAGTATAGGATGTTCGAATTATTGTTTTTGACTTTATCGTTCTATCATTCTATACGTACTAAAAGCAATTCTTACCATCTTTTGTTTATTCTTTGAAAAGCTAAAAAACCATAAGTCTCCCCTTTACCTTATTCATCTTATTAATAAACGATGTAAGTAGTCTTTTATCTCAAAACTTCATTGACTAAAATCGTTTGTGTTGAAAAAATTACTACAAAACTACATGGATTCTTTTTCCGGGCTATCAAAAGAAGTATGGTGGCTGGCATTGATTACATTAATTAACAGAACCGGGGCTATGGTGATTCCGTTTTTATCATTATATCTTACGGACAGCCTTTGTTTTTCCCTGGAACAGGTAGGGTGGATCATGACTAGTTACGGTTTAGGATCTCTATTTGGAGCTTGGTTAGGAGGAAAACTAAGTGACTTAATCGGGTATTACAAAATTATCCTTACATCTTTATTCCTGACGGGAATTTCATTTATTATCATTCAGTACTTTACTTCTTTTTGGAGTATCTGTATTAGCTTTTTTATACTTATAGCGATTGCCGATACTGCTCGTCCGGCATTTTTTGTTGCCTTAAGTGCATATAGTAAACCTGAAAACAAAACCCGATCTTTAACCTTTATCCGTCTCGCCATAAATCTGGGATTCGCAATGGGTCCGGCTCTGGGAGGAATTATTATTGCGACTATCGGATATCAGGGGCTTTTCTGGGTTGATGGGATTACCTGTATCATCGCGGGATTAATTATGATTAAAACATTGCACCCCAAGGTCGCAAAAGTATTAGATAAAGAAAAGGTAATTGAGAACCCTATCTCTCCTTATAAGGATACTACTTATATCATTTTCCTTATCGCACTGGCATTGTTTGGATTTATTTTTGTCCAGTATTTCTCGACAATTCCTCTGTATTACAAAGAAGTACACTTACTATCAGAAAAGACAATCGGGCTTATTCTCGCATTAAATGGTGCTTTAATTTTTGTGTGTGAGATGCCACTAATTGCTTACCTGGAGAAAACAAAATTCACACAGGTACAAAGCGTAATGAATGGTTTTATTCTTACAGGAATTAGCTTTATTCTACTATTAGTATCTCCATGGTTTGGCATACTTATCATAGGAATGGTTATTGCGACTTTGGGGGAAATGATTGCATTTCCTTTTGGGAATGCCTTTGCTCTAAAGCGTTCTAAAAAAGGACGTCAGGGGGCTTATATGGGGCTCTATAGTATGTCTTTTTCTTTAGCACATATCTTTGGACATAATACGGGTATGCAGCTTATAGAATCATATGGATATGATAATGGTTGGATATTTATGGGAGTACTTGCTTTAATAGGTTCAGTACTATTAGTAATTGTACGTAAAAGAGAACATAATGAAAAAAGCATTCCTAGGGCTTAGGAATGCTTTTCTTAGGGGTCAAATTTCGTACTCTCTTTAGGTTCTATGCCATAGCACAGCATGTCACTTCTAATGTCCTCACACGCTATTCAGCCCTTTTTTGTATTCCAAAATTAACATTCATAAGATTCATGAAATACGTCTGTATCAATGTTAATCTTGCTATACGTTGACTATGAAACAAATATACAACAAAGCTTTCTCATTTTTGTAAGCATTCCACATAAGTTATTAACAAAATGTCGATAAAATGCTATTTTATATCGTTTAAGTGCCAAAAATCACTTATAAACCTTATAAAAATGACTAAAAAACCCAATCTAAAAATGGATTGGGTTTTTTGGGATAAATAACGTACTCTCTTTAGACCAAATGCCATAGCGTTGCACTTCACTTCTAATGTCCTCACACATTATTTACCCTAAACCGTATATAAATCAATATCTTCGCACTTATCGTCATAAGTTCAAAAAAATGACTTAACAGAAAGTTTTACAGTATATTATTAACTGGTTCAAATATAAATAGTTAGATACGGTTTTTCCGTAATCACAAACCAATAACACAAAAAAACATCGATAAAAAACATATTTTATCGATGAAATGCAATTTTAATTTTTCTATTATGATTATTCCATGCAGACTTTGCATTCGTTTTTATGCTTTCTCTCTCCTATTAATTTACCTTCTTTATTGACCTGATAATCACAACAATCAATAAATCCTTTTTTTACCAATTCTCTACCTCTTTGAATTTTTGATTTTATCGTCGATAAAGGGCTGTTTAGTATTGTAGCAATTTCTTTAGCTTTCATTCCTTTTATATCAGACAGATATACAACTTTTTTATATCGTTCTGGTAAGGTACGTATTATTCCGGGCAGACAATCTTTTTCGGTATGCTCATGTATTGTTACTTCTTCTGCAAATTGTACAGTATCTATAGGTACAGGCAGGGCTTGTTTTTTAAAGAAATCATATATCCCATTTCTTGCAATCGCATATATCCAGGCTCTGATTTTTGTCTTATCTTTTACCTTTCCAATTTTCAAATGTACTTTTATAAATGTCTCCTGAATTAAATCTTCGGCAACATGAGTATCATTTACCTTTCTTCTTATAAAAGAGGAAATTTCATCTTTATATGTATTCCAAATTTGTGTTGTACTCATAGTATAGTAAGAACACAGCTTTATCCTATTGACAAAGCTGTGTGATTTTTTTAATTAACAATTACATGCATGACAGTTACAATCGGCACAGCTGCATCCTTCACAATTTCCTTCCTGGCAAGATGCACAGTTACAGGTACATTGATCTATTTTCATTTTAAGTATTTTTAAAGTTCATATAGTAGACTCAAAAAAACCAAAAAAGACGCATTTATTTTTATTTTTTTCAAAAAAAAGCCACCCACAGAATCTGAGGTGGCTTATCTTTTATCTTGTACTCTCTTTAGTTTTCCCATACTAATGTCCTCACACAAGAAATATAAACTTATCACTATTTATAAAACAAATCTCATGCCAAATTACATCCTGAAAAATCATTCCTTTCCTTTTTTGAATGGTAATTTTTTTCCATAGGTTAAGGACTTCCACAACCATTCTAAAGGACCGTACCTAAAAAAATGCAGCCATATTGTAGTGTACAATAATTGCACTCCCCATATTACCAATACAGTATACAATAAAAACACCCGATCAACTTTGCCATAATACCCCAATCCATACCCATAAAACAGAAGGGAACAAATTACGTTCTGCAAGATGTAATTAGTAAAAGCCATCCTTCCCAGATTACTCAATCCTTTTCTTGCTTTTTTAAACAAAGACGATTGAATACATAAAATAAGTATACATATATATGTGTATGCCATTACCATTGAACTTATATAAAACAAGATATATACAGAGGTAGAAAACATCGCATAATCAAAATTACTATCCAGGTATAAATACACACTCAACATGCTCATAGGCAACCCAATAGCCGAGCTAATAATCAGATCATTATAATATCTTTTTTTAGACAATTTTCCTGTTATAAACCCTGTTTTTACGAGCCCCATACCGATCATCATTAATCCACTAACTCTCCAAAAACTATAGGTATAGAAGGAAGTAGTTTGATAATATAGTGCTTTATTAATCCTTTTAGGTGTTTCTTCCCACCATGAGCCGGAAAACTCCTTCAGCTGATTTGTAATACTTTCTTTACTAGGGTTCCAGAACTCTTCGGGAATGTCTACTGTCGCTTTTTGAATGTAAAATTTATAGATATCAGGAAGTAGTAGCCCTATTAATATACTCCCTCCTATCCAGAATATTATTTTTGGAGACAAGTTTCTCACCCCATATACTACCAATCCACAAAGTGCATAATTCACTAAAATATCTCCCCACCAAATCAGATATGCGTGTATACACCCAAAAACAAGTAACCAGAACATCCGCACATAATGTAGTTTAGTTGCTTCCCTACCTTTCTTTTTATTAACGGTATACATCAGAAAAACCCCTGCACCAAATAATATAGAAAACAAGGTCATAAAACGCTGTTTTACGAACGTATAGGATATAATCCACAGCCATTTATTTGCACCTGAAAAGTCTCCGTGAATAATCGGTTTATATCGTTCTATCGTCAGGGTTGAGAAATAATGAATATTTATAATTAATATTCCCAGAATGGCAACTCCCCTTAAGACATCTAATGATTCTATTCGCTTATATTCCATATATCTGATCTGTAGTTTCTACTCGAAAAAAAGGGCAATTACTCTTTTATTGTTTACGATTTCGTTTCATTCGAATATAGGTTTCGTATCGTTTTAACTCATCTAATACTTTAGGGGCTAGTATTACAAGACCAATCATATTAGGCACTAACATTGCAAAGATCATCGCATCCGAGAAATGGGTTACTGAGGTAAGGCTTGCTGCTCCTCCAATAATGACAAATACACAAAAAATACTTTTGTACAGGTATTCCATTTTTTTTGATCTTCCGAATAAAAATGACCAGGCTTGATATCCATAATAAGACCAGGAGATCATAGAAGAAAATGCAAACAAAATCACAGCAAAAGACAACACATATGGGAACCATGAAATTCCACTTTCTAATGCTCTGGCTGTTAATAATACTCCTTCTGCGTCCGAGATACTACTACCTACAGTTATTTGATTTGTAATAACCAATGCCAACGCTGTCATGGTACATATAACTACAGTATCTATAAATGGTTCCAACAATGCCACCAGTCCTTCACTTGCAGGGAATGTTGTTTTTACGGCAGCATGAGCTATAGAAGCTGAACCTACTCCTGCTTCATTAGAAAAAGCACCTCTTCTCAACCCCTGAATCAATACTCCTATAAATCCTCCACTAACCCCTTTTGCTGTAAACGCTCCATAAAAAATTGTTTCTATAGCTGTTGGTATTTCTCTATAGTTAATTCCGATAACAGTAATGACAGCCAATACGTACATCACGACCATAGCCGGAACGATTTTATCCGTGACACTGGCTATTTTTTTAATCCCACCAATAATTACAATTCCTACTAAAACTGCCATAATCAATCCAAAGAACCACCCTCTGTTATAAACAATACTATGTTCTCCTCCGGTTACATGTTCAAAGAGCATAAATGCCTGATTAATCTGAAACATATTTCCTCCTCCAAAAGAGCCTCCTATACACATTACAGCAAAGACAATCGCTAACACCCGCCCTAACTTTTTCATTCCTTTCTTTTCCAAGCCTTTTGTCAGGTAATACATAGGACCTCCAAAAACAGTCCCTGCTGAGTTAATCTCTCTATAAGACACTCCCAATGTACATTCTACAAATTTAGAAGCCATTCCAAGAAAACCGACAAGAATCATCCACAAGGTAGCTCCTGGTCCTCCTATTGACAATGCGATAGCCACCCCTGCTATATTCCCTAAGCCTACAGTTGCAGACAAAGCAGCTGTCAATGCCTGAAAGTGACTTACCTCTCCTTTTTCTTTCTCATGATGTTCTGAAGCATCATATACGCCCCGGACCACCTGAATTGCTGTCCAAAATTTGCGAATATTAATCCCTCTAAAATAAATGGTAAAATACGTAGCCCCCAATAGTAGTACTACCAAGGTCCAAGGAATTCCTACCTGAGATGTAATAGGGATTTCGGCAAAAATTGCATCCGAAAACCACGAAGTTGCTTCCTGAAAACTCTCATTAATTTGCTCATCTATGGTAGGCTCCTGATAAGCTTTTGCGTACCCTTCTGATCCCCCAAAAAAAAGTGCAACAACAGCAGTAAAAAAACGTGTCATATCAAATTTCATCTTATAAAATTTGACACAAATATGCCCTTACCTCGATATATTCAAAAGGTTACTCCCTACTGTTTTTTCATAAACACTAGTACTTAAGTATATGCTTACTCATCCGATTTTAATGATATGGTGGCATGTTCTAATAAATTGTGTTCTATCGCAAATGCAATGAGTTGCTCTTTTCCTCCTGCTCCACTAATATTTAGTATTTTTTTGATTTGATAAATATGTGCCTGGAATCCATCAACACTTATACGCATTGCCTCTGCTATTTCCGTATACGACTTATCACTACCACAAACTCCTAAATTACCTAAAACTTCTTTCTGGCGATCCGACAATACAATCCTCGTTGCTTTTTCTAAATCCCTAACCTTTTCTATCGCTTCTCTTCGCTTTTTCTGCAACATGTCAATAGTAGAAAGGTGGCTTTCATTCGCAATTCGCAACTGTCGTATCTCTTTTACCAGTTTCTTTTTCTCTCCCTCCAGCTTCCCAATAGTATTTTCTTTTAATTCTTTTTCTGAAAGAAATTTCCAGCTGTATAACAAAATAGAAAACAATAAGATAAAAAGGATTTTATAAGATAATGCGGTTGTTACTCTTACTAATGCCCAAAATTCTGGGGATACAATCTGATCAATCTGATTCTGAGGAATAATTCTAAGGGTGACTGCTACAATAATCAATAAGAACAATGCAAAACATGGAAGGTACATAAACTTCATTTTTCTATTGATAAATGCTTCTTTTAACTCATTGAGCAATGAGAAAGCTACCACCACAGAAATAGGAATGTCTATTCCCCAAATAAAACTATTACTAATCGCCTGATTATTATAAGAAGCCATTATAAAAACAAAAGTAATCATCATGAGAATCCCTCCAAAAAATATAGAAAACTCCCGCTCAGAAAAGCGTTCTACCATTCGAACAATGATATTTCTTCTTTTATAATGCTCTATAGATGGTAATGACAGTAGAATAAATAATGAATTGACCAATGAGAAAAGAACTCCGAAATAAATAACAATTTTATCCGTGATTTGCATCCTCAATCCATATATCAACACCAGATTTACTAATGCTCCAATTCCCCATGCCCATATAGCTAATCCAAACCACTTAATTCCATCCACTGTTCTCATGGGGTCTTTCCGTTGTTTCTCTTTGTGATAAATTCGCTGTATCACAAAAGCAGTTATCAAACATGCAATTGCTGTTACTGAGTTTTCTAGTATAAAATGCAACATTCTATCTGGTGTTTTTTTTATTCATGCGCTACAATCTTTCCCTCTGTAGAAAATAAAAATAATACTATTTATCATTTGAGTTTACTGAAATACACATACGACAAAACCCGTTTCGGGAGTATATCTATAGATCTACTAACAGCTAGTTCATATATAAATATTCCCTAGATCAATATATCTTTTTGTTAGTACTTGGTTATCGGTTTGTTTTCTACAATATGAGATAATACAATACTTGTTTTTGCCTCTCCATACGTAATCAACTTATCGATAAATTCCTGTAAATGCAATTGATCCTGCAGGACCACCTCCATAATGATATTTTCATTTCCGGTAATTCTATAACAATTCAATACTTCCGTAAAGTCAGAAACCTTTGCTAAAAACGGTTTTAATCTTCCCATAAAGGCTTTGAGACTAATAAATGCTTTAAGCTGATAATCTAATTTCATATGAGAAACATCTGCTTTATATCCTTGTAGGATTCCACAGTCCTCCATTTTTTTAATTCGTTCTGCAACTGCTGGGGAACTCAACCCTATTTTTCGCCCTATTTCTGCATTCGACAACCGGGCATTTTCCTGTAAACTTTCTAAAATATCCCAGCTTAACTTGTCAACCTTCATATTTTAACAAATAAGTATTTATACAATAATTTTTAAACCAAAAACAAACTTTAGCTTTAAAAGTTAAAGATATAAATAAAAATCTTGTTCTTAATTTTGATATAACTAAAACACAACACATTATTATATACGTCATGCCAAAGTCGCCCCTATATTCGAGTACATCTTCTCATAAAGCTTCCTTAGGCAGGAGGTTATCAAAAAAAGCCATTCAGTTTTTTAAAATCAGCAGAAGTGTTGCGACTCATTTTTCTAACAATAAAAATGTTTTGGAAATGAAGCGTTCCAATCAATTATCTGATCGGTTTTCTTCTTATATCACCATGCATTCACTACAGTTAGTAGAATCTATCAATATAGCAGAGGTTTCTAAAAACCCATCTATGACGTTTGAGAATCTATCCAAAATCGAACGAACCATTTCTTCGTTAAGAAATTGCATTGAGCATTTTGATCATCACCAAAAAACGGATAAAAATATGATTCGGTTGTTAAAAAAAGAACTTTCCAAAGTGAGAGAGTTATTTTGGCTGTGGTCTGCTCAATATGATACCTCCAATCCTTAGACAGTTTAAAGACTGACCTCTTCCCATATTCGGAATACAGGGAGCTATTTTCATTTCAATTGTATCTTTGTCTAGCATTGTGTACAAACGAATTATTTTTAGAGATTTACGTGTAATAACATCGTAATCACCTAAAAATCATTTTATTTCTTCTAAAAATTTAGTTCACTTCATTTACGTACACTAAAGAATTAGATTAAAATATTTTAAATTTATTACGTTATAATTTATAACAAAAGGAAGTGATTCAAGCTTTTGACTTAACTAACTAATAAATAGTTGAAAAATAGTAGTATTTTAATAAAAATAATATTTAAAAATAATATTTAAAAATGATTAATTAAAAAGCTTGAATCACCTCCAAGATAAACTAAAATAGTATTAGTAGTTCATGGGATTAAAAGCAATCATTGTTGATGATGAAAGTCATAGCAGGGAAGTATTAAGCAACATACTTAAAAATAGATTTAGTGACATTACTATAATGGCGTCTGTAGACTCTGTAGACGATGCTGTATCTGCAATTGCAATTAATAATCCAGATATCGTATTTTTAGATATAGAATTACAATCAGGAACCGGTTTTGATATTCTTATAAAAATAAATCCAATACGCTTTAATATCATATTTATAACTGCTTTTAAGCATTACGCATTAAAAGCAATTAAATTTAGTTCGTTAGACTATTTGTTAAAACCTATAGATGTTGATGAGCTCGAAATCGCAATTAAAAAAGCCAAAAAAGAGAAAAGTGAGGAATTATATAAAAACAAATTAGAAACACTTATACATAATTTAAAAGAGCAACCAAAACTTCAGAAGCTCTGCCTGTCAACTGTAGATAACTTCGAGTTTATAGATATAGAAAATATTATTTATTGTAAAGCCAATGGTTCTTACACTTCATTTTTCTTAAAAAATAAAACTTCGGTTTTAGTTAGTAAACATTTAAAAGAATATGAAAACTTACTGGTAAATAAAAGCTTTATGAGGGTTCATAATAGTTATTTAATAAACCTTAATGAAGTAAAAAAGTATGTAAAATCAGATGGCGGGTATATTTTGATGAGTAATAATGACCATATTAATATTTCAAAAGCTAAAAAAGACACATTTATACATGCTATGAGTTATTTATAGTAAGAGTGAATTCTTTAGCTCTTTTCTAAAACACAATGTCTACATATATAACAGCTATAGTTGGTGTCTTTATATTAATTTATAACAGTATTGCTACGCAAGATTTACCAACTCATTTTCAAGCTGAATTGCCTTATAGGCTATTTGAAACTTCTACCGACACATTAACCATAGAAGAAGTATTGCAATGTAATAGTCGGTTTAAATCTATAGATTATTATAATAACCGTAAAACACATCCTAAAAAAATATATTGGATTAAAATTGACTTAACACAGCAGCGTAACCATATAAAAGATAGTATTTGGTATTTGGTACCGGAAAAATATGATTATGCATCGGTTTATTATAATACAAATGGCAATATATCCGAAAAAATGGTCGGCAGGTTTCAAATTAGTAATATATCAAATCCTGTTTTACACTATAGTGACTTTTCGTTTACTACTAAACAACTAATCGATAACAGGTATATATACCTTAAGATAAAGTATATTACAAAGTTTAAACCTATTTCAAGCATTAAATTTTATTACACCTCTCCAAGTACAATACTATTACAAGATGCCTATTACGATTGGGAACAACTTAAAATGTTTGCCCTTAGGCATATGTTTAGCGGGGTCTGTTTAATTGTATTTATCCTCACGTTTGCATTTTTTATAATTTCAAAACGGACAGAGTTTTTGTTTTATTCGCTTTATGTTTTTTGGTTGTTTGTGTATTTAACAGGTGATGTATTTAGGATAAAGTATTTTATTTTTGGAGACAATCGGCTAGCCTTTTATTGGGTTAATGAAATATCACAAGTGTTTATTAATCTGTGTTATGTAATCTTTGTGTCTTATTATTTATCTACTAAAACAGCGTACCCTAAGCTTAATCAAATACTTAAAACAATTACATATGTATTGGTGTTTATAATAGGTCTTGATTCTATATTTTTTCTGTTTAACCATTTTGAAATGAACATATATGTCATGAATATACAACGCATCATCATGACGATATTTGGAATAGGGGGCATGATTTATTTAATTAAATATGCTAAGAATCATTTGACCTACTTTATAGTTTGCGGGTCTTTTTTATATATGATTGGAGCTTTAGCGCTAATGTTTTTTAAAAAAGTAGAGTATATGATACTAGGAGGTACTCTAGAGATTACAATTTTTGCAATAGGTTTAGCTTACAAAGTTCATCAAGAATATAAAGCCAAGTTGTACTTTCAAAAAGAATCTTTTATAAATAATAACAAAGCGTTAAGGTCTCAAATAAATCCTCATTTTATTTTTAATTCATTAGTGTCTATTCAGCATTTAATTTTGTCTGATAAAAAAGACTTAGCCATACAATACTTAAGCAAGTTTAGTTCATTAACCCGAAAAGTATTAGATAGTTCATTTGAAGATACAGTATTTTTATCGGAAGAAATAAAGCTATTAAAACAATACATAGAATTAGAACGGCTTCGGTTTCATCATACGTTTAATTATACGATTAATATACAAGATGAGTTAGAACCAGATACTACAGAAGTTCCTATGTTAATTGTCCAGCCTTTTGTTGAAAACGCCATCTTGCATGGGTTGTTAAACAAGAAAGATGATGATAAACAATTAACCATTACGTTTAAAAAAGAGGAGTCTTACATATGTTGTGAGGTAGATGATAATGGAATAGGCAGAAAAGCCTCTATAGCATTTAAAACTTTAATAAAACATAAAGTATCCCGAGGAATTGAGGTTACTAGTAACAGATTAAAAAACCTTAATACGTCTGTAAACAATCAGGTTCGTTTTATTGATAAAACCGACGACAATGGCAATGAAATAGGTACCACAGTAATAATTAAAATTCCAATACAGCTAGATTTCGATTAACGAGACAGAGAAAATCGATCTTTTTAATACATATCAATTGAAAAGTAACATTAATCAATTCAAATACTTAATTGGTTAATTGCTCCTTATTTT
The DNA here is from genome assembly GCF_042684685.1 of Aquimarina hainanensis. NCBI lineage: Bacteria > Pseudomonadati > Bacteroidota > Flavobacteriia > Flavobacteriales > Flavobacteriaceae > Aquimarina > Aquimarina hainanensis. The sequence goes on along the minus strand of NZ_JBHULX010000002.1, from coordinate 100,422 downwards.
TTTAATACTTCAGTTATAGTTTTGAGACCATAATACTATATATGTTAATTGTGGCATAAGTCTTATTATAACATCGATAAAATAACTATAACCAAAAAAACGACATGAGAAAAACATTGTTATTAGTCTTAGCATCACTGGCAATTCTGTCTTGTGAAAGAAGTAAATTAAACTCTGAAAACGAAAATATTGCTATTGAAGCAGATTCTTTTGAAGAAGAGTCTGATAATGTTGAGATCGTATTACACAGAACCTTTTCTAAAGATGTATCAAAAGAAGAAGCATTAGCTCAATTTGAACAAGCAACTAAAGATTATATAAGAAAAGAAGAGCAAAATGGAAAGTTTCCAAGAAGTATATTAAAATATAGAGTTATTACAAAAACTAGTAATATAAATAATCACGGAACAGATGGTATAGTGCATGCCAGAGTAAAGTTTCAAACCGATAGAGGCGTGTTAACTTTTGTGAAACGTTTAGACCGAGTTGGAATAAATGATTTCGAAGAAGGTAACACAGATTATTTTCTTTTAAAAGTGAACTTAAGTAATCCTATATGTTGGGCAACAATTCAATCAACAGGTACAGCAATTGGATTAAAAGGTACAGATGGATGGGGAGTAGATAGGTTTCATGTAGACATGACGCCACAAATGCAATCGCCAAATCCAACATCAATTTCAGGCGGATCATATATGTATTCATACCCTAATGATTTGCTAGATAGTCAGCATAGCTATCAGTGGGACAAATATGAAATTACACAGTACCAACAAACCGAATATTTAACTTTTGGATGTGGTAATTAGTAGTAAATAAAAGTTCCTTTTAAAGGCAGTCATTAATTTGACTGTCTTTTTTCAATAGCCTTAAGTTCTAAGAAAGATATGATTTAATTAGTTGTGGATTACACTTAAATAGGTGAAAGTTTTAGCGCCTTGCAAATTTTGCAAGGCTTTTCTTTGTAAAGAATTCAAATAATTTACTTGTGAATCTAGGTTATGAGTAAATTTAAAATCAAAAATAGTACAATAGTACTAGATAGCACTTTCTGTTTTTTTGAGGTGGTTTTACTGATAAAAAAATACCCCCGACTGATGCCGAGGGTAGATTATTTCATTGATTCATTATACTTACATATTTCTTCTATATTGTCCTCCTACTTCGAATAAAGAAGCGGTAATCTGACCCAGTGAACATTTTTTACATACTTCCATCAGCTCATCAAAAATATTTCTGTTATTGATGGCGGCATCCTGCAAGGATTTTAATAAATCTCCTGCCGCTTCCGTATTCTTCTTATGTAAATTCGTCAGCGCAGTAATCTGATATTCTTTTTCTTCTTCGGTTGCCCTGATTACTTCCGCAGGTCGTACGGTTGGAGAACCTTTAGAGCTCAAGAATGTATTTACCCCGATAATCGGAAACTCTCCCGAATGCTTCAGTGTTTCATAATACAAACTCTCTTCTTGTATTTTACTGCGTTGATACATCGTTTCCATTGCTCCCAGTACTCCTCCTCTTTCTGTAATTCGATCAAACTCTGTAAGTACGGCTTCTTCTACAAGATCTGTTAACTCTTCAATAATAAAGGATCCCTGAATTGGGTTTTCATTTTTAGCAAGTCCTAATTCCTTATTAATAATTAACTGTATTGCCATAGCTCTTCGTACAGATTCTTCTGTAGGAGTAGTAATTGCTTCATCATATGCATTTGTATGTAATGAATTACAATTATCATAAATCGCATATAGCGCCTGTAAGGTTGTTCGGATATCATTAAAGTCAATTTCCTGAGCATGTAATGAACGTCCTGATGTCTGAATATGATATTTCAACATCTGTGCTCTGGGGTTTGCTCCGTATTTATACTTTAAGGCTTTTGCCCAGATTTTTCTGGCAACCCGACCGATCACTGCATATTCTGGATCAATTCCATTAGAGAAGAAGAATGATAAATTCGGTCCGAATTTATTAATATCCATTCCTCTACTCAAGTAATACTCCACATAAGTAAATCCATTTGCCAATGTCAAGGCTAATTGGGTAATCGGATTTGCTCCTGCTTCGGCAATATGATATCCGGAAATTGAAACTGAGTAGAAATTACGGACTTGTTTATTTATAAAATACTCCTGAACATCTCCCATTAGTCGCAGTGCAAACTCTGTAGAGAAGATACAGGTATTTTGAGCCTGATCTTCTTTTAGAATATCTGCTTGTATCGTTCCTCTTACTGTATTCAGCGTATTTTGTTTTATTTCATCATATATGTCTTGAGGCAATACCTCATCTCCGGTTACTCCGAGAAGCATCAGTCCTAAACCATCATTTCCTTCTGGCAGTTCTCCCTGGTATTTCGGGCGTTCTACTCCTTTCTCCTTAAAAATCTTCTCTATTTTTGCTGTAACTTCTTTTTCCAGCCCGTTTTCTTTGATATATTTTTCACAGTTCTGATCAATGGCTGCATTCATAAAGAAAGCTAACAACATAGGAGCTGGTCCGTTAATTGTCATACTTACCGAAGTCAGAGCATGAGTCAGATCAAAACCAGAATATAATTTTTTGGCATCATCAAGACAGCAGATAGACACTCCTGCATTTCCTATTTTTCCATAAATATCAGGTCGCTCTCCCGGGTCATTTCCGTATAGAGTTACTGAATCAAAAGCTGTGGAAAGACGCTTTGCCGGCATTCCCAAACTCACATAGTGAAAACGTCTGTTGGTACGTTCCGGTCCTCCTTCTCCAGCAAACATACGGGTAGGGTCTTCTCCCGTTCTTTTAAACGGATATAAACCAGAAGCAAATGGGAACTCTCCAGGAACATTTTCCTGCAAACACCATCTCAGAATATCTCCCCAGGCTTCGTATTTTGGCAAAGCAACTTTTGGAATATCAGAATGTGATAGTGATTTGGTATGTGTTTCTATTTTTATCTCCTTATCTCTTACTTTAAATGTATAGATAGGGTCTTTATATTTTTTTACTTTGTCCTTCCAACCAGTGATCACTTCCCAGTTATGAGGATCCAGATTGAGTTTTACCCGATCAAATTCAGCCAGCAATAACTTTAAGAAATCTGCATTTTCAGTAGTCTCTGCTGCTTTCAATCCTTCTTCTTCAATCCCATTTTTGGTCAACAGTAACTCTGTTTCTGCTACACTGCACATGGTTTTATAAATTCCGAATAATTTTTGAGCTACCTCTACCTGCGTATTTACTCTTTTATCATAAGACCTGTTATTCTCTGATATTTCTGATAAGTATCGGGTTCTACTTGGAGGTATTACAAAAATCTTTTCGGACATCTCCTTAGAGATATGAAATTTCGACACTAGTCCTGAGGCTGTTTTTTCTGCGATTTTATCCATAATCGACTTATACAGCGTATTCATTCCCGGATCATTAAACTGAGAAGCGATGGTTCCAAACACAGGTAAATCGTCTTGATTTACATGCCATAAATTATGATTGCGCATGTACTGTTTTTTCACATCTCTCAATGCATCCAGGGCGCCGCGTTTATCAAATTTATTAATCGCTACCAGATCTGCAAAGTCTAACATGTCGATTTTCTCTAATTGTGTCGCTGCACCAAACTCTGGTGTCATTACATAAAGAGAGGTATCACTGTGTTCTAATATCTCGGTATCAGACTGTCCTATTCCGGATGTTTCCAGAATAATAAGGTCAAACTTTGCTGCTTTTAATACTTCTATTGCTTCTGCTACATATTTAGACAATGCCAAATTGGACTGTCTTGTAGCCAGAGAACGCATATACACTCTGGGAGAGTTGATTGCATTCATTCGAATTCTATCTCCTAATAAGGCTCCTCCTGTTTTTCTCTTAGATGGATCCACTGAGATAAGACCGATTGTCTTATCAGGAAAATCAATCAGAAACCTTCTCACCAATTCATCTACCAATGAAGATTTTCCTGCTCCTCCGGTTCCTGTAATTCCCAATACAGGAATGGTACTATCCTTATTCTTTTCATGAATCTGCTCCAAGGTCTCTCTGGCAATATCAGGAAAGTTTTCTGCAGAAGAAATCACTCTTGCTATTGCTCCAATATTTTTTTCCTCCAAATGGTTTACTTCTCCATTAAGGGAATCTCCTATGGGGAAATCTGCATTCGCTACCAGATCATTAATCATCCCCTGTAACCCCATCTCACGACCGTCATCCGGAGAATAAATTCTGGTTATTCCATAGTCCATTAATTCTTTGATCTCTTCCGGAAGGATTACTCCTCCTCCACCTCCGAATATCTTAATATGTGTTGCTCCTTTTTCTTTTAGCAAATCGAACATATATTTAAAATATTCTGTGTGTCCCCCTTGATACGATGTCATCGCAATTGCATTTGCATCTTCTTGTATGGCACAATTAACCACTTCTTCTACACTGCGATCATGACCTAAGTGAATTACTTCTACTCCTGTAGACTGAATAATTCTTCTCATAATATTGATCGCCGCATCATGACCATCAAATAAAGAAGCTGCTGTAACAATTCTGACTTTGTTTTTGGGTTTATAAGGTGCAATCTGTTCCATTGGCTATAAAAAGTATTTTTAGTGCTGCTAATTTACGAAATACACATCAAAAATGAAGATTCTTTTATAATTATATACTTTAACAAAAGATAATTATCTTTTTTTTGAGTGATCGTTAAAATTTTAAAGATTTTACATTCTTGTTAATTTTTCCTTTTCTTCTGATATATTATTTGAGGATGTTACGGTATCAAGGAGCTTTTTCTGTAGAATTTCTCAAAAAAACAGCCCTTAATCTCACTTAATATTTTTTCTCACATTCATTTTTATCAAATCAATAATAAATCCTCCTAAAAAAAGAGAGATTCGCAAAAAGGAACTGTTTCTGTTTTTTTTTGAAATTTCCTTTCGGGATTATTACTATGTTTATTCTATAAAACGCTCATAAACAACAAAACGTATTTATTAATCCAAATTCAATTATAACAATTAACAAGAGATTTGATAGCAACATCATCAACCTATCAAAGTGCTCTTTATTCAATTTTCTCATAGTATGAAATACACTCTATCAATGATATTGATTCTGCTTCAATGATCCTGGGTAAGTTTCCTATTGAGATGACAAAAAACAATAAAATTAATACAGATGAAAAAAGCAACTTTATTGATCAACTGCCCTGATAAAAAAGGAATTATCGCAACCGTTACAAACTTTATTCTGGAAAAAAAGGGCAATACCACTTATATAGAACAACATGTGGATCATGAAGTCGGCGAGTTTTTTATGAGGTTAGCATGTGAATTTGACCATGATGAGGAAAAGTTCGCTCTTTTTAAAAAAGCATTTAATGAGCAGATTGCTATTCCATATGCTATGAACTGGGAGATGTACAATCCTAAGAAAGCAGCAAAAATGGCGATCTTTGTATCCAAATACGATCATTGTTTATACGATATTCTCAGCAGACATGCCTCTGGAGAATTGCATGTCAAGATTCCTTTGATTATTAGTAATCACCCGGATCTCGAAGCAGTAGCAAAACGGTTTAATATTCCGTTTAAACATATTCCTGTCACCAAAGAAACCAAAGCTGCCAGTGAAGCTACCCAGCTAAAACTCTTAGAGGAATACAAAATAGATTTTATTGTTCTGGCCCGATATATGCAGATTATCTCCCCTGGTTTTGTCGATAAATACCGAAATAAAATTATCAACATCCATCATTCTTTTTTACCGGCATTCCCAGGAGCCAAACCTTACCACTCTGCTTATAAAAGAGGTGTAAAAATCATTGGAGCTACCAGTCACTATGTCACTTCTGATCTGGACGAAGGTCCTATTATAGAACAGGAAATTGTACGTGTTTCTCACATTCATAATGTACAGGACTTTATTCTTAAAGGGCGTGATCTCGAAAAAATTGTATTATCCAAAGCTATCCAATATCACTTACAGCGAAAAGTATGGGTGTATAATAATAAGACTGTTATTTTTTCTTAAAAAAACTAAGGACGAGAAAAATTTCTTCTCGTCCTTATCTATTTTGGTGATGACAGGTATGCACCAACTTCAGGTTATTTCTTCAAAAAATATCAGATCAATCGCGCTTATTTTTTGATCGTAAACTTAATAGGTAGTGTATATGCTACGCCTATTTTCACTCCGTCTTGTTCTCCCGGAATCATTACAGGTAATGCTTTCATTAAACGCACTGCTTCTTTTCTCAATTCTTCACTATCTGTTTTTATTTTTAGTCCTCCTACTTTACCCGTTTTGTCAATCTTAAAATGTACAGCTACTTTCTGTTCTCCGGTAAGATTATTTCTTTCGGCAATACCTGTATCAAATTCTGAACTGACAAAAGCAGACAATTTCTGAGAAAAACACTTTTTTGTTTCTTCTTTTGTCATTCCTTCACAGCCCGGGTATACGGGAACTTTATCGATCACACCAAAAGGAATTTCTACCAGATCATGAACATCGTTGAAAAAGGGATTTTTTAAGCTTCCTTCCGTTGTATACAACAACAAGAGCTTTAATGCCTTTTCTTCCTCCTCAGTCATATTTCCCTGTTTTTGCATTTCTTCTTTGAGGTCTTCAATTCGCTGCATCATCGTACTCACTTTCTTATGTTGATCTCCGGTCATCTCCCCTCCTTGCGCCATGGTCTCCTGTGTACAAGAAGTGTAGACCACCATTCCTAAAATTAGCGGAACCAGTATTAAGTACTTTAACTGAACAATTTTTCTGGATTTTGATTTTTGTAACATAATGATTCGTTTTTTGATTAATGAATGATTAAAAAATGTATTGATAAATGAAATTTTTTCTATTTGGAAAACTTGCGATAACATGGTTTGATAGTATTCTTTCTTCCCCTTCAGTTTCACTGCTTTGGCATCTGCAATATATTCATGGAGTACAGTAATTCGCTTTTGGTATAGATACAATAACGGATTAAACCAAAAGAATACCCGTAGCAACTCGAAAAACAACAAATCCAGTGAATGGTATTGATCTGCATGTACTTTTTCATGTAATAAAATATGCTCGCGCTGAGTAGCTGGTATTTTCTTCCCCATAAAAATCAGGTGTAGAAAAGAAAATGCAATTGCGGTATCTGGCAGAGAAACCAAGTGTATGTCTGCTGTTCTGGTTATTTCTCCATTTTGTTTCATCTTTAGAATCTTATAGAGTTTCCACACAAATAAAAGCAGACAGACCAATGCGCCTCCTCCCCAGACATATCCCCATACCTCTATGGAGAAAATCCATGCGAATAGCCCTGGATACGAATGCTCAGTCACCGGATCTCCCGTAAGTAATATCTCTGGTAATGCTATTACGTATTGATCAGGTATTGTCTGTTTCACCATACCGATATGAACAAATGGCATCAGTAAACTCAGTATAGGTGTAAGTAATAAATAGCCACGATTGGCATTAAAAAAGGTCTCCTTTCTTAAAAATAATTCATAAACTGCTAAAAACAATAATTGAAAAATCAATGTCTGAAATACGTAATACACCATCATCTACTCTTTTTTATTAATTTCTTTGATCATCTCCTCTACTTCTTCCATGCTTACTTCATTTTTCTTTACAAAAAAAGAAACCATGCTTTTGAAAGATCCCTGAAAGTAACCATCCATCAACTTATGAATACGTTGATTACTGTATTCAGATTTCTTTACTGCCGGATAATAAATATGTCCCCGTCCTTTCTTTTTATAAGTTACAAATCCCTTGGTCTCTAAGATCCTTACAATAGTTGATACCGTATTATACGCTGGTTTTGGATCCGGAAACTCTTCTATAATAGCGGCTACATTCCCCTCTTCCAGTTCCCATAAAATTTGCATGATATCTTCTTCTGCTTTCGTTAATTGCTTCATGGATGTTTTCTTTTAATCGCATCACTTTAATAACCGATACAGGTTCATATGGTGATTTCTGATTGCAATATAACTAAAAAATTAGTTCAAACTAAAAATTTAGTTAATTATTTTTTTCATTCTCGCTTCCATCCTTTGTATTCCTTCTCTTATTTTCTATGTTTATTTCGAGAAAGTATGTTATTTTTACGGCGGATAAACAAGAAACATGTATCTTGTCTTTATCTTAAAAACCATTTTTTATGAAAAAGTATCTTGTGCTCGCTTTATTAGTCATCGCATCCAGCTGTGCTGAATTACAACAAGTAATGGAAAACCTACCTCAAAATACAGGAGGGATCGGTCTTAGTAATGCTGATATAGGAAATGGGCTGCGACAAGCATTGGACAAGGGAATTGACAAGCAGGTTTCTAAACTAACACAGACAGATGGTTTTTACCGAAATCAGCTGGTCAAAATAATGTTGCCACAAGAATTACAAAAAGTAGATAAGACATTACGAGACATCGGTCTGGGCAAATTAGCTGATGAAGGGTTAAAAGTTTTAAACAGAGCAGCAGAAGATGCTGTAAAAGAAGCTACCCCTATTTTTGTCAATGCTGTTCGCCAGATTACCTTTACCGATGCCAAGCAAATCTTGTTAGGAAATCAGGATGCCGCCACAAAATACTTAATCGGAAAAACCAAAACTAGTTTATATGGTAAGTTTTCTCCGGTGATCAACTCTTCATTATCTCGTGTTGGAGCTGATCGTGTATGGACGAACATTATCAAAAAATACAATGCTGTACCTTTTACACAAAAAGTAAACCCAGACCTGACGGATTATGTAACCGGACAGGCGCTAAACGGTGTTTATAAAATGATTGCTATAGAAGAAAAAGAAATCAGAACAAAACTCAGCTCCCGAACTACGGACTTACTGAGACGAGTATTCAGCTTGCAGGATAGAAACTAAATTTAGTTGCTATCCTCATTATTTAGATTCTTTATTTTTTAGGAACATTAACTTGACATTAAGAGCTTTTCTCTTTTCTATCCTGTAATTTTGACCACAGATCTTGAAGAAGAAAAATATGTTTGCCTGGTTTAAAAACAAAACACAACTGGAAAAATTAAAGTGTCGTTATTCGAAGTTGATGAAGTGCGCGTATACAGTCGCTCCTAAAAACAAACAAAAATGTGATCAACTCCACGAAGAGGCAAAACAGCTTCTGGTAGAAATCGACAAATTGGAAAATGTGCTATCACACAATAAACGCACAGCTAGTCATCACTAAACAGGTAACTCTCGGTGTAACTCCCTGAAATATTCAAAGGCGCCCAATAGCCTGGAACCATACCAGGAAAAATATTCCCCATCGACTAACATTATCGGAATCTGATCTCCTATTTCTTTCTTTATTTCTTCTATATGCTTATCTGCAAAAGGGTATGGTTCAGAAGACAGAAATACAACCTGTACCTGTTTCTCCAGCAGTGACTGGAGTGTTATCTCGGGGTAGCGAGTCGTTTCTTCATATACATTGACAAAATCTCCCTGCTGCATCAGGTAGTTAATAAACGTATTCCCTCCTGCCACCATCCAGGGCTTTCGCCAGATAAAGTACGCCACTCGAACGGGTAGCACACCCGCCCTTTCTCTAACAAATACTTCCTGATCCTCAGCTATAGCATTCTTAATCGTTGCAGCAGCTTCAGTTACTTCAAAAAGAGCCCCATACTGACCGATCAACTCATAGACATCTGCCAATGTATACATATCTGACACATGAACCTGAAAATCGCGTTCCAGGGTCTCGACAATCTCCTGAGTATTCTCTTCTTTATTGCATATAATCAGATCAGGCGTCAAGGCTTTTATCCGATCATAGTGAACCGTTTTTGTACCTCCGACGATTGTTTTTGACTTTCGGATATGCGATGGGTGAACACAAAATTTGGTTACTCCGACAATGCGATCTTCCAACCCCAAAGACACGAGCAACTCTGTCAGGGAAGGCACTAAAGAAACAATCCGTACCGGTGTTCTCTCTACAAGTACAGATCGACCTAACTGATCCTGATGTTCCATCACATATCTATTTGATAACACATTGCTAAAACTACTTTCTACCCGCTAAAATCTGCTGCATCTCTTGTTGCAACGTCAGGGCACTTGCCGCCGCCGCAGCTGCAAAATCAGTTCCTTTAGATGCATAGATAATCCCTCTGGACGAATTAATCAAAAGACCAACCTGATTATTCATTCCGTACTTACATACATCCTGTAAGTTTCCTCCCTGCGCTCCTACTCCAGGAACTAATAAGAAACTATCCGGTACAATCTTTCGAATCTCTGTAAAGTACGTCGCCTTTGTTGCTCCCACTACATACATAAGCTGGGAGGCATTGTTCCAGGAAGTAGAGGTTTCTAATACCTGTTTATACAATTCTTTTCCTTCGGTTTCCTTTGTTTGAAAATCAAAAGCTCCTTCATTGGATGTCAGCGCCAACATAATAGTGTGTTTATCTTCGAAGGATAAAAAAGGTTCTACAGAATCTTTTCCCATATAGGGGGCTACTGTCACGGAATCAAACCCCAGATCTTCGAAAAAAGCTTTGGCATACATCGCACTTGTATTTCCGATATCTCCCCTTTTTGCATCAGCTATGGTATACATTTCGGGATAATGGGTATTGATATACTGAATGGTTTTTTCCAGAGACTTCCACCCTTTGATTCCATACGCTTCATAAAAAGCCGTATTGGGTTTATAGGCCACCGCCAAATGATGCGTAGCATCTATAATCGCTTTATTGAATTCAAAAATAGGATCCTCTGTCTCTAACAGCTGTGGGGGTATTTTAGTAAGGTCTACATCTAGTCCTATACACAAAAAGGATTGTTTTTTATTTATTTGGGCTACAAGTTGCTCAGTTGTCATCGTTCTCTGCTTTAACGCTGCAAAGATATTAAAGCAAATCCCAGGATACCAAAACCTGGGATCGCATTTTTTATTTTTTATTCTTTTCCATCTACATAATCCTGTAGATATGCATATCGTTGGGTCAATGCGCCATTTTGAGTCATTCTCGCTCTTTCTAATATTCCTTCCTTATCATCTGTGAAAAATGCCGGAATGACATGTTCTAAAAACATCGCTCCAAAACCTTCACTGGCATCCGCTGGTAGCTCGCATGGGAGATTATCAACTGCCATAACCACAATCGCTTCTTTATCCATAGCATCTACTTCTATCTCTTTTTGCGGATGGTATCCATATATAGGAGCTGCTATAGTAGATGCTCGCAATGTAGAAGCTACCGGTCCGTCTATATCACAGGATATATCTGCTACCAACTGAATTTTAAAATCAGGAGACTTTGCATCTTCCCGAGTAAAAATATAAGGAGCGCCATCTCCATAAAAATGACCGGCGATGTACAGGTCACTTACAGCGGCATATTTCATAAAATCACTTCTATAGTCTGCAGGATTGGTATAAAAGTCTTCTTTGGGCAGCTGTTGACCATCTTTTCTTTTGTTATAATCTAATACATCAATCTGTACATATACAGCCTCTTCAAACTGCCGGGTCAGATATTCTTCTACAGACACCTCTCTGATGTTCATCGCATCCAGTATTTCTTTGGCACCACTTCCTACTTTTCCATTACCTGTTAGTACAATTTTGATCGGGGGCAAGGCTATAGATCGCAGGGTATCTTCCAGTGCCCGCTGATCAGGCAATTCAGAAGCCTTGGGAATCTGAAATGTTCCCTGAGTGGTTCCCCAGGCTCTTATCCCATTGTAGGTTCCTACAATCCCGGCATAGCGACCAAACCCAATCAACCTGAAACCTGCCGTATTCACTATTACTTCATGATCATACAGCTCTATATTCTTATCTAATACGGCTTTTAGCAACTTTCGGTTATAAGGTTGCTTCTTGATTGTATGCGAGAAGAAAAAGTATTTTTTATTCGGAAGTAACGCATCTACAGGTACTTCTTTTACTCCTAATAGTACATCGCAATCCGACATATCTGTGGTTACCTCAAACCCCTCGGCTTTATACGCTTCATCACTAAAGACCCGAACATCTGAGGCTTCTACTACAAAAGTTGCATCCGGATACTGATCTACTGCCTTTTTGGCTCCCTTTGGAGAAAAGACAACACGACGATCTGGCGGGTTTTTTCGTTCTTTAATGATTCCGAATCTTGTCATAATAATTTGGTATAAATATTGATTATTCAAAAAGCGAGGTTAAAGGTATAATATTTATGATTATATTTGCCGCCCACATTGATTTTTGATCAAAATAGGCATGAACATTTGATTCCTGATTCTGTTGATGATCAATTTTTATGGAAACACCATCGGGGTCGACTGGTTTTGACAGCGAGATTAATACGATGGTAAGCACGTCGAGCGCTGAAATACAGCTCGCTAATATCATATTTCATCTTTTTTAAACGGCGAGAATAACTACGCCCTAGCTGCATAATCTGAATTATAGTAGGATAATGCCTCGGTTCGCAAGGCGAACAAGCAGGAAGTCTCCCAATAGCCTTGGTTTATGGCGATTGATTTTGAGACTTCGTAAAAATAAACCTAGAGAAGGTAGGGTCTCAATATCCTCTCGAAACTCTTAGAGAATACGTGTAAGATAGGTAGTTTTTGATCGGTCTTACATCGACAATTAAACAAAAACTAAGCGTGTAGAAAGCTGTTTTGTTACTTGTTTGGACGAGGGTTCGAATCCCTCCGACTCCACAAAAACACTTCAAAACCTCAGTATTTACTGGGGTTTATTTTTTTAAGGGGAATGCAACAACTCATTTTATCAAAAAGACAACTCCTCCCCTTTCTAAGCATATCCTGGTTGCATGGCTACTGTAAATAACGGGAAACAAAATGCTTCTTAAAAGCCCTCCCTATCGGAATATTGTTATCTGCTAAATAAATCGTGTTACCTACAACTTTGCTCAGATACTGTACGTTAATCAGGTAGGATTTATGCACCTGGCAAAAATCATTTTCATTCAGTTTTTCCAACCATTGCTTTAAAGAATCTTTACTCAGGTATTTCTTCTCCACTGTATTAACCTCTGTATAATCAGAATCAGATTTAATATATATAATAGCGTCGGTATATACCTTAATATGCTCATATCCTGATTTAATTATCACGGTCGTTGCTGCTTTTTCTGCTTGAGAGACAATACTAGTTCTCAATTTGGCAATCGCCTGCAAAAACCGTTCGTAGGGTATCGGTTTTAATAAATAATCCACCACATTAAATGCATAACTCTCCAGCGCGTATTCAGAAAAAGCAGTCGTAAGAATTACTTTGGGGTGATTCGGAAAAGATTTTAAAAAATCAATCCCCGATATTTTCGGCAGATGAACATCCAGAAATAGCAAATCGATAGTAGTTGTCTGCATATACTCTTTTGCTTTGATCACATCAGAGAATGTTTCCATCAGCAGTAAATCATCTACTCCTAAAATATATTTTTTCAGTATTCGCTGTGCTGGCGGCTGATCTTCTATTATAACACATCTAATCATTGTCCTATCGGTTTTAACTGCATTTTTAACGCTACATTAAAGACGGTATCCGTATTTGTAATTTCCAATGTATGCGCATTAGGGTATAATAATTCTAAACGCTTTCTGACATTGAGTATCCCTATTCCTCTGGAGGTATTTCCTTTTTGATCCAATGGAGAAAACCCGTTTTTGCAAATAAAATTCAAAACTCCTGTTTGGGATACCGTAATAGCTATCTCAATCTCAATTCCTTCGGACTGAGAATTCGTACTATGTTTAAACGCATTCTCTATAAATACCATAAGAATCAGAGGGGCTATAGAATATTCTGAAGCTGCTACATTGGTATGAAACTGTATATCTCCCCTATGCTCTATCTGAAGCTTGTATAACTCTGTAAAATTCTTCAGGTGTTCCACCTCCTTAGGAAGTGGTACAAAATCCTCTTTGCAATCGTATAACATATAGCGCAACACTGATGACAATTCTAAGATGATGGTAGGTGTCTTAGGAGACTCTTCTAATGCGTATGCGTACAAATTATTCAGGTTATTAAAGAGAAAATGAGGGTTAATCTGAGATTTTAAAAATTGTAATTCACTATCCTTAACCAGTACTTTTAATTTTTCTATCTCGCTTTGTTTTTTATTGTAATCCCAGGCAAACTTAAACCCCATATAAAATATGATTAAAGGAAGTGTTTCCACCAGAGTAAAAAACACTCCCGGAAAATACGTTCCTCTAGTCTCCGGAAAATATATTTTTTCCAGGAAAAATTCATCTGTAAGAATGACTAGGATGATCAATAACGCAACACTGGTAAAAAACAATCCAAAGCGTTTTCTAGAATACAACTTAGGTAATAAGACATAATTAATAAACATGGCTGCCACCATGTAATTACCAAAAAATGCAATTTTATAAGGAATCCACTTTTGGATCGCTTCCGAATTATAAATCCCTTCTTCCTGTATAAAAGAATAGAAAAAAAACAACGCTACAGAAACTAATAACTGATATATAATCTCTGCATAGTTTTTTGTAAAAAATGCATGTAATTGCTGCTTCATTACCATCAAAATTGACCTCAAAAATAGAATAATCTTTAAGCAAATACGCCTATTATTTCACAATTAACCTGCTGATTTTTTAAAAGTGACGTTCGCCATATTAAAAATGTCGTTGACAGATTTATCCTTTTATCTCCCTCATTTATTTTACACTTTCGCGAATTATTCTTATTTAATCTAAATTATAATGTTTAACTATATAAAAATAGTTGTCTATTTCATACTTACTAGCTGTACGATTCCCTATTCGTATGCGCAGGGGGAGCCAGCGACGATCACAGGAACCGTAACAGATACCCGTAACAATGGGATTGAGGGGATCACTGCCTTACTAAGGAATACCAATCACGGGGCATATACGGATGTAAAAGGAACCTATAGCATATACAATATTGCTCCGGGAGCGTATGTACTGGAAGTTTCCGGTTTGGGATACAAAAAACAACTGCAAACTGTTTCCCTGAGTGAAGGAGAAAAAATCACCCTGAACATTACTCTGGAAACAGATTTAACAGCTATTGACGAAGTCACAGTAACTGGAAAAAGTAAGACTACCAGGATCAAAGAACAGAGTTTCGCTGTCAATTCTATCAGTACTAAACAATTAAAGAACAATACGACTGATGCCTCTGTCATCCTAAACAAGACCTCCGGGATCAGAATCCGATCCACCGGGGGGCTGGGATCTTCTTATAAACTATCATTAAACGGACTGACGGATAAGCAGATCAGGGTATTTGTCGATGACATTCCCATTGATGAATTAGGAGAAGCATACAGTCTTAATAATATCTCTGTCAATCTTATAGAACGCATCGATGTATACAAAGGAGTTGTTCCTGTATCACTTGGGGCGGATGCCCTTGGGGGTGCTATTAATATTATAACCAATAAAAAGAAAGCTTCTTTTTTTGACGTCTCGCATAGTGTTGGTTCATTTAACACACATCGCTTCAATCTCAATAGTCAATATCGGGCTGAGAAAAGCGGTTTCACGGTCAAAGTAAGCGGTATCTACAATTACAGCGATAACAATTACCTTATGCGGGATGTAAATTACTTTGTCAAGGAAACCGTAATTCAAAACGGTATCGAGAGAGAAATCGATACAGAGGTAACCGGAGATGTCGAGCGATTTCACGATCAATACCGCTCTGTACTGGGAAATATCGGGCTTGGTTTTACCAATACACAATGGGCAGATGCACTTATCGTTGATTTTGCCGCTGCCGGAATTGACCGGGAAATTCAGGGATTGAATAACAGACCTATCGGAGAAGCTACAGAAGAAGAACACAACCAAACGGTACGTCTTCGCTATACCAAATCCAGGATATTCGACGAGCGGTTGAGCTTAGATATTTTTGCTTTATACAACACGATCAAGCGCACCAGTATTGACACCTCATCCAACCGGTATAGCTGGGACGGAAGTTTTAAAGTAAACGAAATACAAGATGGTCGCGGGGAGTTTTTACAGCCCAAAACCCTGTTTAAGTTTAATCAGTCGCAGTTCCAGTACCGTGTTCATGCGAATTACAACATCAGTGAAGGGCATACTATCGGTCTGAATCATATCTATTCTGAAATAAGCCGGGAGGGGGAAAACAGAATTAATACCGAAGAAAATCAACCTTTCAAATCTCCAAATACCATCAAAAAGGCAGTTAGCGGTTTCGCCTATACCACAACCTTTTTTGATCAAAAATTAGAAAGCGTCCTTGCTCTTAAACACTATTATTTCAAAACCCTGGCAAAACAAGCCATCACTTTTACCGATTCCTCTATTGGAATAGAGGATGTTTCGACGATACAGGACAGACTGGGATACTCATTTTCGACCCGGTATTTTATCACCCCCGACTTATTGCTAAAAGGTTCTTATGAAAAAGGATACAGAATCCCGCAACCAAAAGAAATATTCGGAGATGGATTAAGCATTCTGGCAGTTCCCGGTTTGCAACCCGAAATCAGTAAAAATATAAATCTGGGAATCGGGTATACCTACCCTACCGATAACGGATTCCTGAAAAACGAGGTACATCTATTCCGCAGAGATGTAAAAAACTTTATCCGTTTTCAGTTCTCGGGCTTGGTCAACTCCTATCAAAATGAAGAAGATGTTTTAATACGGGGAGTCGAATGGGATCTTATATACCAGTACAAAAAACTGAGATTCAGCGGGAATCTGACCTGGCAGCAGGTACTCAACAATCAGGATTTTCCCTCCGGATCCATAGAAGAACGCGTATTCGAAAAACAGCAACTACCGAATACTCCTTCTCTTTTTGCCAATGCAGACATCAGCTATCAATTGCCAAACCTGATACGCAAGGTGAATACTTCGGTTTATTACGGAGTAAATTTTGTCGATAAGTTCTATGTCGCCTATAAGAAAGCAGCTACCCTGACGGATAAAAATGAAATCCCAACCCAATTCCTAAACAATGCAGGAATTACATTCTCTTCAACAAACGGAAAACACAATGTAAACATCGAAGTGCAAAATATTTTTGACGCTTCGGCATATGACAATTTTAGACAATCAAAACCAGGAAGTGCCTTTTATCTAAAGTACCGGTTCTTTCTGGATAATTAATTTTTTAAAAACCATAAATAAAAACAATGAATACTAAAGTAATCAGTTTAGGTGTCCTATTTATAATCGTACTATCGCTTTTTTCATGCAGCAGTGATGATGATACGCCAAACACCGTAGAAGAAGACCCCAAAAAAGACTATAAGTTCCTACTTGCATTAGCCCTGCCGGCTACCGATTTGTATCCATTTCATATCATTGATGATGTAGAAACAGGAAATGCCAATATTCTGGATGCACAGGAGATCCCCAATTTACCCTATAATGTAGTAATTAATGGTAAGGACGGATATATCTATCTAAACTCTGAAACAAAACTAACCAAGTACGAGGTTAATGAAGATGGGATATTAACTCCTCTCGGATCCGTTCCTAATACAGGAATCAGCGGGGGACCTGTTTCTGAATTTTTGTCCGACAATCGTTTATTAGTTTCTACGGGAGCCCGGGCTGCCGATGGAGGCGTATTTAATTACCAGATAATCAACACTACAGATATGACAGAAGAAACTGCAGGTACCATCACGCTTCCCATTAATGAGGGGGATAAATCTGCTCCTTCCCTGTATATCCTTAAGGACAATAAAATCTACGTTCCGTTCTATCATGCAGATGCTAATTGGGGGGCATTTAATCAAGCCTCTATCGCCATATACAATGCAGAAACAATGGCTTATGAAAAAGTCATTACTACTGACAAGGCCGCAGGTGTAGGGTTTAGTGTAGTATCTTCTCATGCTATTGTAGAAAACGGAGATTTATACCTCACCTCTACCAATACCGATTACTGGGGAGCAAACGAATCCATCCCATCAGGAATTGTAAGGATTAAAGCAGGAGCTTCTGATTTTGACGATACCTATTTTTTTAACCTAAGCGAAAAATTCGGGGGCAATCATACAGCAGGAATGGCATATGCCGGAAACAACAAAGCCGTTGTTCAGGTATTCAGAAGTGATCTAATTACAGAATACAAAGACTACCAGGGTAGTTATGTGATCGAATACCATGCGATTGATTTAATCACTAAAGAAACGACCAAATTAAACCTTCCGCTATCCAAATACCCTAGAAGAACCGTTCGCTCTATAGGCAACGGAAAAGTAGCGATTGTGGGAAATACCGAAACAGAAGGAAACAATATATACATCTACGATGCAGCGACCAATACCGTTACCAAAGGATTATCTTATACGGGAACAGACGCCATCCAGGGGTTTTTACCTTTTAAGTAAGCTTTTTTTTAGATTTATTTCACTTATCCATAGCGCTGGCGGTTCTACCAAACTGCCGGCGTTATGGTTTTTATACCTGATCGTGTACTAAACTCCTGCCCCCCAAAAAACATTGTAATCGTTTTCGGTTTCACTATATAACTAAGTATCGCTAAAAACATCTGTACATGCGTCTGCATAAGAACCGTCCATCTCTTATTCTCATAGGAAACCTTTCTATTTTTAACTATATTTCAAGGGAAATAAAAAACACCTGATTTTGTCATAAATATCTGAATCAGTACCCATAGCCGACCTAAGTTGTCATTTTAAAACTACCGAACCCACACATGGATATAGTACTAAGAAAATATACATCTTCCAGAGATTACGATGCCTTGCGAACTCTTATTAAATCCGAAGGAGAGGAATGGAAAACTTACCTCCTTCCTAAATACCGGCTTGCACTGGAACATTCGATTACCTATGTAGCCTATACTCACAATCAACTCTGCGGATATATACGGGCGCTAGACGACACTGGTTTCTATGTCTGGGTAGTGGATTTATTAGTCACTAAAAGATATCGAGGGAACGCAATAGGAAAAAAACTTCTGGAAAGCATACGAACTGCCTTCCCGGATCAGGAAGTTTTCGTGATGTCGGATGCCGACTCTTATTATACAACCTTAGGATACCACAGAGAAGGCAGTTTGTTTAAAGTAATCTAATCCCAAAGAACACTCACGGACTATCAGACATTTCAACCACATCCGGATTCCCCTCTTTAATCAGTTCTTACCAGATTTTGGCAGTTCCGGCTACACAACATACACCCCGACAGCGAATCGTTTCTGATAATGATATAGAAATGACTTTTATATTAGGGGATGACATCAAACAACACCAATACAATTCACTGTTTTACAAATAACTAACACTTAACATATATACTTCGGAATGCTTCTTGTAATATCCTTTATAAAATGTAGTAATCATGTATAACCATATATCAATAGAAACCCTGTCTCAATATTGTGGTAGCCCGATCCTGGAAGGGCACATTGCATATCAAAGCATGCATATACCTTTTATGAGCAATCAGGAATTCTATGGTCCTGATTCCCTAAAAAGGGATCATCCCAACCTATAAAAAAACAGGATACATCCACTTGACCTCAACATTAAAAACTTAGATGTTGGGGCTTTTTTTACTCAAAAAAGCCGTTTTTCTCTAAGAATAAACGTCAAATTGTTGTACAACACTTGATTCATTGCTGTACGTCTCTTTTTTCAAACAAAAAAATAAGAAATAACTTACTAAAATACCGTTTTTTTCTTCCTTTTTAAGTCAAAAACACTTTATAAGCCATTGTTTTCTGGAGCATTTTACGCTTGTTTTCAGGGAGTACAATTGGAGAAAAAAAGCTCCTAAAACCATCACAATCCAGCGCTTCATATCATCTTGCTACCTAATTAATTTGCAGGAGCCCCGGGTGGCAAAAATTGTTAGGAGGGCTAGTGCTACGTCTGGTATCTTACGAAAAACACTCCCACAAATGTTAAAGCATTCTTTTGCCACTCATCTTTTAGAAGACCGAACAGATATTAGATAGATACAAACTTTATTAGGGCATAGCAGCACCAAAACAACCGAAATTTACGCAAGTTGCCCTAAATAATTTTAAATCAATTAGAAATCCACTAGATTTGAGATACATATAATGGAAATATGTGTACCGGTACACATATCCAATTGTTACCTGTAATTAGAAGAAATTGGAAAAACACTTAAAAAATATATCTGTAAGAGGAAGATTTGCTATTGGATTATCTTGTATAAAACTACTACTGAGAGAACGAAATATACATCATACAGACTTTTCTAGAACTTTGATTAGGAAGTTAGGCGAATTTACTAGAGCAGAGAAGTTAGATATTTGGGAAGAAGAAATGAAAGCATATTTACCATACAATGCTACAAGTAGTGAAATCATTACCGATTTACAGAAGTTTAACACCTTTTGCAAAGAATATAACAGTTCCAGAGACAAAGATTGGTATAATGGTGTATCACTTGAAATACTAAGTGCATCCTTTTATGACGAACTAATAGCTTTTTATAAAGTTTCAGAGAATAAGACTATCAAAGAAGTTGTTGAACTATGCGAAAGTATAGGCCGTGCAGAAATGTATGGAGCAATGAGTAAAGGAAATAGTAAAAGTACATTAAAGTATCTCATTGAAATCCTTAAAATTACTAATTTGGATTTTGAATTCGATTTTGAAAAGATATCAACTGAACATCCATTTTCAGAAGAAGACGGGTGGGGAAAAACATTTGATTTTAAAACGTTTAATAGAAAATAACTACAGGTAACACGTTGTATAAGTAATAGCGGTTTAAGTGAAAAACGAAAATATAAACATAAAACAAGGGTCAGAGCAAAACCGAAAAGTTAGTGAGTAGAAATCCACTACTACTCATACACAAAAACGTTACCAGCAAGCTAAAAAATGAAAATACGAGCAACTTCATCATCATCAATTCAATATATATTTATACAGAAAGACTTTGGAGTTCAAGGAATAATTGACTTTACACAAAATGCATCTAACAATCTTTTTAACTCATTATCACATTTCCCTCGTGATTTAATGCAACTTCATAATCAAAATTTATTTTTTGAAACGTCAATTATTATTAAAGACATAAATCCCGCATTAAATTTGTTGACTTTTACAGATGAGCAACTAAAATTGCCAATTAATCCTATTAATGCGTACACCAAACTTTTAAATTTAGAGAATAGACCTGTCGTATATTTTATAGATTTAGAAGCGGACTTAAAAGTTGTAAAAAAATCAATTTTAAATTCGGGGCAAAAAGTCTGGAATTATACATTTTGCGGAAAATCAGACAAGCAACCGGAATTTTTTAATAAAAGTCATTATTTCGACAATGCTATTGACTTAATAGAAACTTACGGAAGTAATTTTAAAAAAATAAAATCTGTTCTTTCACAAATAACTGAAGGCTCAAAAGGATTTAAATTTAAGGTAAATAAAGAAGAGAATGACAGAAAAATATATAATTTCAATCCAACTATTGCGAATTATTTTACTTCGACACAAATTAATAATGAATTTTGGAAATTAAAATACCCTAAATCAGTTGATACTCCAAAAACGAATATTAGAAATAAAATTCTATTAGATTCTGTAATTGAAATTGATAATCGTCATTTAAAATTTATAAAAGAGAGAAATTCGTCACATAGACTACCTATTTTAGTACTAAGCTTTCCTTTCTACAATCCAACAATTTACGGTTTAACTAAAGACAATGCTAAGACTAAAAAAGAAAAAATTTACTCAAAGGTATTACATATAGAACAATCAACAGATTATTTAAATTACTTTGAAGCTAATAGCGATGAAGAAAAAATTCTTGCTGAAATAGCATTAAGAACAATCTTAAACCCAAAATTAAAATTGTTAGATGGAATTGCCTTTTTGCAAGCATCGTTTAATTTTTCACCAACAATGAGATTTCCAATTATTGGAAAATCTATTTATAAAGAACTTAGCTTCTTTAATCCTAAAAATAACTTCTTTTCAACCTCAAAATCGAGAAAAAACAAACTTCAATCAATCATTAAATTTGGAACTAAGCTATCTGAATTAACTATTGCAAAAGAAACTAAAGAATATATAGCAAATCGAGACGGACAAATTCTTGTAATTTCGGACTTACCTATCGAATTACTATGCTTAGATTCAGTACCTATTTCATTTACTCACGACGTTTGTAGAATACACGAATCAAACTATCAAGGAACCTTAAATAATTATTCTGCAAACAACAGAATTCAATATTCAGTTAATGAAGAGACATTAAAAAACACGTTAGTAATATTAAGTGCTGATGCAGATAAAAATGACGACCACGAATTTAGGGCTTCCTATGAAACCGTTAAAGAAAGTAGTCGAAGATTAAATTTTAAGTATGAATATTGTAGGACTATTTCAGAAATTGCAAGTGCAGTAGAAAAATACAAACCTGAAATACTAGTTTTCGATTGCCACGGAAATATTGACGAAGAGAAAAAAACAAGCTATTTGGTTATCAATGGTGAGCGACTATACGGTGACGATATTATAAAGTATAAAATTTTTGCTCCAATTGTATTTTTATCTTGTTGTAATACTAATCCTAATTATGGATATATTCACAAAATCCAAGATGCTTTCTTCCAAGCTGGTGCATTAACTGTTACAGGTACTTTCTTACCGATTTCAATACAACGCGGAACAGTATACTATTTGAGACTATTAAACTTGTTAAATGTAGAATTCAGTCGTCAAGTTCATTCAAATTGGCTAAGTTTTATATCTCAAATAATTAGAAGCTCAATACTACACGAAGCTTACTTAAAAACAAACATAAAGTTGAACCGAGAAATGACTGATGAAGAAAAAGAAAGACTTAGTTATTTTTTGTTACAGACACATCAATTTGGAAAGAGAAAAGAAATTTTTCTCAATTTAATGAATGAAGGAATAAAGTTATCAGATGAATTAAATATAACTATTGAAGATACTGAAAGTGAGTTTTTAATGTATTCACATTATGGTAGACCTGATTTGATATTATTAGAATCTAAAAATAGTGAAGAAAAGCCAGCAGGTAACACGGTGTATAAAACATAGCTAATAAAGGCTAAACCGAAAGGTTTGTGTATATTTAGAAAGTCCGCCAAATTTTTAATTTGGCTTTTAAAAAATGATAAATTAAAAACAAAATATAAAAATTCGGCTCTGTGTTAACCCGAAATGTTAGTATCTTTTTGCACGCTACGTTTCATACACAAGTCCGTTAGCGAGCATTAAAATATTCTATACAATAAATTAAAAATGGTATTTGAAAAAATAAAGAAAAAAATAGAATCTTATACACATGAAGTAAATGACTTTCATCCGTTTTTAAGAAATTTTCTTGGAAAAATCCCCAAAATTAAGCACGTTGAGTATACACATGGAAATAGAGAATATGGAGCAGATTTTATTTTAATTCTGGAAGATGAAATTTTACTTAAGGAAACTTATGTAGGCGTTGTTGTTAAAAGTAAAAAAATACAACAATCGAATGTTGACGAAATCGAACGTCAAATAGGCGAATCCTTTCGTTTACCTAAAACTATTTTTAATGGTCAAAAACAAGTTACGTTAGATACAGTTTGGCTTTTAACAAATAGCACTATTACTGTTAATGCAAAAGATAAAATTAAAGAATATTTCAAAAATAAAAACTTAACAATTATTGATATCAATATGCTTGTTAATTTGGTTAGTAAGCACTATGATGAATATATGGAAAAAATGAGAGATGATGTTTTTACCATAGAAAACAATCATATTGATAGTTCAGGAAAAATACCTAAAATTGATAAAAAGAATAAATACATAGGATACTATGAAAATGAACATGGAGAGCAATTCTTTTTTATTGGAAATTATGAAACAAAAAAAGCTGTTATTCGTGGAGGTGATTTTGGATGGGAAAAGGAAATTGAGATTTATTTAGGTATGCCTAAATTTGATTTAATATTTTCTAACTCAGAAATAATTTGGATAAGTAGTTGTTTTTCAACAATGATAAATAATGATTTTGTCGAAACTTATAAAGATTTTGCGAATATATTAGGTTATCCAAAAAAGCTATAAAGAAGAATAGAAATAAAAAACGCACGCTAACAACGTGTATAAAACATAGCTAATAAATACTAAATCGAAAGATTCTGTTTCATTTACTAAGACCGCCAAATTTTTAAATTTGGCTTTTAGAATTGAAAAATTAAAAACAAAATATAAAAATCCGGCTCTGTGTTAACCTGAAAAGTTAGTGTCTTTTTACATGTGCGGCGTTTCATACACAAACACGTTGGCAATAATTAGAAAAAAAATGAAATACACATTATTATTTATAATACTTGGCTTATACTATTGTCAAGGACAAACAATAAATTTTACTTCATCATTTCGAGAAACAGATATAATTAAAGGTGTAAAAGCAACCGACACTATAATTGACAATTCATTGAGATATGAATTATCTTTCATTAATAATGATAAAGCTTTAATCTCTAATGAAATTATTGAATACAGCGCTAATCATAAAGCTACACCGGATACAGTTTTAATATCTAAAAGTGATAAAAAAAGAATAAAACTACTAAGTAAAATTGATTTTGGTAGTTTCAATGACTTATTTGATTTAGCTAAACAAGAATCAAAGGTTAACTATTATAAACAAAAAGTTTTTTCTACTCCATATGACCTCTCAATTGAATTAATAAAAGGAAATGAAATTATTAAGTTAAAACGAAAGGAACATCCAGCCGACTATATTAATCATTGGGACTGTAATGGTAAAGAAATATTTAATCCAAAAATAGATGAAATAGTCTCCAAAATTTTTCCAAAAAAAGCTTTAGGGAATTTTAAAACACTAAAAACTCCTTCAAAAAAAACAATAAAATACCATAAAGACGAACTGATTAAAATTTTAAACGACTTAACTAATTACCTGAAAACCAAAGACAGTATTTCTCTAAAAAAATTTGCTTACAGACTATGTCCTGATATAAACACTGTTCAACATTTTGAAAGTAACAAACTTTATTATAGAGGTATTCCTGAGGCTTTTCAGAAAAAGAATAATGATGAAATACACATTATGTTAGAAAAAAGTAAAGAATCATATTCTTCATATTTTTTAAGGCTTTTAGCTAAAATTGAACCTAAAAGTGAAATAGAGTTGTTAACAGTGGCTGATGATATAAACATAGAATATTCTGGCTTTTTAAAAGATTTCAGAGGGTATTCAAGAATAATTTCACCAAAAGGAAATGGCGCTATAGAGACAACTCATTTCTATTTTAAATTAAAAATTAATGGTAGGATTCATAAATATTCATTCGGAGAGATGCTTAGGATAAATGGAGAATGGAAATCTTTTACTGCTCCTCGAATATAAACTACTGCCAACAAAACCTAAACTGCATTAAAACGCAGTTTAGCCAAACCGTTGTGTGCAATTTGAAACAAGCTCAAATGTTAAACAATTTTATAAAGAAACTTCAAATTACCAATCAAGAACTTATAAATGAACTTCATCACTGTTCTAATATTACCACCCATAAAAAGGGGGACCTTCTTATTAAAAACAATGAATACATTAAAGTATTAAAGATTGTCTTACAGGGAAAAGTAAGAGTATATCAAGCCAATGAAGATCGTGAAATTCTCATTTACTACTTAAATGACATGGAAACCTGTACCCTTTCATTATCAGCATGTTTTGAAGATTGTAAAAGTACGGTAAACGCAATAGTCAAAGAAGATTCAACTATTCTCAATATTCCTGTTCGATTTGTTAAAGATTGGAATTTTAAGTACAAATCATGGAATGCATTTACCACAAAAACATTCAGGGAAAGTTATAACTACCTTATCCATCAATATTCCACACTCGCATTTCAACCTCTTAAAGACCGCTTATTTAACTACCTGATTTCGAAGGCTGACAATTCTATTGTAAAAAAATCACATCAACAACTGGCTCATGAATTAGGTACAACAAGAGAAGTTATCTCCCGCCTATTAAAGACATTAGAAAAAAACGACTTGATCTCTCTTGGGCAAAAACAGATCGTAATATCAGGAAAAAAATAAGCTTGTAACAAAAGTCACAGGTATCAACATTTTATTCGCCGTTCCTTTGAAGAAAATTTAAAGGATAAAAAATGAAACGAATAAAAATGATTACAACTGCCCTTCTTACAGGGCTATTTTTTACACCTTCTTTTGGACAAGAAGAAACAAAAGAAATTATACCACAATCTTATCAAGAGCATTCACCAACAAAACATCATGAAATCGCTCTTGAAGTTTTAAAAGCAAGTGAAGATTGGATTGAAACATTTAATAAAGGAAATGCTGCTGCCTATGTAAAGGATTATGACTCAAGTGCTATAATGAATGTAATACCTCATGGGGTGAAAATAGGAACTGAGGAAATTTCTGAATTTTGGACACCTTTTATTCAATCTGGCGCCACAAATTTAGTTTATACCAACGTTAGCATAGAGGTTGTCAATGAAACTACAGCTTTTTTATCTGCAAATTTCAGCATGAATGTAGGTCATGGAATCATCTATCAAGAAAAATGGAAAAAAATAGAGGGAAAATGGTTATTGACCTATGATAACTCTGAAGTGTTAGATCAGTTTGAAACTCCTCAAGAAAATACGACGAACCCTGTAGCGAGCCATATTATCCTGGAAGAGGTTATCAAGGCATCTATTAGCTGGACAATGGGCTTTAATTCAGGAAAAAAGGAAGTTTGCGGAAATGGGTATTCTGATAACGCCACAATGAACGCGGTGCCATTTGCAACTGAAAACGGAAAAGGAAATATTGAGGCGTTTTGGGGGAAGTTAATCACTGATGGTGCTACAAACTTGACCTACCACAACCCAATATTTACTATTAAAACTGATAACAGCGTCTTTCTATCATCCCAATGGAGCATGAATATTGGAGAAGGTAAAATTTATCAAGAAAAATGGGAGAAAGTAGATGGCACATGGTTATTAACGTATGATGAATTTGAAGTACTAAAACAATATTAGAAAATACGAATCCTAACTATAAAAAAACGATTAAAATAAGAAGAGTCATGAAAGAATTATGGAACTTTTTTTCAAGAGAACAGACAGATCATCAATACAACCCAACCCTTTGGACGAGACGGCTGCCAACAGATGATTTGCTTCCTAACCATATTGATATTACAACAAAAAACAGTAATGCGTACAGGAAAAAAATGGGGAATCATCTCCAGACGATACCTTTTGGTAATGATGAATATTTAGGAGAAATGGATGTTTTTCGCCCGGAGAACGTCTCAGAAAATGCACCGATTGTTGTGTACATACATGGTGGTTGGTGGCAATGGTTTTCAAAGGAGCAATTTTCTTTTTTGGCAGAGCCATTTAATAAAAAAGGTATGGCTGTATATATGCCAGGATATCGTATGGCTCAAGATTGGAGTAATGATAAACCAATGGAATCTATTGTACGCCAAATGGAAGCAGCAGTGGCAACCATACTACAAGAAGCTTACGACAAAAATTCACAGGCAGTATACCTTGTTGGTCATTCAGCAGGGGGACATTTGGTAACTATGTTGCACAAAACAGATTGGAGTAAATACAATTTGCCTGACGAAGCAAGCAATAAAATAAAGTCTATTTTTTCTCTTGCTGGATTATTTGATATTCGTTTTCTACTTGACAGTTATGTTAATGATGAAATTAAGATGTCACTTGAATCGGCAAAGACTGTCAGTCCTCAATTACTGGATAATACGAAAACTGCATTGTGTCCTATCCATTTAATTTTACCAGAATTTGATACGGCTGAATTTTTTAGGCAAACAAAAGAATATCAAGACAAATTACTGGAAGAAAAGCAAAAGTGTCACTTGTACGTTATTCAGAACAGAGATCACCTTACAATTATTGAAAATATGATACAGGAAAAAGACGAATTATTTGGTTACATTCTGAAACATATGTCTGCCAAGCAGTGATGAAATTATAACAGAAGAATTCCGGACGATGTCTGGAATTCTTCTATTTTATATTCCTTACATTTAAAACCTCAATATATGATTTTAGAAAGCTTTACGTTAAAAATATTCGATCCTGAAAAAACGAATCCCTTTTTCACAATTGCTTTAGGATTCAAATTAGAAGAGGAACTGACTATTGATGATTCTGTTTTTTTATAACCTGGTATTGAAAAACAATAATCATAAAATTCAACTAGAATTTGACAGATCAAGTACAATTAAGCCCTATGATCAGGACGGTATTGATAATTATTGGAAATTCAGCCTATTTGTTGATGATATACAAAAAATTTACACAGAATTACTCAAACTAAACCATCCAGTTGGAGCTCCTTTTCAATTTGGGAATATTGGGTATCTATCTCATACTACCGACACAGAGCACCACCAAATAGAATTCATCCAAAAAACGTTCAAACAAAATGAAATTCTAAATACCGATGAGCAAATTGCACTTGGTTTACTAACTATTAGAACAAAAGATCCCGTGAAAATCATCAAGTTTTATGAGGACATTTTAGACCTAAAATTATTTGTCCGTATGTACGTAAATCGTGGTGATGGATTCACCTTATATTTTTTAGGCAATAAAAACCTACAAGCACCAAATACGGACATTGATGTTATCGAAAACAGAGAGTGGATGTATCAACAAAGTCATTTGTTTATTGAAATTCAATATTGGAATAGTGAGCATGACAACAATTTTTTATTAAATTCAACTCTTGAAAATGGATTACAGATCATTAATTTTTCAGGAGATTTAAACATTTTAAGAAGACGCTTAATTGAAAGTGGAGTAGTATTTCAGGAACGTAGCAATAAAATCATCTTTCAAACAATAGATAATCATACCATTAAGGTAAAAACTGCGCACAACAATGTATAAACGACATTAAATCGATCGTTTATACTAACCGTTAAGCAATATAACAACAAAGCAAAGAATGAAACATCTTTTAATAGTTATCAGTTTTTTTTTACTTTTTTCATCTTGTCAAAGTCAAGAGAAAAATAAAATTTCTGAAAAAAGAATAAAAAAAGAATTTTATGAGTATTATTCCAAACCAGGATTAAATGCAAAAATTGAACGTATAGAAGATCTTAAATTTGAAAAATCTGAAGAGAGACAATATGATATGTATGGGAACATAATCAAGAAAACTTATTCGTCAAAAATTGTTGTCAAATATTTATATGATGGTGATCAAAATTTATTAAGAGAAGAAATTTATGATAGTGAGGGAGGACTAACTGATCAAAAGATTTATGAAAGGAATAATAAAAACAAATCACTAGTAACCGGTCAAATTCAAATCAGAAATAAAGATACTATAAGTAACGAAAGAAATACTTATGATAAAAATGGTAATCTCATATTAAGTGAATTTATAAAGAATTCAGTATGGGAAAAAGCTTTTGCTTACGAATATGACGAGAAAGGTAGAAAGGTTTTAGAGCATGATTATATTAGCGAAAGATATGGAGGATATCCAAAAGCACTATATAAATATGATGAGTTTGATAACTTAATTAGAACGAAAGAACTCGATTCAAATAATAATCTTATCAGGTCAGCTACCTATAAATATGATGAACGAAAAAATAAAATTGAATATATATTATTTTCAGAACCAAACAAAACTGTTATTAGTAAAGAATTTACTACTTACGATACCTTTGATAATATAATAAGTAATAATAAAGATGGTAAAAATCAACAAGAATACAAGTACAAATACAATGAATACGGAGATTGGATAGAAAAAACATTTTATTATTATGGTTATGTTGATCAGTACGTGAAAAGAAAAATCGAATACTAAACATTGCCTAGCAAAAGTAACTGTTGCACAACTTTTTTTTGATAGTAAGCAAAAACCCTGAATAAAACCACAAATACTTTATCTATAAAAATCAATCAGTTATATTTATTAAGAAAATAATATAAGGATGACTCTAAATATTTTGGAGTCGTGCAACATCCACGATGTATATGTGATCATCATAGCTATATGATTAATTGGATGACCTCGTCAGTTTGTAATGGCACAACACTCGCAATAAAAAAAGTTAGTAACCAATGCGCAGAAAAATTCAACGCAGAGGTAACATTTTGCCTTGCTACACCACTTATAATAAACGTTATAAACAATCTTTTTGAAAATTAAGGTAACAATATCCAAAAAACAAAAAAACAAACAAGAAGAAATGAAGAAGATCATATTAATAATTCTGTTAGTAGGAATTAATTTTAGCATTAAAGCACAACAAGATATTTCAGGAGAATTAACACTTACCTCAAATTTGGATACAGAATGGTCAAAATTAATTTTTAAAAGAAATAGCGAACCTAATAATGGTTTTCTACAATACTATGGGGGAACTGATTCAGGAATAATTATAGGTGTATCTGGTGTAAATCCAATACGATTTTTCTCTAACGGACAAGAAAAAATGAGAATCGCAAAAGAGGGGGATTTGTGTTTAACTTCTTTAAGCTCTGACTGGTCAAAGATCACATTCAACCGAGAAGGTGAACTTAACAATGGTTTTGTTCAGTACTATGGAGGAACTGATTCAGGTATGATTCTAGGTGTATCCGGGATAAATCCAATACGATTTTTCTCTAACGGACAAGAAAAAATGAGAATTTCTAAAGAAGGGAATTTAGCAATAGGAACTATAGACACCAAAGGTTATAAACTTTCAATAGCGGGCAAAGCAGTTGCAGAGGAGGTCAAAGTAGCTTTACAAACCAGTTGGCCAGATTATGTTTTTAAGCAGGGTTATGAACTCCCCACTCTTAACGAAGTAGAAAATCATATAAAAGAAAAGGGATATTTAATAGATATCCCAAGTGCCAAAGAAGTACAAGAAAATGGGATTTTACTTGGAGAAATGAACTCTAAATTACTTCAAAAAATTGAAGAATTAACTCTTTACACAATCAAACAAGAAAAGAAAATTCAAAATCTTGAAAAAGAAAATCAGGAAATCAAATTACTGAACAAAAAACTTCTCGAGTTACAGTCAAGGCTTGAAAAACTAGAATCTGAAAAATAAAGAATTTATAACATTATATATCAAAACATTGCTAATATTGGGATTAGCGACGTTAGTTATATTTATCGTTGTGCAACATATCAGAACTGAATGAGAATTTTAATTTACACAATATTATTTCTGTATTTTAACCAATCCTTTTCTCAAAAGACGTTGGATTATAAAGAAATTCTGACAGAATTAGAAAACTCGTCGAAATCTTTAAATACAACTCTGATTTTGCCAAATTCTGACTTTTATATTAGAATTACCAAAGACGTAATTATCGAGAATCCCGAGTTGAATTCTTGTATTGATATTGCAACGTACGAAAAGAAAAACGAAGAAATTATCAGAATATTAAAAAACCATAATTTATTGGACAAATTGTATGTGGAAATCGAAAATGAATATTCTGATTTAAGTTCTGACCAAATATTCAAACCAACTGAAACGGAATTATATTTGGAATTATTTTTTAAAACAAAAGATTTCGGAATTATGAGTTGTTTTGTTCCTGTTATTGAGAAAAAACAAGCCAAAGAACTGATTTGCGATTTGGATAAAATATTTGATTATCAATATTGTTTTAAGAAATTGAACCAGAAAATATAAATACGTCGCACAACACGATGTATAAAACACAGATAATAAGTGCTTAACCGAAAGGTTTGTGTATATTTATAAAGTCTGCCAAATTTTTAATTTGGCTTCTAAAATAGAGAAGATAAAAACAAAATACAACGTTTTGGCTCTGCGCAAACTTGAAAGTTTATGGCTTTTTAAACGCTACTACTCATACACAAAACGTGTGTAGCCAATTTGAGAAATGAAAATACTAACCAGAATTATACTATTGACTTTTTTGGGATTATTTACCTCTTGTTTTGGACAAAAAGAAGAACATATTTATCTGGCTGGTTGGGAAGCTGAATTCAATGGAGATGAACAATGTCAAAAATTTCTCGAAACACAAGTTGTAGATAAAGAAACTGCTAGTACTATTTGGAGTTCAATTGAACTCGTTTTTAAGGATGGGGAATTGATAAAAGCCTACAATAGTGATGAAGGACACAAAACCGAAAGAAAACTAAACGAAAACGAAATAGGTTTTGAATTCCAGAAATTAGTCCCTAATCAGATTTATAGCCTCAATCAAGTATCATCATCTGAAAGCTACTTAGGTGGAGAAACCCCAGAAGAATTCAACATTCCTACATTTGAGTTTACAGCACCATTTCAATACTTAGGGAAATTTTCAAAAACAGATGAAGCTTTCAATTGGCTTCCATTTGATTTGCACATTGCTGCACCAGTCTACTTGAATTTTGACAAGTTATTTATAGACTACTCTGACCCATTGAATCCTAAAGTATTGGACATTGAGGAATTAAAGCAAACGGACAATTCATATGACGATTTAAAATCAGATTCGGAAATAGTTTATGAAAAAGTGTATTTAAAAACGGAAAAAGAAACTGACTTTGTTGGCATTGGACATACAGGAGTTCCAAGCTGGATTCAAAACCCTGACATTCCTGCCTGTCCAAAATCAAATAAAACAATGAAACTACTTTGTCAATTAACCTATAATGGGGTTGATAATATAAAGACAAAGCGAACAAACGTAAAGCCAGAAGATGAATGGTATAAGCAATATTTTGAAAATATGAATTTTTGGGGAGATGGAGACTTGTATATTTTCTTTGAACCTGACAGCAAAATTATGTGCTTTATAATTCAACATACATAAAAAACTGGCTACAACAATAGTAACTGTTGCACAACTATTTTTTTTGATAGTAAGCAAAAACCCTGAATAAAACCACAAATACTTTATCTATAAAAATCAATCAGTTATATTTATTAAGAAAATAATATAAGGATGACTCTAAATATATTTGGAGTCGTGCAACAGCCACGATGTATATAAAAAATAGCGAATTGATTACTTAGCCAAAATGAATTTTATAAATTTAGGGTAATTTATAATTCGGAAAATTAATGTTTTTCTAAACGCTACGTTTCATATACAAGGGCGTTAATTAGAAGAACCGTATAGAACTATAAATTCAATCAATATAGCAGTGAGCATGTTTTCTTATCATTTAGTAGAACTCCCCCTTTTTGTTGCAGTAAAAAGAATATTCTCGAATCCAATTTCCCAAAAGACGAAGGGACTGATTCACTCTGAATACATGACTGCAATGACATTAGGGTCTCCAATCTTTTCTTCTTCTAGGGTTTTAATAAGGCAGATAGCTGTTTTTATGCAATGGGAAAATGAAATTAAACTTGAAAACTATTTAGAGCAAGACAGTTTTGGAAGAGTTTTAGCTAAAGGTTGGCATGTGCGTTTGTCTTTTATCAGAAGATGGGGGAAATTCAGCGGATTCAAAATCCCCAACTATAAAGACAGGCTAGAAAGTCCAACCTCTCCTGTAGTTGCTGTAACAATTGCAAGAATGAAACCTTTTGCTGTACCTAGATTTATCAATTGGGGAAGACCTGTAGAAAAACTGGTAAGAGACCACCCTGGAACTACCCTTTCATTGGCATCAGTAAAGTTTCCGAATACAGTATCGACCTTTTCAATATGGAAATCTGAAAAAGAAATGACCGATATGGTTCATGGTCATAGTACGGTTGAAAAACCAAAAAGACATTCCGCAGCAATGAAAGAAAGAGAAAGAAAGGATTTTCATTTTGAGTTCACTACATTAAGATTTAAACCGTTAGCCGAGTTTGGTGAGTGGAAAGGGCAATCAGGCTTTATTCCCAACATTTAAGGATTGAAATAAAAATGGGAATAGCACGAAAAAAACAAAGCATACAAGATTGGGGTACTCAGCAGTGGGTAATCCTTTTTGGGAAGAAAATTGATAAAACAAATAATGAGTGGCTTTTGGGACCATTCGGAGACACAAATGGTATTGGTCAGAAATTCATCAAGCAATTAGCGAGAAAAGAACATTTGGTTATTGATAACCAAAAAACAAACAAGGGGTTAATTGAATCAATCGACCAATTAAATCTATCTTCAAATGAAATAAACGCCTTATCTCGAGATGTAATTGACTTCTATGAAAACACCTCTAATTATGATCTTCATTTAAAATCAAAATGGAATCCTTTCTTCAAGGTTTTTGGTTTTTTAGTAAGGTTAATTTTCAGTAAAAGAATAGAACAACTAAATGTTCCGATTCAAAACATAGAGGATGCTTCAGGATTGACAAGTGAAATAATTCAACTGCTCGATTCTAAAACAAATGAAGTTAAAAGAACAATTTGGTTTCGGGCATTTAAATCGTCAGGTCAAGTAG
Organism: Aquimarina hainanensis; assembly: GCF_042684685.1. Taxonomy (NCBI): domain Bacteria; kingdom Pseudomonadati; phylum Bacteroidota; class Flavobacteriia; order Flavobacteriales; family Flavobacteriaceae; genus Aquimarina; species Aquimarina hainanensis. The sequence continues at coordinate 66,024 of NZ_JBHULX010000002.1, read as the reverse complement.
TTTATTCAGGGGTTTATGAAACCTGTATTATTCCATCAGGAAAGACATGTATCAAAGCAATTTTCCCTTTGCCACATGGAAATGCAACCGTTATTTTAACGCCTAAAATTGGAAAAAACGGGGAACTCATTTTGGATTCAGGGGGACAAAAAATTGGAGATAGCGGATTTTACTTTTTACTAAAAGACTCAAAAGGACAACTATGGACTAAGTTCATTAAATCATTTAAAGACAAGCTAGTAGTAAGTAGTGCAAATAATAGAATTACTGCTATACAAACTTTAACTTTATGGAACTTGAGAGTTCTGAAATTTGAATATGAAATAAAAAAACGATAAACAACAACAGTAATCGTTGCACAACTATCTTTTTTGATAGTAAGCCCCCCCTGAATAAAACCACAAATATTTTATCTTTAAAAATCAATCAGTTCTGTTTATTCAGAAAATAATATAAGGCTCCCCTAACTAAAGATCAAATTAAATCTGAAGCAGATAAAAAAGACAGGGTTATCGCAATGGTATTCATAGTAATATGTAAGAGTAATGGATATCTTAAACCAAATGATACTCTGGTATACCCATAAATAATGGCGCTGCATAATTGAGGTAAAGTAATGATAGGAAGCAAAAGGATATTCACCCAAATAAGCTCATACTTAGACAGGTGTACCCAGGCGAAGATAAGGCAAGAACAATAATAAATGATTCGAAACTTAGCAGTCCAAAAATCAGCTACATATTCGTTTACCTTTTTAATATTAAGAATAAAAAAAAGAAGTCCCCCAAAGGAAAGAGCCAAAGAAATTCTCAAAGCAAAACTTTCGTCCACCATACTTATTTTGGTATGAAAAATAGCTTTGGTAAGAAAATAATACAACAATGCGCTGGATGACAAAGAGAGATAAAGGGGTTTAAAAATTAAAGAAAGCCTGAAAGCGATTTCTTCAATAAGTGGTAAGATGAATCCTCCAACCAATAAAAGAGCAAGTGGAGAAAACCGATCAGCCATATTAACACTTTGTATGTTTTTAGGATCATAAACAAAAGCAAAAAACAAAATAACAGGAATTAGAAATACCAATTTCAGGATAAAAAGACCAATGGTTTCATAGACTTTTTGCTTAGACGATTTTTTAAGATCGGGTTTATTATGAGGAGTTTTTATAAAACTAACAATATCCTTGAATAAAGAGAAGTAGAATTTAGGTCTAATTAATGGATAATTCATAATTTAGTTTTTACGGAAGACGAACTAAAATATGTTTCGTTACAATGCCGAATTTTTAGAAAAAATAAAAAACGGTGGCTAACAATATACATAACATCCATATCGTCTATACAACGGTACGGTATAAACAGGCTCTGTTATAAGTAATTAAATAAACAAATAGAAAAGTAATATTATTAACATTCATATGTATAGCTATTAACCTAAATGATCAAAAACCCAACGTAATTGTTTGCTAACTGGGTTTTTATAAAAATACTTAACAGAGAGGTTGGTAAAGCTGGTTTAGCACACCTGATAGGCTGAAGTAATTGGAAAATGAAAACTTAACTTTAAATCGGACGAAAAATTCGATACTTCTATGATGGATGAAAAATAAACGGAACTTAGAATTTTGACTCAAACTCTAACTTGATAACGATTTCTGGTATAGAAGGCGGACCACAGGAGCTCAAAATTTTAAAATCAACTAAAAGTGAATTAATCTTAAAACTTGGATTAGAAAAATTCTTACTACCTAAAATCAAATAATCTAACTAGTTATAACTCCATATTTGCAATCATAACCGCTAATTGATTAATCGAATAGTTCTTATATTTTGATAAGGCGTAATTCTTGCTAAAGTTAAAGTCTGCAATCACTATGCAAAAAAATCAAAAAGTAGGGTAACATTTTATTTTACTATGCCACATATAGTAACCTATAGCAATCATTAAAAAAGATGAAATGAGAAAAAATCCTTTTATTGAATTATTGTTAGCATTAATTCTGGTAGTATCATGTAGTAAAGACACTCCAATTAATGAGCCTGTTTTAGCGTCTTCAAACATTGTTTTAAATTTTGATACTCTTGATGTTTTACATCAGAAAAACATTTCAATTACAATTGCAAATGAGACTACAATAGATTCAATTATTATTTCGATAGATAGTGATATAGAAAAAATCATATATCTACCCCCATATGAATACAATCTTAATGGGTCGCAATACTCTGATGGAGAACACCTATTTAATGTAGAAGTTTTCCAACCAAATCAAAATTCAGTAAATAAATCAGTAAAATTTAGAATTGATAATAATGGTCCAGTCATTTCTAATATGGGAATTATCCCTGATCAGGTTATTTGTAATAAAATAACACTAAATCCTACAATCGAAGATGCCGTCACAAATGTCAAAAATGTACAGTTTTTAGTTAATGACATACTTGTTTCTGAAGTTCAAGAAAATTCTAACCATACATTTGAAATAGATTCAGATTTATATCCAGAAGGGCAAACTAAACTAAAATTTTTAATGGAAGACGAGGTTGGAAATCTGTCATCTGATTCAATTAATATCTTAATAGGAAAGCCTCTTATTAAAATTAATTTGCCCAACAAGTTTACTAGAGCTTCCGAAGAAAAACTGCTTATTATGCTCTCTGATGCTGAAGGAAACTACATTGACAGTAAAGTATATAATAATCAACCAGAAACTTTAGAATTTTGTAATACTACTATTACCCCTGACACAGAATACATGTTAACTTTTTTTGAAGTATTTGACAATAGTATTTATAATGTATTTTGTTACAATAATTTATCAAAAAATAGAATTGGAAACGAGATTACTTTAGAACCTAGACCGCTAACAAATTCTCATGCATTCATAGAATTAAGTACAAGCAATCTTAATTTATCAGGAAATATAAGAGCTTCAGGACAAGGATATTCAATGGTCAATATCAATGATACTTTAAGTGGTACGATAACAACCTCTTATACGAATAATTTAGGATCTTCAAAAACACTAATTAAAGCGTATAATTACCAATCAGTAGCAAATGATTATAAATGGGCTTTTATTGATCATCTAGAAAATGTTTCTGCATTACAACCTTCTGATTTTAGTAACAATAATGTAATTACCAATTCAATCCATTTTAATTCCCCCGTTAATAGTCAATTTTTACGTATCTATGGTTTTGAAAACACCGAATTAATGAATGTTTTCAGTGGCCATGACCTCTATGAATCCGATATGCGCTATGTAACTTCTCTAGAGTACAAATACAATTTCCCAGATATCTTTAGCGATTATTTTTATTCTTTAAAAGCCAATAATTACTATATGGAAGGGCTTGGCTTGCCTCCTCAATCAATAAATGTTCCTAATTTATCTATAGATTTTTCATTAGCAGGAAATCAATTAAACTTTCAAGGAATCCCTAACTATGAAGTTGGTAGAATTCGGATAGAAAACGAAACAAAAGCTGGTGTCCATATTTCTATTGACAACCCAAGTATTATGTTAGAGTTTATTTTTGACGGTACCGTTGATAAAATTGTAATACCTAAAATACCATCAGGTTTGTTTGAAGGAGATATTCATGAAGTATTTAATAACGTTGATTTTACGCCAGTTCAGGCAATCGCTGAAAACTATTCTTCATTCAGTTCATACCAAGATTATCTTCAAAATGTATTCATAAATTCTAATCCATTTTATTTTAGCTCAAATTCAAGAGAAAGAGTTTTTAAGTCTTTCGTTAGTCCTCATATCTTGCCAGTTTGGGAATATCCTTATTTTACAAGATTTTGATCTAATGGATTGAAATTATTAAATATAATACGACAAAAATAACGGTTACCAATACCAAATAAAATTAATTACTAATCCACACAAATAGAAAACCCAAAAGGATTTTCTATTTGTGTGGTTCTGCTAAATTAATTGCTTAAACAACTTAACTAATCTTATACAAAAATGTTATAGCCAATTTTTAAAAAAGATTATAGAATCAAAATGATTTTAGAGAAAGTCAAAACTATCATATTTGAATATTTTGAAGTTTGGTGGATTCCAGTTGTGTCATATTTGATTCCATTTATCATATTTCTACTTGGAGAAGTTTTAAAAAGTGATTCAATAATTGGTATTTCTTTAATACTGTTTTTTGTCAATATTGTAAGTAATATAATTTCTGCAATCATTCAAATATTTATCAAGAAATGGTACTTCTTGATTCCTCAGATATTGATTTCAGGATTTCTATTTGTTTTTGCATCAATTATTTTTACCTTTTCACCACCAAATGATTATAGAATGAATAGAGTAATTCCTTAAGAAATTGAAATTTATGAGTCTATAGAAACACAACCAACTGAAAAAGAATTTGGAGAATTTAATTTGGTTGTGGCTTCATCATTTCAACCCGGTATTTATAGCTATTTCACAAATTACAGACCAACTGAAATAGGGTACTTTTATATAAAAACTTTTGAAATGACTTCTAAAGATCATCTTTTTTAGCAAAAAGAATGAAAGTTAGGTCACGAGTTAAAGTAGAAAATCTTGATTCCAAATTATATCCTGGAGAATTTACAGTTTATGAAGGTTCTTGGGGTGATAAATATGGAGCTAGAATTGAATTTTAGTTTAAATCTTCAAATGGGAAAAGGATTATAAAATAACTGAAAGGAATTACATCGTAGAAGGATGGATGAAATAAGAAACTGACCACAACTAAGAACGAAATCGTGAAAAATGGAAATACCTGATGAAATAAAAGAGTTTATCGCAAAGAAAATTACGCTGGAGAATTTTTGCTTACCACATTTCTACCCTGAGCCAGATACTTTAAATGACTTTCAGATAGGGTATAAAATTCACGGAAATACGGGAGAAAAAATAACCGGAGAAAATGCGGGAGATTTTCGCGAAAGCTGGTATGTGATATGTTCCGGATATTCAAATGATCCTTTTTTCATTGATATGAACGAAAAAAACGAAAATTTCCCAGTTTATTTTGCCTGGCATGGAGCAGGAAGTTGGCATCCGATAAAAGTATCTAAAACCATTTCAGAATTTGGCAACCAACTCGAAATCCTGAAAAAAATAGAACTGAGTGATAAAAATGTCCAAGATAAAATCAAAGAGAAATTTGACTTGAATAATGAATTCTGGCTGGAGGTATACAATGAGTATGAGGAATACGAAGATGAATAAGAAATAACTACAACTAATAAGATATATAACCAATCAGACATTTAATAAACAGTGAAACGTCCCGTTTCTTGAACTTAATAATTATGAAAAAATATATTATCCTCATAGTGTCAGTACTCTTTTTATCTAATTGCGGAAGCAGTAACCTTAAAAAAGTTAATGAAGATGAGATAAAGAATATTTTTGGTTCAAAAATATATATGATGCGCTCTATAGGAAAAAGCAATAATGATTATCATCATCATTTACACATGTTTAAAGATACTAACGGAACCCCCTTTTTTCCAATATACACTAGTCAGAAAAAAATCTTAGAAACTGAAATGGTTATGCCGGATGACATCCCTTTCGACGGAATACTTTTAGCACTCACTTCATTTGACACTATGACATACAAAATAAACTATTCCTTAGAAGATCAAATCATAATTAAAGGCCGTGAATTAAAAAAAATATTGCATGACGAAATTGAAGAATTCAAAAAAAATAATCCCGAAATAATGGAAGGGATTATTCTAAAAAACTAAATGGTCTTACAACAGTTTATACAAAACCAGAATAGTTTAGTACCAGATCAAAAGGTATTTCTCCTCTGTACTGCACTCATTTTTTTATCCGTCTTACTGGGGAATAAAAATGCGCAGAAAAATCGATAGATTCAGGTATACTTGTCTAGCTACAACGTATACACTACCCTCTGTGTACCAACTAAAAATACGATATATTTCTAGGCATAAAACAAGTTTAAAACATAGTAATAAAGGTAACTTGCAACAATAATTAAAACACTTATGAAAATTGGAATTTACAAATCATCAAACATAAAAATACTATCTGCCATTTGTCTGCTATTCCTTTTGGCATCCTGTAACGAAAATAAAACATCTAAATTGGACTTTTTCGTCGGAACGTGGAAAAAGGAAGGGAAAGAACAGTACGAATTTTGGGAAAAGCACCCAAAAGGCGGACTTGTTGGGTATTCATATAAACTTGTGAAACATAAAAAAATCATCTCTGAAACATTAACGATTAAAAATGTTGGGGATCACTTAGTATATGGAGCGACAGTCCTCAATCAAAATGACGGAAAAACGATTGAGTTTATTTTAAATCCTGACAACAATGAATACCTATCCTTTGAAAATATCAATCACGATTTTCCCAAAAAAATTCAATACAAAAGAATAGATACAGATCGTATAAAGGTTAGTGTGCTAGGAAAAAACGACAAGGGGTTTTCTTATATCCAAATAAAACAGCCAACCATAAACTAAATCGATTCCAGCGGATTACTAGTAAAAAACAAGTGGAATAAGAACGAAAGCCGAACGTATATCACATCGTGTATAGCTCATTGCAGTTGAACTCCTTAACGGAATTTATTGCAATTCACTATCTTTCGGCTACGGCAAAAATCATGGCTGATTTTGTGCAACAAAACCCCTTAGCATTTATCAGAAAAAACAAGTGAAATACAAACAATACATCGGAATCATCCTGGGGGGCTTATACGGTTTGCTCGTCAGAGGAATCTCAGGCTCAGGAAATCACAATACGGCTATTCATGACTACTACAATAGCTATTCTCTTTCTTTTCTTTGGGTACTTCCCCTCGTTATTTCCATCATTCCGATGCTATTTGCTAAAAAAGAAATTCTAACATCAAAATGGAAACAATTCGTTTTTCCATTTTTGAGTGTGTTACTTTTTTTCATCTTTACATTATCCAGCGGTTTTGAAGACTGGCTTTGTATTCTAATCATCGCTCTTCCTTTTTTAATAACTGCCGGAATTGTCGGTACTGCACTGGCTCCTCTTATCAAAAAAAGATATTCTAAAAAACTATACGCTATTGTCGCATTGCCCTTTCTGCTTAGTCCCCTGGAATCTTTTATCCCTAATTCCCTGACAACCTATACTATAACATCTAAAATACTCATCGAAGCTGATCGTCAAACTGTTTGGTCTTATCTGATAGAAGTTCCCGAAATTAAAGACAGTGAATATCAAAAAGGTTTTTTTAATTATATCGGGGTTCCCAGACCTGTAAAGTCCAAACTCGAAATCATCAATGGAACAACCTACAGGATAGGGTATTTTTCCAATCGATTAAAACTCTATGAGACACTTGCTACAGTAGATACTCTAAACTACCTGGAATTTAAAATCCATATCAATGAATCTGAATTAAGAGATCTTCCTACCGATAATCTTTTATTAAAAAGCGAGTCCTTTACCTTTGAAAACATCTCTTACACCCTTTCCAAACAATCGCCTACCACCACCGAGTTAAAACTCGCTTGTCAATATACGCTGAGCTCAAAAATGAATGGATATGCCAACTTTTGGGCTGGAAGTATTATTACGGATTTTGAAACTCGTTTATTAAAATCACTAAAATTTAAAATCGAATCACATTCTCCTTAACTACTAAAAACAACGGTACTCTCTTATCTAATCACTCTGCATTCAATAGTAAACTACCTCGTGGCAAGCCCACAAGACATTTCTTAGAAAAAAAAATTCAATTTCAGAACAAGTGTATTGATACTGTATAGAAAATCAGTCCTTATTTCGAAAAAACCACTAATAACAGGTACCTCTCTGATAATGAATACACATTATGTAACAAAACAGTGTTTTTTATGACCTATTGGCTAACAATTCATCATCAATCAAAAAAAGAAAACATCATGCAACTAAGAACACTCCTATTCACAGGAAGTTTACTAGGTATACTTCTAAGCTTTTCCTGCGCTCCAAAAAGCTCCTCTAACGAAGAAACTCCTTCTTATCATCAGGAAATAGATACCTATATCAAACGCCTAATGCAGGCAGATGAAATTCCCGGAATGGCTATAGCCGTTATCCAGAATGGACAAATGCTACACCAGAAAAATTACGGTCTGGCTAATCTGGCTCATAAAGTTCCTGTAACGGACAGTACCTTATTCCGGATCTATTCGACCTCTAAGTTAATTACTTCAGTCGCAGTATTCCAGTTAATAGAAAGAAATCAACTGTCACTTGAGGACTCCATCGGCTTATTTATAGAAAAACTCCCGGATCCCTGGAAAAAAATAAAAGTAAAACACCTTTTATCACACTCTTCGGGTCTCCCTGAATACAAAGACATCAAAAATCAACCATTACTATCAGATGAGCAAATACATACAGAAATCACTCAAAAACCGCTTCTCTTCGAAACAGGAGCTCGTTTTTCATATAACCAGACTAATTTTTGGTTTTTGAAACAGATCATCGAAAAAATAAGTCAGCAGAAACTGGAAGAGTTTGTTCTCGAACATCAGTTTAATCACCAAAATACACACCTTGTCTATGCCTCTAACAGCTTATTAGCGATTCCAAACAGAGTTCCTAAATATGAATTCAATCAAAAACACGGTACTTACGAAATAAGTTCATTTGCAGCCGGGGAACGTTCACTGGCAGGAAATGGTCTCAATATAAATTTGGAAAATCTAATCCGCTGGAATACAAAACTCGATAACGATCAGCTCCTTAAAACGGCAACCAAAAAACAAATGATGCAGCCATTTGATTATCAAGATCCAAATGCTCTTTTTGGTTATAGCTGGGGAATATTCGGTCCTGAAGACAAACGGTATTATGGCTTTGCCGGAGGGGGTGTCAGTGCCTTTATGAAGTTTATTAACCATGACCTAACCATTATTGTGTTATCTAACGGTTTTAAACAACGACCAGTTATAAGCAATGCCATCAATTATATTTCGGGAGTAGCAGACCCTCGTTTACTAAGAAAAGACAGATGGTTTAATGAAGAAATTCGCCTTCGGTTTATCTTAAATCCTTTTCATCAGACTGTACAAGAATATCAACAAATGAAAAGTGAGCATCCGGAAATCAGTTTTGAACGGGCATTGAATCAAACAGGGTATCACTTCCTCTACCATAAGGATATCGATAAGGCACTTTCTATTTTTGAACTTTACACAAAAGATTATCCTGAATCTGCCAATGCGTTTGACAGTTATGGAGAAGCATATTTTATGAATAAACAATACGATCTGGCAAGACGAAACTATCAAAAATCCTTAGATTTAAATCCAGAAAACAAAAACGCAGCAAAAATGTTAGTCAAAATAGCACAGTTAAACACCCCCTGATCATAATGCATCCATATAAAACCGCATCCTCTCCCCTCTTATTATACGAAACCATTATTTTTCTTTAAAACAAAAAAATTGGACTTTATACAAGCTAGCATAACCGATATGTACTCTTCTCTTGATCATAAAACATATATTGACTGGGAGAACAACAGCAAACTGGTTTCCTATAAAAAGGGAACCACTATTATAGAAGAAGGGCAACAACGACATAAGTTGTTTTATCTGGTCAAAGGGTCCTTAAAAGCCTATTACTATTATAAGGATCGAAAAATAATTGACTGGTTTGCCTTTGAAAATGAATTTATCACCTCGAGCACCAGTTATTTTACGGATGAACCAAGCCTGCATATTATCCAGGCAATGGAAGATTGTGTCCTTCTGGAGACCGATAAGAGCAAAGTAGAAATGCTCTGCAAAAAGCACCATGACTTTGAGCATTTGTTCCGGATAGTGTTATCTCGGGTTATCGTACAGTTCAGGCATCGGATTGTCTCCCTTCAATTCAAAACCGGATATCAGCGATACCGCAGTCTGATCGAACAATATCCCAAAATCGAATTATCTGCTCCCTTGGGAGATATTGCATCTTTTTTGGGAATTACCCAGGAAACCCTGAGCAGGATCCGAGGGTCTAAAGCCATTTGACATAGATCAAAAACAGGTCCTCCTAAATGACCTAATTTTGAAGTACCTTATAAAATCAAACCTATGAAATCATTAAATGGTACGATCATCATCCTTACAGGAATCGGACATACATTATTCGGGCTATCCCCTTCCGCTTTCGGGAAACAATTTGCAACATTTGCAGATCACTTTTTTTTTAAAATCAGTGAGGGACTAGATGAGTTTCCTGCTAACAACGGACAAATGAATTATGAAAACTTTGCCGCATTTTGGTTTTTCTACTTCGGTCTTCTGCTGATTCCATTGGGAATTGCCGTTTATCATATCGAAAAAAACTCCGGTAAAATCCCTAAAGCTGTTCGGTTTTCATATCTAGCACTGATATTAGTAGGTATCTATATGATTCCTAACTCTGGCATGACCTTTATAATGTTACCACATGCACTCTATATGATGATTCCTAAAAGAAGTTTATAACCTTTATTAATATACTTTACTCAATAACAATGAATTCTATAACAATTATTGGAGGGGGAATAGGAGGAATCGTAACAGCTATTTGTTTTGAAAAATTAAACATCCCTTATGTACTTTATGAAAGAGCTGCAGTTTTAAAAGAAGTTGGAGCGGGCATTTGGTTATCACCAAATGCCTTGCAAGTACTCGAATGGATTGATCCCAAATTACTACAGGCGGTACAATCTTCCGGAAATGCATTCGACAGTATTCGAGTAACAAACCATAATCTCCGCCCTATCTCAGATAGTAATCAACAGTTTGCCTTACAAAAATACGGATATACCACCATGGCAATTCACAGAGGAAAACTACAAAAAATCCTCTATGACTATGCAACCAAAGAAAACATCGTACTAAATAAAACCCTCAAAAAATACGAATCGTACAGAGACTACATAACCATAACATTTACAGATAAATCCACTGTAAAAACTCGCTCCCTTATCGGGGCTGACGGGATCAATTCTACCCTCAGGAAACAGCTATTCCCAGGCAGTACTTTGAGATATACCGGACAGACCTGTTGGAGAGGGATCGCTAATTATGACCTGGATACATCACTTACCAACGTTGGATGTACCTTATGGGGAAAAAAGCTACAATTCGGGATGTCTAAACTAGAAAATGGAAAAGTATATTGGTTTGCCGTCAGACGCAGTAAAATGCAACAAAAAGACAATCTTCATACCCTGAAAAATACATTGACAACGTTATTTTCGGAATTCCATCCGATTGTCAACACTCTAATCGACAATACGCCTTTAGAAAAAATAATGAGAAATGACCTATTCGATCTGAACTTACTGGAACGATGGCATTATCAAAACATCTGCCTTATCGGAGACGCTGCACATAGTATGACTCCTGATTTGGGACAAGGAGGTGCTCAGGCCATTGAAGATGCTTTCTACCTTTCTAATTTTATCCATGGTATCCCAAAAACAGAAGATGCTTTTGATACATTTTACACCTTTAGAAAACCTAAAGTAGAAAGATTAGTCAAACAATCCTGGAACACATCCAGAATGGCAATCACAAACAGACCTCTGGAAATCCTGCGCAATTTCATCCTAAAATATACCCCTCAGAAGATGATGCAACAACAGATGCTAACTGTATATAATATTGATACAACCATTGCTCATAAGAACGTATAAAAAGATTTCTTTAACAGTTACAAACTGATCTTTTCTCCTTTTAAAAGACGGTATCACCCCTGTTATACACCACATAATCAACGCTAACGATTTTGTAATACATCTTTATTTTTCAAAAAAACAAGACAGCTAGATAGCTCATATAGTTAACTCATTCAAAACAAAAATTAGTAAAAGCACAACAGTTAGATCTTTTAATTACAAATATTTTTGGTGTTCATAAATTAATCAAAATTCACACTTCATTATGAAACAAAAAATTTTATTACTTCTCATTTTAACAGGTACAGTTTTTACTGCTTGTGACCATGATTCTGTAGCTATAGAAGAATCTACTCAAACACTTGAAACAAACCAAATCGTCTCTCAATTGAAAAATGATGAGCCTACAAAACCAGCTCAGAACTATACAGGTCCAAGCTCTTTAAAAATAAAAAACTGGACCTCTCTAAGTGATAGGCAAAAGAAGGTTGTAAAACAAGTAATTAAGAAAATTAACTTAGCACAAACCTCCAGAGACAGAGGTACTTTATACCGGGTAAAAATAGATACTGATGGAACCCTTTATCAAAGTGATGAGTGGGAATATCGAGATCATACTGCCAGTGTTCTTGCAAATGCTTTCGCTTTTTTTGTAGGAGGGATCCCGGTTTGGGCAACTGGAAATGATGAAACAGAAGGTTCCCTATTTCTGAGAGATGTAATTGATTCTCCCCGACAAATAGAAATCAATGTATTAACCTCTGGAATTACACAAACACGTGCAGAAGGGAATACTATAACTGTAAACTGGAACATTAATGATAATCGTTATATTAATATAGATCGTAATCGTGAAGGGGAAGCATCTCAGCGTGTATCACCTACCGATGTTACTTTATTTCATGAACTTATTCATGCGCTTCATATCGCGGATAGAAGAGATGCGCAAGGGTATATCTCTCATGAGGTCAACAGAAGAATTAATGCGGCCAATAGAACCAACTATTTTTTGGGTAATGAAAACATTCCTAGAGAAGAATATAATACTGTTGGTTTTGGGAATACAGATCCTAGTGCATTTACTGAAAATAACTACAGAGCCTGGACAGGTCGACCAGCCAGAGTCTCTTATACAAATCAAAATCCACATGCTCCATGTGGAGGGGCTTGCAGTGATCCTCTTTTTTGTGGTAGTTGCTCTAATAATCATGATGAGCTAAAATAAACATCTCAAAAGGTTTTTAATTTCACTCCCCTTCTATAAAGCTCTACCCTTTTTATAGAAGGGGATAATTTTTTAAATTTATTTCTTCTAAAAAAATGACAGGAAACAGATCGTAATTTCTAAACAAATTAACTCCTCGCTTAATGACGATTAAGAGTAACTACCTCAACGAGATATCAAAAAACATAAGCGTTCTTCGTATCCATAAAAATCTGTAATGATGCGTAATGAAGTTGTTATTTTCTACACTAATACGAAAAAGAATCACAATTATTGATCTGCAAATTCTTTTACGGCAAAATTTCCCCAATCTGCTATAGACTGTACCAACGGAATCAGTGTTTTTCCTAATGCTGTCAGAGAATATACTACTTTTAACGGGGGTTTTGAGGTAAATACCTCTCTTTTGATAATACCATCTTCTTCCAGCGTTTTTAACTGTAAACTTAAAGTACGTTCAGTTACTGATGGCATTTTTTTTCTCAGTTCATTATATCGTAAACTTCCGTCTATCAAATAATACAAAATAACTGTTTTCCATTTTCCTCCGATAATTCCCATCGTCAGACTGGTACAACAAGGGTATTCTTTTCCTCTAAATGTATGCATATATAAACTATCCTTTTTGACCGTTATTGCAAAGATAGATTACTATACTTAGTTTTGCAACTATATAATTTATAGTATAAAATTAAATCTTATGGATACACCAATATTGCACAAAAAGACATTATCAATGCTTTTCAATTCCGACATGCAACCAAAGAGTTTGACCCAAGCAGAAAATTGTCAGACACTGATATCAATTTCATCCTTCAAACAGCAAATTTATCCCCTAGTTCTTTTGGTTTTGAGCCCTGGCATTTTGTTGTCGTTCAAGATCCTGAGTTACGAGAATTACTGAAACCTGTTGCCTGGGGAGCACCTCTAAAACTAGATACTGCCAGTCATTTTGTATTAGGGTTGAGCATGAAAGCTCCTCTGACAAAATGGGACGCTGACTATATTACCCATATGATGAAAGAAGTAAAACAGCTACCAGAGGATGTCATTAAAATGTATTCTACATTCTACAAGGAATTTCAGGAACGTGATTTTGATCTGGACACAGATAAGAAACTATTCGACTGGGCATCAAAACAGAGTTATATCGCTCTGGGAAATATGATGACTGCTGCGGCATTATCTGGTATTGACAGCTGTCCTATCGAAGGGTTCCATCAGGAAAAAGCTGAAGCTCTACTACGGGAAAAATTCAATATAGATACTACCCAATATGGTCTATCCTATATGGTTGCATTTGGTTATAGAAAAGAAGCACCTGCCCGTCCAAAATCAAGAAGAAAGCTAAGTGATATTGTTTCCTGGAAATAACAATACTGTATTTTTGATCACAGTAAAGCATCAACCTAATGTTGGTGCTTTCGTTTTTTTATTAAAATTATAACCGATATATTATTTTCTTCTTTATCTGCTGAAAATAATGTGGAATACTTCTCTATATTTGGGTTACAATATCAACTCTACATACGGGAACAATTGTACAATATACCCCCCTAAATACAAGGGACTATTATGGAAACAACATTAGCATACTGGAATACATTAGCGAATCAGACACTATTAATCAGCTCCTTGCTCAGTGGTTTTTCTATGACAATCGTAGCGGGATTATTAGTCTCTGATAAAAAAGGGAAAATGATAAATCTCCTTGTACGGTTGGCAACCATTGCCTCGGGAAGTTTTCTTGTTTCGGTATTTGCTATGACACAGATCTCAATGATCACCACTCCCGGAGGGTACATAAATCAAGTCGCTATGGATGATTTTGTAATTCCCAGAATCACCGGGGTTCTTAGTCTAATAATCGGGTTGGTATCCTTATTAACAATTATATCATTAGCAGGCTGGGTTAAATCCAGGAAAACAGGAATATTCACCACCATTGTCGGAATTATATCCTTATTGTTAATTCTTTCGACCATGGTGCGCATCAAAATAGGATAAAAATACTATAATACACAATGAAGATTTAATTTTATCCATATAAAAAAAACAAACCAGTCAGAAGATATAAAATCTCCAAACTGGTTTGTACCGTTATTAAATTGTAATACTGTCAGTTGATAAAATTTTACTTTACCGGAAACCGTATCATTAATTAATTATCCTCCAAGAGGGATATTCTCAATCTGATAATCACTTAATTCCTTCTCGAAAATCAGTTTCCCCACAAATTTAAAATAGGTGTATTACAATCTTACTAGCATAAATAAATGGTTAGGTTTACTTATTCTTTAATTAATATAAATAGTTTAGTGCTACTCTATCATAATAACTCCACTCTCCATCAGTTCCATTCGGGTAACATGCATTCATAATAGAAGCATTATCTCTTCCTGCATAAGGTGTTCCTGGAATATGAACAACTCCTACTCCGAATGTTCCTTCGTTACTATTCTCTCCACATGATTTTCTGGTATTCCAATCTGTATGTCTCAAACCTACACAATGACCTATTTCGTGGGCTAATAAATGTTCTAATTGCTGATCACTCTGCCTGTGATTTGCAAATTGATTAATCCATACTAAGTTATAAGGTCGTCCAAAACTAGGAAACCCTGCCTGTCCTCTGGATCCACTTCCCAGGTTATCATTAATCGTCACAAAAATATCTCCATTTCCTCTTCGTGTATCAAAGCGAAGGTTGATACGAAAACTCAGATTCAATCTGTTATAGTTATCGACAGCATACCCCAATGCTCTTCTGGCTGTTTGACTCAATAATCTGGAGTCTCCCACAACTGTTATACTGGATCTGTTTATTAAATTCCAAGTGCGATACTGCTTATCCTGAACACCTCCATAAATGTTCATACGCATGATTTCTTCTTCTGTCATCATAATATCTCCTTCTATTAGATACACTATTTTAGAAGTACCATCTTCCTCTGTAATTTTCATTTTCTCTACTCCATTAGGATTAAAGTTCAGCTCTATCAGCTTGTTTAATAGCTCTTTTGAAACTTCTTCTGAAAGTGCTACATTCTCATTTTCAAACGATTCTTTTTCACATGACGTAAAAACTAACAGCATTGAGATCACTGCAATGCTTGTTAAAAAATTAATTCTCTTCATAAGTTTGTGTTATTTTGTTAAATCTTTGTTAATTTAATAAGATTTATACCTTAGTTGTTAACATAATTTAACCAAACACACGATCTTTTACATTAAACGTTGTTTTTTAACCATAAACAGTAAATCACACAAAATTAACACCTTACACCCTAAAATTCTTCTCAAACCCCTTTAAAACACAGAAAAAAAAAGCTTTTTATACCGAATTACAACAACTGGTATTAAAAACAACTCATCTTTTAAAAAAAAGTAGCTTATCTTACTAAAAGGTAATTAATCAACTTTCCTTTCTATTTGGCATTACGTATCATTTCTCTTTTTTTATCATAGTACTTCCACTACCACTAATGAACTCGTATTCAGATACATTAACAATTGTTTCCAGCAGTGACAACATGCCTATATTCTTTGATAAAAGGCTAATATATTGTATATTAGACTCCCCTAAATCTATATTACTATTGATGAAAAAAATACCCCTGTTACTTATTATACTGCAATCATATCTATGTATTGCACAGATAGATGCTGGCTCCTTATTAGGACTTCCAACAGCCTCACTGACGGAGATGAATGCAATTACGGCACCGAATGAAGGCTCCTTACTATACAATACGACCACCCAGACTATATTTTTCAGGAATGCTACTGTCTGGCGTACACTAACTCCTATTGAAGACATTACTACTTCTGATCCTTTCCTGTCAATCAGTAATACCAATAATGTATATACTATTACGACCAGTTTCAAAAATATGACTGATGAATTGATTTTTGAAGATGAGGATTACTGTTATGTATCCATGGTTGAAGATGGGAGTAATTATCTTGTAATCCGATATGACAAGACAGATGTTAATGTAGAAGAAAGTGCCACTGGTACGGGAGCGCAACCCAGTACACTTGCACAGGTACAAGGGCTAACATATAATTAAAGCCTATGATTAGAAAAACTACAATTCTCATTTGTTACTACTGTTTTCTGCTACAAACTATGTATGCTAATTTTACACTGGCAGGAAATGTAATTACACAAACCGGAGTAGATACTAACTTATCCGGGTTGACAGGTATTGCAGGAGTTACAGTTATCTCTAATGGTACAGGAGCTAATCAGTTTATTACTTATAACCTGGGGAATTTACGACTGGTTATTCAAGGGACTTTAACACATAACCCCGAACAGGAACAATTGTTATTCAATAACCCGGGAAATCCCATCATAGATATACAAAACGGAGCCACTTATAACCTGGGAGAAGATGTGGTTGTCAATGGAATTACCAGACAACGACTGGGATTAGGGATCTTTATTTCTTCTACAGATGCAGGATGCTGTAATGCGAACAATGCTGCTATTGCTATCCGTAATGGGGCTACCTGGAATTGGAGAGGGGCTACAATTGATGTTGGACAACTGCCCTGGTTTGCCGAACCGTCTTCTACCGTTCAGATCACTAATGGTGTATTATTAGTACGTAGAGATGCGACATCTGATGTGGTACAGGTACGACAAAACTCGGATAATTTCTTTGTCAATGGTCTTACGTTTATTGGAAACGGAAGAGGAGATATTACTTTTTTGAGACGTCCGCAACAAATGAATAATTACCGCCCGGAAACTACAGGAGGAGCCATTGCTTTTTCAGGTAATACTCCTAATTACGATGTAACTTTTAGAGGATACTCCGGAGGAGATCGAGGAAATACACAAGACATAAAATTCTGGCAAGGGTGTCGCCCTATCCTTATTAATTCCAAAACAGGTTCTCAGCTCATTGCCGGAAATCATAAAAATGATGGAAATGGGGCCGGATATGGAGTTGCACTCGTATACCAGGAATTAGACCTGACTGTCACTGATTTGGCAAATGCCCCTGTTGCCGGAGTAACTATGTATATCCGGGATACAAACAATGGAGGGAGAGAAACATATAATCGGGAAGGACATACTGTAGATAATACTCAGGATAATGAATACATCACTCAAACAGATATCAATGGCACAATCCCTCAACAACAAATATTACTGGCTGCAAATGTTGCTAACACAGGAGGAGCTAATGGGTTAAATAGCGGTACCTATGCCTGGGATTATCGTGGCAAAAACAATGATGATAGCGACGTATTCGACATCCACTTATGGGCGTATAATTACTTATATCAAATCATAGCAGATGCTGTATTAAAAGGAGTTGACGGAACTAGTTTATCTACCAAAGTTTTTGATGATACTGCAATTTCAGAAATCAGCAAGACTGTTGTCGATGGATATACTGAAATCAATACCCTGGATCAGTTATATGATCGTGCTAAAAGTTTTAAGGTTGATAACATTACAACATTAGGTATAGAAAACTTCTTCTTTACGACTAATGGAGATCGCCTGGTATTATCAGCAGACTGGAACCTGGTTATTGACCAAAATGCACCTGCTGCTTTTGCCGTGGATGAAGGAAATCAAACCATCACTATACGAAGTAATGCCCTGAGATTCGGAACTAAATTTACCAGTATAGAAACCACAGGAACCATTAGTGTCGCTAATGGAGCTGCCATAGAATTTGGGTATATTGATAGTACCGGAACTTTTAAATACATTGAATTGCTCGATCTTACAGATACCACTGTTACCGTTACGGATTTTGTCCCCTCCCCGGAAGTTTTATTACAAGAAGCTGTTGACTTCAGCGGAACCTATAAATCGCTGTTCGAAGCGCCGACAGATGCTTCTAATACCAAAGTAAAATTATCCAGATTCGGGTATTCCGAGTGGATCGAAATTGTAGCAGAAGCTGATTTGTCTTTTATAAGAAGTGTAGAGCTCATCCCACTACCTGAATGGTCTAACAACCAGCAATTATTACTCTACTATGCTCATAAAATATTACAAAAATCCGAAGCTTTAAAAAATGTATTTAACAACCCTGTACAACCTACCCTTACTATTAATAATACAATTACAACCAATAGTAGCCCTGCATCAGAAGAAAACCAGGAAGCTTTACTCAATTTATTAAAAAGAACACTCTCTAAAATTACGAACCTTAGGGAGCGGATGAAAAGTAATTAAAAGTAGTTGATCAAAATAAATTTTGCATAAGTATAACAGAATTATTTTACCCCTGATAAAAAAACATACAAAAATTCCCTCTGTGAATTTCTATAAGAAAAAAATGTTTTTCTTGTGCAAACTTGTTTTGCCTTCTTATTAGAGGCTAAAAATTTCATAAAACACCCTTATTATTTAACACTAATAAAATGATAATATGCGTTTTTAAAAATTTTAAAAATAAAATATCAAACATAAACAACACAAAAACAAAAATCTCAATATCAACACAATACATTGCAATATATTTAAAACTCATCATTACACAAAGGCTAAAAAAACAACAAAAACACATTAACACTGATTTAATATATTTTGTTAATTTTTAATCTCAGAATAAAAATTAGGAGATTTTAACAAGCCTCTATCATTAATAATAAAATGTCAATTTATCCCATTTTAAGACTTTTCAAATTACATTTCTGATATCTTACAATCACACATATAATCATCTGTTAATAAGATATTTATATATTATTTTTGTTTTTTTCTTCAGCAATCACTGTACTATAAAGTAATAGGTAACTTTAATAAAAATTCCTAATATCCTTCCTTGCAAGTCTGTGTTAATAGGTTTTAAACTTGCGTTAATCCTCGTAAGTAAAGGTTTTTCATACAAGTGTTTCCCTAGCTTGGTCTCATCTATATTTAGAAAATTCACCTTAAAACCTAAGAATTATTATGAAAATCTTAACCAATGAATTAGGGAAACCTAGTTCTGATCAACAAATAGCTGATATTGCTACGAATATACTAACAGAAGTTATGCAATTTCGACGAATGATCGATACCGAAAAAAAATGTGACTCTGCTACGTGTTCAGACTGCCATAAACCTCATATTGAAAAAGTTATTGCTGCCATCATGCAAGAAAAAAAGATCAGATTCGTTCTTCCTGCATTTCCTGGCAAATCCCCCAACCCGGCAAAAGTCTTAGGTCATCTTCCTGATATGGCAGAAAAGCAAGCACTAACATTCCTAAACAACCTCTGTAAACGCATTCAAAGTATATATACTCCTGGTGCTGAAGTTATTATTTGCTCTGATGGTAGAGTCTTTAGTGATGTTGTAGGGATTGCTGAGAAGCACATTACAAGTTATCAAATCGAAATCGATCGCATCATTAAAGAATCAAATCTTACATCTCTTTCTACTTTTAATCTTGATGATGTATACCACGATTGCAATTTCGAACAAGCTCGCTCAGAGCTTATAGGAAAATATGGTCAAGATCTGGAACGCCTAAAAGAAAAAGTAAAAAGAGGAGGGGATGTAACCGGATCTAGTACTCCTGAAGAGAGGGAAGCAAATCGACTGTATTGTGGTTTAACACGTTTTCTTGTAGAAGACTCACTTTTTCCTGGGCAGACAAAATCAAAAAGTGCAATTCAAAAAGAGTGTAAATCAAAAGCGTACTTAGCAATTATAAGAAGTAATGCCTGGACAGATTTAATCGCAGAAAAATTCCCGGAGGCAATTCGCCTATCCATCCACCCTCAGAGCTGTGGTTCCAGAAAAATCGGAATTCAACTTCTCGGAATAGAAACATGGATGACTCCCTGGCATGGAGTAGCGGTAAACACAGGGAATAATTTTATTTTAATGAAACATCGGGAGGTCAAAGAATTAAATGCCCAATTAATTAAGGATGAAAAAGGGCGTCCTAGTCACTACAAACTAATCTCCCAAAACCAACAGCTCACTTACGAGCTATAATACCTCAACATAAAAAAATGCATCATGAATTTTAACATCACAAAATTACGTCCGTTCGGTCTCTTAATAGAACCAGTCCCTGGGAAAGAGGACATTAGAAATATCGATATTAACGAGCTAAAAAAAGCATTATCTGATGAACACCTCCTCGCTTTGAGAGGTTTTCATAGCTTTGATACGGCAACTGATTTTTCTAATTACTGCGAAACATTTGGAGAAATCAGTGTATGGCCTTTTGGCAAAGTATTAGAACTCATCGAACATGATAACCCTAAAGATCATATTTTTGATAATAGCTATATTCCTCTTCACTGGGATGGAATGTATCGAGAACAGGTTCCCGAAACTCAGGTGTTCCATTGTGTAAGTGCCCCCGGAAGCAATAATGGTGGGGGAACTACATTTGTCAACACAAAACAAGTTCTGGAAAAAACTAAAAAAGAAACCCTGGAATACTGGAATAAAATTACCTGTATTTACTCTCGAAAAATGGAATTTTATGACAGTAAAACCATTGCCCCTATCCTGACAAAACACCCTGAAAGGGATTTTTCTGTAATCCGGTATTGCGAACCTCCGAATACAACAGATGCGTCGTTTATCAATCATCCTGGTTTTGCCATAGAGGGAATTCCCAGCCAAGAAATAGACGATTTCATTCAGGACCTCAATAAAACACTCTACGCACCAGAGAACCTTTATACGCATCAATGGCAGACAGGAGATATTGTATTTTCTGATAATCACACATTGTTACACGGTAGAGAACCCTTCCTTAAAGGAGCTCCCAGACATATCAGACGTGTGCAGTTATTAGGAAAAACTCCATTAGATAATCCGCATTTAATC
This sequence comes from Aquimarina hainanensis, assembly GCF_042684685.1. Taxonomy (NCBI): domain Bacteria; kingdom Pseudomonadati; phylum Bacteroidota; class Flavobacteriia; order Flavobacteriales; family Flavobacteriaceae; genus Aquimarina; species Aquimarina hainanensis. The sequence goes on along the minus strand of NZ_JBHULX010000002.1, from coordinate 44,321 downwards.
TATACGAAATGAAGACAAGAGAAACAGATATCTTTATTATAGGCGCTGGTCCAGTAGGTTTATTATGTGCTTATCTGGCAGAAATTTCAGGGCTAAAAACTATTATTATTGATAAATCGGAAGGACCTTTGGAAGTAGGAAGAGCTGACGCCCTTAATGCCAGAACATTACAACTACTCGAAGTAGCTAATTTATTCCAGGATCTCTATCCTTTGGGGCTTCCATGTAATACAAGTTCCGTTTGGGAAAAAGGAAAGTTTATATCCCGACAGTCTTCCTGGTGGAATGAACTCCAGGGGTGCTTTCACAAACATTTTCTAATGCTTGGGCAAGCGTTTGTAGAACAGCTCTTAGATAAAAAGCTTACTGCAATTGATGCCGCTGTAATAAGAAAAACAACTATAGAAGACATCCAACTTACAGCTCATGGATGTACCAGTACACTTACCAATGGTGATATTATTAAATCAACATACCTTATCGGAGCAGATGGTTCTCGTTCTTTTGTCAGAAATCACTTTAAGATTCCTTTTGAAATTACACGCCCCCAAATTATATGGGCTGTAATTGATGCCGTATTCGAAACTGATTTCCCAAAAGTACCAGAGATAATCGTCTTCCAGTCTGAAACATCAGATGTTGCCTGGATTCCCAGAGAAGGGGAAATTGACCGGTTTTATATTAGAATGGATCGCAAAGATTTCGATATGGAGGATGCGCTGAAAAGAATCAATCTTGCTATGGCTCCACACTATGTTAAGATTAAAAAACTTGTATGGTTTTCTCAATTTTCGGTAAAAGAATCAGTTGCAGAACATTTTCTTTTTCAAGATCGTGTTATTCTTGCCGGAGACGCTTGTCATATCCATTCCGTAAATGGAGGACAAGGGCTTAATACCGGTTTAGCAGATGCTTTTAATCTGATCTGGAAATTAAACATGATAAAAAACCACGGAACAAACCAAAACCTGCTGCGTACCTATGAAAATGAAAGAAAGCCTGTCGCACTAAGTGTTATCGAAAGTTCCGGGGAACTTGTCCGGTCTACTAAATATTCCGATGACGGAACACATGCCAAGGATTATGTAAAAATTGTAGAAAAAAGGGCAGGAAATATTACCGGGATGGGAATCCGTTATAGTGAATCCGGATGTGCCGGTACAAGAGTGTATGACCTTACAATACACAAAGAGAAGAAAAGTATGCGATTATACTCCCTTCTGGAGTATACAAAATTCACCTTGTTGTGTTTTGGTGATTATGTACCCGCTATAACGGTTCCTGATTTCGTAACCATATTGCAGGTTCGCCCTAATGAAACACAGCACGAATACTGGACTAAAGAGGATTACTATAAAAATCAGATTGTTATTGTAAGACCAGACGCTTATATCGAGGCTGTTGCCCCTATCAGGGAAGCGGAATCCTTACTCAAAAACTTGGTTGAAACCTATGTTGAAAATTAAACATCGTATTCGTATTCGCCAAATCAGTCGTTGGGATTTCCTGATAGATACTCCAATGTTCTACAATCTTTGCATTATCCAATCTAAATAGATCGTACAATGCTGTATTTTTTTGTGAAAGTATTCCCTCACTAATAGAAAGGACAAAATTTCCCTCTCCGAAAACAGCTTGCTGTTTTTTATAACGAGGGACATATACTCCTTGTTGAATGGCATCCGTTAGCCCTTGAATTCCATCAGATATCATTGCATTATGCTGGTGGAATTCTTCCTGAAAATATCGAGGAATCACAGTAGTGGTAATCTCTTCAACATCATCGTGTATCATCTGATTGATCAGTTTTGCAATGATTGCCTTATTACTTTCTGTGTTCTCTATATCCGTAATTGTTGTCTCCCCGTCAAATAAGGATCTTTTAGAAGCATTCAAGGGTGCAATTCCTGTCATCACATTCCAGTGTTCTGCAATAAAACCCTGGCTATCAAACCTTATAATATGAAAAGCCACTGACGCTTCAAAACCAAATGGAGCCGCATTGACCCACTTATGATGCATGATAATATGATCATTATCTTCCATCATCCGAATGTTTTCTATTTTGCTACCATGCATTTTTAATGTAGGAATCATGGAGACAAATGCTGCCCTTCCTGATGGAACTTTTGGATTATGTTGAATGTAATTTTCTTCAACCATTTTTTCTATTGTCGATACATCGTATGCACTAACGGCTGTATGATAAGCCTTTGCTTTTTCTTTATTATTCATTGAGATATTTGTTAAGATAAACCTTATTCTATACAAGAGAAATGACTTCCCTATTATATCGCTAAGATCTGTTTGTAATTAAAAATTGTGTATATGCTTTAGAAGAGCATACAAATTGATACTATGAACGAGGAAGTTTCCGGAAAATTATAACACTATTTTAAAAACTATCCGGATAAAAAAGTGGTTTTTATCTCTATTATTTTTTTAGAAAAATAAAATCATAAAACTTTAACAATAAGCACCTTACACATGTATTCGGTTTAGAAAAACTTAACGATCTTTTACAACTAATTAAGACAATTCTTTTCAGATTACATTTACTTTTAATGACGGAGTGATCAATTATTTTTTTTAAAAAAAAGTTCAGAGCACTCTATCTAATAATTCATGTTAAATCATAAATAATATGCCGTATATATCATTTGAAACAGGGTCTCTTGATAAAAAAACAAAGCAAGAACTCATTGAAAAACTAACAGAAGTAGCTGTAAATGTTACCGGAATTCCAAAAGAATTGTTTTTTGTCTCTATAAAGGAGGTAAAAGATGATAATATTGCTGTTGGAGGAAAAACGGTCACTGAAATTAAATCAGCACTAAGCAGAAATTAATATACAAAGGGCGTCACACAACAGGCGCCCTTTCTATATGAGTTCTTAAAACTAAATGATTTTTTTATAAAAGATGTTACCGTCTGTGTATTATCTATTAACCATCTTCAAGGAATACATCAAAAAAACAAGTTCTAAAACCACTAACGTAAGAGAATCTACATATTCATTTATTCGCTGAATGTTATTCAAAAATGATACAAAAAATTGTACCTTAGAAAAGTTTAAATACTAAAAGATAACATCATGAGAAAACTAACATCAACTATTTTTAGCATGCTGGTACTACTGGCATTTGTCGCTTGTAAGGATACCAAAAAGGATAATGATTTTCATAAGGAATTAGCAAAAGAACATACGACTTTTGAAACTGAGCATACGAGTATGAAAGAAGCTCACAAAAAAATGGAACAAGAGCATATGAAAATGGTTGGAGAGCACAACAAAGTGATGAGCGAAAATGACTCATTACATGTGCTAATGGAAAACGATCACAACTCAGTCCTGAAAAAACATCAAGCAATCATTGAAAAACATGATGCTTTGATTTCAAATCACAAAACCTTAGAAAGTAAACATAAAGATCGTTCGTCAACTGAGGAAGAAATAAAAACTGAGCATGCAAAAATGAAAGCAGAGCATGAAACCTTAAAAGCAGATCATAAAAAATTAGAAGACGATCATACAAAAATGATGAAGGATCACAAGCAAATGCTGGAAGAACACAGTAAAGAAGAAAACACAAAAGACGAAAGCAGTAAAGAAGATCATTAACATTGAGCCGGTTTGGTTGCAAAACTCCTAACCGAAACAACAAAGAAATTATCCGGGTATATCCCTACTATACATAAACCAACCCCCTCAGTATTTTTATTTATATACTGTAGGAGTAATATCATAAAAAAAGACCATTTACCTGATCGTAAATGGTCTTTTTCTCTTATATTATAAATATCATTTTTATTTAAGCAGTTCTTTAACCGCTGCTTCTAATTGTTGATCTTCACCACTTAAAGCCTTTTCATACACATTGTCCACTTGTATATCTGGCATTAACTGATTATTCTCCAATAACTTGTTATCAATTATTCCTCGCATCCCTACTTGTGGTATTCCAAAAGTAGTCTGTCCGTCCACCATGGTGTCCCACCATACAGCTGTTCCTGTTCCAGGAACCGGCATTCCAATTAATTTTCCAACCCCTAATGCTTTATAGGTATATGGGAACATATGAGCATCAGAATAATTAGATTCACTCATTAAAACACAGGAAGGTTTTGTCCATTTCCAAATTGGTTCTCCTCCCATATTTTTCTGTCCTCTAGGCTCGAAAGTCATATATACTTTTCCTCCTAAAAATGTTACCAAATCATCATGCAACCAACCTCCTCCGTTAAATCGGGTATCTACAATCAATCCTTCTTTGGTATGGAACTCACCTAAGGCTTTTTCAAATACTTCTCTAAAGCTGGCAGAGTTCATTCCTTTTACGTGCACATATCCTAATCTTCCTCCGGATAATTTTTCTACGGCAGCTGCTCTACTCTTCACCCAACGCTTGTATGCCAACTGACTTTCTTTGTATAAACTAACTGGCTTTACTACTTCTGACCAACGTTCTTTAGAGGTGGGGTTATAACATGCAAGCAATGTTCTTTTTCCTTCTTTTCTATTCAATAGTGCATAGAAATTTGTATTTGCAGTAATAGTCTCTCCATTTATTTTTTCTATAATGGTCCCTGCAGTTATCTTACTTTCTTTTTGTTGTAATGGGCTTCCTGTTATTATTTCGGCTATTTTAACTCCGTTTCCTGTATAGGTTTCATCATAAAAACATCCTAATGAAGCTGTTTTATCTGCTTTTTTGGCACGTCTTCTGTATCCTGCACCAGTATGAGATGCATTGATCTCTCCCAGTAATTCACTTAACATTTCTGCAAAATCGTATCCATTATTAATTGAAGGCAGGTATTTCTCGTATTCCTTTTTATACATATCCCAGTCAACTCCATGTAAATCCTGAACATAAAATTTCTCTCGTAGTTGCCTCCAGGCATGTTCAAACATATAGGCGCGTTCTTTAGCTTTTGATAAAGACATAGTAGCATCTGCTCCTATGCTTTTCTTACTTCCATCTTTTACTGCTATTTTTTGTAAACTTCCCTTATTAATCAAAAACACATGTTCTTGTTTTTTATCAAATTGAAGCTTTGATCCTGATCCATTTAACTTGGCTAACAGTTTTGTTTCTTTTTCTTTAAATTTAGTAGTCCAAAGATCAAAACCTTTTTCAAAATTAGATAGATACACAAGTTGATCCGCTTTCTCATTTAGCAAATAATCTCCTAAAAAGGAAGAGTGGATTGTCAATCTAAGTTTACGATCATGGAGCCCTTCTTTTTCTACTACTATTGGACGTACCTTTTCTTCTTTATCTTCTTTATCTTTTTTCTTCTTTTTATTTTCTTTTTTGTCTTTACCCTCTTCTTTTTCTGAGGTATCTTCTTCTTTTTCTAATTCAGTTTCTTCTTTGCTTTGCAAAAAAGTATCATATGCTTTTTGTGTTAGAAAAATCCCATATACATCTCCGTGAGACCCCCAACTACCATGAGATCGGAATCCTTGTTTATCGGTTTCCCAATATACCAATGCTCCATCCATAGCAAATTTAGCTCTTGTATTGGAGTACCCACTCTTAGTAAGATTAATTGGTTTTTCGGTTCCGGAAGCTTTTACTAAACCTATATCTGAATTCCAGCGTTCGAATTCGAAAAACTCAACCAATAACCACTTACTATCCGGAGACCAAGTAAAATACTGATCTCCATCCACATACGAATAATTATAGGTTCCATCCAGTACTGTTCTTATTTCTTTTGAAGCCAAATTCACTACCTTCAGAGTCGTTCTATTTTCTAAAAAAGCGACCTCTTTTCCGTCGGGAGAAAATAATGGCTGAAAGGTTTCCTGATCTGTCGCTACCAAGACTTCTTCATTGATTAACAGACTATTGTAAAAATAAGTATCTTCTTTTCTGCCAATGGTAGCTTTATAGATATTCCAACTTCCATCTCTTTCGCTATCGTATACCAACGATTTTCCATCAGGACTAAACTGAACACGTCGTTCCATTCCTGAGGTTTTTGTTATTTGCTTAGTCGTCTTATAGGTTATTGATGTTACAAATACTTCTCCTCTGGCGATAAAAGCCACCTCTTTTCCATTAGGGGAAACATCAAAATCGGTAATTCTTCCAGCATTAATAAACTCATAAAGATTGTTAGGCTGATCTGACTTAATCGTAATATTTACTTTTTTAGAACTCCCGTTCTGATAGGTATAGATCTCTCCATCATACCCATAACATAATACCCCAGATTTTGAAGCTGATAAGAATCGTACCGGGTGTGTTGTATGTTCTGTAATTTGTGTACCATAGGTATTCGAGTTGATATCTTTTTTCCAAATATTAAAGGAACCTCCTTTTTCACTAAGGAAATATATTCCTGTTTGTCCATTCCATACAGGATTGCGCTCTTCTCCTTCCCAATTTGCTATTTTTTTATACGCTTTTTGATTGGTATCATATAATACAATATCTCTGGTAATGGAAGAAGTATGATGTTTTCTCCATTGATCTTCATATCCTTTTATATTCTCGAATAAAAACTGATCTCCAGTGGCATTCCACTTCATATGTTCTGAAGGAACTGCCAGAAATTGCTGTTCTCTTCCTCCCTGAACACTGACACTATATATTTCTGATAGTGTACGAGAAGGAAACATAATAGAAACAGGAGTATCTAACCGAGTGGAAGTGTAATATACTTTTTTATTATCGACAGAAAAATCACTGACATAATCATTGGCTGAATGATGTGTTAACCGCTGAACATTCCCTCCTTCTGCGTCCATAATATACACGTCAAAATTCCCATGTCTATCTGATGAAAATGCAATTTTTTGAGCATCATGTGACCAAACAGGTCTATAATCATGTGCCATATTAGTTGTCAGCTGTACTGCTCTTCCTCCAGCACTATTGACCACATAAATATCTCCTTTATAACTAAATGCAATCTTTTTTCCATCCGGAGAGATAACCGGATATCGCATCCATTGAGGTGTTTCTTGTGCCAACACCTTCGATTGTCCAACACTGATAACCAACAGTGTCAAAAAAGCTAATAATTTTTTCACTTTTGTTTTGTTTTTTAAACGATTGATGACTTATATAACTATACTTTACCTTTAAAAAAAAGCAGGTTTCTATCCAGATTGTCTTACTTTTTATTAAAATATCGGTAAAAATTTTGCCAATATACTAAATATCAACAGTGAAAATAGTTAAGAATTTCACAACACTTTCCTCCTGATCTTCTTTTACAAAAGATAGTAGTACCCTCTGATAGTACATCACTCTTATTATTATTTTATGTGATTACCCTTATCATATGAGTACTATTTTGTTTAACAAGAACTTAACAAAAGTACTTCGCTGACACAAAAAGACACCTCAGCAATCAAAAAAGATACTTCACTTTATTTACGTTATCTATCGAAAGGATTCCCCATAGCTTTGTCATATATAATTAAAAGACCTCTTATGAAAACCTATATATCAGATATCTACGAGCGTGATTTTTATGAAGTAAAAAAATCGCTGGAAAAAGAAATAAATACTCAGTATTTAAATCTATACACAGGAAATCATATTGACCCTTCTCAGTCATTGCATTTCGAGCATATTGTATCCATGGATGATTTTTTATGTCTGTACAATGCTGCTATTCTATCTCCGGAGACACAATCCAGAATACTCAATCATCGAAAGAACATAAAATGTAATGTGATTACTCCTGAAAAAAACACTTCCCGATTTTCTATTGTGAATTGGGTTCTAAAAAAACTGGAACGAAAAAATGCCATTATAACTCCAGAAAAAAAAGGGAATGTATTATATAATGAATGGAAGCTAAGAAATGATACGTTGGATTTTATGGAAACTGAAATTCAAAAAGAGATTACAATTCTATCTAATTAATAAGACCAAAAAAACGAAATATAAAAAATAGAATCATGGTTATAATTGCCACTCGAATGATTCTTCGCACAAGGGGGTGAATTTTCATCCACCAGGTATTAAAATTACTCATAATGCGAATATACGTATTTTACTAATTACCTATTGATAATTTAATTTTTACGCTGATGGCTCTCAATACATGAGAGCTGTCTGTATTTTAACAATTTTCCTCCCAGATAACACTCTAAAAAAAATAGGTTGCTGTTTATAGCAACCTATTTTGACATGAAATCATTTAGTTCAAAAAAAACATTCAAGTTGTTTTCAAGAAAATGGACAAACCCCTTTATCCGAATACTAAGGTACTACATATTGATAATAAGTTGGTTATGGTAAAAACGCGTATTTTTTACTGTTCATCCGACAAAAACACACAATCATCGATAAAAATAACGGAGTAATGAAAGGATTTCCCCTACTATTTCCTTTTCACTATATCACTTTCCAAAGTAATCGTTAATCTCAAAAGCAGGTATTCTCCATAGCAAAACTGTTTTTTTAAAAACACCTTAGATCATTATGAACTAAAATTTTGTTACTTATTTTTTGAAGCTTTCAGCTCTCTGCATCCTTCCGAAGCCTGGCAAAAATATCCACATCTATAAAACGACCATTTTCTACTTCTGACTCTCTCATTGTCCCTTCATATTGAAAATTGATCTTCTGTAGTGCTTTCTTGCATTTTTCATTTTCGTGATCTACAAACCCTTCTATTCTATTGAGTCCCATCACATCAAATCCGTATGAAAAAATAGCAGGCATTACTTCTTTCATTATTCCCTGCCCCCAATAGTCTGGTAAAAGCCAAAAGCCTATTTCTGCTTTTTTATGAGTACTATCTGCATCGTTAAATCCTCCTGCCCCTACAAATTCTCGAGTATCTTTAGTGTATATACCCCACCATATTCCGGTATTATTCTCTAGCAGATCAGCATACCATTGCATTTGTTCTTTGGTTGCTTCTAAGGTCAAAAAGCGAACCCCGTAATACTTTATTACTTCTGGGTGTGATAACCCTCGATGTATATTAGCTATATCTGTATCCTCAATAACCCGTAATTGAAATCTCTTTGTTTCTAATAATTCCATTATCTGTTTTTATTATTCAATAAACCTTTCTTCTTCTCTGATAGTATTTTCTACTACAGATGTTCGCTTAGTCGCTTCCAGATTGGTGTAAAACCCTTCTCTTTTTATTTCCCAAAATTCTCCAAATACTGATTTATAGCAGATCGTTATATGGATATCTTTTGCTTTTTCAAACACCCACTTCATAACTTTTTTATTATTAGAAAAGTCTATTAATAAAATACTTCCCCCGGAAGATATCACACGGTTAGAAATCATTTCGTTGGTATGCCCTTTTCGAATCGTATCAGGAACTTCTAAAGCTGTGTATAATTCCTTCCAGTTCCTTGCTATTTCCCCTTTATACGTGATTTTTACCCCTTCTATAATTGCTGGACCCGTTCCTTTATTCGAAACCTCATATCTATACTCACTAATCTCATTATCATCATGAAAACTTCTCCCTGTATTAATCAAGACATATGGTCAGGCATTTGCCTTGGTTTGCTGTAGCAATATCTCTGTTTGTTCACTCATGATAGCCACCTGCCTCATATAGACAAACAAAGCTGCAAAGCTGGCGATTAATACTCCTATTGCAATTAAGAGGTTCGGATCTGTTTTCTTATTTCTCCCCATGGTGTAAGTAATTCTTTGTGACTAATGATTCTCAAACTTATACCACAAGAAATAAATTATTTTGATTCCCTGCAAATTCCCCTTTTATCTACCTTAATAAGACAGCACTTCTTTCTTATTGAAAAAAGATGTTTATTTTTTTAATCTCCTCCACAAGAAGCACAGGAGGAACATGATGAACACGAACTGCATGAGCTGCATGAAGAGAATGAAGTATCATCATTATCGCCCCAGGAATCAAAATCAAACCAGCTACTACTTTCTTCTCCTTCTGCCGTTACCGGCTCATCAAAAATATCTTCTCTTTCTTCAGAATTGATTGTATCATCTAAATATGACGAAGTTCCTTCTAGCTCTTCTTTATACCCCAAATACTCTCCTTTTTCAGTTTCGTAATGAGTATCGTGCAGGGTGACCCCGTGAGAATGACACATAGATGACCACAAATAACTATAGAACATATAGTCTGAAAATCCATAATATCCGGTATACATCCCTCTATATCCATTATCAGTTCTATGCGGTATAGCTGTTTTGGAAGTTATCTTTTCTTGCGGAATTACAATTTTTGATTTAATATCAATAATCGTATCTTCTATCCTGATATTTTTTTTAATGCTCAGAGAAAGGCGTTCTAAAAACTGCTCAAATATAGCCTGTTTCGACACTTTGTATTCGTTGTATTTCTGCTGAGAAGAAAATACCCCTTCTACGAGCTTACCGACCGCTTCTTCTTTTTTACCAACTGCATTAAATTCTTTTAGCAATCCAGTTACTTTTATTGTTATAGGATATGCTCCTACCTGATGAATCCTGCATATATCAGCTTCTATTAAATATTTATACTCCTTGTCTTCATGTTCCAGTACCATCGACAAAGTAGAAAAAAACATGGCCATGGATTCATCAATTCGAATATCATAGGTATCGAATGCTTCTTTTAAGTCATTTTTCTTCCCTTCTTCATCTAAATAAAAATCAATATCATCATGCGATAGGCGAATGATATTCGTGACCTCTTCTTTTATCAGGGCTCTGTTTAATTGCTGTAATATAGAAATGGCTGTAAAAGTTTCCCTTTCCTGTTTATCAGAGACCTGTCCTAAGGTCATAAAATAGAGCATTTTCCGAAATGCTTTTGTAGGTTTTACTTTTTCTATTTTAGTGAGTTGTAACGGGTCTATTTTTATCGTTCCTTCAAAATACATCTAACGCGATCGGTTTTAATTAGTACTGCAGCTTCCACAATTAGAAAGCATCCATTCTTTATTTGCTTCTTTTCCCCAAATATCCGCTGAAGGTTCTCCAAAATACAGAATATAATAACGGATCGTTTGCTGAAATCTATTGCTATTTTTTTTCGTATCGTCATCCGGGGTATGGTGAATGTACCTACCTAGCTTCTCTTCGCAAAAAGCTGTATACTTTTTGGTAAACAGAATAAATTCATGCCATGCCATATCGACCAAATACGATGGAGTAATCGGATGCCGAACAAGTGATACCAATTTTAAAAAACGCAATAATTCTGTTAATAATTCTATGGTTTCTATCCCATTCTCCTCAGAAAGAGGGTGCAATTTTTTCGACAGTAAAGGGAGTTCTTCATGTAACTCTTTAGTCCATATCGCTGTTTCCCTTTGTATTTCGTGATTCATAATAACCTCCTAACTATTTTGTCGAAACTCAAAAATAACAAACAGTTGGTGGCTTTTGACTATTTAAAAATATATTTTACTGAAAAGACAGAAAAAAATTACGGTACTATGGCATTCAGATACACATCGTTATTTTCTTCTTTCCATTGTAATTCAAAGTCTCCTGTATCAAAATAGGTTTTAAATAGCAACAGCATCTCTTTTTTACTTTTCTTTTTTATGTCAAAAGAACTGATTGTCACTTGTAGCGGAATGTTTTGTGTAATTTCGAATACTTTCCCAAACTCTGTTTCTCCATGCATATGCACAAGAAAAACCCCTTTCTTTACATACACAAAACGGATATGTGTCTCAATAAATAGTTCGTGAAAATAAATATATAATGCTCCGGGAGAGACAGCCTGTCTTTCTGATTTATCCCCTCCTCTCTTTTCTTCATAATCAACCTCGATATTTTCCAATGATTTAATATCTCTTTTGGGAATATCTTTTAAGGGGATATCCAGGCTTCCCGTATGAATTCTCACAGGGGTTCGCTTATCTTCCCTTACCTCAAGATGGTTATGGTCATGCTTAAAGACTGCTTGTATATCAATTAGTAATTGTGCGTTCTTTTCATAATCACCAGTAGGAATGCAAAGCTCCAAACAAGTACTATGTACTGCCAGCTCCTGAACGATTCCCTGATCAATTATTCTAAAAATATCTGTAGTCACTTTGTAGCCCAATTAAATATATTTCCCGAGAGAAAGGTCTGTTTTTTTTTAGGAAATGAATACGCTGAACAGGAGGCATATCGACTGTCGTGAATTCGTCTTTTTCAATAATACACTTTACATAAGAGATGTTTTAATAGCTAATCATCAGAGGAATGAGTTGGGGAGCTCTCTCTAATGATAATAAGCAACCGTATTATATAATGATAGCCTCCTTATAAGAACATAATTATTCTATTTCTTCTGTTTTTTTCCAAAAGAACAGGCTTATTCCTCCTGATAGTAAAGAGATAATAATCACTCCGGGGATTAACACCATATATGTTTCTGTTCTTGCTTCCGAATTATAGCTCCCAAGACGATATCCCAATTGTCCGAAAAGGACATATAAAAAGATGGCTACGAGTATAATCTGGATAATAAAATAGGCTATTTTTCCTTTTTCAGTTAATCTTTTAAAAAAGTATTTATCAATCATGTATTGGGGTTTAAAAAAAGGCACTATACCTTACATATTGGTCAACACTAAAAGTATAGCACCCTTTTGTAATTTCTTACTTACAGCTTTGTTCTTTTTCTTTATCCAAAAGGAAAACGGCATTGGTTCCCCATTCTTTGGTGAAAGCGTCGGCTGGAGTGAGTGTTGTCTTATCTTCGGATACATAAAACGCAAAATTTCCATTAGACGATACGGTTATTTTTGTTTTTCCTTTTTCGATAGCTATCGTATATGTTCTGCTTACTGAACTTACAGAAGCTTTTCCTTCGTCACATAATACGATCTCTTTAAGCAATGCATCCTCTTGCTGGTTTACATAAGTTCCATTTAACCATGCGACTGGCTGACTCTCTTCTGCGATCACTTCTGCTTTTTGATCTTGACCTGTTCCCTTTTTACAAGAAAAAACAAATACACTCACAACCATTAGTGCTGAAATCAGCAACTTTTTTTTCATAATTACGCTTTTTAATTTCTATGATTTCCTTAAAATGTTTCTAATAAATGCGGTGCAGTATTCCGGAAGACTCCATCCATAGTATTGATTCATCCTGTTACTTACCTGCTAAACTAAGGTACATATGTTTTTCTGCGAAAGGTATGATGAGTTGCTATTCGAAGTATCCCAGTTACTATTCGTTACCTCCTTTATGAAATGGAATGTTTTCCTCGATACCAGAACACTAAATGTATGATCCCCGGTACTCTTAATATAAATGTTTCGGGATTTACCCAAAAATCAAATGCCTTTATGTATATGAATCCCCAATAGACTTACATAGAAGTCGTTTATCGCTGACTCAGGCGTTTTTTTACCGCTACGCGTTTTCTTACAGATACCGGAATTTTCTCTTCATTAGACAAATAAAGAATCCCTTCTCTATCATAACTTTTTATATAGCGCTGATTTACTAAATACGACTGATGAACCCGAATAAACACTTCTTCTGGCAATAGTGCTGCATACTCTTTTAATGGTTTGGTAGCGACCACTTTTTTTCCATTTTTCATAAAAAAAGTGGAGTATCCCTGATCTGCCTGTCCATACATAATCTCCTCTATAGGCAGGATATGCATTCGCTGTGTGGTATTTATGGTTAGATTTTGTAATTGTTTGTTCTCCTGCACGCGTTTTAGTTGAGCTTCCATGGCATTTTTTTCTTCCTGTTTTTTTATTCTAAGGAGGGTTTCATGCAGTTCTTCGGGGTCTATCGGTTTTAACAAATAATCCAATGCATTATATTTAAACGCTTTTATTGCATATTGATTATAGGCTGTAATAAAAACCAGCTTAAAATCTCTAAAAGTCAATTGTTCCAACAGAGAAAAGCTATTGCCGTCTTCTAATTGTATATCCAGAAATACCAGCTCCGGTTTTCTTTCATCAATCAAAGAAATACCTTCTTTTATACTTGCAGCTTCTCCAATAATGGTCATATCTTCTTCAGATAAGAGAATTTTTAATCCTTCCCGAATAGAAGTTTCATCATCAATTAGTATTACATTCATATTGTTATAATGGGAATATCAAGTTTAACAATCGTACCTTTAGCTGCTTCTTCTGTCCCCCTATCTTCCACAACCAAATGCAACGGTTTTTTAATCTTTTTGGAAAAAATCTCTAATCGTTCTCTGGTAATTGCCATTGATAATGATTTTCTTCCTTTGTTTTTTTTCGTTTTGGAATATCCGATTCCATTATCCCGAACGGTACATAAAATTGTTTTTTCTCGTAAAGAAAATGTTATGGTAAGCAATCCTTCTTTGTCACCTGAAAAACCATGTTCTATCGCATTTTCTACAAATGGCTGAAACAACATCGGAGGAATCACATACTCTTCTTCTTCCAATTCATCATCTACTATAATTTCATATTGTAGCCGATTCTGAAACCGTAGCTTTTGCAGACTCAAATATGCTTCTAATGCATATAATTCTGTTTTGAAATTCACCTGATCTTCTCTCGAGTTTTCTAAAATAACCCGCATTAACTTAGAAAACTTAGCCAGATAGCTAGCTGCTTTTTTATTTTCATTTCTAAGTATGAATGTTTGAATTGCTGCCATACTGTTAAATAAAAAATGAGGATTCATCTGAGAGCGCAACAACCGTTGCTGTAAAGATAACTGCCGGGATAAGTCTCTGAATTTTATACTACGAGTATATAAAAAACCCGAGATAATTACTAAAAAAATCCCGATAACCAGCACGACAATCAATATTCTATTTTGCCTGTTGGCTAATTCCTGGTATTTGTTTTTCTCTTTTAAATGAGCTATTTCGGCATTTTTGTGTTTTAATTCATAAGAGGCTTTCAGTTTTGATATTTCCAGGAACTTCTTATCATCCATCAATTGATCTTTTAACACACTCTCCATATTAGCATAATACAATGCTTTTTTATAGGCTCCTCTTTTTTTCTGTATTTTCTGAAGCTCTCCCAACACAGTCACTTTTAACTGTAACTCATAGGTAGTATTCAGTACCTCTTTTAAAAAACGTTCTGCTACCTCATATTTTTTGAGTTTTATCATCACTGTACCGTAGTTAGAAATCAAACTATGAGTGGGGTTATCTGGTTTTATGTGAAGTGCTTTTTCAAAATAAGTCATCGCCAGGGTATCTTTTTCCATATTCATATAGGTTACTCCCATATTATTATAGGAATATGCAATACCAACGGTATCTTTATTCTTTAAACTTATTGCAATGGACTTCTGATGGTAATATAAAGACGAATCAAAAATTTTTCGCGATTTATACAGTATTCCCAAATTATTATAAATGGAGGATTCTCCCAGATCGTTTTGTAATTTTTTAAAAAGTATTCCTGCCTTTTTTAATTTCTCAAATGACATTTCATATTCCTCCATTCTGTAATGCAACTCTGCAAAAGCAGTTTGCAAATTCGGCAGGAAAGAGTATTGTTTTTCTGAAGCTTCTTGTTCGGCTTTCAGGAATAACTCATAGGCAACTTTATAATTTCCTCTTTCTACTTCTGTTTGTGCAATTAAATAGGTGAATTCTGTACTGTATTTTTTATTCCCTAGTTGATCTGCAATGCGTTTTCCTTCCTTATCATAGTGCAATACCGAATCTTTATTTTTCTCAAAAGACTTTCCAGTATTCTTATAAGCTTCTAATAATACAGTATCCTTTTTTTCCTTTTCTGCTAATATGGCGATTTGTTTTAAAACAAACCTATAATTAACCAGATCCTTTTTTTTCTTCAGTGTTTCCGCCTTTTTAGACAAATTTTCCAGCTGCACTGAATTTGTATCCTGAGACCATAGTGATATCCCGACACCCCCTATCCATATATATACCAGTATGATTCGAAAAATCATAGATTGTTTTTTTGAGAAAGGAAATAAGGCAAAAAAACAGACATCCGCTACATTACAATTGTTAAAGTAATACAAATCTGAAGTATTAAAAATTACATCCTCTCTATTTCTTCTATCAAATCTCTTATTTTTTTAAGAAAAAAAGCTTCATTTTTCTCAAAAAAACTTTTCAATTCGTCCTTTTTTTTTCCAAAAAGGTCACTGTTGTATTAACTTTTTTAATAGTGCCTTTCCTACAAAATCAAAATGATTCATCTCCTTGAATTTTCGACTATATATTGTGTCAAAACTGGTATCAAAAAATCTTAAAATCCAAAAATCACTTTCTTAATTTCGTGTTAATAACCATTCATTCTAACATTAAAACCAACTTAAATGAAAAGAATTTTATCTATTACATTTAGTTTATTATTGCTTCTTTATTTTGATGTCCATGCGAACTCCATAGACAGAAACACGGCGATTAAAATTGCCAATCAGTGGATTGGTTCTCAAACCCCTAACAGCAAATCTGCAGTAAAAAAAGAAGTACAAACCATTCAGGAGGTTCAGTATAAAAACACCTTGGTATATTACATTATCACCTACACCAATGGAGGGTTTATTATTATATCAGCTGATGATACAGCCAAACCTATTTTGGGGTATTCCAACCAAAGTATACTGGACATTTCTGTAGAAAACCCTGCTATCACTCAATGGCTGGATAACTACAAAAAGTATGTTTACCAAAGTATCGAGTATTCCAAAACTTCTAAATCCAATAACAAGGATAAGGGTTGGGAATTATTAAAAAACCCAGTATCCAGACGAAAAACCAATGAAGTTCTTCCATTCATGGATGATATCTTATACAGTCAGGGAGCAGGTTGGAACAAACAATGCCCTGAAGATGGGGAAGGTAGAGACGGTCATGCTCTTGTAGGTTGTGTGGCTACAGCTATGGCACAGGTTATCCGATATTGGGAATTTCCTAAAACAGGTCGTGGATCCGAAACGTACAATCACTCTAAATACGGAGCTATTTCTGCCAATTTTGGAGCAACCACATATAATTGGCAGCACATGTCTAAAAGTCGTCCTGATCAGGAAAATGCAAAGTTGTTATTTCACTGCGGGGTCGCTGTAAACATGAACTACGGGGCAAAATCTTCGGGAGCATACACTCATGATGTGCCTGGTGCTTTAAAAACGTATTTTAAATACGATACAGCTGCGAGACTTGTAAACAAGTACAACTACTCTCAGCAAGCATGGAGTGATTTAATGAAAAAAGAACTGGAAGAAAGAAGACCTGTCTTATACTCTGGAAGAAGTACACTGACTAAACCTGCCGGACATCTGTTCGTTCTGGATGGATATCAGATTACTGAACAGGGAGATTATTTTCATATCAACTGGGGTTGGGGAGGAAGAACCAACGGATATTTTTACCTCAACAAGCTGATTACTCATAACGGAGATCACAATTGGGTAAAAAGCAATGCTGCGATTATCAATTTAAAGCCTGCAAACATCCCTCCTGTTATCACTTCTTCTCCATCGACAATTCTCAAAACAACAGAGATATACCAATATCCTATTCAAACGTTTGACGAAAATGATGATGCTGTTTCTATAGAAATAACAGAAGGACCTTCCTGGTTACAAATCGAGCAACACAATGCTCAATACATACTCGAAGGGACTCCTCCTGAAACTGCAACAGGCGTTCATAAAGTAGTATTAAAAGTTAAAGATGCCGCTACTGCTACTACGCAGACATTTTACCTTCAAGTACTAAAAAAAGGGACATCTGTAGAACAGGTAAACATCGATTTTACCACTGGAGATTTCTCCCAGGCTAATTTTTCATTTGGAGGAAATAAAAAGTGGATCATTACAACAGACAATGCCCGCTTTCATGCTTCATCTCCCGAAATTGGAGATAAAACCAGTACTTCGTTAAGCATGACCGAGACATTTGCGCAAGAAACCGTTTTAAGTTTTGACTTCAAAGTGTCTTCTGAAGAGAAATACGATTACCTAAAATTTTATATCGATGGTAAAGAAATTTCTAAATGGAGTGGAGAAGTTCAGTGGAATACTGTAAGTTACCTTATTCCCGAAGGTACCCATACCATTATGTGGTCATATGTAAAAGATGATTCTGTAAAGAAAGGGGCCGATCGTGCATGGATTGACGTTATCCGTTATATAAAGCCTGGTACTCCGGGTACAGATACTTCTGTTATTGATTTTGAAACAAAAGACTACAGTCAGGCTGCATTTTCTTTTAAGCACGGAACCTGGGAACTTGTAGATACGCATTCTCCATTTGGCTATAGCTCTAAATCAAATACAATCACTGATAATCAAGAAACCAGTATTTCCATATCAAAAGATTTTGCTACCAATACGGATATGCATTTTGACATTAAAATATCTTCTGAAAAAGATTATGACTATCTGATATTTATGGTTGATGGAAAAGAAGAAAAAAAATGGAGTGGTATTTTTGACTGGCAACGTATTTCTTTCTCTATCCCTAAAGGAAGCCATACGATAAGCTGGGTATATAAAAAGGACTATTCTGTCTCTAGCGGAGAAGACGCTGCCTGGATCGATAATATCGAATTCACATCTCATGCAAGTAAAAATGCTATTACAACTGAATTCAATCAGGAGAAAACCAATGTTTCTGCTAAACAACACACGAAACTTTATCAAAACTATCCAAATCCTGTTAGCACATATACAGATATTCAATTTTCGCTAGCTAAGCAAGAAATGGTTACACTGGAAATTGTAGATTTCTCTGGTACAAAAATAGCAACCGTATTGCATAAGAATCTGGCAGAAGGAACATATCGTATTGCTTATGATGCTTCAAAACTTACAAAAAACATGTATTTTATTCGATTAATTACATCTGAGAGCATATTGACTAGAAAAATGATTGTCAAACAGTAATCAATCGAAAAGGTAAGATCTCTTCACAAAGGGATCTTACCTTATATTCCTGATTACTATTAATATGTTTATACGAACAAAACCGATCTTGTAGACATCACCTAAACAAATATTGAACTCCCTATACAGATTTTTTTTTAGTCTATCAGGTATAAAAAATATCTCTGGGTATGTGGTTGGGAGTCACACAGAGAAAAACCTTTGAAGAAATATTTCTTCAAAGGTTTTATTAAAGAACGTGGAAAAAAATTCCAACAAACAAGGCAATTATTGTTTTACAAGCCGATAATAACTCGTCTTGTTCTTATCCAGTTGTCTCCTTCTAATTTTAGTATATAAATTCCCGGAAGAACTACTGGTACTGTATGCATATAGACGGTAAGTTTATTATTTCCCTTCTGATAAGGCTGCTCCTTAAACGTATGGATTTTTCTTCCTGACAAATCATATAAGGATGTAGTTATCTTTCCATATCCATTCATCAAAGCATCTATAATCAGGGATTGATTTCTGTTAATTTTTGTAGGATACACCTTCATTTTAGCAATTCCGCAATCCCCAATAGTAACAACGACTTCATCTTCCACCTTGCAACCGTTATTAGTCAAGACTACCGAATATGTTGTAGTTTCGAAAGGTTGAACTATAATCGTCCGGGTTGTTTCTCCATTAGACCATAAGATATCTCCTTCTCCTTCTACTGTTAATACTGCCTCATCTCCCAGACATATTGTCTGATCCTGACCTGCATCTATCGCAGTATCTTGATGCATTATTGCTACAGTATCTGATGCCTTACAATTGTTGCAATCTGATACAGTTACGGTATAAGTTCCCGGTTCATGAACACGTATCGACTCCGTACGTTCTCCGGTAGACCACCTATATGATAGGTTAGTGTTGAGCTGTTTTACACAATCCAGATTTAAATGAAAATCACCAGACCAGCCATTGGATCCTTTTATCCAAAAAGAGCTTCCTAATTTATTATGCACTCGTTCATTCGTATTCGCTCCTTTCCCTATTTGTGCAGGACCTCCTTTTTTGGAAATGTTCATATAAAATCCACCTCCAACTTCTTTAATATAGCCAGTAAAATCCCAAAAATATATCCAGTCCTTAGTATGCAAGGTGCCTCCACAAGCATTCTTATAAGGTTCTTTATATGAATACTTTTTCTTCTGCGTGAATTTTACTTCTACCTTATAGCGCTTTGAATTCCTTACATAACCTGTTAGTATAGCTGTTCCATCTCCATGATCAATTAATTTCAGGTTTTCGTTCCTCATTACTTTACGCTCTGTAATAGAAAAGAAAAAGAAGTTTCTGGTCTTACTAATATCTAACACTAGTGGCTCCCGCTTTCCTATGCAAGGACTTGTATTAATCACTTTATATTCACTACAACTGTCACATTTTGACATTCCGGAAACGGCAGCAGTAAGTACGACTGTATCATCTTCACACAATCCCTTATCTCCATTTATTTCTACGGTTAGTTCGCAATGTGCATTCGTCCTTTTTTCTACTTTATCAATACCTGGCAACAGTTTTCTTCCGTTAACTTCATCCCTGTCTTCCTTATGAAAGCTTGATAAAAGAAAGATAATAATGAATAGGGTACTTATCGTATATAGGGAAGAAAGTCTTTTTCTGCTAATTTTTTGTTTTTGTATCATATAACTTTTTTTTGAAGTTATAGACCAATTACCCTCCGGAGTCCTCTGTATAAAATGATGTATTTCCTGATTTGTGAAAAGAGAAAACTACGTGGATAGTCACAGTGTTACTAGTATAGGTATTGATCGAATAAACTAGAGTTTATACTTTATACCTAACATAAACGTCACTGAGAAAACCGAAAAGTAATTGACTATAACATTGGGTTAATTCCTATAAACACGCATATTTACTACTGCTTACCTAGTGGAATTGTACCTTCAGTTAGTGGATACTTATAATCATAGATTGGATGGTCGTACCTAAAGGTGAGTCCGGGAATCCCAAATAATCCTGCTTTTGCATACAAGCCTATATTTGCTTTAATTCCTCCAAACCAACGAATAGACGCTTCTCCGTCAGTATTAGCACTGACACTTCCTTCTGCATAGAGCCCTGCTCCTCCTTTAATACCAACTCCCAGTGATCCGTAAAAAGATGACTCGAATCCTGCCGATAGTATTAAAGATGCATCAAATCTCGCGCTTGCTGTAACAGGCTTGAATCGTATTCCTGATGAATTCACATCGTGAATAAATTTCCAGTTATTGTTTTGATAATGCATTCCTTTTTTGACAGTGATAGTTCCTTGCAATCCCCCTGTTATAGAAGCACTAACACTTCCATTTGCATCTATTGTAACATCTAATGTATGCGTTACAACTACGGGAATCCATCCTGCCCAAAAAGTAGTGGGTGGTAAATTAATTTTTGCAACTGGTATGGAATGACTAAATAAGCTATGACTTACATTCCAGGTCAGATCCAAGTTTGTGGTTTTTTTAAAGGTTACAACACTTTTAAACTCTTGCAGAGATCCAAAAAACACTCTTAATTTTAAATCCAGCGAAGGCTGAATTTTTACAGATCCATTAGCTTTAATCTGATCATGTGTTGTTGAATGATTTCCATCTGCATCATAAATCACACGATTGAGGTTAATGTTAAATGATCCTAAAGAAATATTTTTCTTAGTTCCATCAGATACCAACGAGTAGGTAACTACATCTCCATTACTTGTTTTAGTTACATAATCTTTTTTAAAATTATTGTAATTATAAACTGTTTTGTAATCTGTATTCGGAGTTAAGTCATTTAACTCAGCTGATACTGTTTCGACAATCGTTTTGGAATTTGTTTGACGTACACTTTTGATTTTTCTCAAAAATCCTTCGGGAGCCTTGTCTATCTGCCCTGCAACCATATATTCTAACTTCTCAAAGTCAATATCGGCATCTTTGCTAAATTCGATATAATCCGGGGCTACCTTTAGAATAAACTTGGCTTTGGGATCGTTATCATTAAAAACAAGCGATACTTCTTTCTTGTCCTTTTGATCTTCATTCCTAAGTGCATTGTTACTCTCCTCAATATTGTCTTTTGAACATGAAAGTATTCCTATACTTAACATGATGAAATAAAGAGTTTTTTTCATAATTAGTGGGGTATTAAATTAATAAATAAAAAAAACTGTGACTATCCATTTACATCATGAAGCTATTTTGCTTCAATCCTACAGAAAAGAATCGAACATTTTACAAAAATGGGTTGATTTGTTATTTAGTGAGCGTAAAATTGTTTCAATAATTATCTGATTTAAATGAATTTATAGCGAATGTAAATCAAAAAGCAGAAACAAAAAAAGGATCTTTCGACGATCTACACACAAAACCCGACAAAACAACAAACGTTAACACAAATTTATTAGAAACATTAAAAATATTAACATTTATTTTGTAGAATAAACAACCAAAAAAAGAAGATAACCATCTATAAATTAATGCTTACCCATAAAAATTAATCTCATATCTATACATTTAAGGCCTTGTATTAGAAATATTTTAGTGTGTAAACAAACTGTCTGCGTCATGGATGTCTACGTATAAAAGTATGGGATTTACTAAAAAAAGTTATTTATTCTGCTAGTAACTCATCTAGGACTTTTCTCACGGTACTACTATTCCAATCTGCTGCTCCTACTTTATCTATAACAATATTTCCCTTTTTATCAACTACATAGGTCGTCGGAAATTTTTCTCCATTAAAAGGGTGAGGAGTTTGGGAAAGCGATCTATAAATTGGGTAATTATAATGCTTATCATTCATAAACTTATGCAACTCCGGATCATCATCTGTGGTCACAAACAAAAACACTACTTTATCTCCATAATCAGTATACAGTTTCTGTAATGAAGGCATTTCTGCAATACAGGGAGGGCACCATGTTGCCCAATAGTTTAGTACAATAACCTTTCCTTCTGCAGTTTGCATATTGATTGATTCTGTATTAACTCCATGCAATTTCCAATCGTAGCTATTAATTTTTTTTCGCTCATCTACCTGAACAACTGAAGGACTAAAAGAAAAAATTCTGGTCAAAACAATCTGAATCATTCCTCTGGTAGAAGGAATAAAAAACAATACTAAAATTATTACAAAAATTATATTGGTAATTTTGTTTTTATCTATTTTCATATGCTGTTGTTTATAAGCTCTTTGATTTTCCCAAATAGCAATCAGACAAATCTACTGCAAATTAATAAAGCGCAATCAAAGATTACGCTTTATACTAACAAAAAATAAAGAAAATTATCTCGATACAGTTCCTGAAGGAAAAGAAGCTGCATTAAGACCAAATGGATAATGTGTAGGTGCAGTTTCTGTTCCTGCTGTTCCTACTAAAGGTTTTAGGAGAAAAGGTGCTGGTGAATTGTCTGGGAACGGCTCTACTGATATAACAACCGTCTTTCCTCTTACATCCAGAGGAAAAGTGACTCCTTCTGGTGCATTTCTAAAGAAATCTTCTCCAGGGATTGGAGGACCAAAAGATTCTGTTCCACTAAATCCTTCTGGGCTTCCTGCATTATCGTCTGCTTCATTAACCGCCGTAAAAGTTCCTGTAGATAAGGGACCATTTTCTGTAACTACCCATCCCTCATATTTCCATCCTGCATTTAGGGTAGGTAAATTTAGAGTTGCTAATGGAGGCATTGCCGGTTGTCCAAACCAAACTCCGTACTGATCGTTCATATTATTGGCAGTTCCCGAAGCTTCATCTGTTGGAGAACGAAGGAAAAAGTCTCCGGAAGAAGTAGCAAAATCTCCTTCTGCTACAGGTGCAAGTGATACTGAAGCAGTATTCCCTGATCCGAATTCTGCCAGTAATAATTTGGTATCTGCTGGTGCAGGATCTGAATCTGGATCAGGCTCTATCGTCAATACAAACGCAGTAGCTGTCTCCAAGGATGTTTTAGTTACTTCAAAAGCTTTTTGAGACAATGCCCCTTCTCCATCTACCGAAAATGTTCCCGTCGATACAGGTGCTCCATCCACTATTATCCACCCCTCATACAGGTATCCGTCTCCCAAATCCTCTAATCCCTTAAGATCTATATTTAGATTTGCTACATTTGAATCTGTTCCGGAATTATCATCATCATTATTACATGATGAAAGCATAACTCCCAGAGCAATCGCTCCAATCATTACTTTTTTTATCATTGCTTTTTTATTTTTAAATTACAATGTAAAAGTAGGAAGCTTACTCTTCACCAAATGTTAGCTAACTAACACTATGCTACATTTTTTAGCCTAATTTCTTTTCTATTAAAGTCTATTACCTGTGATTCTTTTAACTCATTCATAATAATGTTAAGTGTAGGTCTGGAAGTTCCGATTAAACTGGCAATATCTTTTTGTGTATAGGGGTGTTCTATGACCATATCTCCTGTATCAGGACAGCAATGACCATAGTCTTCTTTTAACTCATTAAAAAACTCTAGAAGTCTCGTTTTTGTATCTTTAAAAAGAAGTAACTCTAACCTTCTTTCTAATCTTTTAAAACGCATACCAATAAATTTATAGACCTTCAGACTAAAGGTCTTATTATTTCTCATTAGTTCATGCATCGTATTGACACTTATCGCACATATAGCTGTCGTATTATCTACGGATTGTGCAAACTCTGTTCTTCTATTCTCTCCCAGAATTGCTTTTTCTCCAAATACTTCTCCTCGCGTCAAAATACATTTTATCACTTCTTCTCCATCTTCTGAATAATAGCCTATTTTCACTTTGCCATCTTCAATAAGATACACTTTGCTTGCCGAATCTTCTTCAAAATAGATATAATCATTCTTCCGATAGGCATCTATCTTGTGATTTTCCCTGAAGTTTTTATACTTATGAGGACAAAATATTTTAAAAAGATTGGTGCTTTCAAAAAACCAAATAGTACTCATAATGATCTTTTTTGGGGTTAATTTTTATTGTATTGTCGAGAATTGCATCATGATCTTACACAAATCCCTTATAAATTGTTTGCTAACACATTCCCTAAACGTTAAATTCCTCATAACAATGTATATTAAACCACTTAAAATTTAATTATTTTAACATTTTTAACAATAATTTTTTGAATACTTAACAATTTTAACCCCTATAACAATAAAACCACACACTTTCTCTTTATTGCATGCTAAAAAACAAAAAGGCACCCATATGAATATAGATACCTTTTTCTATGCAAAGTCACTTATATTACTGAACTCTTTCTCTTATTTCTTCTAATGAATACTCACGCGTTAACTTCCCATTTTTGAACACCGTTTCCAGCATCCCTTTTCCTTCTTCTTCTTTACTACACTGATCTTTTAATTTTATTCTTCCGTTTTCTTCATATAGATGAATCAATCCCTTTGCTGATTTTTTAGTTCCATCATCTGTAACCGGGTCTTTAAAAATTTCTCTTCCTGCTCCATCAATCTCTACATAAGTGGCTTTCATTGCAAAACCAAACGTATCACGAGTGTTATATTGATATGTAAAGCTTCCAATTCCTAATACCACATTCGTTGAAGCAAATCCTTTTCGCTTAAGGCGTTTGCATATTTGAGTCGCTCTTTCTATAGTGATACTATCTCCGTATAT
This sequence comes from Aquimarina hainanensis, assembly GCF_042684685.1. NCBI lineage: Bacteria > Pseudomonadati > Bacteroidota > Flavobacteriia > Flavobacteriales > Flavobacteriaceae > Aquimarina > Aquimarina hainanensis. The sequence continues at coordinate 18,860 of NZ_JBHULX010000002.1, read as the reverse complement.
AGCGCCTACTTTAGGATGTAAAACTTTATATCCCTGTTCATTTATACTCCCCCCGAATTCATCCCATAATAATTCTATAACTCCTTTTGCTATAACAGGATTATCATGCTCACATCCACAAATAATATCTACAGGATCTCCTGAATCCGGTCGAATTACCAATTTCCCCTCTCTATTGAGAATTTGCTCTTTTAAGACTGGTAAGTACTCTGTCAATACCTTCCATAAATCCCAAGTATCAGAAACAACTGATAAAATCCCTGTTGGGTAGGTCTTTAGTAGCCTTTGAAAAGTTCCTATTTCATCATCTTTACTCCCCGCACACATAACACTATGTTCTGTTGCATTCACACTACCGATCACTAATTCCTTAGTCACATCAGCATTATAATAGGTCTCAAAAGCTTTCGCAACCGGTACTGTATCACTACCGCTAAAAGACAAAGCGTGTCCCATACCGCTTATGATTGCAGATTCTGAACCGGACATTCCTCTCATAGAAAAGTCATGCCCCTGCCAATCTACAAACCCTATCTGATCCTTATCGGTTTCCTGAGCATATTTTATCAATATTTTTCTGTATTGTTTTGCAATGGTTGCGGACGTACATGGTTGCCAAATAATTCCAGACAATAATGTTTCCAAATAGTTTGTCAACCAAAAAAAAGAAGGATCGGTATTAACAAGTGTAAACATCGGAACTCTAATCGGCACTTCTGTTCCTTCAGGTACCGCTTTTATTTCTATTGGTAAATATCCTAAATCATGTAATGAAGCTATGTGAGATACATCTGCATCAATTCCCAAATAATGATCAATGTACTTTTTATACTCACCGACTACTTTTCCTTTGTCCTGATTAAAAAAGTACGTATCAAATTGCTTTAGTAAATATTCTTTGATGAAATATTGCAACCCAAAAAACACAACAGTATCCACTCCTTCTATCCTGCTTTTTCTTGGAGTCCAGTTGGAATAAACTAACGTTGTCTTTTCCGGATATTGATCTTTGTGTCCTAATTTATAACCGTCTGTCAGTAGTAGTGGGTTCATAAAATTATTTGTTTTGCGTTATTTATACGCAAATATAATATACCTACATAAATTACACAAATAATTTAGCTATTAATCTCTGAAGTATATACACTCGTCTCTTTTTAAGAGAAAAAAACATATATTTATATACAATTATATACATAATTTGTTGTAAAAAAGAAAACAAGGTTTAAAAAAACAATAAATTATATAAAACTATCATTATGACTTTAAAAAAAGGCGGTTAAACCACATATACACTTCGTTATCAAATAATTACCTTTAACCATCTCTTAAAACCCTAGTGTACATGAGCGTTATTACTAAACTATATTACGATGATAAGCAATTAAATGTCATAGAGTATCGATTAGCATTTAAACAAGAAATTGATCATAGTGGTAAGCCTTCAACCAAGCCACAATTGAAAGGGTTGTATGTAAAGGTTGAATACCCGCAAGACAGTGAGATTCTCGACTGGATGATTACTCCTTCACTTACCAAACAATTACAACTAAAAATAAGCTCTGCCATTATTGGCAAAAAAACCAGAACCATTGAATTTATTGATGCGCATTGTGTGGGATATAAAGAACAATACAAAGAAAAAGATTCATATCCCATTACTATTGATCTGGAAATTACTTCTGGAGGAGTCATTGACGGAGCTACCGAATATTCGGAATACTGGAGAAAAACCTATCCTACTGATAACACTTCTATAACTACACGAGAAGCTATTGATACTTCTCCTGAGTTTATTACTTCTTATTATGTAGATGAAAACGGGAATAAAATATCTGCTCCCACACTTGGAGAGACTGTTTTTCTCATTGCCGAATCAAAGAACATGATCGGAGAGACTGTAGACATAGAATTGGGAGATCTTACCGGGGCATTTGAATACAACGGAAGTGTATTAACCCAAAAAACATTAGAAAACATTGTTATTGACAGCAATACAATGAAAATAAAACTAAAAGCAGTTAATCCGTTAGAAAACTAAGTATCATGGCAACAACTATTATCCTGAAATCAAATCCTGACACACAGATTTCCTGTCCTTCTCCAATTGTATCTGCTCCGGAAAGAAAATTTATATCCAGTACGGGAAATCGTTCGATTTTTATTACTTTTTCGTATGATAAAACCTCTTATGGAGCTGTTTCCCGGGTAGGCACCCAGCAATTAATTCTACATCATCAGAATAACAGTCGATATTTTGTCTACAAACAGGATCAAAAACACAAAGTGATTTACCGGAAAGAAGAAACCACTATTGCTACAGGAGTTCTTTATAATGGAAAAACTACGACCACAAAAGAAGTTACAGAAATTATTGAGCACATTTATGAGGTAAAACGAACTCCTATCAAATTTCCTCTTACTGATTGGGAAGTATTCGAAAAAGAAGAGCTTATACTCATTGAAAAAAAAGTACTTAAGCGTTCGAATAAACCTCAACGTATTTCTTTAGGCAATACCCCTGAGGATTACAGAGAATATGTAGCTGCAGTAACAAGTTTTGTAGCAACTGGTTATCAAGGCGAAGCATTATCTGTCGCAGAAGCCTTTGACAAAAAGTTATTACAACCCGTTGCTTCCGTATCCGATGCTGCTACCGTTATAAGTACTGTAGCTGCTGCATGGGGAGTACGAACCAAAAATCCAGTAATAGCTACTGCTGGTACTGTTTCTTCTATTGTAGGAGGAGCTACCTGGATTATCATGTATAAAGGAATGGGGCTCTCTCCCCAGGATTTGGTGTTTTTATTCCCTAATTACGATTATGACATCTACCCTACTGGTACGTATAGCAATCATTACCTCAACAAATCATCTATGCTAAACACCCCTAAATGGGGTATTAAAAGCTAACGGTATGATTACGTATATTGTCCAATCCATCGCCATAATAAGTATCAGCTATCTGCTTATTACCAAAAGAAAAAAAATAAAAGGAATCTACCTGTTCAATTGTATCCTTTTACTCATTTTATCTACGGGCTTTTTATCTATGAAAATATATAAAGATCATATAAAGGATACAGCAGAACACCCCACAATTCATTCCTTATACCACAATAGAACACAGAAAGGACTCTTTGACCTGGCAGCTCCTTTACAAAAAACATCTTTGATCCGTACTTCTGAAAACGACTCTATCATTCTTAAAGAATACAGAAGGCAGGCTCCTTTTTTACAAAAGGTAACGTTTAACAAAAAAACAGGAGTAGAAACCAATACTTTTATTCTCAGCTACAAAGACAAAGTCCCTCAACAGTTATCTATATCTTATAATCATTATACCAATAACATCGCCAAAATAACCCGACAAAAAAGAAATATTCCCTTTCGCGAGTTATATACTATCCTTCGCACCAATGGGCTACTAACCAATGATACTATTATCTATGGTACTACTCTTAAAACGATTACACAATAGTCACTTATTACTTTACTATTTTAATATCTACCGAAGTTCTCGCTTGCCATCCGGTAATATCCGTAACTGAAATCTGACAGTGATAGTCTCCTACATCAATATCTTCCCCTAGCTGCACTTCATGAACAATTTCATACGATTTCTTACCTGTTTCCAATGTGTTATTCTTCATATAAATCATTGGTTTTACAGGTTTTTTTATAGGACCCAGTGTACATTGTGCTCCCTGATCATCATGCGTATGATGGTCAAAATTATGATGAATATCAATCCCATAGGAAGCTAATTCTTTGTTATCCGATACCTTTACTCTAATCGTATAGCGTTGTCCTCTTTTTAGTTCTGTACATGATTGAGGAAACCCATTATCATATTGTAATGTAATGGTTGGTTTTTCTTCATCCCGTTGTTCATCATCACTGGAACAGGACAGTAAAAAAGTAAAAAATAATACTATAAAAACAGGGGAAACAATTCTTCTCTTCATCTTTTTTTCTTTAAAAAAAGAAACACATTCCGGAATAGGGGGCAACTAAAGTCCGGAACATGCTTCATTACTCGGGTGGTTATTTTGCTTCAATTTTAAAAGGAACAGAAAGTTTTACTCTTTCTTTCTCGCTACTCTCTTTAACATAAATATTCAACCAATAGCCATTTTCAGGAAACTCTACATTCATCGGTAATTCATATACTACTTTCGGGCTTACTTTGCCTTTGTATAAATCCGCTGGTAATACTACATTTATCTTATCCCATTTTCCTGGTGCTACATTTTGCCCTTCTCTCCACTCTTCAAACCATAATTCATACGCTATTTCATCAACAGTATTTGCTCCAGAATCATATGTAAACTCTGTAGGTAGTGACACACTCCCCGCAGCTAAAATAGACTGTTCAGCTACTTTTGTACCGAAAAACTTCTGAACAATCTCAAACTCTTTGGTGATTACACTTTTAGACTTATCTTCTTCTATAACTGTGATTTTTAACTTATAAGTTCCTTGTGCTACTTTTATTTTTGGCTCATACTTATTGTCTGGATCAAAATATACATGGTAATGAATATGAGGATTTAATTTTCCCTGATAGTCACTACTCAAAGGAATCAAGTGGTCTTTCACTTCCCAGGCTACTTCACCTTCCTGCATGTTTGGGGTAGAAACCGGAGTGATATCCAAATAGATCTTATCTACTTTTTTAGCTCCTTCATAATCGAATTCCATATGGACATCAACATTGGATCTAGGTACTTTATAAGCGGCATTTCCTATCTCTATACCGGAAAAACGCTCTGCATTTTGATTCTCGTCAAATGTATTTCCTCCATCATCGTCATTACTACAAGAGGTGCAAAACACAATACTGAGAATCAGAACTGATAAAAATTTAATACTTCTTTTCATTGTTTACTAGATTTAAAATATAATTGATAAAAGGTTATTTATTGGTATTATTTATAGGTAGGTTAATTGAAACTGATACGTTTCTTCCAGGCTCTGGAACATCAATTAACCTATAAAAACTGGTATGATCAAAATACCTGGTATTGAACACATTATTGATTTTTAGAGAAATGGATATGGGATCGTATTTTCTAAAAAACTGAAAAGACGAGCTCCATGAAAGATCTACACGCTGATATCCAGCTGTTTTTTCTTCGGGAGGAACAATTTCATCTTGTGATGCTGCAATTTTAAACGCTGTTTGCAATACTGATTTCTTAACCAAACGCGTATCTTTAAATTGGTAGGAAGCAGTTAACATTCCTGATAAAGGGGGAGAAAATGGTAGGGTAAAATCTTTTTTTGCTCCGCTCATTTGTCTGGAAAACACATATGCTCCAGAGATATCTAAAGTGATATTAGGTAATGGCTCTACGGATACTGAGACTTCTCCTCCCATTCTAAAAACCTCACTCTGTGTATATTCGTATATCTGTAAGGTTTCATAATACTCGGAAGTAGGGTTTAAATAGATATAATTGTTAAAATAGTTGACAAAAGGACTTATCGTCAGCTGACAGTTATTATGTTCCCGTTCAATACTGACATCTAACTGATAGGCTTCTTCTGCTGATAAATCAATGTTCCCTTTCTCATATCGATACATGTGATAATTAACCCCATCTGAGGCTAATTCATTGGCTAATGGCATCCTAAAACTTTTCCCTATATTAATTTTATAGGTCATTTTTTTATGCAAATAACTAAGCCCCAAAGAGCCACTAAAATTTCCAAACGTCTTATTCTTTTTGAAAGCTCTTTGCAGATTAACCTGTGTTTGTACTCCGGTTTCATCTGTTATTGGCGATTGATACCAATCAAAATATTCTTTGGTTTTTAGAGTTCCATAGTCATATCTTATACCTGCCTGCAAATGCAGGTTATTATGAATTTGATATTGATCATACGCGTATGCTCCTATAGAAAAACGATCATATTCAGGGATCAGAAACCCCCATCCTCCTATATTATTATTTTGGTATTCCAGATTCGTTCCGATATGGATCTTATGCACATCAATGTGTTTCGTATACCCTCTCCCGTTTAGTGAATAGGTATTTTTCATAAACTTTCTTTCCAATGTAGCTGGAGGTTTTGGCATATAACCATGAGGCACCGGTTCTGAATGCTCTTCTCTGTCATTATGCTGAAAGCCTGCTTCTATTTCTATATCGATATGTTCTCCATGAAAAAGTGTATTATTTGTTATTTTTAAATGATTTACACTGTGATATGGCAAATCAATATCTCTGTTACTTTGATCATAATCAATGGAAGAAGCCCTAACTTCCAATCCATGTGCGTTTGCAAAAAAACCATTCTTTGCATTTACATTACTAATCATCAGAGAAGACGTCAGACGATCAGAAACATACCCTGTTATAAAACTGGCATTTTTTTCTACTCCTGCAGTATTTCTCAAATATTGATCCTGAAGCTCGAAAATGTAATTCTCATAGTATATTCTATCAGTTGGCACCTTATAATCTCCATAATCTCTATAGGTGAACCTACCTCCATAATACCAATGATCGTATCGTTTCTGAAGTCCTATTGATCCTCCTAACAAATTGGTGTTCGTTTGTGCCAATAGGCTTATTTCTCCCTGTAGTTCATTTTTTTTCAATATTGGAGGAGGCAAAATGTTGACCACTCCTGCTATTGCATCCGACCCATACAATAAAGATGCAGGTCCTTTAATAACCTCTACTGCATTAATTCCGTATTGATCGATTTCTAACCCATGATCACTCCCCCACTGCTGGGCTTCGTGTTTTATTCCGTTCTGTACCACCACAACTCTATTGAATCCCAGTCCCCTAATAACAGGTTTCGACATTCCTGTTCCGATACTAATGGTACTTACTCCCGGAATTTTTTCTAACGTTTTCATCAAACTATTTTCTCTATTGGATTTTAGAAACTCTTCATCAACAACTGTAGATACCATTGGGATTTCTTTTCTTTTCCGTTTCTCGGTCTTACCGGTAATCAACACATTATCCAGTATTTCTGAAATGGTTTCCATCTCGATTTTCAATACTGTATTTTTTGAAATATCTATTGATTGTTTTTCTGTTTTGTATCCCACGTGGGAGCATTCCAAAATGTATTGCCCCTCTATTATTTCCTTAAACCGAAAGTTTCCATGGATATCAGATACATGGTACTGATTATGAAGCTTTACAGTTACATCTGCAATAGGTTTCTTCGTTTCCTTATTAAGGATTTTTCCTTCAATAGTGTATACTTGCTGACCATGCATAGATATGCATAGTAACAGCATCGCAATTCCTGCGATATAGAATTTCTTCATGTATAAATGAAGTTTATAGTAATTGATTTTGAATACCTGGTATGGATCGTATGGATTCCATTTCTATAGAAATAGATCCAATTCTATTCTATATAATGTATATGTATCCCATACACATTATAACTACTTATAGCTTATTATGAAATAATAGACTTAGGTGGTCCTCTGAGTGTTCTTTCCTTTAAAGTATAATTCGCGATAAACTCCCTTCTGTTCGAATTGATTTTTCTGGAAACATGTATGTTTTCAATATGCGCTAATTCAGCAGCAGAAAGCTGTATCGTATCGAACAACTGGTATTGATGAAATAAGGAACAGTCGCAATACTCTTGAAAAGAGACTGCCTTGTTTATTTGTTCAGCCTCTATTTTCTGTACCGTAATTCCCAATGTTTCTTCTACTCCATGATCACAAAAATATTCATGGAATATATGAAAGGATTGCCCTCCTATAAACAGGAGTAAAAAAAAGAAAGCAATATGTTTTCGGAAATTTGTTTTCAATGATTTTGGCTGTCAATTGTGGAGGTCAAATGTAGAAAAAAGAAGAAGAAACCTCGATTTGATTTTGTTAATAATTAGATAAAACAAAAACTTTAACACTATCATTTTACTGACGGGCAACTACTTGTAAACACATCAATTATTGCAACATTATTGCAATTGATTGTTTCACAAAGACTTATTTAGTTCCTGCCGCTCTCCATTGGGTATAACGAAGGCAATGCATCACTTTGCCAATACTCTTTAGTTTCTATATCCAATGCTGTTAACTTTCCTGTAAAAGCAGCTCCGGTATCTATATTCCATACATTCACTCCCCTCATTGGAGTATCACGGTTATATTTGATTGTAGGAGTATGTCCTATATATATTTCAGAAAACAACTTCAGACGTTGGGGGTATACACTAGCTGTTTTCTCAATATTGGTATCCATTGTCAATGCCATTTCCCATAATGTTCTATCCCAGCTATAATTGGACTCATACACTTCTTTTTGGGGACCATGCATAGAGGAGAAACCTGCATGAATAAATAATCGATTCTGATCATCGATGTGGTAATTTTTTAGTTTTTTATAAAACGTGTAGTGAGCAGCCAGGTCATAAGATGCCCCTCTATATGAAGTAATTGTCTCTCTTCCTCCGTTTTGATACCAGATTTTATTATCTGTTTTTTGATACTCCAACCATTCTCCCCACCATACATCGTGGTTTCCTTTGATAAAAACACAGGTTTGTTTTTTATCTAGTTGTATTAGAAAATCAATAAGAGTTGCGGATTCACTCCATCCATCCACATAATCTCCTAAGAAAATAAGTCTGTCTTCTGTTGTTACTTTTGCTCTTTTAAGCAATTGTAATAGCGCTTTAAACCCTCCATGAATATCTCCTATGACTAATGTTCTCATTATTCAGTAACATTTATATACCGTGAAGGTACTGACTCTGTTAACCAAACTCCATTTTTTGATTTAAAAAAAGAAATTCCTTCCCGGTACATTTTTCCTGACTGGATAAACAGTATAACAGGTTTTCCTCTTCTGGCTCCAACTTTTGTAGCTGTTTCTATATCCTGACTCAGATGCACATGATGTCTATTCATTTTTAGCAACCCTTCTTTGCAAATAGATTTCATAAAAGCAGCAATTGTTCCATGGTATAACACTTCTGGGGGTTTTTCGGCTTCATAAGCTAATGCTACTGAAACGGAATGTCCTTGATTGGCCCGGATTTTGGTTTTATCATCATTAAAGGCGTAGCGCTGTTTATCATTTGTCTTTACCAAATGCTCTAATAACTCCTGATCCAATTGAGGGTAATACACCTTTATTTTCTCCAATAAACTAGAGACTTCTACCCAGCCATTTTTATCGAGTTGTATTCCTATTTTTTCAGGTTGATGCCTTAAAATCAAGCTTAAAAACTTCCCTATTCTTTTATCATTGTTTTTCATTCTCCTCCTTCTTTTTTTGACATAAAACAGTTGATCATATTACTATCAGCCGATTACAAAAGCTTGCGATCAATTTTTCTATATCCTTATATCTTGCTATTTGGTTTTTCCATATTTGAGGTATATTATCATACCCATAATAAAGTCCTGCCACCCCTCCAGCAATAGCAGCAGTAGTGTCTGTATCTCCTCCTAAATTAACTGCTTTCAATACGGTTTTTTTATAGGTATCTTCCTGTAGAAAGCACCATAAAGAAGCCTCCAACGAATGTAATACATATCCAGAACTATGTATAGCTTCTTCTTTTTGACTCTCTATATCCTGTACTAGTACCCTAGAAAACAGTGCTATTTCCTCAGGGTTAAATTCCATTTTTTTGGCAAAATCCAATACTCTTTCTTTTACTTTTTGATAAGCTGTTTTTTTATTTATGCCTTTCAACAATAACAATCCATATTCTACATATATAAAACAGGCAAACACTGATCTAAAATGAGCATGTGTAATTGACGAGACCTCTTTTACGATTTGATACCTCCTAGTCATATCTTTTTCAGGAGCTAAAAAATACACCAATGGTAAAATTCTCATGAGGGATCCATTCCCATTATCCTCTGCAAATAAATTCCCCGAAAACTTTGCAGATTCTCCCTTCATAATTCTTTGAATAGCATGCTTTGTACTTCCTCCTATATCGAATACCTCATGATGTGCTCCCCAAAAGCCTTCTCTATACCATCGCACAAAGTAGTTTCCTATTCTTTCGAGGTTATATTCTTCTAGTAAAGCAGCTATTGTGCAAAATAATAATGAGCTATCATCAGACCAGGTTCCTGGAGGTTGATTCCATGACATATAGCCCTTCATTTCTGAAACAGGGTTTTCTTTTAGACTTTCTCTTGTTTTAAATTCCACCGGAACCCCTAGAGCATCTCCAACAGCTACTCCAAAAATCCCTCCCCAAATACGATCTGCATTCATCTTGTTATAATTTTATCTGAGTAATGTTTTCTCCTTCTACATCTGCAAATGAGTTTGTTGTAAAAACAGTATCAAAACAATCCTCCAAAGCTGTTGTACCCTTACTAAATATCCCGTGACTTACAATTAAACTTAATTTTGCTGCCTGTTTTGCCCTCAATGCTGTTGCCAGCCCTAAAAATGTTCCTCCTCCATCACAGATATCATCTACTATAACACAATGTTTTCCTTCTAAAGTATCTTCGTATACTTTGAATCCGGACAGCTGCCCGGTTTTCACATCTCTTTTCTTAGAACACTCTACTACCGGAATTCCTCCTAAAAATTCTGAAACTTTATAAATTTTCTTTAAGGCTCCCCCATCAGGAGAAATCAACACGACCTCCTCTTTTATTTGCTCTAAAGATTCTTTTACAAAATCATAGTTATGAAGCACCGTTACATTATTTAGTAACGCTGGGACTACCTCTGAATGCGGATCAAATACCTTTACCTGACGATATCCCTGCGCATTTATGATATCTGTATACACTTTGACACTTAATGCCTCACCTACAACCATAACTCTGTCTTGTCTCGCTGCCGGAAAATACGGTATAAATACATCTATGGTGGCTACTCCCATCCTCTTTAATGCATCAGTTGCAATCAATAATAAGCCTAAATCATTGAATGATCGTATTCTATGAGTAATACAAATTTCTTCCCCCAGGGGTATCTCCTGAATTTTAATATGTGGCTCTCCTCCACTAAAAACAAATGCTTCAAAATGAATAGATGGTCCGAAAGGTGTAAAAAGAGGATCTAGATGTAGATAATTCATAATTGCGTTATTTTAACGCAAAAATACTTCAGAAAAACGATATCACAAAATATTTTGCGTAAAAAATACATTATTTAATTATTCCACAGAAGATACTAATGGATTAAAACTTTTTTTAGATCTCACAGGTATGCCCCAAAAATATATTATAAATAAGATAATGATCCGCTCATTATAGTGCTCCGCAAGGCAGTTCATTTCTCTTTACCATTAAAAAATATAGATTCAACACTTGATTTATTCCCTATCCAATCTTTTATAAGATAGTTTACTTCATTCAGAACAGTACTTATTTTATATCAAACAAGAAGCCTTTTTCTTTTAGCATAAAATATTGTTTCTTATTAAATTTAAATAGGTTAGCTGGTCGCCCCCGTCCTTCCGAAACTTTTTCATCTAATTCTTCTAAAATTCCAAAACCAAGAATTTTCTTTCTAAAATTTCGCCTGTCTATTTTCTTTTCCAGAATAGTGGTATATAATTTTTCTAAATCCGAGAATAAAAATTTAGTTGCTAGCAAATCAAATCCTATAGGTTCGTACGTCAACTTGTTTTTTAATCGTTCTTTGGCAGCTTCAATAATAGTTGTATGATCAAAAGCAAGAGCCGGGAGTTCCTGAATATCAAACCATTGCACATCATTCGCATCTGTATCGGCTTTGATCGTATAATGCTCTGGTTTCACCAGACCAAAGTACGTAATACTAATGACCCTGTTTCTGGGGTCACGTCCTACCTCTCCAAAAGAGTACAATTGTTCCAGGTAATCAATAGTTACATTTGTTTCTTCTTTTAATTCTCGCTCTACTGCTGCTTCCAGGCTTTCTTCTTCTTTTACCAATCCTCCGGGTAATGCCCAATATTCCTGAAAGGGTGGAATATCTCTTTTTATTAATAGTACGCTTAATATATTGTCTTTATACCCAAAAACAACGCCATCAACTGCTACTTTTATGTTTTGATGCACCATATAAGCAAAGTTACATATTTATAATTTTTGTAAAAAAAGAAAACTCCTCAGGCTTTTCCTGAGGAGTTTTTAATATTGATAATAACTCGTAAAATGAGTTTATATGCTATTAAGAATTTTGCTTTTTAATAAGATTAAGTGCTGATCCTTCTTTAAACCATTCTATTTGTGAATCATTGTATGTATGATTCAATTGGATCGTATCTTTTGTTCCGTCTGCATGTACTATTTCTAATGCTAATTGTCTATCTGGAGCAAATTGATCCAGATCCAAGAAGTTAAAGGTATCATCTTCCTGAATTAAATCATAGTCATTTTCATTAGCAAATGTCAATCCTAACATTCCTTGTTTTTTCAGGTTTGTTTCGTGAATACGAGCAAATGATTTTACAATTACAGCTCTTACTCCAAGGTGACGAGGTTCCATTGCAGCATGTTCTCGGGAAGATCCTTCTCCATAGTTGTGATCTCCTACAACTATTGTTGGGACCCCTGCTGCTTTGTATGCTCGCTGTGTAGCCGGAACAGCATCATAGTCTCCAGTAATCTGACTCTTTACAGAATTTGTTTTCTTATTATAGGCATTTACTGCACCTATCAGACAGTTATTAGAAATATTATCCAGATGTCCTCGGTATCTCAACCAAGGTCCTGCCATTGAGATATGGTCAGTTGTACATTTTCCAAATGCTTTGATCAACAATTTAGCTCCTGTGATATTTTTTCCATCCCAGGCAGCAAATGGCGTTAATAATTCTAATCGCTCTGAATCAGGATTTACTACTACATTAACATGCGACCCATCTTCTTCAGGAGCTAAATATCCCGCATCTTCTACATCAAATCCTCTTGGAGGTAACTCCCATCCTGTTGGTTCATCCAACATAACTTCTTCTCCATTCTCATTCACCAACTTATCTGTTAAGGGGTTAAAATCCAACCTTCCTGAAATTGCTACAGCTGCTACCATCTCCGGAGATGCCACAAAGGCATGTGTATTTGGATTTCCATCGGCACGCTTCGCGAAGTTACGGTTAAAAGAATGTATAATTGAGTTTTTCTCTGCCTTATCTGCTCCTTCTCTTGCCCATTGTCCGATACATGGTCCGCATGCATTGGTAAATATTTTTGCATCCAGTTTTTCAAAAATATCTAATAAACCGTCTCTTTCTGCCGTATATCGTACTTGTTCTGATCCTGGATTAATCCCAAATTCTGCTTTTGTTTTTAATCCTTTATCAATAGCTTGCTGTGCTATCGAAGCCGCTCTTGATAAATCTTCATAAGAAGAGTTGGTACAAGAACCGATTAATCCCCATTCTACTTTCAAAGGCCAATCATTTTCTGTCGCCTTTTTATTCATTTCTCCTACTGGGGTTGCTAAATCAGGAGTAAAAGGTCCGTTAAGGTGTGGTAACAACTCTGACAAATTAATCTCGATAACTTGATCAAAATACTGTTCAGGGTTTGCATATACTTCTGGATCTCCAGTTAAATGTTCTTTTACTTCATTAGCTGCATCTGCTATATCACTTCGATCTGTAGAACGTAAATAACGTTCCATTGATTCATCATATCCAAAAGTAGAGGTAGTAGCTCCTACTTCCGCTCCCATATTACAGATCGTTCCTTTTCCTGTACAGGACATTGCTTCTGCTCCGGGACCAAAGTATTCTATTATCGCTCCGGTTCCTCCTTTTACTGTAAGAATTCCAGCTACTTTTAGTATTACATCTTTTGGAGCCGTCCACCCCGAAAGCTTTCCTGTTAGCTTTACTCCTATCAATTTAGGGAATTTTAACTCCCATGGCATCCCAGCCATTACATCCACTGCATCTGCTCCTCCAACTCCAATTGCAACCATTCCTAACCCTCCTGCATTAACTGTATGAGAGTCTGTTCCAATCATCATTCCTCCTGGGAAAGCATAGTTTTCCAAAACTACCTGATGAATAATTCCGGCTCCTGGTTTCCAGAATCCAATTCCGTATTTATTAGAAACTGATTCTAAGAAATTGAATACTTCGTTACTTGTATTTAAAGCGGTTTGCAAATCTTTATCTGCTCCAACTTTTGCCTGAATTAAGTGGTCACAGTGTACCGTAGTAGGTACTGCAACTTTGACTTTACCTGCCTGCATGAACTGTAGCAAAGCCATCTGTGCTGTTGCATCCTGACATGCGATACGATCCGGAGCAAAGTCCACATAATCTTTTCCTCTTGAAAAAGCCTTATCTGCTTTTCCATCCCATAGGTGGCTATATAAAATTTTCTCTGCTAAGGTCAAAGGTTTACCTGTAATCTCACGTGCTGCTGTAACACGTTCTGCTACTTGACTATAAACCTTTTTAATCATATCAATATCAAATGCCATACTTTATATTTTTATATATTAAAAAGTCTTGCAAAAATACAAATTTTAAAGCATTTTAGTGAGCTATAAGCTTTTCGCCTTTGTTTTTTACATTTTTCAAAAAAATAACTATTTCATTTTTTGAATTTTATAAAATACCCATCCCTATAATATAGAATCATTAAAAAAAAGATTTACGGGTATTCCTGCTATATTTTGCAGAAAACATGTGATGCCTTTTTCTTCTTTTCTATGTTACTCTGAAAATAAATCACTTACAAAAAAAAGCCAGTACTTATAAAAAATAAGCATTGGCTTTATCACTTAATTATAATTATCGGGATATGTAATTATTTCACAATAATAAATTCACTTCTTCTGTTTTCCTGATGTTCTTTGGTAGCACATGGAACTCCGTCTTCACATTTATTAACCAATTCCGTTTCTCCATATCCTTTTCCTGTCACTCTACCCGGGTCAATCTCTCCTTTCTCTATAATATATTTGATCGTACTCTTTGCTCGACGATCACTTAAACGTAGATTATAGCTATCATCTCCTCTACTATCCGTATGAGAACGAACATCTATACGTAATTGAGGATACTCTTTCATCGCTACAATAATCTTTTGTAATTCCACTTCGGCATCTGGTCGGATCTTTGACTTATCCAAATCAAAATAAATCTCTTCTAATGAAAGTAATTTTGCTAAGTCGTCCCCTTCTTCAACTTCTTTCTCCTCTAAAATACCCTGTTTAAGCACAAAAGAAACCTCGTATTGTTCTGCCAGACTAGCATTGGTTGTAAGAAGCTCTTCGGATGGACTATAACCAACCTGTGAGGCACGAATCAGGTATGATGTATTACAATCTATCTCAAAGGAATATTTCCCTTCATCATCTGTTAAGGTTCGGGTGATTTCTTCTCCATTGTCTTTTAACAAAACAACCAAAGCTTCTCCCATAGTGGCAGATGTTTGCTCATCTGTCACATTACCTGACACCATTTGTTTACAACTCGCTATTAAATCTTCCTTTTGACGGAAACTATAAATATCATCATTCCCAATACCTCCATCTCGATTACTCGCAAAATACCCCATTTTTGTGGCTTCATTCAGTACAAAGGAAAAATCATCTCTAGGACCATTAATCGGACGTCCAACATTATATGGAACTGAAAAATTAAAATGATCCTGAATAGAGATATATACATCCAATCCTCCTAAACCGGTATGACCATCACTAGAGAAATACAACACTCCTGAATCACTGATATAAGGAAACGTCTCTCGACCTTCTGTATTGATATGATCTCCCAGATTACGAGGGGTTCCATACCCTCCATCTTCTAAAATGTCTACTACATAAATATCGGATAACCCATAACTACCAGGCATATCACTGGCAAAATACAATTGTTTCCCATCTGCACTTAACGATGGATGCGCTACTGAATATTCTTCACTATTAAATGGTAATTCTTCTACATCTTTCCATTTATTACCATCTAAGGTAGCTTTGTATAGTTTTAATAAAATTGTCCCTTTTGAATCTGTTCCTACCTTTCTATGGCTATAATTATTTCTTGTAAAATACACTGTCTTTCCATCTTTACTAAAGGTCGTAGAAGATTCATGAAACTTTGTATTGATCTTCCCTTTTAGTTTTTTGGGAGCACTTAAGTCCCCATTTCCTTCTATTACATCAGAAGAATACAAATCCAAAAAAGGCATTTCATTCCATTCGTGTAAGGTCTTTGTCATATTCTGACCTTCTCTGGAAGAAGCAAAAATTAGTTGCCCCTGGTGGTTAAAGCTAGGAGCGTAGTCCGAATGAGGTGAGTTAACACTTAATTTCAATAGTTGGAATTTTCCTGACTGCATGTCTATAAAATCCAGATAATTTCGAGTACTCATAAAGGAAGATGCTCGAAGATCATTCCCTGCACTGGTATAAAATGCTTCCATGATTCTATCTGCTTCTTCATATCTGCGTTTACTTTTTAACCCCTGTGCATACCGAAATAAATACTCTGGCTCCATATCATCTCCATACTCGCTGATCAGACGTTCATACCAGGAAACCGATTCATCCAACTCTCCGTTGAAATAATAGGAATCTCCTATCTTTTTATACAAACTCGCAGAACTAAATCCTTTTTCTGCTACTTTTAGATACACCTTGCGAGCATCAACAAAAGCAAATCTCTCAAAATCATTATCCGCCTTTGTTAATTGTTTCTCTTGAGAGAAAACCACACTGGACAGTACTGCCATTAAAATGATACTTATTCTTATTTTTTTTACCATAACTATTGTTATTTATGTTAAAAGAATCGAGGGGTTAATACTCTATCATATTTTTTAAATAGTTCAAATCGCACTAAAACTTCATAACTTCCATCATTGAATACTGCTTTACCTAATTCCGTAGTTTCTCTATCATATCCAAAACCAACCATCATCGCATCTGAAACCTGTAGTCCTACCATACCACTCAGGGCTGCATCCCATCTATAACCTACTCCTAACGTTAATTTTTCATATAATAAAAAACTAGCTGAAACATCTACCTGTAAAGGAGCTCCAAAAACCAATTTAGTTAATAAAGCAGGTTTAAACTTTATATATTCATTGATATCAAATGTATGACCGGTAATAAGATAGTAATTGATTCGCTCTTCAGCAATAAAAGCCTCTGAATTATTGTTATTTACAGTAGCACTTTCATCAAAATGTTTTGTTTCTAAGAGATTTGGAGCACTTAAGCCCATATAAAAGCGATCAGTATAGTAATATAACCCTATCCCTACATTGGGACTGAACTTGTTATCAATGTTATTTTCAAAAAGTGCATCATTGACATCAAACTTACTCAATCGTTGAAAATCTACATCGAGCAAATGTCCTCCTGCTTTTAACCCAAAACTTAAACGACCTATGTCAGAAGTAGGAATTGTATATGAAAAATCAATATCAAAATACGTCTCTCTGGTAGGACCAATTTCATCGTTAACAATAGAAACTCCTAACCCAACTCTATCCGTATCTCCTAAAGGGGTATTAAAGGATATGGTTTGGGTTCTGGGAGCTCCGTCCAAACCAACCCACTGGCTTCGATGAAGTCCATTAATACTAAAGACACCTCGACTACCAGCATAAGCCGGGTTAACACTGATTGTATTATACATATACTGGGTGTATTGAGCATCTTGCTGAGCATATAAACTTGTCAAAACAAAGAATGCAATACATGCACTTACTCTGGTTACAATTGTTTTTTTCATAATGTATATGGGGATTTAGTCAACAGGCATTTCGTCAATTAGAAATACCTGTTGAGTACATTTTTTAAGTATATTATCTGTTTATATATAAGTAGCCTGTTTTAGACTGATTCACTCCGTCAGAATCCACATAGTTCAAAACATAATAGTAAGTTCCTACCGGTAGTTTCTTACTCCCCTGAATGGTTACTCTACCATTCGAAGTTCCTGTAAAATATGCAGTCCCGGATTGTTCATATCCACTGGCCTCAAATACCATCACTCCCCATCTGTTATAAATACGTAATGTATTATTGGGATATTTCTCCAATCCTTCTATTCGCAATTCATCATTCACTCCATCTCCATTAGGGCTAATCCCTGTATGAATTGTAACATCTCCTTCACATCCTAAAGAACTAACATCTACTGTTTGAGGTAATGTTATACTTGATCCATTATAGTCACAAGGACTAAGACCATCTGTACCGTCTTTTACTTCATCTCCATCAGTGACTCCATCTCCATCAGTATCTTTTTTAACTGCATCAGTACCATTAGTCACTTCATCTTCATTTGTAACTCCATCCTCATCACAATCCAAAGCATTCCATTCATCACTAACAATACTTATATCCTGATCATCGGCATTATAATCACATCCATCAAATGGATTTGTATTTTCTGGTCCTGCTACACCATCTCCATCAGGATCTACTTCTACTCCATTGATAACTCCATCTCCATCACAATCTGACATTGCCCAAACATCGTAAGTTGAAGAAGACATATCTGGTATAACCTGATTTGAAACACTACATGCATCCTGAGGATCCGTTCCGTTCGTCACTTCCTCACCATTATTTTCTCCATCTCCATCACAATCCAATGTCTCCCAATTCGCATCAGGCACTAATGTTACACTAGCTCCATTATAATCACAATTATCCAGACCATCGGTTCCATCTGTTTTTTCATCTCCATCTGTTACTCCATCACCATCTGTATCTGGGTCTATCGGATCTGTACCATCTGTAATCTCTTGTCCGTTGGTAACTCCATCCTCATCACAGTCTAATGCATTCCAGGCTGCACTTGGTGTCACATCCTGATTCGCTGCTACTAAACTACATCCATCAGTTGGGTCAGTACCATCTGTAATCTCTTGTCCGTTGGTAACTCCATCCTCATCACAGTCTAATGCATTC